>JAKBJA010000019.1 GCA_021836225.1 Pseudomonadota bacterium | reverse complement strand
TGGCTGGAAGTTACACCATGATGCCTTGGGCTCCTCCTGACCTGACGTCTGAACAAGTGCAGAAGATTGGCCAACTGCAGACCGAGTCGGAGGCGCGCAATCGCGGCCTCATGCAGCAGGGTTGGGAAACGCAGGCCCGGCTCAATGGACTCTATACGGCAGACAAGCGGGACTGGAATGCGATTCGCACCGCTTCGCGGGCCTTGTTTGACCTGCAGCGCCAGCAAATGGATGCGATGCTCGACATGCAGCAGAAAATCGATGGCCTGCTGACCGATAGCCAGCGCCAGGAAATGGCGCGTGCCTGGCGCGGTTATGGATGGATGGGAGCAAATTAACATGCTGCCTTGGATAACCGGAACGCAGGCACCTTCTCTGTGTGCCGGGACATTCTCGTTTGGCGCCATGTCAGTAGGCATGCCGGGAACACAACATGAGTGAGACTCGAGAAAAGGGACAGGCGGACAAGGGGCCATTCGACGTCTCTCGAAAAATCCCGCTCGTGCCAGTTGCCACGGAGAAACTGCAGGATGCTGTCCGTCAGCTTACCGCGCTCGATCCAATTCTTGATGCACATATTGACCGGCGCGGCCATCTACGGATTTCCTACGCGGCCTCGCATCTCGACATTCGGGATATCGAGACATTGCTCGACAAGGCCGGCATCTCACATGCATCCGGTTCCTGGTGGCGACTGAAGTCGGCGTGGTATCGCTTTCTGGATGGAAACGCCCGCGCCAACGCCCATTCCCAAGGAGGCGCATGCTGCAACCGCCCCCCTGCGGCATCCGGCAGCAGCCGCGACGCAGGCAAGATAGGATGAACAGAATGCCTAAGCAGAGGCCTATCCCGTTGGGTAGATGAGAAGGAGCCTTCATGGAAGGACAAGCCGATCATCGTCATGCACCTGGCATGGCGCATGCGCATCCTGCGCATGGCGAACATGCGGCCGGCATGCACGGCAATCCAGCAGCGCACGGCGCGCATCATGACCACCACGCCCACATGGTGGCCGATTTCAGAAAGCGCTTCTGGATTTCCCTGCTCCTCACGTTGCCGATCCTGGCCCTGTCGCCGGGCCTGTGGGGCATGCTCGGTTTGGCGGCACCGCTTGCTTTTCGCGGCGACGCCTATGTTCTGTTCGGTTTCTCCAGCATCGTGTTTTTCTATGGGGGATGGCCGTTCCTGAAGGGGTTCGGAGAAGAACTCAGGAAGCGCCAGCCCGGCATGATGACGCTGATCGCGGTGGCGATCAGTGCCGCGTACTTTTACTCCAGCGCCGTCACCTTCGGCCTGTCCGGCATGGGCTTCTACTGGGAGCTGGCCACCCTGATCGACATCATGCTGCTTGGCCACTGGATCGAGATGAAGTCGGTACTGGGGGCTTCCGGCGCACTCGAGGCGCTGGTGCGGCTGCTGCCATCCGAGGCGCACCGCCTGCAAGCGGATGGAAACACAGAGGATGTTTCAGTCGACGACATCACGCCCGGCGACAGGCTCTTGGTGAAGCCGGGCGAACGGGTGCCGACCGACGGCATCATCATTTCTGGCCAGACCAGTCTGGACGAATCCATGCTCACCGGGGAATCGAAACCGGTGGAAAAAGGCGAGGGAGCCGAGGCCATCGGCGGTTCAGTCAACGGCGAAGGCGCGATTACCCTAGAAGTCAAGAAAACCGGCGGGCAGACTTATCTGGCACAGGTGATGGACATGGTGAGTCGGGCTCAGGAGTCGCGCTCGCGTACTCAGGACCTGGCCAATCGTGCCGCGGTGTGGTTGACCGCCATCGCCCTCGGTGGCGGCTTCGCCACGCTGTTCGTGTGGCTGGCGCTGGGACGGGATTTCGCTTTTGCCATGGAACGCGCCGTCACCGTGATGGTGATCGCCTGCCCCCATGCTCTTGGACTCGCCGTGCCGCTCGTCGTCGCGGTGAGCACCAGCATGGCCGCATCCCACGGCTTGCTTATCCGCGACCGTGCGGCGTTCGAGCGGGCCCGCAATCTGGGGGCTGTGGTGTTCGATAAGACCGGTACCCTGACCGAAGGCCGTTTTGGTGTGAGCGACATCGTGCCGCTGGGCGACCTGGACGAGGCCGCCTGCCTGCGCTTGGCGGCCGCACTGGAGAACCAGTCGGAGCACCCCATTGCAACGGGTATCGTGCGCATGGCGAAGGAGCGTCAGGTGGAGTGGCCGCAGGCGGACAATTTCACCAACCTGACGGGCCGGGGTGCGCAAGCCACGGTCGAAGGCCGGGACGTGAAAGTGGTGAGCCCCGGCTATCTGCGGGAACAAGGCATCCGGGTGGCACATCCCAGGCTGGAGGCATTGGCCGCCGAGGGCAAGACCACCATCTTCCTGCTGGTAGACGGCGCTGCCGCCGCCGTGTTTGGCCTGGCCGACGTGGTGCGTCCGGAATCGAAAGCCGCCATTGCGCAACTCAAGGCCATGGGCATCCAATGCATGATGCTCACCGGCGATTCGCAAGCTGTGGCGCAAACGGTTTCGAAGCAGCTGGGCCTGGACGATTTCTTCGCCGAAGTGCTGCCGGAACAGAAGGCGCTGAAAATCCGCGAAGTGAAGGCGCGCGGCCTCACCGTGGCGATGGTCGGTGACGGCGTGAACGATGCGCCGGCGCTGGTGGAATCGGATCTCGGCGTTGCGATCGGCGCGGGCACCGATGTGGCCATCGAGGCGGCCGACATCGTGCTGGTGAGCAACAATCCGCAGGATGTCGCGGCGATTCTCGGGCTCTCGCGCAAAACCTACGGCAAGATGATCCAGAACCTGATCTGGGCCACCGGTTACAACACCTTTGCAATCCCGCTTGCAGCCGGGGTCGCGGCCTATTGGGGGCTGCTGATGACCCCGGCAGTGGGGGCGGTGTTCATGTCGGCCAGCACGGTCATCGTGGCGATCAATGCCAAGCTGCTGGGGCGCGGCGGCATGGTCCCTTCCGTAGCGGAGCATGACGGATACACAGGAGGACAGCATGGACGACACCATTGAAGACCCTGTCTGCGGTATGCAAGTCAGCCGGGATTCCTTTGCCATGGAGCATTTGGGCATCCATTACGCCTTCTGCTCGCAGCAGTGTCAGGATCGGTTCAAGGCGAACCCGCATCTTTATATCGGTGTTCCAGGCAAGCAGGCACCCAAACAGAAGGGCCTTGAAGTCATCAAGCAACGGCGTTTCCGCCTGGAACAGCCGTTGACCGATGAGGAGGTGGCCATCCTTGCCAAAGAGTTGGGTGCTATGATGGGCATCCAGTCCATGGAAGTTACTGGCGACACCCTTTCCATCACCTATGACTTGTTGCAGGCGACCGCCGAACAGATTGAAGCGCGCATCGGAGAAGTCGGGGGGCTGCTCGGAACAGGATGGGCAGAGCGTTTGCAGCGCGGCTTTGTCCATTACGTTGAGGAATGTGAGGCAGGCAATCTGGAAGTCACGCCGCATCGAGGGCATCACTAGACTGCGTTGTGTGCCGACGTCTTGGCCCTAACACCAACTGTAGGCAGGGAGACTCGGTACGAAGATTGTCTGCGTCAAAGCAGGGAGGCAGGAGTCGGCCCGTCCACCCTAGAGCCAGAAGGCTGAAGTGGACTACCCCGGGTTCAGTAGGCATTCCGGGCCTATGCATCGCCTCGAAAGCCAGCAGACTTTGATCTGCTCTATACATGTTTTCTCCATCAGCCGGGCAGTTGCTGGCTGCGTCGCAACGGCCGATGTAAATGCGATACTGTGATGGTGACCTTCCCGGGATCTATCGAAAACTCACCCAAGCGTAGGTGGGCGTATCCCGATCGTGCCTGTGCGGTGTCGCTGTGAATCACTCCTTCCTGGACTTCCTGAATCCCCGATCCCGCGACATGAACGCTTCAAGCATATGCGGGATCAATGTCGCAACCTCAACCGGCTCGCCATAGGTCTGAGCATGCAGCGCGGCGTAGCGCTCCAGCTCTGTCTTCAACACCACGCTCAAGATGATGGTCATCTTTACCGTCTCGGTCTTCGGCAGCGGCCCCAGCCGCAGCAGCTTGCTGGTGGACTCAGTCATTGCGACGCTCCCCTCTGGAAGAACAGCGGCTGGTACGGCCGCAGGATCAGATCCTTGTTCACCATGACCCGCACCGGGAAACCGGGCCGGATGGTGAGCGTCGGCTGGATACTCACGTTGCGTTTGGTGACTTCCTGGCCGACCTGGTTCACGGTGTCCTGCGCGCTCTGGCGAACGGCGATGGTGACGCTACCGGTGCCGCCGTTGTTGCTGGGTGCTGCCAGCTCGGCACCGACTCCAAGCAGCGTGGACAACGCCGCACCTGCAAGGATGCGATCCCAATGCCAATCGACGCCATCCTCCAGCCCGGCATAGCCCGCCGGGTCGATGCCGGGCAATCGGTCGAGCGAAATCGACGAAGTATCGGGCAGGATCAGCCGCGTCCACACTAGCAGCACGCGCCGCTGACCGAATGAAACCTGACTGTCGTAGCGGCCGATCAGCCGCGAGCCCTGCGGAATCAGCAGGAAACGACCCGTAGCCGTATCGTAGACCGCTTCCGTCACATTGGCGATGACCTGCCCCGGCAGGTCGGAATTGATCCCCGTCACCAGCGCCGCCGGAATAATGGTGCCCGCCATCACCTGGTAGGGCGAGGACGGGGGGTGCAGGCTGGCCGAATTGCCGGTGACACTGTCGCCCTCATTGGCGACGAAGGCCTGTTTATGCGCCTGCTGGTTCTGCACCGCCGTCGGATCGGCAGGCTGTGTGGATACCGCTGCCATCGGATTGAACGGCTGATTGCCCGAGACGGACTCGGGCATGGCCATACTCGCAGTGGGCGACGGTGATGCCTTCACCGCACTGCTGCTCCGAAAGAACACGGCAGCGCGTGCTGCCTCCTCGGCATCGCCTGGCTGCGCCATGTGCCCGGACTGCGCGGGATGGGTGTACCCGCCGGTGTTGGCATTGTGCTGCGCATGCACGATGGCGGGCCCCAGGTCACCCGGCAACGGCTCGCCCAATACAGGTGCTAGTTTTGGTGGGAGCGGCAGCTTGGAATAGTCCGTTGGCAACTGGTCGAGGTGATCGGTATGCGCGACGCGATCCACGTTGTACAGCTCGGTGGCGTGATTGCGATCACGTTGGTGCGGTTGCAAGGACCATAGCGTAGCCCCCAGGATGATCGCGCCCAGTGTTCCCGCGAGCACGACCAGCATGCGCCGGTTGAGCCGCGTGACCGGACGCGGCGGCGCGCGCAAACTCAAGGTGTCCGGGTCGACCTTATTCGTCCCGTCGGGTGGAGATTGTGGCGTGGCTGGCGTGCTCATGTTCAATGACTCCGCGCCGTGCTGACCACGCCATCGGTGCGCTCGATGCGCACCACAGCGGCCTTGTCCGTGCCCAGCCGCAACTCAGCCGCACCGAACAGCCGATCCACCACGTAGTAGGGAGAACGGAAGCGGTAGTTGACGAGCTGGCCATCGCCCTGCTGCCCGATCACGAACAGCGGCGGCAGCTCGCCCTGCGCGATGCCGGCGGGGAACTGGATATAGACGCGCTCGCCATCATCGAACGCACGCAGCGGTTTCCACGGCGGACTGTCGCCGGTGATCGCGTAGCGGAACCTGATCTGTTGCAGCGACAAGCCCGAGTCCACCGGCGCCGCCGCTTGGGCCATCTGCGCCCGTTTCTGTAACGCCAGCATGCGGTCCTTCGGGTAATCCCACGAGACGGAGGCCATCCACGCCTGCGGCGTCGACGACAGTTCGAGCAGGTAGGTACGGCGGTTGGTGGTGATGACCAGATTGGTCTTCAAGCCGACGCGCGTGGGCTTCACGAGTATGTTCACGCGCAGACTGGCACCTGCGCCGCTGGTCGTGTCGCCCACGATCCAGCGCACCGTGTCGCCGGCCGAAACGGTCACCAGTTCCTCGCCCTGCTGCAAGGTGATGACGGTGACACGACCGGGACTCGTATAGAGCTGATACAGCGCGCCATCGCTGTAGGGCCAGACCTGGATCGCGTTGATGTAGCCCTCTCGGCTCGGTGGCACGCGCGCTTCGTCGTTGGCGCGCGCCACATCGGCCTTCCCGTCGGGTGGTTCGGCGACCGGCTTGTCCTCGGGCGTATTACCCAAAGGTTTCAACTGCCCGGGTAGCGGCAGGGGTTTGGGTACTTCGACCACCTCGATGGGCTTGGGCGGCTCCGGCAGCGCGTGCGCCGCGATGGGGTCGTCCAGCGTGATGTCCGGCGGCGGTTTGCCGTGCGTGGCGCAGCCGGTGAGAGTTGCCAGGGTGGCACTCAGGATCAGTGGCAATAGGGAATGACGGATTGGGGTTTTCATGGATGTGGGGTTCCTTCGGTTGCGTCGTATTCACGGCTCCAGGACAGGCCGTTGACATAAATGCCCAGCGGGTTCTTGCGCAGCTGCGCTTCGGTGCGCGGCGGTTGCAGCACGATGGACAGCACAGCCGTCCAGCGCTCGGTGCCAGAGAGCGAACCATTCACATAGGTGCGCTCGATCCAGCGCACCTGGAACGACGACGGGCTGGCGCGCACCACGCTGGTGATCTCCACTGCTGTCGAGGCCTGTCCTACGCGCGCGAACGGATCGTTGCTGCGTGCATAGTCGTTCAGCGTGGCCGCGCCTGTATCCGTGGTGTAGGTGTAGGCTTCGAGCCAGTTCTGCCGCACCACGATGGGGTCGATCGACAGCGAGCGCACGTCGGTGAGGAAGCGCGCCAGGTGGTAGGCGATCTGCGCGTCGTTCGGCTTGTACGGCGTGGCCGCTTCGCCGACTGCACGCACCTGACCGCCGGTGGCCACTTCGACCACATAGGGCGTGACGATGGACTGCGCCGAACGCCACACCAGCCCGCCCGCCATCAGCAAGGCGAGCGACAGGCAGCCGAAGGCCATCAGCCGCCAGTTTTTCGCCTGCACGCGCGCACTGCCGATGCGCTGGTCCCAAACCTGCGCGGCGGCCTGATAGGGGGTGACGGGCTCGGGCGTGTCCGAGTAGCGCACCTGCGGTCGTTTGAATCGCATGGACTGATCTCCGTTAGAGTTGATCTTCAAGGGTTCGAATCGTCGCGCAGGCTCGGGCTGGCGCCGCCGCCGCCGTGATCGCCTGAGCGCAGGGTGTGTGCCGCCGTGGTGGCTGCATGGCTCACTTGCTGTTTGCGCCGCATTCGGCTGGCCCAGGCAGGCTCTGCCGCAGGGGGGCTGGCTGCGGCCGTATCGGCCGATTCGATAGCACTGTCTGCCGCCGCAGGCGCAGCGGCCTCCGCGACGAAGTTCGCCACGCGGTCCTTGACCGCTTTTGCACCGGCTGCGACGCGCTGGCCGACCGCACCAGCACCGCTCCTGGCCACATTGGCGAGGCCAGCCCCTGCGGCACGAACACCACCCGACCCGGAAGCCGCAGCACCCGTCTGGTAGGCAGACTTCGCGCCGCTGGCCATCGCGCTGCTTGCACGTCCGGCCGATGCCGCTCCGCCGATGGCGGCGCGTGTCGCACCCGGCACCATGCGTGCACCGGCCGCTACCGCCGCACCCCCGGTGGCAATAGCCGCACCCCCGGCCACCGCCAGACCCGCCGCACCCAGCGCCGTGCCGGCCGCCGCACCGGCGCCGAGCTGCGGTGCGCCTGAAACAAGACCCGTCGCAATCCCCGGCCCGAAGATCCCGAGTCCCAGCATCGCCAGCGAAGCGAGCATGATGGTCAGCGCCAGGTCGATCGAGGGCGCGGTGCCGGGCGGTGTCTGAAACTGTGCAAACAGTCCGGTGCCGATGCCGACGATCACCGCCAGCACCAGTACCTTGATGCCAGACGACACCACATTGCCCAGCACCCGTTCGGCGAGGAACGCGGTCTTGTTCCACAACGCGAACGGCACCAGCACGAAGCCCGCGAGTGTGGTCAGCTTGAATTCGATCAGCGTGACGAAGAGCTGCACCGCGAGCACGAAGAAGCTCACGATCACCACCAGCCAGGCGAGAAACAGCACCGAGATGACATCGAGGTTCGCGAACACCTCGGGGAAGCCGGTAAGGTTGCTGATCTGCGCCATGATCGGTTGCGCCGCATCGACGCCGACCTTGGCCAGGTGGCCCGGATGCAGAAACTGTGCCTGGCTCAGCGTGGAACCCGACGCCACCATCCCGAGTCCGGCAAACGAATTGAACAGGATGCCTGCCAGATTGTTGAAGTTGCCGATGATGAAGGCGAAGGCGCCGACATAGAGCGTCTTCTTGATCAGCCTGCCGATCACGTCTTCGCCGCCCATCGCCCAGAACAGCCCCGCCAGCGTCATGTCGATCACCACCAGCGTGGCGGTGAGGAACGCCACCTCGCCATGCAGCAGGCCGAAACCCGAGTCGATGTAGTGCGAGAAGACATCGAGGAAATGGTCGATGACCGACAGGTTGTTCATGACTCAGTCTTTCGGTGCAGAAGCGGGTGCAGCCGGTGGCGTTGGCGTGTATGGCGTGCCGCTGCCCATGAAGCGCCGCCGCGTGGCCTCACTCGCCTTGTTGCACAGGGCGTCCCCCACCTTGTCGTGGTCGGCCTTGCACTGCGCGTGGACTTCCTTCAGGCGCGCAGGGTTCGCCAGCAGCGATTCAACGGTGTCGGTCGGTGCCGGCTTGTTGCACGCGGCGAGCAGCAGGGTGCAGGCGAGGGTGGTCAGGATGGTTTTCATATGAGTTCCTCAGTTGCCGTAGAAGTTGACGGGAGATGGCGTATAAGGTGTGCCGGTGCCATGGAAGCGGTTGCGTACCTCGGCGGCACGCGCATGCACCGCGACCTGACGCGCCTGTTCGAGGGCGACGGCGCGGTCTTGCGTAAGCTGGAGTTGTTGCGCCTGGATCGCCTGCCGGGCCTGCAGGGCCAGTAACTGGTTCGTCGCTTGGGTGGCCTGCAAGGCGCCCACCGCCGACTGGCTGTTGTTCACGAGGTCGCTCAAGGTCTGCTCGTCGGAAGCGAAGTTCTGTACCGACTGCGACTGCACCTCGGCCGCGGTACGCAGTGCCTCCAGTGCGTTCTGCCAATGCTGGCTGGCGTCGAGCGCCATCTGGTTTGCCGGGGTCGATGCGGTGTAGGCAGCGGGATAGAGCTGCGCGAACTGGGTCTCCATCTGCGTCAGGTTCAATGACAGCCCCTGCGCCTGCTGCAGCAACTGGTTCGTCGCGGACAGCGCAGATTGCAGTTGATTGAGCGCGCTGAAGGGGAGACTGGTCAGGTTCCTCGCCTGATTGGTCAGCATTTGCGCTTCGTTCTGCAGCTGCTGGATCTGGTTGTTGATCTGTTGCAGAGTACGGGCGGCGGTCAGGATGTTCTGCACGAGATTGGCCGGATCGATCACCACCCATTGCGCCTGTGCTGCGGGCATCACGGTCATGAGAATGGCGGCGGTGATGGCAAGCAGGGTTTTTTTCATGACGGATTCTCCTTGGGAACGGACGGGACGAACGGGAACGACGGGATCAGGTCGGCGGCCCAGGCTAGGCCGCGATGGCGCAGCCAGGCGGCGGCGAAGTCCGCAGGCGGCACCGACGCGGAAACGGCGTCGATGTCGCGCTGGTCCTCAGGTCTAGCCGCACCGGCAAACGCCAGCGTCACCGGCCCGAGCCCCAGATCGAAGACCCGATTGCCGAGTCGTGACTGGTAGTAGTAATCGCGCTTGGGCTGGGCCTGCGCCACGATCTCGATCTGCCGCGCATTGAGGCCGAAGCCTTCGTAGATGACGCGAATCTGCGGCTCGGTCGCCTGCGGATTGGGCAGGAAGATGCGGTTCACGCAGCTCTCGATAATGGCGGGCGCAATGCTGGAATCCTTGATGTCCGCCAGCGACTGCGTCGCGAAGATCACCGACACGTTCTTCTTGCGCAGCGTTTTCAGCCACTGGCGGATGCGCGCGGCGAACACCGGGTCGTCGAGGAACAGCCAGGCCTCGTCGAGGATCAACAATGTCGGGGCACCGTCGAGGCGTTCCTCGAAGCGCGCGAACAGGTAGCGCAGTACCGCCAGCGATGCCGCCTTGCTGTGCATCAGTTCTTCCATCTCGTACGCTTGCACGTCGGCGAAACCGAGCCGGTCATGATCGGCATCGAGTAGCTTGCCGTGCGCGCCACCCAGCACATAGGGTTGCAGCGCTTGGCGCAGTGCGTTCGATTGCAGCAGTACGGATAATCCGGTCAGCGTGCGCTGATCGAGCGGCGCGCTGGCGAGACTGTTCAGCGACGACCATACGGACTCCTTCTCGTCCGGCCCGACAACCACGCCTTCGTGAATCAACAGGCCCTGGATCCACTCGGCCGCCCACGCCCGGTAGCTGTCCTGGTCGATGCGGGCCAGCGGCTGGAAGGCGATGGCGCCGTCCGCGCCCAGGTCGTAGTGCTCGCCGCCGAGCCCCAGCACGGTGGCGCGAATCGAACGCCCCATGTCGAAGGCGAAGATGCGCGATCCGGCATAGCGGCGGAACTGCAAGGCCAGCGTCGCGAGCAACACCGATTTGCCCATGCCGATGGGGCCGACCACCAGCGTGTTGCCGACGTCGCCGATGTGCGTGACCAGCCGGAACGGCGTCGCGCCATCGGTGCGCGTCACGATCAGCGGCGGGCCGTCGAGGTGCGCATTACGCTCCTGCCCGGCCCACACGGCGGAGACCGGCATCATGTGCGCGAGGTTCAGGGTCGAGACGATGGGCTGGCGCACGTTGGCATAGGCGTGTCCCGGAATCGATGACAGCCAGGCATCGACCGCATTCAAGGTCTCGGGGATCGTCACGAAGCCACGGCCCTGAATGGTTCGCTCCACCGCGCGCAGCTTCTCGTCGGCAGCGGTCGCGTCGGAGTCGAGCACGGTGACGGTGGCCGTGACGTAGCCGAACGAAACCTGATCGCTGCCCAGTTCCTGCAAAGCGGCATCGGCATCGGACGCCTTGTTCGACGCATCGGAATCGACCAGCTGGCTCTCCTGCTGAAAGATGGTCTCGCGCAGCAGCGCCATGATGTTCTTGCGCTTGGCGAACCACTGGCGGCGCAAGCGTCCCAACTCGCGCTCGGCCTCGGCCTTGTCGAGGCACAAAAAGCGTGTGCTCCAGCGGTAGGCAAAGCCCAAGCGGTTGAGGTCGTCGAGCAGACCCGGCCAGGTCGAGGTCGGGAAGCCACGCACTGACACCACGCGCAGATGTTGGCTCCCGAGCATCGGTGCGAGGCCACCCGTCAATGGCTCATCGGCCAGCAGCGCATCAAGGTGCATCGGCACCTCGGGCACCGCCACCGGATGCCGACGGGTGGATACGCAGGCATGCAGGTAGGTCAGGGTCTGACCATCGTCGAGCCAGGCGATCTCCGGCATCACCCCTTCAAGCAGGCCGAAGACGCGTTCGGTCTCCGACACGAAGCCCTCCAGCCGCTCGCGCCAATCCACGCCTTCGACCTTGCTGTTCTCGTACAGCAGCTTCGCGGCGCGGGCCGTCGATTCCTCGGGTGGCAGGTACAGCAGCGTCAGGTGGTACGCGCTCTCGAAGTGGCTATCGGCCTCCTCGAACGCGGCGCGGCGCTCTTCATCGACCAGCCAGGACAGTGGCTCGGGGAACGTGGAATCCGGATAGTCCGCCGCTTCGCGCCGATCGGCCTCGACGAACAGTGCCCAGCCCGAACCAAGCCGGCGCAGCGCATTGTTCAGCCGCGCCGAGGTCGCGACCAGTTCGCCCTGTGTCGCGCTGTCCAGATCCGGCCCGCGAAAGCGTGCCGTGCGCTGAAACGAACCATCCTTGTTCAACACGACGCCGGGCGCGACCAGTCCGGCCCAGGGCAGCCAGTCGGCCAGTAACGCGGGGCGCTTGCGGTATTCGGCGAGGTGCATCATGGGGTCGTCCTCACACGTCCAGCAACTGCCGGTGCTTGATGTGCCGAGCGAAGACCGCCATGAACTGCGCATCCACTCGCGCGCCCCACACGGCCAGCGAGTGCCCGACGATCCACAGCACCATGCCGGGCAACCAGAGTTGCAGCCCGAGCCCAACGGCCGCGGCCAGCGTGCCGTTGGCAATCGCCACGGTGCGCGGCGCGCCACCCAGCAGAATCGGTTCGGTCAGCGAGCGATGCAGCGGAATCTCGAAGCCATTCGCGAAGCTCGCTGTATTAGTGGTTGGCGCATTCATGCCAGCCGCGTTCATGCGATCACCGCTCCACCCGTGAAGCTGAAGAAGGTCAGGAAGAACGACGATGCGGCGAACGCGATCGACAGGCCGAACACGATCTGCACCAGCTTGCGAAAGCCTCCGCTGGTGTCGCCGAACGCCAGCGTCAAGCCGGTGGTAATGATGATGATCACCGCGATGATCCTGGCCACCGGCCCCTGGATCGAGTCCAGCAGGGATTGCAACGGCGCTTCCCATGGCATGTTCGAGCCTGCGGCGTGTGCGGGAATGGCGATGGCCAGCAACAATGCGGCGAGGGCTACGAACTGCAAGGCAGGTTTTACGGAAATACGTGAAGTCGTCATGACGGTTCTCCAGGGGTTGAGGAAAGGGATGGGAAGAACGGCATCAGCTCGCTACTGAGCTGGTAGCCGTGACTGTCGAAGCCGGTGACACAGGCGATTTCCTGCACGCGGCGTGCATGGCCGCGTCCGGCGATGTAGACGATGACGTTGACCGCTTCCGCGATCAGCGCACGCGGTGGCGTCACCGCGACTTCGAGAATCAGCTGTTCCAGCCGCAGCAGCGCGCCTGCGGTGGAACCGGCATGGACGGTGGCGATGCCGCCTGGATGGCCGGTGCCCCATGCCTTGAGCAGGTCCAGCGCTTCGGCGCCGCGCACTTCACCGACGACGATGCGGTCCGGGCGCAGCCGCAGCGTCGAGCGCACCAGCTCGGCCATGGTCACGACACCCGCGCGGGTGCGCAGCGGGACGTGGTCGCGTGCCGTGCATTGCAGCTCCACCGTGTCCTCCAGCACGATCACGCGGTCACCGATGGCGGCGATTTCGTCGAGCAGGGCGTTCGCCAGCGTCGTCTTTCCGGTGCTGGTGCCGCCTGTGATCAGGATGTTCTGGCGTTCGCGCACCGCGGTGCGCAGGAATGCGGCCTGAACGTTTGTCAGGATGCCGTCGGCCACGTAGGCGTCGAGCCGGATCAGGCCGACCGCGCGCTTACGCATCGCGAAGACCGGCCCCGGCGTCACCGGTGGCAGCGCACCCTCGAAACGTTCGCCCGTCTCCGGCAACTCGGCTGACAGCAGCGGCTTGCCCGCATGCACTTCGGCGCACACATGCGCTGCGACCAGGCGGATGATGCGTTCGCCATCGGTCGGGGTGAGGCGGATGCCCAGCGGTTCGCGGCCGCTGCCCAGCCGGTCCACCCACAGCAAACCGTCCGGGTTCAGCATGACCTCCACTACGTCGGGGTCATCCAAAGCCCTGGCGATGTCTGGCCCCATGGCCGTGCGCAGCATGCGCACGCGACGCTCCTGCGCCAGCGAGACCGACACGTCATGATCACGCAGTACGCAGCTCATGATGGGACTGCTCCTGATTCGTCGTCGGCAGGCGCTTCGCTCGGGTTGGTTTTGTCGTGGGTGAAGAGCTGGCTCTGATCGGGCTGGATTTCCTCGACCACATCCTTGACCAGGCTGCGTCCGCGCAGCAGGTGCCGGCCGAGCTGTTCGATGAACTGCTCGAAGCGCGCACGGCCCTGGGCGCGTGCCGCTTCCTGATGCGCTTCCGGCACCGGCGTGCTGACAATGAGGAAGTAGCGTACATACAGCGCCAGCGTCTCGATCAGGATGTTCTGGTCGCGTTCCAGTTTGTCCAGCTGGCGCGACAGCCGGTCCAGCCGTTTGGCGATGGCGGCCTCGCGCTGGTCGCCGGAATCCGGTGACAGGAACGAAGCCAGCGCGGCGGCGACGATCGATGACTTGGACAAGCCCTTCATGGTCGCCAGTTCGTCGAGCCGCCTGGCGTGCTCGGGTTCGATGAAGAGGTTCAGGCGGGTGCGGCTCATAGCGCGATCCCGTCGTCAGGATCCAGCGCCGCCAGCCGCGCCGTACGTTGCAGGCGCGGATCGAGCTGGGCGGGCAAGGGCAGCGGCAGGTCGTCGTCATCGAGGAGAATCAGATCGTCTGCCGCGTGTTCGGGCTCCGGTGTGACCGAGACTTCGGCCAGTTCCGGCTGCTGCTGGTGACCACCGTCGTCGATGGCCTCACCGTGTGCGGGGAAGATCAGACCAGGAATCGGTGCGTCGGGGATAGCCCGTCCGCTCCAGTCGTCGGACCGTGGCGCCGGACCATCGGCATAGTGACCCAGCGCAAGTTGGGGTGGCGCCTGGATGCGCGTCTTGAAATTCGCATCCAGGTAGTAGCGAATTTTCTGGGCCTTGATCGGGGGATGGCCGGACACCATCACCACCTCGTCATCGGGCGGCAACTGCATGACTTCGCCGGGCGTGAGCAGCGGCCGTGCGGTTTCCTGCCGCGATACCATCAGGTGACCGAGCCACGGTGCCAGCCGGTGGCCCGCGTAGTTGCGCTGTGCACGCAGTTCGGTGGCGGTGCCCAAGGCTTCCGAAATGCGCTTGGCGGTGCGTTCGTCGTTGGTGGCGAACGTGATGCGTACGTGGCAGTTGTCGAGGATAGAATGGTTCTGCCCGTAGGCCTTGTCGATCTGGTTGAGCGACTGCGCGATCAGGAAGGCGCGCAGGCCGTAGCCCGCCATGAAGGCCAGCGCCGACTCGAAGAAATCCAGCCGACCCAGCGCAGGAAACTCGTCCAGCATCAGCAGCAACGTGTGGCGGCGGGCGATGCCATCGCTGCCGTCGAGCGATTCGGTGAGGCGCCGTCCGATCTGGTTGAGGATCAGCCGGATCAACGGCTTGGTGCGGCTGATGTCCGAGGGTGGCACCACCAGGTACAGCGACACCGGATGATCGGCATCGATCAGGTCGGCGATACGCCAGTCGCAGCGTGAGGTCACTTCGGCTACCGTGGGATCGCGGTACAGGCCGAGGAAACTCATCGCAGTGGACAGCACGCCCGAGCGTTCGTTGTCGCTCTTGTTGAGCACCTCGCGTGCGGCTGATGCGACCACGGGATGCGGTGCATCGCCGAGATGGGTTGTGGTCATCATCCGATGCAGCGTCAGCTCGAAGGGTGAGGCCGGATCGGACAGGAAGTTGGCGACGCCGCGCAGCGTCTTGTCCTCGCTGGCGTAGAGCACATGCAGGATCGCGCCGACCAGCAGGGCATGCGAGGTTTTCTCCCAGTGGTTGCGCCGCTCAAGCGCACCTTCTGGGTCGACCAGGATGTCGGCGATGTTCTGCACGTCGCGTACTTCGTGCATGCCGCGCCGCACTTCGAGCAGCGGGTTGTAGGCGGCCGATTTCGCATCGGTCGGGTTGAACAGCAGGCAGTGCGAGAAGCGCGAGCGCCAGCCGGCGGTCAAGTTCCAGTTTTCGCCCTTGATGTCGTGGATGACGGTAGAGCCGGGCCAGGAGAGCAGGGTGGGGATGACCAGGCCTACACCCTTGCCGGAGCGGGTGGGCGCGAAGGCCATCACATGCTCGGGGCCTTCATGGCGAAGGTAGTCGCCGTCCTTGCGGCCGAGGAAAACCCCGACGGGTTCGGTCAGGCCGGAACGCTGGATTTCAGCGGGGAGTGCCCAGCGTGCCGAACCGTAGGTCGTGACCAGCTTGGATTGCCGTGCGCGCCACACCGACATGGCGATGGCCGCAATGGCGCCGGCGAAGCCGCTGCACGCCGCGATGGCACCGCCGCGCAGGAAAATGTCGGGCGCATAGGCGTCGAAGAAGTACCACCATTCGAACAGCCGCCATGGGTGATAGACGGGCGTTCCCAGCAGGTCGAACCACGGCGCACCAAGGCGTAGCTGGTAGCCCAGTTGCGCGGCGGTCCACTGGGTGGCACCCCAGGTTCCCGCGATCACGATCCCGAACACCGCCAGGATCTGACCGAACAGCACACTGGTTCCCTGCATCACGACCTCCTGAAGCGCACTCCAAACAAGACGCGGACAAGCACGTGCCGCATGCGTCAGATTGGGTGTCGAATCAGTGCCGGTCAAAGACCGTTATCGGGATAGCGGAGACGGAGAAAACAAGATTTCATGCACCGTAGAAATCGATGGGTCAGTGGCAAAGGGCAGCGCGTTTCGGCGTGTATGGCGGTCCTCCGGAAAAATACATTCGGATGCCAACGAGCAGGCGCACGAACTCGTCTCTATCGGATTCTTCCGATCGAGACGGGATGCGGCGGCGCGATCGCGGGTCAGTCTTGCGGAGCTGGCTGCGGTGTGTACTTGCCTTTGCCGTCACCCATGAAACGTCGGCGGAAGGCCTCGGCCGCGGCGTTGCAAGTGGCATCGCCCATCTTTGAGTGGTCCTCCTTGCACAGACGCCGCACCTCCTTGAGCCGTTCCGGATTGGCGACCAGCGATTCGGCGGTATCCGTGGGGACGGGCTGCCCGCATGCGGTGAGTGCGGCGGCTGTAATAATTATTATGTGCTTCATCTTTTGTCCTCCCAGGCTTTGGCACGATGAAACCCGGCGCGTCATGTTGGGTTGTCGCGTGCCAGTGGTTTGGCCGGATTGGCTCGGTCGATAAAACGACTCAACTGGTCGGATGGATCCACGTCGGGCCGCAGCAAGTAAGTGGTCAGCCTCGGCGAGCGCCCGGCCAATGGGCGCGCGACGACTTCCTGGTGGCGGCATACGGGGAGGTGCGAGGCGCTGGCCAAGCCCAGGCCGTAGCCCGCAGCCACCAGTGTTATCATCAAATCGAGGGTGGCAACATGCTCCGCCACGATGGGTTGCGTATTCGCGGCACGCAATACGCCCTCGATTTGCCGGCAGTAGCCTTCGCAGCTTTCCGGCTGGCACAGCACCAGGGGATATCGCAACACTTCTTCCAGTGGGATGCGTTTGTGCGCCAGCAGCGGATGACGTGCGGGAACGGCGACGACGAGCGCGTCGCTCCATACCGGCTCGGCGATGATGCCTTGACCCACATCGTCGAACTGCGCGAAACCCGCGTCGTACAAACCACTGCGCAAGCCCTTCACCTGCTGCGAGAGCGGTTTTTCAAACAGGCGGATTTCCACCTCCGGTTCTTCTTCCCGGCATTGGGCTAGTACTGCGGCAAGCCGTGGCTGAGCGACGTTATCAGACAGCGCGATACGCAGAATGCCGCGATAGCCGGTGGCGGCCGCTTTGACGCTCGCCTTGGCTTGATCAATTGTTATGAAGACGCGCCGGACATCCTCCAGAAAAACCTGCCCAGCCCAAGTCAGGCGGGTGCTGCGTGTGGTACGCTCGAACAACTGAGCGCTCAGGGCGTGTTCCAGTTCCTTGATAGCGCGCGAGAGCGGCGACTGCTCGATGTGCAGACGTTCGGCCGCGCGGGCGAAGTGGAGTTCTTCGGCCACGGCAACAAAATAGCGGAGGTGTCGCAGCTCCAAGGCTAGGATCCGTTCCAGCTACATCAAGGCAAACGGCTGAATGCCATCGATGGTGGGACTAGGGATTGTCTTCCAAGCGCCCATGATTTGCTCATCCCTGGCGCTCGGGGAAACACTGATTTAAAAATCGCATTGTGGCAATGCATTCAATGGCTTGGGACAATTGCGGCTGAAGCGCAGGGACCTACGTGTCGGTTTCACTCGGTCTGATGGCCTGAATCTTTCCTTATCCAAACCACACCCGTGTGCATAGATCAGTGTCTCCTTAAAGGAACAAACGGTACACCGTATTCTGGCTCTCCTCCAATAATGGGTAGCCGAGCGCCCCGAGAAAATGGCCAAATTCCGCTTGGTCGGTTTGCGGCACCTGCAAGCCGACCAGGATCGAGCCGGAATCGGCACCATGGTGTCGGTAGTGGAACAAGCTGATGTTCCAGTTTGTCGCCAATGTCGAAAGGAACTTCATCAGCGCGCCCGGCCGCTCCGGAAACTCCAAGCGAAACAGGCGCTCATTCTCCGCAAGCGGTGAACGGCCACCGATCATGTAGCGTACATGCAGCTTGGCAAGTTCGTCGCCGGTTAGATCGATGGCCGCGAAACCATGTTCTCTAAACGTCCGGGCGATCTCGGCCGATTCGCCGCGCTGGGAAATCTGCACACCAACGAAAACATGAGCGGTAGATTCATCGGCGATACGGTAATTGAACTCGGTTACGTTGCGCGCGCCGATTAGTTCGCACATGTGTCTGAAGCTACCGCGCGCCTCTGGTATCGTCACTGCGAACAGTGCCTCGCGCTCTTCCCCGACCTCCGCGCGTTCGGCGACGAAGCGCAAGCGATCGAAGTTCATGTTGGCGCCGGAGGTAATCGCAATGAGTGTCTCTCCCACAAGGCCCTCACGCTCCGTGTATCGCTTCATGCCGGCCACGCTTAGCGCGCCCGCAGGCTCAAGCACGCTGCGCGTGTCTAGGAACACGTCTTTGATCGCCGCACACAGCGCGTCGGTATCGACAGTGATCACTTCATCGAGATAGGCCGTGCACAAACGGTACGTTTCTGCTCCGACTAGCTTGACCGCCGTGCTGTCCGAGAACAGGCCGACTTCCGTCAATGCTACACGATGCCCGGTAGCCATCGAACGCGCCATAGCGCTGGAATCAACGGTCTGTACGCCGATCACTTTGATTCCGGGGCGCACGGCTTTTACGTAGGTCGCCACGCCCGCTGCCAGTCCCCCGCCGCCGATCGGTACGAAGATCGTGTGAATCGGCCCTTGGTGCTGTCGGAGAATTTCCATGGCCACCGTACCCTGCCCAGCGATCACCTCTGGATCATCGAAAGGATGAACAAAGGTTAATCCACGCCGCTCTTGCAGTTTCGCCGCGTACGCATAGGCGTCGCTGTATGACTCCCCAGCTTGGATGATCTCGACCGTCGGCCCTCCGTGCAGCCGCACAGCATCGATTTTGACGCGTGGAGTCGTGACCGGCACGACGATAGTGGCAGCGACGTTGAGGCGGGCTGCCGCATAGGCGACCCCTTGGGCATGATTCCCCGCCGAGGCGGTGATGACTCCGCGCGCTAGCACGTCCAGCGGCATGTGCACCATCTTGTTGTACGCCCCTCGAAGCTTGAAAGAGAAGACAGG
This sequence comes from Pseudomonadota bacterium, assembly GCA_021836225.1. The sequence continues at coordinate 10,235 of JAKBJA010000019.1, read as the reverse complement.
CTGGTTGTCCTCGCGCTTGAGCAACACGGAATTGCCGACGCGCGCCGAGAGATTGCGCGCTGAGTCGAGGCTGGTCTCGACAGCGACGTCGTAGACCCGTGCCGTGAGGATCTTCTTTACGTAGTCGTTCTGGCTCAATGGTTGTTCCAGTTCTGGTCGAACTGGCGAATCAATTGGAACTAGACATAGATTCACGGTGTTTTCCTTGCGTACGTTTGAGGACGACGTGCTCGCGCTGCTCCCAACACATTGGTTCTGTTCAGCCACCAGGAACGGGAGATAAGTTCGTCGATGTTCTGACCTGCTCAGCTGGCGGAACACACTCGAAACTGCTGGCGAGACGTCGGTCTCCCGCGCCGTTATAGTGCAGAGACGCTGGATAAACGCACGCCGGGCGTTCGAAGCGGACACCTGCCTCCGGCCTGTCATCGGCATATTTTGTGGCGACGAAGTGCGTGGGCCTCTTGCCGTGCTCGACCCAGGCCTGCAGGGCACTGATCACGTCGCGGTCAGGGCTATATTGTGTGGGAGGGGAGGAGCCGCCCAGCGTTGTTGGTCCTGGTCCGAAGCCGCAATGCCCCATGCCGGGCACCATGACTAAAAGCAGAGACTGCTGGGCCTTGGCTACGCCACCTTTACGCGCCGCGACGGCATTGAAATAGTCGATCGGGCGGGTCGGGGCATTCGTGGCATCGGCCCATCCCTGCGTTATGATCAGCTTTCCGCCACGTGCGGTGAAAGCTGAGATATCGGGGTTCGTAGCATTGACGATTGACGAGAGGCCTTTATCGACCCGCGACGCGTCCGCGCCAAAGTCGAACGTCGTCCAGTCCCACTCCGGATTTCCGAACACCGCGCTGGCCAGCAAAGGTTGAGCGTAGTAGACCGCGAGATGGCTTTGAATCGCCTCCCAGCCGCTTTCGCTACCAGGCGCAAAACCTGGGTAGATCACCTCCCCGGTCACGGAGTTTCGAACGGGGGAATAGAGCCGCTTGGCCTCCTCCACCTGTTTTGCGCTCAGGCACCCGCTGCCGTCGTCCCTACCCTTGCATTGCAATTGAGCTGGATCGAAATGACATTGAGAAGGATCGTCGAGAAAGCCGTTCTCGAGTCCTGGTGTTCCACCGCAACTTCTCAATGCCGCGCGATTGAGCAGGGCAAGCGCATCCTTCGTCAACCGGGCATCAGGTTGACGCGCGGGAAGCATGGCGCCCCACAAAAAGCTCTCCATCAATTGGCCGTAGTAAATGCCAGGCGACCGAGCGTCGACCCCGTCGTAATCTGACGAAAAGTTCTGGACCTCCTGCATCGCTTCGACGCCGCCGCAACCGCTGAAGTAGGAGTACTCCGGGCCACGGCCGTAGTAGGCATTCATGATTGCCTTGGCTGCGACTGTCATCGAATGAACGGAGAGATGGGCCCAGTTGCTCAGAGAGGTTGGATCGGCAGCCCAATCGAGGCGCTTTCCCGGCTCTCCAGATCCACTCCCTTTATATCCCGTGTCTCCACTTACCGTGGCAAAGCCGCGCCCTGTCCCTGTTGTTAATGCACGGTAGTCGATAAAGCCGCCGAATCCGCTCTTGCCGGCCCCAAGCAAACGACCGTTCCAGTCCAGTGGCATCCACACTTCGATGCCGAGTTTCTGCTTTGGCTCAGTCGATACTGTCGCCACAACACGGCATAAGGACACCTGGGTCGTAGTGATGCTTCCATCCACGTTTGTAAAACGGGTGCGGGACGGCAAGGTATGAGCGAGCTCGATTCGTGTGTCGGGTATAGCGGCCTGACGCAGCTTTGCGCAGCGCGCTGTTGGCGATTCGCCTGCCGTCGCTGGCATGCAATGTGCGGCCAGATTGAGAACGATAGCCGTCCACGGTGCTAGTGACCAACGCGTCGGTCGTTTTGTGATACTGCTAAACATGCCGTTTTTCCCCATTTTCATTTATGTGTTTGCGCGCCCGGTGCCATCGGATGACTCACGCCTCGCGCGTCGCATCGAACCGAAAAGGGCTGGACGTTTGACGTTGCGTTCCCATGGCGACGGTCTTTCCCCGTTTGTGTATTGGCTGGAAGAACGCGCGAGATCGCTTGCCGATCCCAGGTCGAGTCGCGGGCATGAAACCGTCGACCGAAACGCGAGCTCCCGGCCAGCCGCCGCCACGCCCAGACGGGGAGAAGAACAAAGCTAAACAGAAGTAGTGTGATCACTCGATGCATGTCGTATGGCCTCCATCGTCTAGTCGAGGGGAATTTCTGCGCGCCAGTCGGTCGTCTCGGACAAGGCGCCCTGCTCGGATTTAAATAAGACGCAGGAGCCGAGCACCAGAACATCGATCTCGGTGCGCATGAAACAGCGAAATGCCTCCTCGGGTGTGCACACAATGGGCTCGCCCCGTACGTTGAACGACGTGTTCACCAGCACGGAGCAGCCTGTACGTGCGCGGAACGCCTTGAGAAGGCGGGCATAGCGGCTATTGCGGGATTCAGTCACCGTTTGCACGCGCGCCGAGAAGTCGACGTGCGTGATGGCAGGAAGGTCCGATCGGATGTCATTGATGCAACCCAGTGAGCGGCGCGGTGCGCCTTCTTCTCGAATGGCAGCAGTCACCGGAGCCACGACCAGCATGTAGGGGCTCTCGTTCTCCATCGAAAAATAGGCGTGCGAATCTTCCTTCAGCACGGACGGAGCGAATGGACGAAACGATTCCCGGTATTTGATCTTGAGATTCATGGTTCGCTGCATGTTGGCGTTCCTCGGATCGCCAAGGATTGAGCGAGCGCCAAGGGCGCGGGGGCCGAACTCCATTCTTCCCTGAAACCACCCCACCACCTTTCCGGCGTCCAGTGCCGAGACGACTGTGTCGAGCAACGGGGCTTCCGGAAGTTGCACATAGCGATGCCCGTGTGATTCCAGAAAGGCGACGATGGCCTCATCGGAGAACTGAGGCCCGAGATAGGCGCCACTCATCGCGTCGTCGCTATTCACCGGAGGGCGGCCATCCAGTCTGATCGACGTGTCTAGCGCCGCGCCGAGAGCGCACCCGGCATCCCCTGCGGCTGGCTGTACCCATAGCCTCTTGAAGAGTCCGGACCGATCGATACCGCCGTTGGAGACGCAATTCAGTGCGACGCCCCCAGCGAGGCAGAGATTGGACATACCGGTCATCGTCTTGGCCGCCTTGACGAGCCCTAGAACTGCTTGATCCGTAACGACCTGTATCGAAGCCGCAAGGTCGCATTCCCGCTGAGTTAGCGGTGCTTCGGGCGATCGGGCGGGGCCGTCGAACAGGCGTTCGAAGGCCGGCCCCGTCATACGGTGTCCGCGCAGGAACTCGAAGCAGTCCAGATTTAGTGAAAATGAGCCGTCGTCGCGAAGGCGCACAATCTGGTCGACAATGAGGCTCGCGTAGCGCGGCTCCCCGTAGGGCGCGAGCCCCATGAGCTTGTATTCGCCAGAGTCCACTTTGAATCCGCAGAATTCAGTGAAGGCGGAGTACAACAGTCCCAGCGAATGCGGATATGAGATCGAATCTACGAGTTCGAGCTGGTCATGGTCGCCGCGCCAGACCGTCGTAGTTTGCCATTCTCCGACGCCGTCGATACAGACAACCGCGGCTTGGTTGAATGGCGACGCGAAGAACGCCGAGGCAGCGTGTGAACGGTGATGCGGAATGGCGATCGCGCGCGGCCCTCGCCCAAGGCCTAGCTGATCTAGCTCACGGTCCACGGTCAGCAGGACGCGGCGCTTCCACTGGAGCCATTTTGGGAGAACCCGGGTAAACGTGCGAAAACCACCGGGACCGGCGCTCGCGAATGAGGACAGCATTCGCCGGAACTTTACTTCCGACTGTTCGTAGTAAGTGATCGAAGCAAGGTCCGAAAGCTGCAAGCCCGTGGCTTCGAGGCAATAGCGTATGGCATTCCTTGGAAATGCACTGTCGTGACGCTTGCGTGTGAAGCGCTCCTCCTGGGCGGCGGCGACGGGAACACCATCCACGATCAATGCGGCGGCACTGTCGTGATAATAGGCGGAGACTCCGAGATGGGCTTTAGACATATGAGGGCTCCCGCGCTACCATGGCTCGCCAAGGGCGCTTCTGTTGTTTGAAGAAATCGAGTTCGCTACTGCGACCCGTAACAGGGGACAGGGCTTCGAATCCAGCGCGGATACGTTCCCATTCCTCATCCGGGTCAACGAATTGCGACGCAAGCGCCATATGGGCGTCGATAGCATCCGCCGCCCATGCAGAGTGGCCGGTAGAGACGTTGTCGATCGTGTTGTGCATATCGACGAACTGCGTCGAAAAACCGTAGTGCTTCAAGATTTGGCGCGCCGACCGGTAGCTGCCACCCACCCCGGAAAGCTCCATTGCCAGATTGAGGCCGAGTATTTCTGGCCGAAGTGTGACGGGTAGTTTTCCCAGACACAGCCAGAAGACAGGGAGCCTCAGAGACTCGCTACGCAAACGTGGGTCGTATGGAAATTGTGGCGACCCCGTCGGCGGAAGATCGATGTCCATCGATAACAGCAGGGCGCGATAAATCCGTGGATGGTTGATGGACAGGTTGCCGTTACCTAGCTCGTCCCAAAAGATGCGGAAGAGCGGAGAACCAACCCTATCCGACGCGTAATCCACCTCGCTGAAGCCTTGCAGCCAGGCGCCATCGATCAAGGTCAGCGGAGCCAACTGCACTGTCTCTTCCACGAGCTGCTCGCGACTTGGCATCGATTGCGTTTTCGTCCGTTGAAAGGCCTCGTCGTGTGACGCATGGGTGTCGAGAAGCCACGCCCTGAGGAGGCCGTGTTGCCACGTCTCCGGCAGGGAACGTTTTGACAACCCAATGGACCTGCGTGCAGCGCCCAGCCAGAACTGGGCGTATTCCAGCGCGAAGCGACGCGTCCTCGGCGGTAGCGCGCGTCCCTGCAGAAGATGGTAGGCCTCCCGAATATTGGAGGGCACCGCACCGAGCATGAGATCGCCACATTTGATGGACTGTTGGTGCACAGGCGTTATCGCCAACGGCGACGCTGGTTTGATCGAAGATGGTGCCGGCACCAAAGACAAGATCCATCGCCGAATCACCGCGATGTCGTCGGGCTCGAAAATTCGAAACATGCGGCCTTGCGACGAGAGTAGGGAACCGAGCAGGGGACTGCGCTCCGGGTCGCCGCGTCGGATCAGGCGGCTTCTCGCGATTGCATCGATCAGCGGACGCGGATCTTCGATCGCCTCAGTAAACCACTGGCTCAGCGGCTTGCCCTCGAGATCGAACCCCTGATGGTAGATGGCCGCCTCGCGTGCACGCCCCTGTATTAGCCTCTCCATTGCAAGCGTTGGGTCGTCTACGTGTTTGAGGGCAGCGACAAAGTCATCCGTGTCTGCCGTCACGGCATTGATCACCCACAGTATCCCTTCCATGACACGCGCCCGCCGTTCCCTTCGAGAGGCGTGATAATCGAGAATGTGGCGCGAGAGGGAGAGCGGCGTATGTCCAGACGGCAGAGCGTCAGTTTGGGACGCGGATAAATTCAGGCGCCTCCAATGGGGCCCGGGAAGGTGATGAGCGAGGACACGCCAGACTGGCAACAATCCGATCGTGCGCAGCGCATAATCGACGCCGGCGATCTCCGGTTCGAACGCTTCGCTGCAACGGCTCAGCGCGAGCATGATGGCCGGAAACCGAAAGACACCATCGCTGAGTTCCCGGTCTGCCGCGATGTCGTGGGGGCGGCCTGCTGCGGTTACGAGGCCGGCCTTTCGGGCAAGATGGCGGAAACCGTCTGTCCTCGACATTTCGGCCAGGCCGACGCCCACATCGTCCGCGAGCAACGCCAGTGATTTCAGTTGGACGTCGTCCTCGAAATTGCCCGGGCGGCTCAGCCCCTGTAACCATCGGCCAAGCACAGACGCAAGGGGAGCGCTGTGGGCAATCGTGCAATGGATCGCGCGCTTCGTCCGGTCGTCATCGCACATTGACTCGACCGTCGCCCTAAGCAAGACCTCGCTGTCGCGGGCCCTGCCAGTGAGCACATCGCACAGGGCATCGACGTCGTGGCTCGCCCTGGTTGGACCGGTCTCAAAGTTCCCCAAACCCGTGCGATCGATCAGGTCCCGAAGGTTGCTCGATTCGACAAACAGTTCGGGGTTCAGGCTCAGTGTGTAGATGTCCCGCCACATTTGTGCAATACCGTTAACAAAGGTTTTTGAGGGAGTTCACGGCCGACCCCGCTGGGGTCCGGTTTGGCCGTTCGTAGCGCCGCCAATGGAGGCGGAAGGGTCCGAGCCATACTCACGACGAATACCCTGCCAGACCATGATCCAGGCGGATGCGAGCAGGATGACCGAGGCGGACGCGGCAATGCGGAGCCCGGGGACGATGTGATCGTCGCCGCCTGCGATGAGGCTTCCAAACACCGCCACGCCGATCGCGCCCGCGGCTTGACGCGCAGCGTTGAGCACCGCTGATGCTGTGCCTGACCACGTCGGTTCTACGCTGGATAAGATGGTCGCTGTCATCGCCGGTACCACGAGCGCCGCTCCGCCGGGAATTAGCAGAAACGGCACGATCATTGACAGATAGGAGCTTCCGGCGTCGAGCCGCACTAGGAGACCGTAGCCGAAAGCCCCCAGCGCGCAGCCGAGCAGCATTGGCAACCGTGCACCAAAGCGGCTGTTCAGCCAGCCGCTGACGAGGTTGGCAATGACAGATGTCGCAGTCAGTGGAACGAACGCAAGGCCGGCCTGCATGACGCTGTAGCTCCTGACGTGCTGCAGATAAAGGCTCAAGACGAACACGAGGCCGTAATAGGTAAGATTCACCGCCATACCTAGCAGCACGGCCTGACTAAAATGCGGCAGGCGGAAGAAACGCAGCGGCAACATGGGATGCGTTGCCCGCGCTTCGACGAACACGAAGGACACCGCACTGGCGAACGCGAGGCAGAAGCCGCTCAGTACGGCCGGATGCCCCCATCCTTGCGCCCCTGCCTCGATCGTGGCCCCACAAAGGCTGGTCAACGCCAGCACGGCCAACAGCTGGCCTGGAAGATCGAGCGGGCGGGTTGTGCGCAGCGTCTCCGTAAGACGCCAGGTCATGCCGATGCCCAGAGCGCATAGCGGCAGGTTCGCGAGAAATATGCTTCGCCATCCGAAGCTATCAAGCAGGATGCCGCCGACCACAGGGCCCACAGCAATCGACCCGCTCCCGGCGGCCGTCCACAAGGCTATGGCGCGCGCGCGCAGCTTTCGGTCGTGGGCGCAGGCATGGTTGAGCAAAGCGAGTGAAGGCGGGACCAGCAGCGCGGCGCCTAACCCCTGTACCGCTCGAGCGGCAACCAATTGAGCAACCGAGGTTGCCATGCCGCACGCAGACGATCCCAGACCGAATACGGCGAAGCCGATCAGGTAGGCCCGTTTGGCGCCGAAGCGGTCGGCCACGGTACCAGCCGACAGCAACAGCACGGCGAACGCCAGAGTGTAGGCATCCACGACCCATTGCAGCCCGTCAAGAGGGCTGTCGAGAGCCACGCCGAGTTGTTTGAGCGCGACATTTACGATGGTCACGTCAAGTTGCACGACCGCGAACCCGAGTCCCGTGGCGGTCACCGTCCATGTCATTGACGGCCGCCGACGCCCTAACGCCGACATGGCGGGCCAGTGGTCGATTTGGTCGATGAGGTCATCGTTCGCCTTCACGTTCAGTATGTTTCCCTTTAGCGGGGCCCAGATAGATCACGAGGCTCCGTTTTTGAATCGATGCGTAACGGCTGTCTCAAAACATGGGGTAAATTGAAGCGTCCTTCCGCTTGTCGCTTTTTTTGCTCTCGATCCCCAAAAGCCGAAGAAAAGAACGCCATATGGTTTTCATGTCAGATTTCCTTGATTCAATTCACGGAGAAGAAGTTTTGCCACCACGTCAGAGCCCTCGTCAGTAAGGTGAATGCGATCGACAAAGAGCCACTGATCAGGTCGAGCGGCTTGCGCCAGCACTGATGTAAAGTTGATGAACCTGACCCCCATTTCTTTCATGCCTAGCTGCAGGTGTTCACTGAACAGGCGATGAGTCTCTACAGAGCAAACGTCTCGGTATGTCTCTCGGAACGAGCCTTGGGTATCGAGCTCGGCGAAGATGGCCTGCTCCTCGACAGAGCCGGTGGGACGAACCCAGTTTGCTAGGGGCTGAAGCACATAGGTCAGTCGGGCACCCAGCGCGTCGCATAGCATTCGCCACGAGTTCAAATGCCGTAAGATTAAGTCGGAGGTGTAGATGACCTGCTCGTCGACCGGGAGGACAGTCCCTGACATTGCGCGCTGACCGCCCTTTTTGAACCACGGCAGGCCGGTCGCCCGGGTACCGGTCAGGCGATCGAAGAACTGTTGGCTGAAGAAAAACCCGCCGTGCTCTCCACGCAAATTCGATGGAAGCCCGGACAGCACGAGATCATTGAGCCCGGAGAAAATAACGACTTCCTTCACGGGCGGCAGCCGGTGGCGATAGAGCAGAAACTGGAAGAGCTCCTGCATGGAGTTGAAAGCGCGCCCGCCGAAGTTTATCCACCGCTCCGGCCGGGGATCGTTTTCCGTGAGCCGCGATGAGAGGGTATGCCGATCGGCGGTGGCCCCAGTGCCGAACACAGTGGAGCTGCCCACGAGCAGACGAACCGGATCCTCTGTGTTTAGCGTCGTGGCGGAGTATCGAGCGTTGCGGGCTTCGCTGTACCGAAATCCGGAGTCATCCGTGGACACTATATCCGTCCTGAAATTGGTCGGGTGGAAATACATGACGTATGGCAACCAGCCGAGGTTGTCCGGGTCCATGAATTCGCCGACATAGCCCTGCATTTGTGGCGTGAGTTCGGAAACTGCAGACATCGGTGGACCTTTTCAGGGGCCAAATCAAAAGCCCGTTAAATATGAAGACGCCCAACATGCGCGGCTCGAAAAGCCGGCGTGGTGGTCACGAAAGGAGGCGCTTTCCCGCCCGCAGCCCTATGGCTGGAAGAAGCATTCACAGTTGGTGAATCTCTTTGGCCAAATTGCGGCAGCAACGGCTAGGGCTCGGGGCGCAGCTCCTTCATGGTCCCGCTTTCGATCCGTGCCAGCATTCGTCTGACCATCTCCTGTACCGGTTCATCGTCGTGCCGCGCCGGCACGAACTCAGGATGTCTCGCATTGATGTCTTGGCTCTTGCGTGTCCACGTCTCCCAGCCGTTGAATGGTATTGAGGTGTTCGCATTGAACGAAGGCCAGGCGCGATATTTGTTGACGCCCGTGACGGAAGCGCCACGAACCAGGATGGGGTTTAGATAGAGTGCCTCGTTCGCGATGGTCGTCGAGGTGTTGATGTACGCCATATCGAGGCCGCACCGACGTTTTGACGATCGGTTTGCCTCCGATCCATGGATGATATAGGGGTGATGCACCGACACATCCCCGGGCTGCAGTTCGATGTCGACTGCATTGTGGACGTCGACGTGTTTGTCTTCCATCGAGGTCATGAGTAAGTTGGGTGTATCCCTTCTCAGCACTAACTTTTGCAGGGGCAGCTTGTGAGAACCAGGGATGACGCGGAGGCAGCCGTTTTCGGTCGTGCTTTCATCGATCGCCAGCCACAACGAGGTTGCCTCCATTGGAGACAGGTTCCAGTAAGCGCCGTCTTGATGCCAAAGAACAGCATGGCCGTCGAGCGGGGGCTTGCAGATGTAGTGAGCGGTGAAGCAGGCAAGATCCGAACCGAGGATGAGTTCGGCGATATCGAGCAGGCGCTCGTCTGTGACCAGGCGAACCCAGAACGCATCATCCCGCATTAGCGGATGATGAAGGTGTTCAGGGCGAAACTCGGGAAACCTTTTGCGAAGCCAGAGGAAATGTTCCCTCGCTTCGGAGAGAAGGTCTGGATCGATGACGTTTCTGAAAATTGTGAAACCATTTTCTTTATATTCCTGCAGATTACACAAATATTGGTTCCTCTTACTTACGTCGATCATATTTTCGTCCCCACGGTACTCAGAAAAAGTCGTCAAGCAGCGGCATCGATTGGCAGCAATTATTGGTGCGCCGCAATGGTGCGAACATGTACGGTTCGTGGTATTTTTGTCAGTACTGTTCAGCCGAAAAAAGGGCTCTTCACGGTTTTCCTACGGTAGACAAGCGTGTTAGCGATGTCGCTGGCGACGCGCGGTTGTAGAGGAAGGATGGCGTGTCCCTGGTGTTCAACTGGAATATCTTGAGCTT
>JAKBJA010000037.1 GCA_021836225.1 Pseudomonadota bacterium | reverse complement strand
AGCTTGCGCGAGATCGGGAGCTGCTCGAACTGGTACCAGGCCGCGTAGAAGGGCGTGGCGAGATCGTAGTAGCCGCCGAGGACCAGGACCTTGAGGTCGGGGTTGTATTTCATCGCCGCCGCCAGGTTGAGCATCACGTTCGGCATGAACTGCGGATAGTGCGTGAAGGGCGCACGGTTCTTGAAGCTCCAGTGGAGATGGCCGTAATAGACCGGCCGGTAGTAGTGGCCGGCGCCGAACTTGAGGACGTTCTCCGTGTACCAGTTGAAGGCCGCGACGTAGGCCTGACTGATCGCCGAGGACTGCGGATCGTAGTAGGCCGTGCGCGCGAGCGGATTCATCGTGGGCCCGAGGAAGCGGGTGTCGAGGCGTCCCGTGGTGTCGCCGAAGGGCAGCATGAGCTCGTGCTCGTATTCGCCCCCGCTCACGCGGAGATCGGCCCGGATCCAGTAGCGGACGGGGAGACCCGTGAGCTCGTGGAGCCGTTCGGCGACGGCCCGTTCACGGGCCCGCGGGAGGACGTTGCCTGCGTTGAGGGCCGCGAGGTAGCCGTGCATGGCGAAATGCTCGGCGTCGTGGATCACGGTCGTGAGCGGAAGACTCTGCATCGAGGCCGGAAGCCGCTTGTGGTACCACGAGGTGGCGGCGAACGTCGGAAGCGCGAGCGCGTAGGGAATGTTGATCCCGGGATTCATGCCCGGGCCGTCGATGCTCGTGTCGAAGTTGAGGATGGTCGACTGAAAGACGATGCCGTTGAGATCGACGTTCTTGTCGTTTTCGAGGATCCAGGCGAGCACCGCATCACGCGTCGTCCCGTAGCTCTCGCCGTAGAGGTACTTCGGCGAATTCCAGCGGTTGAACTTGGAAAGGAACTGGACGATGAAATCGGCGAAGGCGTGGCCGTCCTGGTCGATGCCGAAGTAGTCTTTCGGGTTACCGTCGGGGAGAAGGCGGCTGAACCCCGTCGCCGGCGCATCGATGAAGACCTCGTCGGTCGCGTTGAGGAGACTCTGGTGGTTCGGAACGATGCGGTAGGGAGCGGCCGGCGTGTGGTTCGGCGCGGGCGCCGTCACGATGCGGTACGGTCCGTACGCGCCCATATGCAGCCAGACCGTCGAGGAGCCCGGGCCGCCGTTGTAGAAGAACGTGATGGGCCGTCGGGAGGGGTTGACGCCGCGTTTGAAGTAGGCGATGTAGAACATGCTCATCGCCGGCTGGTGCTTGTGGTTCCGGAGGATGATCGTGCCGGCGACCGCCTTGTACTTGACGCGCTTGCCGTCGATGACCACGCTGCCGTAGGTCACGCTCTCGTGGGATTTCGTCCAGTAGAGATAGTGCTTCGGCACCGGGGCGGGGGCGGCGGGAGGCGGAGGCGCCGCCCAGAGCGGCGCGCCCACAACCGCTACCAAAAGAGCGGGAAGGAGGGACTTCAGGGATTTCATACGGGGACCTCATGACGAAACGGAAGCCGTACGCATCCGGCGGACGGCGGATCCTCAAGGCGCTTCCTGCGGAACCGCGCCCGCGCGGCGAGAACCCGCCCCCGTCCGCGGGCGGCTCCCGGGATTCCTTTGCCCTCGGGACAGACCGATTATAGGCTTTCCCCCGCCCGCCGCGGCCCCTTTCCCTCGGGGGAGGGTCGGACGCAGACCCGCGTGCCTCTTGCGGCTATCATCCCTCGGAATCTCCGCGCGAGAAGCCTCGTGCCCGAACCCGATGAGACAGCCGAACCGCGGGCGGCCGAAACGTTAGGAGAACGCTGCGCGAACTGTGCGACCCCCCTTCTCGGCCGCTGGTGTTACCGCTGTGGTCAGGAGAGTCACGATCCGCTGCGCGGCTTTCGCAGTCTCCTCGCCGACTCGCTCGAGAACATCTTCCACTTCGACGCCCGGATTCGCGACACGCTCTTCCCGTTGCTCTTCCGCCCGGGGGCGCTCACACTCGAGTATCTGCGTGGACATCGCGTGCGGCAGGTGGCGCCCTTCCGCCTGATGTTCTTTCTCGCCCTGGCGGCCTTCCTCGTCTTCCGTCTGGCTCTTCCACCTCCGCACGTGACGTCGGGAAAAGCGATCAGCGCCCTCTTCGCCCACGACCGTACGGTGGCCGCCGTCGCCCAAACCCGAAACGCTCTTCTCGCGAAGATCCGCCGCTCTCTTCGCAATCCGCGCACTCCTCCTTTCCTGCAAAACCTCCTCCGCATGGAGGAAGGGAACGTTGCGCGCGCCGCCCGCGCACGCGATCGGGTGCTCCAGGGGGCCGCCGTCCCCGCGCGCCCGGGGCCGGAGCGGGACATCCGCCCACGAACCGAAACCCGGGCCGCCGCCCAGGCCGTCCAACCACCCCTCGAGCGTTTCCTCCGCCGCTTCCCCCTGGTGCTCGTCCTCCTGATGCCGATCTTTGCCCTGATCTTGAAGGCCTTCTTTCGTCGTCGCCTCTACGCCGAGCATCTTCTCGTGGCGCTTCACAGCCACGCCTTTCTCTTCCTCGACCTCCTCCTCGCGGTCGGACTCGCCGCCCTCGCCCGGACGGCCGGGTCGCTGGAGTGGCTGGCCTGGCCACTGAAAACACTGAGCGGCGTCATCCTCGCGTGGATTCCTGTCTATCTCTTCCTCATGCAAAAGCGCATCTACGCTCTAGGTTGGAGACGGACGTTCCTCACCTTCCCCCTGATCGCGATCGCTTACGCGATCCCTCTTGGGGCGCTCACCATCCTCACCTTCACGCTGAGCGTCTGGCACTGAAGTCTCCGCACGGACGGCGTCTCAAGGCCCGGGTTGTCGACGGGACGCAAGATACGGGCGACACTGTATCCGTCGACGCGGGATGGGGGGTGCCCTTCTTCGGGGCAACGTCCCGCACTCCGGAGCATGCTTGATGTGGCTTCGGGCCTCGGCGAGCCGGCGTGACAGCTCGGCCGCCTGCGGCCGGCGGTAGAGAGAGCGTGAGTTGCTCAGATAACTGAGTACTTTTACTCAATGGCCTGAGTAGTGCAAGGATGCGAAACCGGCGAAAGTCGTTCGTTCGAGGGCCGATTGGCGACCACGTGCCCGTGCGCATCCGGACCCGCGGACGGCCACCCTCGGCACCGTCGTAATGCGGGTCCGGCGGCTGGCTCGCCCGTGTCGCAACCTCGCCCGTGTTCAACCGCTCGGCGGAGGGAGTGTTTCGGGCCGTGGGCGAGGTGCCATGCGATGGCTTGAAGCCGTCCGAAGGCGGCCTGGGCGACAGGAAATTCGATGAAGGCGGTGCCGCTCATGCCGCAAGTTCCTCGCGTGCGCTCTCGCACCGACCCCGCGGAACAGGCCTTCCGTCAAGGTCAGCCGTCTCAGTGGAAAACGCGAGGGCAAAAGTGAGCGTGCAATCACAAGACAGGTACCTCCGGTGGGATCGTCCGCGGCACACAGGCATGAGAAATAGTCACAGAATCCAAGGGTAGTTTACGCCTCCCCGCCGAAACTCCGAACGGCTCATCGTCCGCCACCGCCACCAAGGATTCAAGGAAAGAACGGCCCGTCCCACCGAGGAGCCTCCAAACGTTGCGGCAGCTTGGACATCCGGATACCCGAGTGCCCCGACACGTGAGACCCACCTCAAGGATCGATCTTTTCGGCTCTGCCCGTTCCACTCTTCAAAAAGCCAGGCGGGCGCCCATGTCCTCCGATCTCTCGGAGCGGCCACGGAGACCGTGTGGCCCGCGCCTTGATAACCCGCTCGAAGAGTGGGCCTTCTCCTCCGGACAACCAGGCCAGCCAAACCTCAGGGCGATGAACGCCTCCACTCGGCCACCGGATCGATGAGAACCGGGCGCGCTCCACCCGTCGAGGCGATCACCCGCCACTCGAGCCGCCTCGCCATCCTTCCGCGACGACAAGACCGGGCCGGACAGGGCGGATACCAGCAAATGACTCCCACCGGGATCGGTTTGTGGGGGGAGAACATCACCACATGCCAGTCCGCGACCAGAAGCGGGGACTGGCCTCCGAGGGTTTTTGTCGCGAAGCGCATCCGTCGCATCAAATCAATCAACTCTTCGGACGAGAGGAGACCCTGGGAACGGAGCAACGTCACGCGTCGGCTCACCCGACCGTTCGTGTTCAGTTTCGCCAAAACCGGTTGGGAGATCAGAGGGAAAAGCCACATCAAGTGGCGTCTCTCGTCCGCGGGGCAAGCGGTCCCCCGAACGAAAGTGCTCGTGACCTTTGCGCCCGGGTGGGTTGTCAGCCAGCGCCGCTCAGACGCCACCTGCGGCGTGCCGAGACTGAGTCCCACCGCCCACGTGCGCCCCGCCCCCCGCGTTCGTACGTTTTCGAGCGCGGGCCGTCGTTGCTCGAGAAGCCGGTCACGCACACGGCGGGAGAAGAGCTTCGCGGGCTCCATCCTCCGGCACAACCAGCGCGGGTAGGGGCACGGCGGCCCCTGCACAAGAAGGGCCTCAGCCGTATAGGTCTGGAAAACATGACATGTGAAGCACCCATAGGTCCCGTTCGGCGTCAAGCGGACCACCGGGTGACACCACGTCTCTGGACAGACCGGCCGGAGAAGAACGGCGTTGGCCCCCACCCGACGCGCCGCCTTGCGGTAGCCGCGCAGAAGAGATTCGTTCACGGAAACACTGTTCTGACCCCCGTAATACCAACCCCAACCTCCAAACTTCTTGAGCACCCGATAGTGGGCGGGCGGAACGAAATAGACCGGGAGAGGATGGGCGTGCAAGGGCGCCCCCCCGAGACTCAAGATGGCCAAGGCAAAAAGCGTGCGCTGGATCATGGCGTGGTCTCCTCGAAATGAGGCCGGCCGACGGCAAGCCTCGCTCCGAGGGAGCTTAACTTCCTCCCCAACCTCCGTCAAGCCCGACCGTACCACAAGGTCATCCTTCCTCAAGGTCCTGGGCTATCGGGTGCGCGCGCGGGCTCTCGAGTCGACTCCTCTCTCTCCGCCGTGCCCTCACGGAGAGGAACCGCATGGCCGCCACGTTCACAAACCGGCATTCATTCCCGCGGATCTTTGGCCGTGGCTTCCCAGAGGTCGTGGCCCAGGGAGCCGACACAAGCGAGGGTATCCGTACCGCCAGGTCTTCGCTTCCGTTGCGGAGACACCGACGGGGTCGACATCTTCCAATCGATCAAGTGGAGACCTGAGCCAGTCGTCCCGAACGATAATCGTCCACCGCCCGGCGGATCTCCTCCTCTGTCGTCATCACGAACGGTCCGTAAGAGACGACGGGTTCGCCCAGAGGACGGCCGGCGACGAGAAGAAAACGGGCGGCTCCAGCCGCTCCGACCCGCACGCCCCAGGCGTTCGTCCCCGGACCGAGAACGGCGAGCGTCTTCTCCGGCACCCGCTCTCCTTCGATCGTCACCTCACCCGCATAGGGGACGAGAAAGGCGTTGTGGCTCTCGGGCAAGGACGCTTCGAAAGAGCCGTCGCGATCGAGGCGCACGTCGAGGAGGAAGGGCTCGGTGTGCGGACGCTCGACCGCCCCCGCCCGGTCGGCGTAGCGGCCGGCGAGAGCGGTCACCTCGAGGCCCGGACGGGGAGAAAAGCGGGGAAGATCCCGGGCGGCGAAATCGCGGTACCAGGGCGAATCCATCTTCGACCGCGCCGGGAGGTTGAGCCAGAGCTGGAATCCGGCCATGCGTCCATCCTTCTGTTCGGGCATTTCCGAGTGAATCACCCCACGTGCGGCGCACATCCAC
>JAKBJA010000039.1 GCA_021836225.1 Pseudomonadota bacterium | reverse complement strand
TCTCGCGCACATAGCCGCTGGCGTTGATGCGGCGCTCCAGCATCCAGGCCTCAAGGTCGAAACCGTGCGGATTACTGGTGCCGTAAGGCATCTTCAACCGCACGGTCAACTGCCAGCGCTCCCCGGCCTGCATCCGTGGTTCGACATGGTCGGCATTGCGCGGCCAGTAGCGGGTCAACTGGATCCGCTTCAAATGGGGCGCATTCGGGGTGACGACCTGCTCGACGTCGAGGACGAGGCGTTCGCCGCGCGCATTGATGTGCGGCAGATCGCTGATCACACCGACGAGCTCGATATCCAGTCCCTGCCAGTGCGCGGGCAGGCGTTCGTCCAGTCGCGCATCCGCCCGCCAGGCAGCCCATGCAAAGCCGAGCGCAACGCAAAGCAGCGCAACGCTCAGGCGGCGAACGAATTCGGCAAGGCGGTTGGAACGGGCCGGCAACCACAGTACCGCCAACAACAGCGGAAACAGCCACTGCCAGCGCGCGGACGGCAGATTGGCCTGCTGTTGCAGCAGCCATACCCCGAGACAAAACGCGATGAGGATGAGCCGCATCGCGCCGAAGGCTCAGGCCGGCTGCAGGCTTCCGTCGACCAGCCGCAACTGCCGGTCCATGCGCGCAGCCAGCTCGGTGTCGTGGGTGACGACGACCAGGCTGGTCCGGTGTTTGCGGTTGAGCTCCCGCATCAGATCGAACACCGCGTCGGCGGTGTGGCGGTCGAGGTTGCCGGTGGGTTCGTCGGCAAGGATGCAGGCGGGCTGCGTGACCAGGGCGCGGGCGATGGCGACACGCTGGCGCTCGCCGCCGGAAAGTTCACCGGGGCGGTGGGCGAGGCGATGGCCGAGGCCGACTTCCTCGAGGATGGCGGCGGCGCGTGCCAGCGCCTCGGCGCGATTCATGCGGCGGATGAGGAAGGGCATGGCGGCGTTTTCCTGTGCGGAAAACTCGGGCAGCAGATGATGAAACTGATAGACGAAGCCAAGCGCGCGATTGCGCAGTTCGCTACGCTCAGCCTCGGAAATCGCGAAAGGATCGCGCCCCATCAGCGTGATTCTTCCTGAAGTCGGCGTGTCGAGCCCCCCCAGCAGGTGCAGCAGCGTGCTCTTTCCCGAGCCCGAGGCGCCGACGATGGCGAGCGACTCGCCGGCATGGATGTCCAGATCGACGCTGCCGAGCACCGGCACATCGATCCTGCCCTGGCGAAAAACCTTGCCCAGACCGGCGCAGCTCAATACGATTTCACTCATAGCGCAACGCCTCCGCCGGATTGATGCGCGACGCGCGCCAGCTCGGGTACAACGTCGCCACCAGACTGATGAGCAGCGAAATCCCCGCGATCAGACTGACGTCATTCCACACCAGCTTGGACGGCAGTTCATTGATGTAGTAGATATCGGCCGGGAACAGGTCCATGCCGGCCATGCGCTCGATGATGGGCACCACAGTTTCGAGATTGAGCGCCAGCAGCACGCCGCCGGCCACGCCGAGCAAGGTGCCGAACACGCCGATGAAGGCGCCCTGCACGATGAAGATTTTCATGATCGAACCGGGCTGGGCGCCGAGGGTGCGCAGGATGGCGATGTCGGACTGCTTGTCGGTTACTGCCATCACCAGGGTGGAGACGATGTTGAACGCGGCAACGGCGACGATCAGCAGCAGGATCAGAAACATCATGCGTTTTTCGATCGCCACGGCACGGAAAAAGTTGGCGTGGCTTTGTGTCCAGTCAGTGAGGTAATAGTGGCCGCTCAGGCTCTGCGACAGGTCACGGGTGACGAAAGGCGCGCGAAAGAGCTCGATGAGTTTCAGCCGCACGCCCGACACGTCCTCGCCCAGCCGCAGCAGCTTTTGCGCGTCCTGCAGGTGGATCAGCGCCAGGCCGGAATCGTATTCGAACATGCCCGCCTCGAAGATGCCGGTGACGGTGAACTGCTTCACCCGTGGCATCACGCCCGCCGGTGTGATGTTGCCTTGCGGCGTAAGCAGAACCAACTTGTCTCCCGGGTACACGTTGAGCACGCGCGCCAGTTCACCACCGAGAACGATGCCGAATTCGCCGGGTCTGAGGTCGGTCAGCTTGCCAGCTTTCATGAAATGGGAAAAATCGGCGACCTGGCTTTCCAGCCCCGGCAACACGCCGCGGATGATCGCGCCACGTACCATGTCACCATTGGCCAGCATGCCCTGCGCGTTCACATAAGGCGCACCGGAGAGCACGTCCTTGCTCTGTTTCGCCTGGGCCAGCACGCCACGCCAGTCGGATAGACGATCCCCCGGACCGCTGATTTCCAGGTGCGCCGCCACGCCGAGAATGCGCGTTCGCAATTCTTCCTGAAAACCATTCATCACCGACAGCACCACGATCAGCGCCATCACGCCGAGCGCGATGCCCGCCATGGAGGCGATGGAAATGAAGGAGATGAAATGGTTGCGGCGCTTGGCGTGGGTGTAGCGCAGGCCGATCAGAAGCTCAAAGGGAAGCAAAGCAGGACTCGCAAAAGGAATCTCCGGAGTATGCCACAGCCGCCTTATTCGCCCAGCAGGTGCAGCACCACACTGCGGGTCTGCGTGGCACGCCGGTGCTCGAAGAGGTAAATTCCCTGCCAGGTACCGAGCATCGGGCTGCCATCGGCAACCGGGATCGCCAGGTGGGTTTGCGTCAGCGCCGCGCGCACGTGTGCCGGCATGTCGTCCGCACCCTCCAGGGTGTGTTCGTAGATTGGGTCGCCCTCCGGAACCAGCCGCGACAGGAAGCGCTCCAAGTCGGTCTGCACCGTCGGATCGTAGTTTTCCTGGATCAGCAGGCTCGCCGAAGTGTGGCGGATATACAGGGTGAGCAGTCCCTGCCGGATTCCGCTCGTTCCGACCCAGTCACGCACCTGCGGAGTAAACGCATACAAGCCCTTGCCGTGGGTGGAGACGCTGATTTCATGAAAGGCCTGACGCATGCCCGATATTCTAGCGAATCCGCTTTGCTACACTCGACACATGCTGTTCCTCATCCCTCATCTTTTCCCGACAAAACAACTGCTGAAAGCGGCGGCGCCGGATCTGCGTCTGCCCGCGCTTCAGACCCTGCTGGCGCGTGGAACCCGCCAGCCTTGTTCGGCCGAGGGCGTGGAAGCTGCCTTGTGCATGTCGCTGGGGATCGAACGCCAGCAGGACTGTCCGCTCGCCCCGATCACCCTGGCGGCGGACGGCGGGGTGGCCGGGAATGCCTACTGGCTGCGCGCTGACCCGGTTCATTTGCGGGTGATGCGTGATCGCATCGTTCTGACAGGCAGCGATGTCCTTTCGTTGTCGCGCGAGGAAGCGGATGATCTTGCCGCTGCCGTCACTCAGCATTTTGGTGCCGAACTGGATCCGCAGCCGCTGCACCCCCGTCGCTGGTATCTCCAATTTCCCGAGGCCCCCCACCTGACCACCACCCCGCTGTCTGTCGCGGTGGGCCGCGACATTGATCCCCTGCTGCCACGAGGCGGGGATGCCATGCGGTTTCGCACCCAATTGAATGAACTGCAAATGCTGCTTCACGACCATCCGGTGAATCAGGCACGCGAGGCGCGTGGCGAGCTGCCTGTGAATTCGTTGTGGCTGTGGGGCGGCGGCCGTCAGCCCGACATCCGGACTAAGCCCCTCCCCATTTATGCGCGGAATAGCGAAGCCAAGGCGCTGGGGGCCTTCTGCGGCGCACACGTGCACCCTCCCCCCGCGAACTTTGACGCGCGCTTTCTCAAAACGGATGGAATCATTCTGCTGGATGCCTTGATCCGTTCCGGACAAGTCGGCGATGCCTGCGGCTGGCGCGAAGCCTTGCGTGAACTGGAGCAGGTCTGGTTCGCACCGTTGCTGGGCACACTGCGCAAGATCGGTCCGCACGGACTGCGCCTGCTTGACCCGGTCAACGGCAAAGCGCTGCATTTGCACGCGCGCGACGCCTGGAAACTCTGGCGACGCCCGCACCGCCTGATCTCGATGCTGACCTGAGACGATCCGCGCAGCGGATTCAGACCGGCGACGCCCACAGATCGTGTTCGTCGGCTTCCTCGACGCGCACCTTGAGTCGGGTTCCCGGCTTCAGATCGAAGACCCCCTCGAGATAAACCACGCCGTCGATTTCCGGTGCATCCGCGTGACTGCGCGCCAGCGTGCCGACCTCGTCCTCTTCATCGACGATAACCTCGATTTCGCGGCCGATCTTGGCATCGAGCCGGGCCGCCGAAATGTCCGCCTGCACTTCCATGAAGCGCTCCAGCCGCTCTTCCTTCAGCGCTTCAGGCACGGCCCCGGGCAATTCGTTGGCCACCGCACCTTCGACCGGCGAATACTTGAAGCAGCCGACGCGATCGAGTTGCGCCTCCTTCAGGAAGTCCAGCAACTCCTCGAACTCGGCGTCGGTTTCACCTGGAAAGCCGACGATGAAGGTCGAACGCAATGTAAGGTCCGGAACTGCCTCGCGCCAGGCCTGGATACGGTCCAGCGTCTTCTCGACCGCACCGGGGCGCTTCATCAATTTTAGAATGCGCGGGCTTGCATGCTGCAACGGAATATCGAGATACGGCAGGATGATGCCGTCCGCCATCAGCGGAATCACGTCGTCGACGCTGGGGTACGGGTACACATAGTGCAGCCGCACCCAGGCGCCGAGACTGCCCAGCGCGCCAGCCAGTTCGGTCATGAGGGACTTCAGCGGACGGCCGCTCCAGAAACCGGGGCGGTATTTCACGTCGACCCCATAGGCGCTGGTGTCCTGCGACACCACCAGCAGTTCCTGCACGCCTGCGCCGACCAGCTTCTCTGCCTCGTTCATGATCTCGCCGATCGGGCGGCTCACCAGGTCGCCGCGCAGCGATGGAATGATGCAGAAGGTGCAGCGGTGGTTGCACCCCTCGGAAATTTTCAGGTAAGCGTAATGGCGCGGGGTAAGCTTGATGCCGCCTGGCGGGATCAGGTCCTCGAACGGGTCGTGAGGCTTCGGCAGGGCCGTGTGCACTGCTTCCATCACCTCGTCCAGCGCGTGCGGGCCGGACACAGCCAGCACCTTGGGGTGTGCCTCGCGCACCACGTCGCCCTTGGCACCCAGACACCCCGTGACAATCACCTTGCCGTTTTCCGCCAGTGCCTCACCGATCGCCTCGAGCGACTCCTGCACGGCAGCGTCGATGAAGCCGCAGGTGTTGACCACCACCACATCGGCATTGTCGTAACTACCGACGATGCCGTAACCCTCAGCGCGCAACTGGGTCAGGATGCGTTCGGAGTCGACCGTTGCCTTCGGGCAGCCGAGCGACACAAATCCGACGGTCGGCGTGCGGGCGGGGGTTGCTTTGGTTACCATGACGTTCAATCCTGATGGAGCTTGTAATGTATATCGTAGCGATTGGCTGGGCCTATGTGATTCTGATGATGGCGATCACCGCCAGCAGCATCGGCAAGGCGCTGGCCATCCTGATTTTCCTGGGCGTCACGCCGATTGCGCTATTTGTCTATGTGGCTGACGGACCGAGGCGGCGCAGCTCAATGCCCGTTTCCGATGACATAACCGACCAGCGCGACGCTGCCGATCCCCAGTCCGATCAACACTAGCTGTTGCAACGTGGAGGCGATTTCCGCGCGTTTATGCAGCCCGGGAAGCAGATCCGAGAGTGCCACGTACAGCATACTCGCAGCGGCCAGCCCCAGAAGTACTGGCGTCCAGCCCTCGAGCATCGACAGCGCAAAATAGCCCACCAGCGCGCCCAGCATCGTCGCAACCCCCGTCAGCAGATTCACCAGGAGCGCCTTGGTTCGGCTGTAGCCCGAGTGCAGCA
>JAKBJA010000088.1 GCA_021836225.1 Pseudomonadota bacterium | reverse complement strand
GGTTGGTCGACACCGGATCGGAGGTATTGCCGGTCGTGATGCGGATGCCGGCGTCCACCTTGCCGGTGACGTTCGCATTCAAACCCAGGCGCAGGCGCACGCGCTCGCGCTGGCGGTCTTCCAGGGTATTGCTGACGTTCTGGCCGCTAACCTGAAACGTGGTTTCCGGCGCATTGCCGTCGGCAAACAGGTCACCCTGATGGCGCAGCCGGATATCGCCTTCCCACTTCAGCCGGTCGAGCCATTCCGGCACCGCGTTGACGTCGCCCCAGCGTTCCAGCTTGGCCTGCGCCACCACTTCCTGCCGAACCTGCTCGCGGATTTCGCGTTTCACAGACTCGGGCACGTAGGTCACGCGCACCACGCCCTTGTTGGATTCCGCCTCGGCAGCCTTGGCCTGCTCGGTTTTTTCGGCGGCCTGCTGCTGCGCCTTTTTCAGCATCGCATCGGCGGCTTCCTGCTTCAGCACGCCCTGTTCCACCAACAGCTGGATCAGGTTGAGCGTGGTTTCGTGCAGCAGCTCAACCCGTGCGCGCTCGTCGTCGGGCGCTGCCATCGCGCCGCCAGAACACGCCGCCGCCACGGCCAGCGTCAGCAATTTCCTTCGTATCGTCATAGCGTTCTCATGTTCATTTTCAGGCGCGTGAAGTCACGCGTATTTTTATCGGTTGCGGCATATCCGCCGGCGGGCTGTCGCGCAAGGCGCGCATGCCCTTCAACGCCTCCTTCAGCACTTCATCCGCTCGGACATCGCCCGTGCTGTCTACCAGGGCAGCGCGCGTCACCTGCCCGCCGCCGTCGATCCACACCTTCACGATCACCTTGTAGTTCTTGTTCTTGAGCGCCTTTTCACGTCCCAGTGCGGCCTGGAACGCCGAGCTCACGGCGTCGTTCACCAGCGCGTCATACCAGGCCCACGGGTTGCCACCGCCCCCCCCGCCAATCAGGTCGGATGCGCCCTTCTTGCCGACCAGGCCGAAGCCGTCGCCGCTGCCACTGCCTTCGGCATCCACGCCGAGATCCGGTCCGGGCGGTGGAGCGTCGGCCTGCGGCTCAGGCGTCTCCTGCGGCTGGTCGATCTTGACCTCGTCCTTCACCTCCGGTTCGGGCGGTTTCTCCTCCGGCGGCTTGGGCGGCGGGGGCGGCGGGCGCACCAGGGTGATCTGCTGGATCGTCGGCTTCTTCACCGGCCCATCGCTCACCAGCACACTTTTCAGCCACAGCGCAATCAGCACTGCCGCGATCGCGCCCAGCGCGACGCCGCCCCAGCGCATCCAGGCGGGCTTGCGGTCATCCATGTCCTACTTGACCAGTTTCTGGGTGACGAGGCCCAGTTGCGTGATATCGAGCTGGCCCAGCAGTTCGAGCACTTCCATCACGCGGCCGTACTGCACCACGGTGTCGCCCTTCACCACCACCGGCAGCTCGGGATTGGCAGCCTTCAGCGCGCCGAGCTGAGTGCGCAGTTCATCCAGGCTCACCGGATAGGTATCGAGAAAGATCTGCCCGGTCTCGGTGATGGTGATCGCCTTGGTCTGCGGCTTGGCCAGGCTGGGCGTGTTGCTCGCCTTCGGCAGGTTGACCTTGATGCCCTGCACCGACGCGGTGGTCATGATGATGAAAATCACCAGCAGCACGTAGGCCAGATCCAGCATCGGCGTCACGTTGATGTCGTCGAACGGCTCGTTGTCTTCCTGGACTTTCATCGCGCCCCCCTAGCGGCTGTAGTTCTCGGCCAGCTTGGTGATGTATTCGTCGACGAAGATGTGCATGTCCGCCGAAATCGTCTTGATGCGCGAACCGAGGTAGTTGTAGCCGAACAGCGCCGGAATCGCGACCGCCAGGCCTGCCACCGTGGCCACCAGCGCGGCGGCGATGCCGGGGGCGATGGCGTTGACGTTGACGTCGCCGGAGGCGGCGATCGCGGCGAAGGTGATCATCACGCCGACCACGGTGCCTAGGAGGCCGAGGAAGGGGCCGCCGGAAATCGCGATGGTGAGCAGCACCATCAGCCGGTTGAGCTTGTGGTTCTCCTTCACCAGGCCGGCGTCGAGACTGGCGCGGATGGCGTCGAGCGACTGCGGCGACAGCGTCTTGTCGTTGTGCGCGGCGTCGGTGTCCTTGAAGCGGTGGCCGATTTCCTGCGAACCGATGTGGTAGATGCGATAGAGCGAGGAATGCCTGAACTCGGTCGCCAGAGACTGCGTCTTGTCGATTTGCGCCAGGTCGGTCGACAGCTCGCGAAATTTCTCCATGAAGCGGCCATTGTGTTTGTCGACGCGGTTGACGTAGCCCGCCTTGTCGATCATCACCCACGCCGCCACCACCAGCATCACCGCCAGGATGCCGATGACGACCCAGCCGTCGAGCGTCACCGACTGCAGGATCACCCCGAAGTAGGACGCCTCGCCGCCGCCCTCGCCGGCCTCGTCCGCGCCCAGCGCCACCAATGTGCCGTCCGGGCCCTGCGCGGCCTGCACCGCGATCCACGCCGCATCGCGCACGGTGCCGGCGAGCTGCACCTCGTCGAGCTCGCCGCTGTAGCCCGCGCCCACGGTCAGCGGTCCGGCTGGCAGCGCGGCGCCGGGTGCCTCGCCGGCCAGCTTGCCGTCGACGTAGAGCTTGAGCGTGCCATCCAGCGTGATCGCCAGATGGTGCCACTTGCCTGCCGTGAGCGGCGCGCCGGCCGCGACGCTCGCCCCGCCGGCCTGCACGTTCGCCACGCCACCCGCCAGCGCGACGTTCAATCCGCCGGCCTGCAGCAGCACGCCGTCGAGCGCAGCCGGTTTCAGCCACATCGCCACGCTCATCCCGCCGGCGGCATTGATCGCCGGCAGCGTCAGGCTCTGCGAGCCGTTGAATCTGGCACCGCCGTTGGCAAACGAGGCCGCCGCACGCTCGCCGCTGAAGGCCGTCGCATTGAGTGCATTCGGCCCGCTGTCGGCCGGATTGCCGCCCGCCTCGTTGAAATGAAATACCGCGCTGGCGGCGTCGTAGGTTCCCTTGGGATCGGATGCCGGCGCCGCCTCGGGATTGCCGAAATACAGCCAGGCTTCGCTGCTGGCAGCGAGCTTGGGCAGCTTCACCCACACTAGCGCGAGCTGGTTGATACCGTCCCATTTCTCGATATGGAACTTGAGTTCGGTCGCATCATCCCCCGCCACCACGCGCAGATCGCTGCCGTTCTCGTTGGCCGACAGGAAATCGAAATTGCCGGTGTGCAGGCGGATCAGCACCGGCGCATCGGCGACCTCGCCCGCCGGATTGGTCAGGGTGATTTTCTTGCGCGCCGACCAGTCCTCGTTCCACCAGGCGTGGCTGGTCGCAGAGAACAGGGAGAGCAACAAAGCAATCGCAGCAGCAAGGACGCGCATGGGGTTTCAACCAGGATGAACCAAGCGCCGAATTATCCGGACCAGCAATGACAGCGCGTGGTAGCAGATATGGCCCGAATGGGCCATATCTGTGGTCGCCGGACGCGACCTCAGTCGCCGTGCCCGACCACCTCGGTCGTGATGAACGTCGGCTTGAAGGCCTGTTTCAACTCCTCCGCCGCGCGCGCGGCATCGGCCAGGTTCTGCGACAGCGCGGCCGTGGTCGATGAGACGTCGCCCGCGTTGCTGGCGCCGGAGGACGCCGCCGTCACCGCGCTGGTGTCGGCCACCGGCGTGCCGGCCGAAGAGCCCGACACCGAGATGTTGTCCGCCCCAAGAACCACCTGCGCGGCGATGTTGAGGTTGCCCGCGCGGATGCCGGCATCGCCGGCGTTGACTGTGCCCTTGGGCGCGATCAGGTCGACGTCGCCCGCGAGGCCTCCCACCGGCGTGAGCGCGCCAATGCCGCTACCAGTGGCCGCGCCCTGCAATTCCAGCGTGACGTTGCCATCCTTGTCGACTTTGATGATCGGCGGAGGCACGGTCGCTGCGGTCTTCTTGCCCTTGCCAGCATCGATGTCCCCCTCGCTCGACCACAACAGGATGTTACCGCCGCCCACCGTCAGGATGCGCGACTGATTGACGAGCACGTCGTCGCGCGCGAAGCCCACAATCGAGCCGTCGGAAACCGTAACCATGCCCAACGAGCCTTTATCCCGGAAATTGGTGACTTTAGATATGTCTGTAATTTGTTCCGGCGTATTGCTCAGCCCGACGATTAAATCGCCACCTGGAATCAAAAATTCGATATCGCCGCCCAGCTCAGTCCGAATGCGGCTGGCAAACAGATTAACGCTACCCTGATACGGGTTCGTGTCTTCATTGCCAATCCCCGGAAAAGCAAGTTCCAGCGCTGCGTAGCCGCGGGCATAGTCAGCCGCATATGCGCTGTCCGCCTGCAGCGAATCTCGACCGGTCGCGCGCAGTGCGGTAAAGATGAGGTTGCGCACACTACTGCGCCTACCTTCCGCATCCAAATCATGCACGGTCTGAACTGCCGCCAGCGCATCGGTTTCGCTCAAATCCGCGTTGCCGGTCAGCCAGCGGGCCAGCCACAGCGTCGTGTCGTCCGGGCTGCCACTTTCGAGTTTCGCCAATAGCCGATCAATCGCACCGGCGTAATCGATGCCATTCGCACCGACCCCGGCCGCAATATGAATATCCGCACCACCAACAGGCAGGGCCGGATTATCGATGTTCCCCCGGCTGGAAATACCGGCCGATGTTCCCAGATCGATGTGACGGCCTGCCGTAACCTCCAACCTGCCTGGACCGCTCACCCAAATCAGCGCGTTTGGGGACCTGCTTTCCCGGCTCTCGAAGCGTAAATCCCGGCCAGCCTGAAGCACGCTGACATTGGCGCTATCGACGTGCTGGATACTCACGCCCAGATTCGCGATGTCGCGTCCGGCTCGAATCAGCGTCTGCTTTGGCAGTTTCAAGTTGAACTTGTTGACCGCACCGCTCACGTCGCCGCCGACTGCATATATGCGCACAGGTTCAGTGTCACCGGTATGCACAGGAATTACAGCGGGTGGAGGCGGTTGGAGAATCGATTGCAAGCTGCCAGCGCCAAATTGATCGTCATCTTCCCCGGGCGTGATGGGGCTGGGTAATTTTTCCGTGTCGCTCATTACCACCGAGCCCGGTATGGCCACACCTCCAGCAGCCAGCAGCGTCAGGTTTCCGGTCGGCGCTGGGCTCAGAATGGCGGACTGCATATCCAGAGATATATCTCCCTGATACGCCGTCGCAGAGAAACTCGAAGGCAATATGCGCAGCATATTGGTTGTATAGAACGGTCGCCGCATATCAAAGTTGAGACGCGGGTTATTAACTGCCGAGTTGTAGGCGCTTGTCATCAATGTTGCCTCATGCTGTTTCACAACACCATTCAGGCTATTCAGCAAGACGCCGCTATTTTCTCCGTATGTTGAAAACAGACTCCATTTGGTATCAGAGGCGTTAGCAATGTTGCCACTCGTTCCTGTCGATTGAACGATGAGGTGCGGATTAAGTACTGCCTGAATGTTTACGTCACCCTGCGCCTGGACCTTTGCCTGCGCATCGCCCAGCGCGAGGATCGTATAGAGCGGCTTGGCGCTCGCGCCACTCCCGACTTTCTCGCCGGTATCGAACTTGCCGCCCGCGCGGATGATCAGATCGCCGTTGTCGGCGTAATACTGGCCGCCGAGCAGATCGCCGCCGGTTTCCACCCGCACCGTGCCACCTCCGGTCTTGAGCAACGCGCCGGCAACGGGCGTGGGCGATGCCATGCGCGCCTGGGTCGGCGTGCTGGCCGACACATTCTCGACCTTGCCGTCCGCCACCAGGCTCACGTCACCGCCTCCAAGTGCGCCGACACCCTGCTGGAATTGGTCGAAACGCACCCACCATGCCGGCTGCAAGTCCGTTTCATACGCCGTGCCGTCACTGTTCAGTCTGCCCTGGCGAAACAGCCAGTTGGAATACAACTGCAGCGAACGCTTGGGGCTGGCGATGTTGCCCAGCGCCAGCAGGCTGACATCGCCGCCACCCTGGCTGAACTGCGCAGCGGTCGGATTGGTAAAGTTGTCGAGTGCGCTTGCCGCTCGACCCGCCGAGTAAATCGTGGCCTTGTTGTCCTTGAGCTCGATATTGCCGCCCGCCGCCACGCGAATGTCGCCCGTACCGGTGCGGATGAGCTTGCCTGCAGCGAGCGTCACATTGCCGCCGCTCTCGTTGCGAATCACCGAAAGTGGATTTGCCGCGCCCTGGTCGGCGCCTGCGACCAGGCGGTACGACCAGGATTCGTCTGCCAGCAAGGTTGCCGGGCTTGGATTCGTGGCATTGCATGTTGCCGTCGTGCACGGCGTGGCATGGCTGAACCCATCCGACAGGTTGCTGTTGATGTTGAGATTGCCCGCCGCACTCAAAGTCAGCACGCCCGTCTCGCCACCCGCACGCGCGGTCGAAAGATTCCAGTCACTGGCCAGGGTCAAGTCGCCCGTGGCACTGACTTCCACGCCCGAAAGGACGTGAAAGCCAGGATCGTCCGCCCTGCCCAACCGGGTCTTGATGCCTGCGTGATACGCGGCGAAGGTGTCATTGTCCGACGTGATCGTGGCCAAATCCGAACTGCCCAAGATCTTGTTACCCGTATAGGCGTAGTTTTTCACCGCCTCGACCGCAATCGAACGCGCACCGGCGATCGTGCTGTCCACCGCAGCAATGGCCACATCGGTACCGCCGCTGGCGCGCGGCGCGCGCAGCAGCACCGTGCCGCCCTGGCCGCCCGCCCCGCCTGACACATCCACCGTGCTTCCAGCGACAAGATCCAGGCTGCCATCGCGGGTGCCGATCTCGATGTCGCCGCCATCCTCGTTCGAGCCGCTGGAAACAGCCTTGAGCCTGGCCGTGGCAAGCACATTCACATCGTTCCCGGCGAACAACTCGATACGGCCTGCGTCCTCGCCCGAGGCATCGAGCGCGCCCGCCACGTCGAGCATGCCATTGTCGGCAGCAATTTCGATGTCATGCGCCTTGACTGCGTCGGTGGCGGCAATGTTCACGTCTCCGGTGCGCACGCGCAGGGCGCGTCCGCCGTCGAAACCGCCGCTGTTGAGCGCGGCGTTGAGCGCGGAGAAGCTGGTGAGCGTGCCGGTGTCCATGTCCACGCGCGCGCCTTCTCCGCGCT
This sequence comes from Pseudomonadota bacterium, assembly GCA_021836225.1. The sequence continues at coordinate 23,220 of JAKBJA010000088.1, read as the reverse complement.
GACCCTCCGCATTCACGGGTGATGCGCCGTTGACGCTGCCGTCAGCCAGGGTAAAGGTGCCATTGGCCGCGCGCACGATCAACGTGCCCGCGTCGCCACCCGCGGCAGCGGACACATCGACCTTGGCACCGGCCTCGAACTCGACATTGCCGGTCTCGCTTGCAAATTCCGCAGACCCGCCCCAGCTTGGCTTGTTGACATCGAAGAACTGCACCGCGCGCCCCGCGACATCGACCCTGGCGTTTTCGCCCAGCCTGACATCGCCGGCGGTGCTGGTGAACTTGATGCTGCCCGATGGCAGTTCGGCGCGGGTATCGAAATCGACCCCGGTGCCTTGCAGGGCCCACTTGGCGCCCAGCACGGTGACCGGTGCAAGGACGCGGTCGGCGACGCGCTGCGCCGCGGTCAGGGCGCCGGCCGATGTCAGGCTCTGATCCGAGCCGCGCTCGCCGCTGATGCGCGCGACGTTCAGGGTCGCTGGCGCATCGATATCGAGCTTGCCCACGCCCGCGGCGGCGACAAGTTCATTCGCAGTCACGGTGACCGAGTCGAATCCTTTGATCGCCTTGTCTCCAGCGCCCAGCGCAAGCGTATCCGCCTTGACTGCCAGTTCGCCGCTGCCCAGGGTTCCGCCTGGCGTGAAAGTCGTGGCAGCGGAATTGGCGAGCGTGAGGTTCTGCGCATTGAGCTGCGCGGTCTTGCCGGCGTTATCGATTCCCACCAGGCCCGCGCCTTGCAAGGTGAGATTTTTCATCACGGGCTTGCCATCGGCGTCGAGTTGGCCGACGCGCACATCGCCATAGAGATCGAAAGTGGAATAGCTGGTAAGCGCCAGTGATTTCAAATCGAGCGCATCAAGCTCGTCCTGGCTGTAGGTAATGCCTTCTGCGCCTGACGGCGCGGCGCCGAAATTCACGCGCGTCGCTCCCACGCCCAGATTGCCCGCGACCGCCTGGGTCACGCCGTCTTTCTTGACCTGGAACCTAGCTTCTCCTTTGAAGGCATTGCCCAGGGTCGCGTCGAGCGTGATCGAATCGGCAGCGGTGATCGTGCTGTCCGCCTGGCCGATCAGGGTTCCCTGCGAGCGGTCCGGATTGCCGGTGCGATTGAAGGTGGCCGACATGGAAGCCGCGCGTACAAACGCGCCGTTGCCTGCGATTTCGTAATGGCCGGCGTCGCCGGCGTCGCCCTGCGCATCGATGGCGCTGCCCGACTTGAGCTCCAGCGTATCTTTTGCCGCCAGCAGGATTTCGCCCGCCTCCAGCGCATGGGCGGCGTCGTTGGCGAGCGTCACCTCGTTCGCGCCCACCGCCAGCGTAGTGGTGTCGCCACTGCGGGTTCGCGTGCCGCCGATTAAGAGGCTCTCCGCGCCCAGCGCGTTGAGCTTACTTACGTCTAATACCACGGCTTCCGGATCAGGTCCGTCAGGCGCGCCGCTGGTCACGGCCAGTTTCAGCGCGCTGATGTCCACCTGCGCGCCGCGTCCGTCCGACCCTGCCGCGAAGTCGTAAATCGCATCGAGCTTCAGCGCGTCCGCGCCGCTGCCGGTTGTGCTCACCGACAGCAGACCGGCATCCTGCGGGCGGTTTCGGCTGCCAGCGAAAAAGTCCGAGGCGCGAGTGAGGGCGAACTCGGAACGCGCCCGCACCTGTTCATGCGTCAGCACCTGCACGCCCTGCCAGCGCGCATCCTTCGGCGCGCCGGTGCGCGTATCGGTGACGTAGCCCGCCGCGATGCGCACGCCGTCCTGGCGGCTGTAAGCCTGGCCGGGCATCACATCCTTGATGCCCGTGTCGAGCTTGACCGCGTAGGCGCCAGGCAGCAGCGCGTAGTGCGCGGGCAGTAGGGTATACACACCATCCGCCAGCCCAGCCACACCGCTCAAATACACCGCCTCGCCGTTTGTCCGGTCGAAGCCCTCCTGCCCATCACCCGGTGCGAAATTCTGCTTGTAGCCCGGTACGATGGCATAGGTATTCGCATCGGCAAGGATGTCGCGCGATCCCCCCGGTCCCACGGTAAATTCGTACGCCTGCAAATCGCCGCCGCCCGCGAGGGCGACCTTTGCGCCCGCCTGCATGTCGACCGTCGCGCCATCGACACGGATCGCCTTGTCTGCGAACTCGTCCTGATCAAGCAACTTCGATCCGACTGCATACTTCCAGTCCTGCCCGTTCAACACCTTTCCAAATGGCGTCAGGCTTCCAGATTCGGCCGCCACCGAGGTGAGACTACCGTCCTGGAACACGAGCGATCCGCTCGCCTTGAACTCGATCTGGCCAAACGGCGCCCACAGGTTGCCTCCCTGAACAATATCGCCCGCCTCGACCTTGAGGCTACCGAGCGCGGACAGCGGCTGGATCGGACCATCCGTGTTGCGGGTAAATTCGACCCGGTGGCCCGGTGCCAGGATGGCGTGCTGTACGTAGGTCGCGGGCGCGACCACCGCGCCGTGGAAGACCATGTCGGCCGCGCTAGTGAGACTACCTGCCGGGCGCGTTCCATTGACGCTCACGCCGGCCAACCGGATTTCCTCTTCCCCCTTGAGTTCCACGTTCGCCATGCCGGTGAGCGTTTGTTTGCCCGCCAATTCCAGCAGGCGCGCCTGAGCCGTCAAGGTGCCGCTGCCTGGCGTTGCCGTGTTGACCACGCTTTGGCGGCCGTCATCGTAGTTGCCCAGCCGAAGGACATCGGCGCGCAGCGAGGCATCCCCGCCAGCGGTCTCGATGCGCGGGCTGTCCAGCGTCACTTCGCGCAAGGGCAACGCGCGGCCGGCGCCGAGATCGAGCCCGTTTTCAAGCCGGATCGCGTCGCGGCTCTTGAGCGCAATCCGGTCGAATCCGGCCGCTTCCAGCGCAGCCGCACCCAGTTTGGCCTGGCCATCCGCCGAAGCGGGCATCGCGCCGCCTGGTGCAAGCCCCGTTGCCTGTGCCGGAACCGCATCGGCCAGGCTGATCACCCGCTGGCCCGCCGGGTGATGTGCTCCCGAGGGTGTTGCGTTATCGCCTAAGGTCAGGCCGAACGATCCGCCGCGATTGGAATCGCCGCCCGCGCGGGCTGCAAGCGTGCCATCGAGCAATGCGCCTTCACGCGCGACGATCGCAATCGAGCCCGCGTCGCTGCCGATATCCCGGCCCAGGCCGCCCGCTTCATTGAGTACGTCAAGCCGCACCGGAGCCGCTCCGGACACGTCGATTTTCGAGCCGGACTCGGTCACCACGTAGCCAACCTGGGCGTTGAGCGCGACCGTGCCGCCTGCCAGCACATCGCCCTGGGTTAGGCCACGGCTATCGGTATAGGTACGCGCGACACCCGATGCATCCAGCACCGCCTGATCACCCAGCCAGATCGTGCTGGCGGGATCGAACGCCTGATCCGTGCTGCGGTTGAGCGTGGCGGAAATCGTCCCGCCGCGAGTGCTCAAGCCGCCCTGGATTTCGATGCGATGCGCCGCATTGATCGCGAGCCTGGCCTTGTCGTCCAGATCGATCCGGGCGCCTTCGCCTATACGCACGTCACCCCGTGTCACCGCATCAGCCGAAAGCGTCAGGTTCACGGCCTTGCGCAGACGCGGCTCCAGCGCCACCCGTTTGGAGAAACCCTCGATCCGGCTACCGCTCGCTTGCAACGTATAGCCCGGCTGCAGTTCCAGCGTCTGCTGAACAGGCGCAAGCGACACGCCATCCGCCACTGTCAGGCCGTCACGCCCGGTCAATTTAATGTCGGAGAAGCCGCCGCGATTCACAAAATCGCTGTCCAGATTGAGTGCGCCCGCTGTCGTGTCTTCCGCCCCACCGATTTGTATCCTGCCCGACGACACGGTCAGGCTGCCGCCCTGCGCCATGCCGTAGCCGCTTAGTTTGCCAGCAAGCTGGACCGCGCCGGTTTGCAGATTGGTGGCCTCGACGCCCGCATTGGCCTCCAGCTTGATCGCACCACCCTTGCCGCCGGCAATTTTTCCATCCGGCTTGACCCGGCCGCCGCCCGTGACGTCGACATGCGAGCCTTCCCTGAGATCGACATTGTTCACCGCGGACAGCGTGATGCTGCCGCCGTCGATGCTGGCGCCGGTCGAGGCGGGGGTTCCCGTGCCGGGCGACTGGTTGATCCACTCGCCGCGCGCCGCCAGGCTTACGCCCTCCCCGACGGTGACATTCAGTGTGCTCGACGGAATGGTCCCGCTCGCCTGATTGGCACGCGCATTGAACGCTATCTGCCCCTCTTGTGCGATGACGTCGGCCACCACGTCCACGCTGCGTGCAGTAATCTGCACGCCGCCGCCCTGTGGCGTGCGCAGCGCCTCACGGATCTCGGCCGCCTGGTTGCTGAAAATTTCCAGCTGCGCGATCTTGCCCCCCCCCACACTCGCAGGATTGAGTCCCAGAACGGATTTCAAATCGGTGGGCAAGGCATCGCCGAACCCGAAGCTCCTGGGCAAGGTGGCCGCCGTGCTGCTGACCTCAATCCGCTGATTGAGCTTGTAGTCGCCGGCCACGGCATCGCTGCCGAAGCGCAAGCGCGCTCCCGCCGGGATCTGACCGGCATCGCGCTGCAATTCTCCGGTGGTCGTCCGGCCGATCACATCGGCCTGCATGACCGTTGCGCCCATGCCGACTATCTGCAACGCACCAGCGTCCTTGCCCTCGACGTAACCTGGATCGAAGCGGTAGCTCTGGCCAAGGTCGATCACCTCCCGGCGATTCCACCGGCCGTAATCCCTGACGTAGCGCGTGGCGATACCGTCATAGCGCATTTCCGCATTGGCATCCGCAACATCGACCAGTTTCCCGCCTGTCGTCAATAGCGTGGTTTTCACGCTGGCTGGCGTGTATTGAACGCTGCCGCCCGACAAGTCGACGACCGCGCCGCTTTCCAGGATGGCTTCGCCCTGCGACTTGATATCGACCAGGCCGCCGGCGGTGGAGCGCTCGGCCACGGTCCGCTCCAGCTTGGCCTGATAGCTCTCCAGGCTGTCCTTGGCGATCAGTGTCGATTTGCCCGCATTGGCGTTGGCAAGCGCGCGGTTGATATCGACATACACCTTCTCGCCACGCAGCGCGCCTTCCCGATTGATCGCGGAATCCTTCAGCTCATCGCCGCGCAACTCGACCTCCGCACTGTTGCGCGCGGCCGAGACCTGCACGTTCTCCAGACCGGCCACGTTGATGCGCGCGCCATCGGCAATATGGACACGGGCATTGGCCGATATCGGGCTGGCAGCCAGCTTGAAGGGATTGGTTCCATCGATACTTGCATCCGCCGGCCGGTCCATGGCGACCAGACTCACCTCGCCGGAAGGGGCGTCGATGACCGCGCCACTCTCCATGCGAATGTCCTGCCCCAGTACCTGCACCTGCGATTTGTCTGGCAAGCCCTGCCCGGTTGTCCCATCCAGCGCACCGGTCGCATCGGCCACGTCGGGCAGTACCTCGGTCAGGCTGTTTGCGCCCAGGACCACGCGGCCCGCACGTTCCGAGCGGCTGCCGGTTTTTGTTTGATCGGGAATCGAAGCGGGAACGACGGTGCGGTCCTTGGCCAACAGATACACCGATCCGTTCGCCACGACCGAAGTGGTCGCACGGGCAATGCCCTGCTGATTCACCGCGTACCCCACCATGGTCACGTTGCCGCGTGGCGACGTAAGCTCGCCCAGGTTGGTCGCGTGGCCCAGCTTGTCCTCGGCTGGATTTGCCAGTCCAACCGCCTGGCCATCGAGCTGGCCATCCTTCACGTCGGTATTGGTGGTATCGAAATCAGCCAGCCCCGCAGGACTGTCGACCTCGACCAGCAGGCCGCGCACGTTGTCGTCGCCATACGCCGAGGCGGTCCGCAGGAAAACCTTCGAGCCCGCCGCCATGATCACCTGCCCGTCCGGCGCCTCGACCTTGCCCTTGTTGATCACGGTCGGCGCGATGAGCATCACCCTGCCCTGGCTTCCTGCACTGATCCTCGCGTTTTCGAATACCTTGATGAAGCCGCGCGCCTCGCCGCCACCCAGCGCATTCTCGAATTGCGGTTGGCCATCGGTGGTCAGCAAGGTATCGAGAATGAAGTTGTCGGCGATATTGAGTGTCGACGCAGTGAAACTGTTCAGGTTCACCTGCGACCCGCCCATGAAGGCGATGCCGTTGCTGTTGACCAGAATGACATTGGCCTTCTGTCCGGCGGCCTGCGAAATGCTGCCTGCAATTACGGTGGGGTTACTGTCATGGATGCGGGCCAGCAGCGAAAAAGCAGCACCCGGCACCAGGTTTTGTGTAATCAGAGCATCGACCTGGCGCACCTGAAGATCGTGCCCAGCACTGATGTTGCCCGTCTGGAAATTGACAATGGCCTTATTGCCAACCTGATTGATGTAGGCCTGCGTGCCACTCGCCTGATAATTCGCAATGGTTCCGGGTGCCGCAAAATTGGCGCTCGGCACCGGCAGTTCGGCCTGCGCACCACCCGTCAGCAGAACCAGCGCCAGCGCGAAACCGCTCGCCACCCTGCCCTGGTGGGACTTGCCCCGGCTGCGCGCGATCTCTGCCACCGGCACCATCATGCCCAGGGAAGTGCTGAAGATCAGCCGATAGCGGTTGCGATTCATGGGGTTCTCCCTTTATGTGCGCCGGCGAACCGAAGCCGCACGATATATGCCCTGCCTACCTTAACCGGCTGGCGCGTCTTGCTTGTGTCATCCGGAATGAGCCGATCGGCTCATTCACCACTCGTAGCCCAACCTGAAGTGCCCGCGGCTATCACCGCGCTCGGTGTCGCCCAATGTTTTCAGTGCCACTGCCCAGTCGATCCCGGCCGATACGCCGCGCCAGCCCTTGAGCCGCATGCCCAAGCCGGCACCCGCCAGGGTGAATCGGTCGTCGGCGGTAATCGCCTGGCGCACATGCACATAACCGCTGTCGACGAATGCCAGCAGGCGCAGATCGTCCAGCGATTCGGCAAGCTTCTTGGCATAGTTCGGCGTGCGCGCTTCCAGGCTCAGTGAAATACCGTTTTCGCCCAATGCGGCGGACTCCAGATAGCCGCGCACCGTGTCGACTCCGCCGATGGCAAACTGCTCGTTCGAGATCAGTGGTTGGGCGGCGATCTGCCAGCCGCCGCGCGCTTCCAGCGCCCATCCGGTTTTCCAGGTTTCCTCGTGCGAGAATGTGCCGCGCAGGTAGGCATAGTCCGGCCGCCCCTTGTAGCGCTTGTCGGCGAATTCCTGTTCGTCCGCGACCAGGCCGCGCATCTGAAAATTGAATGCCACCCCGGCTTTCGTCGTGCGGCCCTCAGACAGCCAGGTGCCGTCCCAGCCGAGCGTGAAGGGCAGGTAGGTGATGGGCGTGCTGAAATCACCGCTGTCGATGAGCGCCACCGACTGGTCGAAGTCCTTGTAATCCGCACCCAGGGTGGCGGTGTGGAAGAAACCCTCGCTGCGGCTGCGCAGCGGCAGGATGTAGCGCGCGCCAAAAATCGTGCCGCTGCCCACCACGTTGAGCGTGCCCACCGCCGCCACGTCGGAATCCGATTTCACGCCGTACAGCGCCAGGTAATTTCCGGATGCCAGCGGCCAGGTATAGCTGGCCGAGAACACGCGGCTCTCGTCGGTGTTCTCCGGCGCGGTCTGCACGGTGATGCCCAGGCCATGCTGCTTCTGCCACAGGTTGTCCCAGCGCAGGTTGGCGGCCAGCCGCGTCCTGGTCGTGTCCTGGCTGTAGCGGTCGTTGAGTTCGACATTGCCGTGCAAGGGCAATTGATCCTGCACTTTCATATCCACTTCCACCGTGCCCGGCGTCTTGCCGGGACGCAGCACCGGCGTGATCTTGCGGTCGCCGCTGCGATTGAGCGCCGCCAGCTCTTTCTGCATCTGCGGGAAGTTAGGAACATTGCCTTCGGCCAGCTCGGGTGCGGCCGCCCGGATCTCACCCAGGCTGAAATAGCGCGACTCCACCACGCGCAGCCGGTCCACCGGCGCCTCGGTCACGGCAAGCTTCACCAGGCCGCCGTCCACCTTCTGCTGCGGAATGCTCACCAGCACGGTGAGATAACCCGCGCCGTGATAAGCCTTCTCCAGCGCCTCGCGCGCCTTTTCCACGTCGGAGAGGGTTTTCTTTTCGCCCAGGTGCGGATACACCGCCTGTTCGACCACCACCACCGGCAGCAGCGTCGTGCCTTCCACCCGGTATTCGAATACGTCGAAGGTGGCTTCCTGCTCGCGGGCCTCGGTCCGACTCGGGGATTCCGGAACACCCGGCGCAGCTTCCTGCGCCTGGGCACCACCCAGTCCACACAGACCGATACCCACCAGCAACACTCCCCGCATCCACACCGTTTTTTTATTCATCGTTCACCACATCAGGACACATCTGCACAAACCCACCCCTAGGGTTGATCGGCGGGCTTGTGCAGATGCCCCTCACAAAAAAACAAAGGGGACAGCCCCGAAGGACTGCCCCGTATTCAGCATCGCGCGGGCAGCATTGCACTGCCCGTTGACGACCGAAACGTGTTACTGAATCGCCGGCGAGCAGGCGTTGCCCAGCTTGGCGCCTTTGGACACGTTGGCACCGCTCACACCGGCGGCCTTGGTGACGAACAGGCCGGTCAGGTCGGTGACGGTGGGGTCGCCCAGCGCGATCACCGTGCCGTTGATCAGGTCGGCAGCTTCCGCGGAAGCGCTGTTGGAAGTGAAAGCCACCAGTTCGTACCAGAACTCGTAGTCGCCGTCGATGGCGGTCTGGCGCTGCTTGGCGTCGGTGTTGGGCGACACACCGTTGAGCTTGACGAAGGCAAATTTCTCCGAGACGCTCGGCACGTTTTCCAGAGACAGCACGCCGACGGCGAGTTCGCCGGCGGTGGACGCAGCGGTCAGCTTGCCTTTGACGTCGCCCGAGCCGTTGTTCGAGTTGACCAGCACCTTGCCACCGTTGTAGGAAGTCGTGCCGGCGGTGTTGGTACCTGCAGGCGACTTCGAACCACCAGGGGCACCCGTTGCACAGGGCGTATTCAGGAAGAAGGCGTTGGAAGACGACTGCGTGCCCGAGGTACCGACGCGGCGCTCCACCTTGATAACGCTGGTCGCAGGGGCACCGAACAGGCTGCCGCTCTTGTTGGTCACGCCAGCCGCCGACACCAGCGAGGAATACTTCTGGCGGTTGATGTTGGGCTGGCAGGCGCCGGCAGCATAGCTGCCGTCGCAGGCTTCGCCGTCAGCTGCCGTCGTGGCGATGATGCCTTGGGCCTTCTGCAGCTCGGCATAAAGCGCATAGCTCACCGCCAGGCCAAAGCCCTGGCCGACGTTAGTGGGGGCTTCGGTACCGATGTCGGACAGACTCTTCGAGATGCCGAGATTCAGCTGGTTCAGCGTGTACTCGGTGTCGGAGTAGCCACCCACGGGCAGAGTGGGGGTGCTGAACTGGTTAACGTTGGCCGCTAGGGTAACGGAGACATTGCCGCAGTTGACATAGGTATTCGCCGGATCGGTCGCGGCGGCCAGCAGGGTACAGGTGCTGGTGGCGGAGGTGATGTCCTTCAGGCGCTTGAGCGTGGCGGGAACCAGCGGGTTGACTTCGCCGGCCAGGTACAGGTGCGGGGTGTAAGCCTCGAACGAACCGCCGTCGAAGGTGTGGTACACGACGGTCTTCACGCCGTCGAGCGAACCGGCGAGCGGGCCCATGGTGCAAGCATAGGCGGCGAACTTGCCAGCGAGGGTCTTGCCGGGAACAGCGTCAGCGCCGCTGGTGTTGCCGCTGACATAGGTATGCAGATCGTCGGGGCCGGCGACGCCATCGACGTCCTGGCACAGGGCGGAAACGGCTTTATAGACCGAAGCGGTGGGCGCGGTCGCGCCGGACAGCCACAGCTGAACGGTTGCGCCGTCGATGTCGGCCGGGGTCAGGGCGAACGAGGGGGCCGCGACGCAGGTGGCGGCGACGGCCAGGGCGATTTGATTCAGTTTCATTGCGATTCCTTTCGGTTTAGAGAGTCAGCCGGAAACCGGGCCCCCAACGGGAACCCGTGCCAGCCGGCAGATTGAAACGATTAGATGGCGTTGCGGCGACGGCGGACCATGAAACCAACCAGGCCCAGACCGGCCAGCATCATGGCGTAGGTCTCGGCTTCGGGAACGGCAGCAGCGGGGTTGGCGAAGGTCAGCGTGCTGCCCTGCAGGGTCCACAGGCCGTATTCATTGGAACCGCCTGCAACCGCGGCGTTGTTGTCGAACTCGATCACGCCGTCGCCGTCCAGGTCATAACCGAACGGGGTCATGGTGGCCTTGGCGAAGGGGTCGGTGCTGCTGGCAATCACCATGTAGAACGGCAGGGCCTTGGCCTGGCCGGACAGGATGCCGGTGCCGGCGACATAGCTGCCGGCGAACTTGTTGGTGCTGTCGAAGCCCGACAGGTTCGCGAACTTGTCCATGCCGGTGCCGTTGTCGAACCAGGCGTTGCCGCTGGTGGCATCAGCATTGCTGGCGCCGTTGGCGACGCTGGCGTGGCTGGCCGAGCTGTTCACCGCCACCAGGAAGTTGGTGACCGTGACGTTACCGAAAACGTCATTAAAGTTGCCGTTCGTCGGGATCGAGCTGGCCAGCAGGGACAGGCCGGTACCAGTTGCACTGATGCCGCTGGTGGTGGAGAGGATGCGGGTGTCGCCGGGGTTGGTACCGGTGCCATCGAGCGCGATGACGTTCATCTCGGCATTGGCCATCACCGCGGCGCCAGTGAAGGTGCTGAAGGCGTTGCCGTAGCTGCTCAGATCCCACGACTGGGTGAAGCCGGCGACGCCGTTCCAGGCTGCCGCGTCGTTCATGGTAACGCCCAGATCGAAGGCAGCGGAAACGCTCTGGTTGCCGTCGGCAAGCGCAGCGTCCTTCCACTTCAGGTTCAGCATCAGCTCGCCATTGCCGGACAACAGACCGGTATCGATGGCAGCGTTGGCGGAACCCGCGGCCAGCATGGCAGCCAGGGCGATAAGTTTGAGTTTCATGTAGTGCTCCTCTTTGTGAAAAAAAGACCCAGAAAGTTGTGAAGCTTTCCGCCCCCCCACGGGGCAGGGCTGCCCGTGAATGGCAGCCCAACCGGAAATGAAGCCCGCCTGTGTGCGGACTGGGCAACTTTAGGGGGCGTGGATGACACGCGATGAGGAGAGGGGAAGGAGAAAACTGAGCCGGATGGCTCATCCGTCGGCATGAGCTTCAGGATTCATGAGGCGCGTTACAAGGTATTCGTGGGTCAGCCGTCTGCTTCGCTTGACCTCGCATCTTGAAACGTGCAAATGAGCGCTCGCAGCGCGGGTGCTATTGCGCATCCCCGCGCACGCCCTGAGCGCGCAAAAACCCAAGCGCGATGGCCTTGGCGACGGCCTGGCCGCGAGTACGGACGACGAGTTTCTTCATCGCGTGACGCAGGTGATTTTTGACGGTGAGCATCGACAGGCCGAGGATTTCGGCGATCTCGTCGTTGGTCTTGCCGTCGCGCACCCAGGTCAGTACTTCGACTTCGCGCGCGGTGACGAGGCCGGCGGGACGCTTGGTGTGGGTCTGGGCGCGCGCCTCGTTGGCGAGCACGCGCGCCAGGGTGGCGAGCAGGTGCGGCAGCAGGATGTCGAGGTAGAGTTCGAGGCGGCCGTCAAATGGCGCGCGCACCCGCGAGAAGCTGGCATAGCCCTTGATCTGGCCATTGATCCAGCCCATGCCGTGGAAGGCGACGTTCTTCAGTTCGAGATCGGTGAGCCGGGCGTTCCAGCCGCCCGGCTCCTCGGGCAGCGCGGCAATCAGGCGTGGCACGCCGGCAATCTGCCATTCCTGCGCCAGATGGTTGACCAGGCCGTCGCCCGGATGGATGACGCGCTGGTAATGATCGTCCTTGAAGTAGCGGCAGGCGGTGAAGCGCTCATGCAAAAGATAGCCGCTTTCATCCGCCAGCCCGCACAGCAGGATTTCGTGCGGAATGAGCGACTGCACGGGGCCATGCACCCAGCTGAAAAAATGATGGCGCAGCGTCACCCGGCGCGTGGCGAGCAGGATGCGTGCCAGATGGCCACATTCCTCGTCGCTCAGTTCGTTGGTGTTATGCATGGAGCCTCCCTGTTGGGCAGCGAGCATAGGCGTGCGCAATGACAGTGGCATGAAGGTTTTTTGAAAGAGCGCCCGCACCGTCGACGCGAGCCTCAAGGTGCAAGTTGCAAGATGCAAGCGAAGCGAATGGCTTCAAGCCTGACAAAGAATCCATTGAATCTTGTATCCGTATTTAACTTGATCCTGCAACTCGTTCGCTTCACACGCACGTAACGCTGTACGCCTATCATTCCCGGTTCCGCATTCCACTGTCCTCCCCATGAGCCACGACGAATTGCGCCTTCACCTGGAACACATTCTGAAAAATGCGCGGTTGGTGACGCTGCTGCAACCCGTGCTCGATCTGGTGGAAGGGCGAGTGATGGGCTACGAGGCCCTGTCGCGCGGGCCGTCGAACAGCCCGCTGCACGCGCCGCAGGCGCTGTTCCGCGTGGCAGAGCACCACGGCATGCTGGCCTCGCTGGACTGGGCCTGCGTGCACCTGGCACTCAAGACCTTTGCGCAGCTGAATTTGTCGGGACGGTTGTTCGTGAATCTGTCGCCTATCAGCCTGCTGGACGCCAGTTTTGCGCCGGACGCGGTGCTGGCAGCGCTGGATCAAGTCGGCCTGACAAGCACCCAGATAGTCATCGAAATCACCGAAAATACCGCCGCACTCGATTACAGTGATCTGCGGCAAGCGGTATCGGGAATGCGTGCAGCGGGAATTGAAGTGGCCATCGATGACCTCGGCGAGGGTTTTTCCAGTCTGCGCCTGTGGTCGGAGCTGCGTCCTGCCTTCGTCAAGATCGACAAGCATTTCACCACTGACATCCACCTGGACCCCCACAAGATCCAGTTCGTGCGCTCGATCCAGCAACTGGCCGAAGGCGCTCACTCATGCGTGATTGCCGAGGGGGTAGAGAACCCGTCTGAACTGGCGGTGCTGAAAGACCTGGGCATCCGTTTTGCCCAGGGCTATCTGATTGGCCGCCCCTCACCGGTGCCGGTCCGGCTGCCGCCGCGCGAGGTGCAGGCCTGCCTGCAGTCCGGCAGGGTCAGCGTCTTTCCCGTGCTGCATGCGCGCGAAGGCCTTCACCTGTCGGCCGGCAGGCTGGCCATGTCCGCGCCCTTCGTCTCGCCTATGACCGCCAGTCAGGATGCGCTCGAACTGATGATGCAGCATCCCGACCTGCATGCGGTGGCCGTGGTGGACAAAGGCATCCCGGTCGGCATTCTTCACCGTGCTGTCCTGCTCGATCGCTTCATCAATCTGTACGCCCGCGAACTCCATGGCCGTAAGCCCTGCCGCGACCTGATGGACGCTGACTCGCTGACCGTCGACAAGGCCACGTGCATGAGCGAACTGTCCGAGCTGGTGGTGAAAAAAGGCAAGACCGCCTTCACCCAGGGCTTCATCATCACCACCGAAGGGCGCTACCTGGGGCTGGGATCAGGCTTCGACCTGATGCGCGAAGTGACCGAAATGCAGCTCGTCGCCGCGCGCTACGCCAACCCGCTGAGCGGCCTGCCAGGCAATGTGCCGATCCAGGAACACATGGAGCGCTTGCTCGCCAATGAGCGGACCTTCGTCACCGCGTATTTCGACCTCGACCAGTTCAAGCCTTACAACGACGTCTACGGCTTCCGCCGCGGCGACGACATCATCCAGCTTCTGGCGCGCATCCTGCGCGAAAGCTGCAACCCCGAACTCGATTTCATCGGTCACATCGGCGGTGACGATTTCGTCGTGCTGTTCCAGAGCCTGGACTGGGAAGTGCGCTGCTACGGCATGCTGGCCCGCTTCGATCGCGAATGCCTGGCCCTGTTCAACCCGGAGCACGTGGAAGCAGGCGGCTACCACAGCGAAGACCGGCGCGGTGCGATGGCATTTCACACCTTGGTGACACTCTCCATCGGCGCTGTGCTGGTCGACCCCACCAATTTCCATCAATATCAGGAAGTGGCGCGCGCCGCCTCCGAAGCCAAGCACATGGCCAAACGCATCGACGGCAGCAGCCTGTTCATCGACCAGCGCCGCATGCCCTTCGGGCGCAAGCTGGCCGCTGAAGAAGAACAACGCGCAGCCTCCTGAGGCTGCGCGCAATGCGCGCGAGTTTCAAGATTCAAGTCGCAGGGTGGGCAAGCCCTTCTACGAAACTCGCCCTGATATCCTGTATCTGATTCCGATCATCCCGAGCCCTGCCAGCAGCATCAACCAGGCATGGGGCTCGGGAACCGGCGCCATGGCCGTTTCGACCCAGGGGATATAGGACGCCACCACGGTGCCGCCACCGATGGCGCCGAACAGCACATTGCTGCCGGGCAAGGTCGTCGTGCTGCCGTTGAAGGCGGCAATGCCGGCGATTTTCCACACACCGTTGTCGTTGACGAAAACCGGGCTGCCGGAATCGCCGCCGGCGAACTGGGCTTCGCGCGTCTGGCCCAATGTGAGATTGGCCGCGGCGCCCGGGCCGTACACATTACTCGTGGCATCCGCCCCGTCGAAATCGAACAGGAAGACTTCCTGGGTCGATCCGCCGTCGTCGTCCGCCAGCAGTCCATCGATCTTGTTCTGCCCCACCCGCTTGACGGCGACATTGGCGCCGCTGGTGACACCGTTCACGCCATCGCCCCCGCCGCCATAGCCCACCAGCGTCACGATCCTGCTCGCCAGCGGGCCGCCATACAAACCGTAAACCGGCACGCTCGCATCGACTGGCGCGGCGAGGCGGATCAGGGCCAGATCGTCGTGCCAAATGCCGTCAGCCCCCGGCATGGTTCCCGTAAATCCTTGAAACACGGTGATGGATTCTGCAGCGTAAGCCTGGCTGCCCGCTTCTGTGTTCAGCACGAACGACACCTTGTCGGCCGACGCGCCGCCAACCACGTGCGCTGCGGTCAACACATACCGGCTGCCGATCAGCGCCCCGGAAAACGTACCGCCATTGACGCTGACCGCACCCACCCCGGCCCAGGGCGAAGCGGCAAGATTGGCATCGGTCAAGCCGCCGACGATGGCATGCGCGGGCAGCGTGACGAACAGAGCGAGACTGGCTGTTAAAAAGGGGTTCACGGCAGACGGTCCTGAGTGCATGAATCCGGTTGGATGCTTCGCAAGCGTTGCCTTGGGAGATGTCGCCACCCTGCACGGCGGGGCGGCGATACCCCGGAATAAAAAGGCGAGCCGGTGGACAGGCTCGCAAATGGGTTCGGACGATAAACCATGTCAAAACCCTCGGAGAAAAACGATGTACGCGCACTCGTGAGCCGCATGACAACAATCGAATACTAACCAGTCAACATGACGTTGCCTTGCAGGCGTCCTTCCCCTATATGAGCCAATTGGCTCATACAGGGGAAGGGCGCCAAAAAAAGCGGCTCCCGAAGGAGCCGCAGCGGAGTTTGCAGGAGAGACGTCCTGCTACAGTTGCCCTGGTGGGTGTACTTATGCCCCGCGGCGACGCAAAACCGTGAAGCCGATCAGGCCCAGGCCGGCGACCATCATGGCGTAGGTTTTAGCCTCGGGAATCGGAGCGGCACTCAGCGTACCGAGGTAGGTACCACCAGATGTGCCTGCCGTCACACCCGTCACAACGAACTGATAAAAACCGGGCGTCCCCAGAGCAGATGGATCAAGAATGGCGCTTAACTCCAGCTGTCCAAGCGCATCAAACGTGTTATCGGTCGCGTAAGTGACACTGTTCACGTCTTTCAGCGCGATTGTGAAATTGCTGATGTCGAAAATGGGCTGGCTAGCGGAGCCGTATTGCAACTTGATCTTGATCGATGAAGCGATAGCCTCTGACGTAAGGGAACCGATATCGAAATCGTACACATCGGCGAAGGGCGTTCCATAACCGTTAATGGTGTTGTTGATGACGGCGGTCTGGCCGACCAAGTCGCCCAGGTAACCCGGTCCGATGTAGGTGATCGTGGCGGCGGCGGCGGAACCCATCGCTCCGGCCAGCGCGAGCGCCAGTAGGGTTTGAACAAGTTTCATGTAAACCTCCAAAATAAAGTGGGCAAGCAGGTGCAACCGAAGCGCGTGGTGTGACTGGCAACCGGCTGTCTGTGCGTACGACGCTTCTCCCAAAGCCGCGCAGATCCTGGTGTTCCGACCCCGCCTCGCGACGGGTGTGGCCTTTTCAGTACACTCGCAGTGTTGCGCATCGATGTTGCAGCAGGTGATGTTCAAGACATGCCGGGCATGGCACGTTCGGGCCACAGACCTGATCGCCGCCAGAACAATCGGCCCATGTAAATTCAGCGCCGCTGTCATATGCCGCTCACCTTGCTGCGCCAGGATGGGAACTTTCCGGACAGAAGGGGGATGCCATGAACACGCACGACACAGCACTGGAAGAGCAGGCCGATTTGCTGGCCGAAGAAGCCCTGAACGAACTCGGCGTCACACCGCTCGACGAGCCGGATGAATACGCAGTGCAATGCGATTACGCGGGCTGCTACCCGTGGCTGAAGGACGTCATCCGCGCCCATCCCCACGACCACCCGGTCCAGAACGACGACACGGCAGTCCAGGACACGGACTTTTACTGCTGACCGCTTCGCCCCCTGCCGGCGCTTCATTCCCACGCTCGCTTGGCGGTCACTGCGGCCGTCGGATTTCTTTACAGCACCGCCGACATCCGGCCTGATTCGGCCTTTACCTGAAACAGCCGTTTCAAATCAATCCAATTGATATCAATCGCCTTTTCCCGTCAGCCGGACGACAGGAACGGTCCTTGCGTACCAAGCTGCTGTTGCGGGCAGCCCGAGCGCAATACAAAAAAAAGACCCGCCGTGAGGCGGGCCAAAGATGCGCGTGAACGCATTCGGTGAAACTTTCCCCCGGCATTGCCCGTTCGGGCCATGCCGTTCAGGGGTGGCTCACGCCTCGGAGCTGGCGGCTTGGCGCGCCATTATTGGTGTCGTTGATGAACGCATCATTTACTTCGATGTGGCACGCCGGCGCGCGGTGGCAGCGCCGACCAGGCCCAGACCGGCCAGCATCATGGCGTAGGTTTCCGCCTCGGGAACGGCCTGGACATACAAGCCGGACGAACTCAGCAGGCTCGCTCCTTCGGGCAGTACCAGGCTGTTGTCCAGGGATGCCAGGGTGAAATCCGCCATGCCGCCGTTCGCGGCGCTGACATTGAGCGTGGCAGTCAGTCGGAAAGCCTGGTCGTAGGCAAAGGTGAACTCGCCTTCAATATCCTGCGACAGCGTGGATTTGCCCTTGCCCGACAGGCTGGAGGTCTGGCTGAACAGGGTCTGGCTCTGGTCGGCTTCGCCGCACGAGTTGTACCCGTAGTAGCAATACGCGCCGGTCGAGTAACCAATATTGAGGCTGTAAGCCGCGGATCCGTTTTTGCTCGAAGCCATCACGCCGTCCAGCAGGGAAGCGAAGCTTGCCGTGCCCAGGCCAGTGCCGCCGGAAATCACGAACCAGTCGCTCCAGGTCGTCGCGGCGCTGGCGGAACTGCTGCCGCCATAGCCATTGCTGCCCTGAACCCATTTTGTTTCCGCGCTCGCCTTGAGCTGGGCGACTTCCGCCGACGCCTTGGCATGGTAGCCGTAGCCTTTGCGATTCAGCTCCAGTTCCACCATCGAGCCGTCCGCACTTGAATCGTATTCGCTGAAATTGCCGCTGCTCGTTCCGACGGAGTAGTTCATGCTGCCGTTCACACTGGACGAGGCCGAAGCGTCATTCAGGATGGCAGCAGACGGCCGGATGATAGTCGGCTGGATGACGGGGTAAGAACCTCGTTCGAGTACGACACCGGGGTTCCGGATGGTGATCGAACCCGCATCCCTGAAATCGCGGAAGTGTCCGTTACCTGTTGTGATCGTTACACTCGCCTGGGCACTGGCACTGGCCATGATCAGTCCCGCCATGAGCAGGGTTTGACGGACACCAGGCTGTTTTGCTGCTTTCACGCACTTCATGGATTGCTCCTTTGGTTTGCAATGGGGTTGGGATCAAGCCGCGAACACTGTCGTCCGTGACATCGCACAAATCTCCAGTCGAACTTTTTAAAACTGTCCAGCCATGAGGCTGCCTGCCAAAGCCGCTTGCCCAGGACGCAACAACGTCCGTGCAAACAAAACTCAGCGCACGCCGGAGGGATCTGCAAAAAAACGCAGCGCCGTAACGGCGTGCGCATGAGACATCGCCGGACTGTCGTCCAGCGAAACAGGAACGGACGGGGCATGGGAGATACCCCTTCCTGGCGTCAGCCTACC
Source organism: Pseudomonadota bacterium (assembly GCA_021836225.1). The sequence goes on along the minus strand of JAKBJA010000088.1, from coordinate 4,934 downwards.
GACGCCTACTGCTATTCACGCGCACTGCTAGCTACTTTATTTTGTGCAGCTTGTCGGGCCGGGATGCCGGTTCTATCGTCCAGCCTGCCCCGCCCTGCTGCTTCTTCTTAACCACTTTTATTCGCCTTGCGGCGAGCCTTCCTGTCCGTTTTTCCGATATGGCAAAAACCGGCCCAGGCGCACGTCGAAACGAAATCTGCAATAGGCAATGCCGCGCAGCACCGTCTCGGCGTGCGCATGGGATATCGCTGAAAAAACCAGCGATCACAGGACATGACAAACCCTGGGAGGGGTTTGTCCGGACATCGAAAACAACCGATGTCCACTGCTTTTCACGCGCACTGCTTGTTGCTTTATTTTGTACAGCTATTGTTTTGTCGCGGTCCTTCGAATCTATTGTCCGAATGGCTTCCTCGACTGTGGTGAATCCTACCGGGCCAATATTTCAGGGCTTCGTGTTGAAGTGCGGCCTGCGATGAGCTTATCGGCTCATGTGAAGGCGAGCCGGCGATCAGGCAAGACGGCGCCGCATCGCCGCGAGCAGACCTGCGCCAAGCAGCAGCAGCGCCCACGGCGGCATCGGCACATCGCCGTCGTTGCCGCCCTCGCTGGCCGCTGCCACGCTGAAGGTCTGCATCACGGACGGTGCGGCGCTGTACTGGCTGTCGCCCGGCTGGGTGGCTTCGAGCGTGCACAGCCCCGCCGCCAATAGCGTGACGGTATTGCTGCTGGCACCGCACACCGCAGGCGTCAGCGACGCGATGCCCACCGGCAATCCGGAACTGGCGGTGGCGGTCACGCCGAACGGCGCGGCCCCCAGCGTTTGTCCGGCGATGGGGGCAAAACTGATGGTTTGCGCGAGCAGGGTGACGTTAAAGCTCTGCGTCGCCGTGGGGGCGGCGGCGTAGCCGGCGTTGCCGGCCTGGTTTGCCGCGATCGTGCAGGTGCCGCCGGCGATCAAGCTGACCACGTCGCCCGCAACCGTGCATACCGTTTGCGTCTGGCTGCTGAACGTCACCGCCAAGCCGGAACTGGCTGTGGCGGTGAGGCTGAAGGCCGAGTTCGCCGGCATGTCGCCGATCGGATCGAAACTGATGCTCTGCGCTTGCTGCAGCGTCCAGGCGAGCTTGACTGCCCCGCTCGCGCCCGACTTGCCGTCGATCGCGATGCGGTAGGTCGTGCCCGCCATGGCGGCGAAACTCAGGCCGCTGGCACTGCCCGCCGATCCATCGTTGTCGTTCGAGGCGACCTCGGCAAGCGCCGACACGCCGCTGCCGGCATACGCCGCCAGCACGGTATCGAAGCCGCTGCCGTGCGTGTCGAACGTGGCCGTGCCGGATGCGCCCGGCGTCCACTGCCACCACACCGACTTGCCGCCGCTCGTTGCCGCGTGAGCGGGTTCGCCTGCCTCCAGCGTCGCATTCAGGTTCCAGCCCGCGGCGGTGCCGCTGGTGCCATCCAGCACCGTGGCCTGGGCGAACGCATCGTTGAGCGGCGCCCCCTGGGCGGCGAGCAGATCGACGCGCGGCTTGACGATGCCGTTGCGCGCATCCGTGACCGGTTTTCCGCTCGCGGTAAGGCGGCTCAAGCGGCCAGCGGCGGTATCGCCAGGGAACGCCTGCGCCAGCACCGCGAACGCGCCGGTGACCACGGGCGCCGACAGCGAGGTGCCCGCGACGGTGGCACCGGTCACCGTGGTCAGCGCGCCGGGCGCGAGCAGCGTCAGAAAACTGGCGTTGTTGGAAAAGCACGCCACCTTGTCGGCCGCCGTGGCGCTGTCGGTGCAATCCGGCTCCGGACTGGTCCAGGTGCGTCCTCCCACGTTGGCGTCGTAGACCGCGCCGACCGACACCGCTTCCGGCGTGCAGGCCGGGTTGGCGATGCCGTCGGAAAAGCCGTCGTTGCCGCTGGAGACGACGCTCAGGATGCCGGCATTGCGGGCGTCGATGAAGGGCTGCCGGTAAGGATTGCTGAATGTGCTGCTGCACGCGGCGGTGTATTTGACCCCATTGCCCAGGCTCATGTTGAGGGCGACGATGTTGTAGAGCGCGCGGTTGGCGATGGCCCAGTCGATGCCCCCGATGACATCGACGCTGCTGGCCGAGTTGCCGTCGAACACGTCGATCGCGACGATGCCCGCGCCGGGCGCGACGGCCGTCGCGGTACCCGCCACCCAGGTGCCATGGCCGTTGGCATCGCGGGCATTGTCCTCGGGCGCGGTATCGAGCGCCGCCACCACGCGGCAGCCCGATGGCACGCCGGGCGCGGAGCAGGCACCGAATTCGCTGCGGGTGTAATCGACGCCGGTATCGAGCACCGCCACCGTGGCGCCGCTGCCGGTGCGGCCCATGGTTTGGCTGACCGATGGCTGGCCGATCAGCGGCAGGGTTTCGGCCAAGTGCGGATAAAGCCGAGTGTCCTCGAACACCGCCGTCACCTCCCCGCGCGCCAGCAGCCGCAGCAGCGCCCCGGCGTCGCGAAAGCGCAGGAAGGCCATGGGAATGTGTTGATAATCCCGTCGCAGTTCCAGGTCCTTGTCTGGCAAGGCCGACAGCGCCCGCGTCTTGAGCGCACGATAGCGTTCGGCGCGCAACACGGTCGCCGCCGCATCCTCCACCTTGAGCGCGCGCTGGCTCAGATGGCGTTCAAGCTCGGTATCGATCGCCACATCCCCGAACAGCACGAGCAATTCGAGCACCTCGCCCGCCTGCACCTTGCGCCAGGTTTCCGGCGCGATCTTGGCTGCGACCGCAGCCGGAACCGCAAGCGCCTCGACACTCGCCTGCGCCTGCGCCTGCCGGTATGGCATGAGCGCCATCGCCGCGAGCGTCAGCAGGAAGGCGAAACGGAACAGGCCCGCGGCCAGGCCCGTCGACTTGTCCGAAAGAAAACACGCATCCATCCGGCCGCAGGCTAACCGGCCTTGATGACAGCCATGCGTCCCGCGGCATAGGCCGGCCGCAGAACGCGCTCAGCCCCGCTTCGTTGCCCTGTGGGATTCGAACGGCTTGTTCAGCAATGCCGCCGCGAAGGCCAGCGCGAGGCTCAGGGCAAAGCGCCCGCCCCCGTCCATCACCCGCGTCCAGTCGACCCGCAGCGAGGCAGCGTCCACTGCGGGATCGAGCGAGTAGATCAGCAAGTCCCTGATCGAGCTGGCCAGCACCAGCGGGACATCGAGCGCTTCCAGCACGAGCAGGCAAGGCAGGCTCAGCAGCAGCCTCAGCAGCCGCGCACGCCAGTGCGGGAGCGGCCAGACCAGTGCCGCCGCCGCCAGCACGACCGGATGGATGAGCGCGACATACAGGGGCGTCGAGGCATGCACCGTCAGACCCGCAGGCAGAATCTGTCCTCCCACCAGCATCGCGCGTTCGGCGATCACCTGGGTATCGAACACATATTCATGGCCGAGCGCGATGCCCAGGTAAACCACCCCGAAATCCGGCAGTACCCAATCCAGAATGCGCTCGTACAGGGGTAGCCAGAAATGGGCGTAATGCCAGCCCCACGCCCAGGCAGCCCAGAGCAGGAAAGGCAGCCAGATCAGCAGGCGCAGGACGATGCCGGGCACGATGTTTCGTCCGTTCATGGCTGGCGTGGCATCTCGCGTCCCAGCCAGGCCAGGAAGTAAACCAGGCAGGCCGCCACCAGCATCACCGGCAATACCGTGCCGTGCAGCACCCCGAACCAGGCGCGGTCATGCAGAAAGGCATGCCAAAGCACCACGATGCGTGCCTGGTTGAGCGCAAATACCAGCAGCGCCCCGGCAACAAGGCCGAGCAGGCGCGTGCGCCAGGCAAAGGGATAGGCGAAGAAGGCCGCCGCCAGCAGGAACAGGGTCTCCATTCCTTCGCAGCCGTTGAGGATATTGAGCCGCCCTGCCGCGGCCACCAGACGATGCCCTTCGGCATGCACCTGAAATGCCGGCCACAACCGGTCGATGATCCATGCGGCCGGACGGGCGGTGAGCTCATCGATGAACACCCGCTCCACCGCAGAGCCCCGCCCCATCTCCCAGCCGTATTGCAGGGCGAAAAAAACGGCCAGAAAAATCAGCAGCACACGCCAGGGCTGCCGTCGCCGCGCTTGCGCGCGCGACTCGGCCTCGATGATTTCGGAATGGCTTGGAGGATGCATGCAGGCAATATTAGCGCGCCAATGTTGTCGCCTTGTGTTGGCGCTATCGCCGCAGGTTCAACCGGCTTCCGCCGGTAGGACGAATCAAGACTTGCAACTTGAATCGTGTTTTTCGAGAGCGCCGGCGCACGGCCGGCGGCTCCGCTCAACGTGCGAACAAATTCGCCTTCACGATCCGCGGCTCGACACGGAACACGTTCGGGTCGCGCGGATTGACGAACACCTCGACCCAGTGGACGTTCTGCGCGCCGAAGTTCTCCACCCGCGTGACGTTTTCCAGCATCTGGCTGCCCGACGGCTGGACCGGGCCGGCGAGCGGCTTGTCGACGCGGAAGTAATGGCTGTCGCCGTGTGCCAGCAGCACCGGCTTGCCGAAGGCCACGGCATGCTGGGTGATGCGCTCGAGCACCTTGTTGAAGCCCTGGCGCTCCGGATCGGCAGCCGGCAGGTCGAAGTTGGGGTTGGCCTGCATCGCGATCATCACGCCAGCCGACTTGCGCGCCGCAGCCTGCGCAAACACCTCGTCGATCCACGCCAGCGCAGCCGCCTCGCGCGCCTGGACTTCGGCCAGACGGTCGGCTCGCGGCGCAGCATAGCTGTCGGACGGATCGATCTGGTTCCACGGGTCGAGGCCATTGTTGCTGCCCACCACATGCACCGTTGCCATCATCGCGCCGTTGAAGCTCCACATCATGTTCTCGACGTAATCCTCGAAGCCCGCCATCGCAGCCTGGGTACGCACCGGGAAACGATGCTCACCGGTCGTCATGCCGGCAACCGGATAGAAAATCTCGCGGAAT
>JAKBJA010000054.1 GCA_021836225.1 Pseudomonadota bacterium | reverse complement strand
AGCATGGCGCCGGGGCGGTCGATGACCAGGCGGGGACGCTTGAGGATGAGCGCGCGCGCCAGCTTGGTCACGAAGCGCTGGGCCGGCGTCATGTCGGGGTCGCGCAACAGGGCAATCTCGGCATGCCTCATCTGGTCCAGCATGGCCTGCGCCTGCTGGACCGATTCGGCGGCGCCGTAATGGCGCTGATACAGAGGAATCAGCGCGATGTTGTCGAGCGCCGACAGGTTTGCCCGCAGCGGCAGATCGAGCGCAACGCGCGCCACGCCATCGTTGAGGTCGGCGACCGCTGTCATCAGTGCGACGCGGTTATCGAACAGGGTCAGATGTATTTGAGCGCTAATGACACCACCTCGATGGCCACAATCGCGAAGAACACCCGCATCATGCCGCGCAGCACGGAGACCGGGACCATGAAGAGCTTTTTCGGTGTTTCGAGCCCGGCGGTGACCGGGATCAGGGTGACTGCCAGCCCGAACAGCGCGCATTTGGCAATGAGCCCGGCCATGATCTGGAAGTCGAAGATTTTTGCAATGGTCTGGGTGTACGGCTCAAAGCCCGCCGTGTTGATGCCGTAAATGGCAAGGTAGCCCATCAGCATGGCGAGCAGGCCTGCCAGGCCGGCGAGGGTGACCACCGAGATCACGCCACCGATCAGCCGTGGCAGAAACTCGAACTGCATCGGTGGAACCTTGCAGTGTGCCAGCGCATCCAACTCGTTGTTGACCTGCATCAGCGCGACTTCAGTGTTGATGGCGCTGCCGGAACGCAAGGCGATAAAGAGCGCGGTGAGGAAAGGCAGCAGTTCGAGTACCAGCACGCGGATGGTCATTTCGCTGGCGAATTCGGTGAGACCGAAATCACGTGCGGTAGACAGGATGATGGTGATGATGAGCCAGGAAATAACCAGCGTGTAGCCCAGAAACACATGCAGAATCTGCACGGCGGTAAAGTAGATCTGCTTGATCACCACGTCGAAGGTGGCGCGGTTCCAGGTGGTGCGATCCAGCAGCAGCAAGCCGGCTTGGGCCAGAAAGGCCAACATGCCGTAAGCGACGGTGAACCACCCGACAACCTTGGTGCCGAGCGATTCGATGGAAGACGCGAGAAAATTCATCGCGGCATCTTAACGCCTTCGATGGTGCTTGCGCCATTGAATGACAGGCCATACAGTTTTGCAGCGAGAAGGAGAAGACACACAATGAAACCATCCCTGATTCCGGCGGCCATGCTGCTGTTGTGTACCGCATCCGCGACAGCCTGGGCTGCCCCCGGCACGGTATTGCGCAATGAAAAGCTCTACAGCCAGCCCAGCGCAAGCGCCAAGGTGGCAGGAGCAGTGGCCAAAGGGGCCAGCGTCAACATCCTCGCCAAGCAGGGTGGCTGGCTGCGCGTGACCTCAGGCAAGACCACCGGCTGGATCCGGCTGCTCTCAGTGCGTGCGGGGGCAGGCGGGGCAGGCGGTGTCGGGGTGGGCGATGTGGTGGGCGCCGCTACCACCAAGTCCGATCCCAGTCGTGTGGTGGCCGTGGCAGGTCTGCGCGGCCTGAATGAGGAAGACTTGAAGAAGGCCACATTCAATGCCGACGAAGTGGCGCGGCTGGACGCCATGAGTGTATCGGCCACCCAGGCCAGAAATTTTGCCAGTCAGGCCGGTCTTGCAGCAGTCAAGGTACAGGCCTTGCCCGAGCCAAAGGCCGCACAATCATCCTCGCCCTGGGAGAACAACTGATGAAAACCAAACGGATGGTACTGGCCCTCTTGCTGCTGGCGTTCAGCGGGGTGGCAGCCGGACTCGACTTCGGTAAATTGCTCGAGGAACGCATCAATCAGGAGTTGAACAAGGACAAGAAAACACAACCGGCACCTGCACAAGCACCCGCAACGACACAAAACGCCGCTGCGACGCCCCCTCAGGAAAAACAGAAAATTGATGCCCGGCAACTGGGGTTCGCGCTGTTCGGCGATTACAGCCTCGAAGAGGAGAACCGCATCGGCAAACAGATCGCCGGCGACCTGATGGGCGCGGTGCCGCTGGTGCGCGATGACAAGCTGCAGAACTATGTCAATCTGGTCGGCAACTGGGTCGCACTGCAAAGCGGGCGCAAGGACGTCACCTGGCATTTCGGCGTGCTCGATACCGAGGACATCAACGCCTTTGCCGCACCGGGGGGCTATATCTTCGTGACCAAGGGCCTGTATCGCCGGCTCAACAACGAGGCCGAACTGGCGGGTGTGCTGGGTCATGAAATCGCCCATGTCAGCCAGAAGCATCATCTCAAGCTGCTCAAGCAGTCCAGCCTTATCGGTGCGCTGGGGCAGGCCGCGGGCAGCAAGGCAAAGGGCAGCGATCCGGCGGTGCAGAACCTGATCGGCAACGGCGCCGAAATCATGGCGCGCGGACTCGACAAGAACGCCGAATTCGAGGCCGACCGCATCGGCATCGTGTATGCCGCGCGCGCCGGATACGAACCCTGGGGGCTGCCCGGCGTGTTGCAGGACATGGCGGCCCTGCCTGCCAAGGACAGCCGTACCAGCCTGCTCTACAAAACCCATCCACATTCGGCTGACCGCCTGGCTGCGCTGGGCGAGGCGGTGGATGGTCACCTCGATGCCTTAAGCGGCAAGGAGCTGACCAGTCGTTTCTACCGCATCCGGTGAGCCGCATTTCGTCCAGGCTGGCGCAGGCAGGGCTGTCTGCACTGTTTGTCCTGCTGGTTGCCGCGCATGTTGCGGGTTTGATTCACATTGCCCCCATGCAGCGCGCCGAGGCCTGGCTGTATGACGCCTGGCTGAAGCGCACCGCGGCGGCAGGGGTGGATGACCGGGTGGCCATCCTCGACATCGACGAGGCCAGCCTGAAAAGTATCGGACGCTGGCCGTGGAGCCGCGACACCATGAGCACGCTGGTCGAGCAGTTGTTCGACCGCTACGGGGTGGCGGCGGTCGGCTTCGACGTGGTGTTTGCCGAACCGGACACGAGTTCGGGTCTCGATACCCTCAAACGGCTTGCGCAGAGCGATCTGGCGGGCAGCCGCGATTTCTCGGCGGCACTCGAACAGCTCGCGCCACGTCTCGATTACGACGCCCGGTTTGCGCGGGTGCTCGCCGAGCGCCCGCTGTCGCTGGGCTATTACTTCATTCCAGAAGGCTACGGTGACGCCAAAACCGGCACCTTGCCGCCGCCGTCCCTGCCTGCCACTGCGTTTGGTGCGCTGCAACCCGGTACCCCACCGCCCACGGGCTATGGCGCGAATCTGACTGTTTTCCAGCAAGCGGCGCAAGGCGCAGGCTTTTTCAACATGCGAGCCGATGAGGATGGCACGGCACGCCAGATGAACCTGGTCAGCCCCTATGGCGCAGGCTATTACCTGGCGCTGTCGGCCTCCACGCTGCGGGTGGCGTTCGGTGGTGATGCGGCCATTGCAGGCGTCGATCAACAGGTCGTGCTGGGGCGTGAGTATGTTTCGCCGTGGGTGGAGGTGGGAGGCATTCGCGTCCCGCTCAGCGCGGATGGCACCGTGCATGTGCCGTACCAGGCCGGTTCGCCGTTCCCCTACATTTCAGCCGCCAAGGTGCTGGCGGGCGAGGCACCGATGGAACAGCTGGAAAACCGCATCGTGCTGCTGGGATCGACCGCGCCGGGGCTGGCCGACCTGCGCGTGACGCCATTTTCCAATGCCTTTCCGGGGGTGGAGATCCACGCGCATCTGATCGCCGGCATGCTCGACGGCACCACCCGCGCCACGCCGCCGTGGGCAGACGACGCGCGGCTGATGGCCGTGTTGCTGCTGGGCGCGTTGCTGACGGCTGTGCTGCTGCGTTTCGGGCCGACCATCGGGCTGGCGGCCACGATAGTCCTGCTGGCGCTGCTGCTGGCAGCCTATGGTGCAGCCTGGTCGCGCTATTGGGTGGTGCCGATGGCAGCGCCGATGCTGACGCTGTTCGGTCTGTATGCGCTCAACACCGCCTACGGCTTTTTTGCCGCCACGCGCAGCAAGCGTCAGATCACCAAGCTGTTCGGCCAGTATGTGCCGCCCGAACTGGCCGCCGAAATGAGCCAGGATCCGGCGCACTACACGATGGAGGGGCAGTCGCGCGACATGACCGTGCTGTTCTCCGACATTCGCGGCTTTACCAATTTTTCCGAGAAGCTGCCGCCGACCGAACTCGCCGAAGTGCTGAACGCCTATCTGTCGACGATGACGCGCATCATCCAGCAGCACCAGGGCACCATCGACAAGTACATCGGCGACGCCATCATGGCGTTCTGGAACGCGCCAGTGGATTTGAACGACCACGCCACCCGCGCCGTCGCCACCGCGCTCGACATGCAGGCCGCGCTGTCGCAACTGAACCGGGAGTTCGCCGCGCGCGGCTGGCCGGAGGTGAAGATCGGTGTCGGCGTCAACACCGGGCGCATGAGCGTCGGCAACATGGGATCGGAATTCCGCATGTCCTACACCGTGATGGGCGACGCGGTGAACCTCGGTTCGCGCCTCGAAGGCATCACCAAGCAGTACGCCGTCGGCATCCTCGCCACCCAGCCCACGGTCGACGCCGACCCGCTGCACGCCTTCATGAAAATCGACGACGTGCGGGTCAAGGGCAAGGAAACGCCGGTGGCGATCTACGAGCCGCTCGGACCGAAAAACAGCCTCGCCGATGCGGTGCGCCAGAACGCCGCCGACTTCGAAGCGGCCTATGCCCGCTACCAGGCACAGGACTGGGACGCCGCCGAGGCCGCGCTGCGTGCGCTCAACACCCGTGCGCCGCGCGCGTTGTACGATATCTACCTTGAGCGCATCGCGCATTTTCGCGAATCGCCGCCTCCCGCAGACTGGGACGGCGTTTTCGTCTATACAACCAAATAACCACGAAAAAAACGGCGATGAAACTTACCATCCTCGGTTGCAGCGGCGGCATCGGAAGCGGGCGCCACACCACCTGCTTCAAGGTCGACGACGACGTTCTGATCGATGCCGGCAGCGGCATCACCACACTCGACTTCGAAGCCCTGGTGAAGATCGACCACGTCTTCATCACCCACGCCCACCTCGACCACGTACTGGGCCTGCCGCTGCTGCTCGACAGCGTTGGCGATATGCGCAGCACACCGGTGACGGTACACGCGCTGCCCGAGGTGCTCGTCGTGTTGGCCGGGCATCTGTTCAACTGGCACCTGTGGCCGGACTTCCGGAGGATTCCCAGCCCGGAGGCCCCGTGGCTGCGCTTCGAGCCCCTGGGCGTCGGCGAAGCGTTCACGCTTAAGGGGCGCACCTTCAGGCCGCTGCCGGTCAATCACGTGGTGCCGGCGTGCGGCATTCATCTGGCCACCTCGGCCGGCAGCCTGGTGTTCAGCGGCGACACCACCCACAGTGATGCTTTTGTAGCCGCTCTCAACGCCATTCCCGACCTGCGCCACCTCATCATCGAAACCTCGTTCGAAAACGAACTCGTCGAAATCGCCCGCGCTTCCAAGCATCACTGGCCTGCTTCGCTGGCGGCGGAATTGCAGAATCTCAGCGTGCAGCCCGAGGTGTGGATTACCCATCTGAAGCCCGGCAACGAGTCGTCGATCATGAACGAATTGCGGAACGCCGCGCCGGACTGGGGCGTGGAGGCATTAATGCAGGGGCAGGTGATCGAGATATAGATCGCCTGGTTCAAGGCGCGAAGCTCGCGAGTTCTGCTTCAAACCCCGCCGCCTCCATGCCTTCAAACACTTCCCGGCTGAACAAGGTAACCGCGCCGGCCACTTCACTCCAGCCATAGCCGCGGCATCGGGTAGCCAGCTTGTCGCTGTCCTGGGGCACGCGGGCGACGAGGTGCAGGCAGTTTTTGCTGTAGATCAGGTTGTAGGGAATGTTCTGCTCGTGCAGGCGGTCGATTTCGAGCCAGGCGTCGGCGGGTTCG
>JAKBJA010000072.1 GCA_021836225.1 Pseudomonadota bacterium | reverse complement strand
TCCTGGCGATGCTGGTGCTGCCGCTGCCGCCGTTCGCGCTGGACATGCTGTTCACCTTCAACATCGCGCTCTCCATCATGGTGCTGCTGGTGAGCCTGTCGACCAAGAAGGCGCTCGATTTCGCCGCCTTCCCGACGGTGCTGCTGCTGTCCACGCTGCTGCGGCTGTCTCTCAACGTGGCGTCGACTCGCGTGGTGCTGCTGGAAGGCCACACCGGCCCGGACGCCGCCGGCAAGGTGATCGAGGCCTTCGGCCATTTCCTGGTCGGCGGCGATTACACGGTCGGCATCATCGTGTTCGTCATCCTGGTGGTGATCAACTTCATCGTCATCACCAAGGGCGCCGGCCGCATCGCCGAGGTCAGCGCGCGTTTCACCCTCGATGCGATGCCGGGCAAGCAGATGGCGATCGACGCCGATCTCAATGCCGGGCTGATCGACGAAAACGAGGCACGCCGGCGGCGTGCCGAGATCGCCCAGGAAGCCGATTTTTACGGTTCGATGGATGGCGCCTCGAAGTTCGTGCGCGGCGACGCCATCGCCGGCATCCTGATCCTCCTGATCAACATCATCGGCGGCCTGCTGGTCGGCCTGATGCAGCATGACCTGACGCTGGCCGACGCCGCGCGCAACTATACCCTGCTGGCGATCGGCGACGGCCTGGTGGCACAGATTCCGGCCCTGGTGATCTCGATCGCCGCCGGCATCATCGTCAGCCGTGTCAGCACCGAAGAGGACATTGCCGGTCAGATGATGTCCAACGTCTTCAACAAGACGCAGGCGCTCTACATCACCGCCGCGATCCTCGGCATGATGGGCATGATCCCGGGGATGCCGAACTTTGCCTTCCTGCTGCTGGCCGGCGGCATGGTGTGGCTGGCCAGGAAGAACGGCAAGCGGCAGCAGGCGGCCGAGGCTGTTCCGGAGGTGCAGGCGGCGCCCGTCGCCACGGTCGAATCCCAGGAAGCCAGCTGGGAAGACGTCGCGCCCATCGACACCCTGGGTCTGGAAGTCGGCTACCGTCTGATCCCGCTGGTGGACAATGCCGCCGATGGCGAACTGGTGCGCCGGATCAAGGGCATCCGCAAGAAATTCGCCCGCGAGATCGGTTTCCTGCCGCCCGCCGTGCACATCCGCGACAACCTCGAAATCAATCCCAACAGCTATCGCATCACTTTGAAGGGGGTGGAAATCGGCAGCGGCGAAGTGCGCACCGGCCAGTTCCTCGCCATCGATCCGGGCAACGTCGTCACCGCATTGCCGGGCGTCGCCACCCGCGATCCCGCATTCGGCCTGCCGGCAGTGTGGATCGAATCCGCCCTGCGCGAACAGGCGCAGGCCTTGGGCTATACCGTGGTCGATCCCGGTACCGTGGTTGCTACCCACCTGAACCATCTGGTGACGCAGCACGCCGCCGAACTGCTGGGCCGCCAGGAAGCGCAGGCGCTGCTCGACCACCTGGGCAAGAGCGCACCCAAGCTGGTGGAAGACCTGGTGCCGAAGATGCTGCCGCTGTCGACCCTGCAGAAGGTGCTGCAGAACCTGCTCACCGAAGGCGTGGCGATCCGCGACATGCGCTCCATCATCGACACCCTGCTGGAGAACGTCGCGCGCATCCAGGATCCACACGAGCTCACTGCGCTGGTGCGGGTGGCGCTCGGCCGCTCGATCGTGCAGCAGATCTACGGCTCGGCCAGCGAACTGCCGGTGATCGCGCTGGACCAGGGTCTCGAGCGCCTGCTGCTGCAGACCCTGCAGTCGGGCCACGACGCCGCCGGCATGGAGCCGGGCCTGGCCGACACCCTGCTGGAGCGCACCCAGACCTCGACGCAGCGCCAGGAAGCGCTGGGTCATCCCCCCGTATTGCTGACGCCGGCCGTGCTGCGTCCGCTACTTGCACGTTTCCTGCGGCGCACGGTGCCGCAACTCAAGGTGCTTTCGCACGCTGAAGTGCCCGAAGGCAAACAGATCAAAGTGACTTCCCTGGTAGGAGGAGCAGCATGAACGTGAAACGAATCGTCGCCAAAACATCCCGTGAAGCCATGCGCCAGTTGCGCGATGTGCTCGGACCCGATGCGGTCATCCTGTCGAATCGCGCGGTCGACGGCGGGGTCGAGGTGCTGGCCCTGGCGGCCGAGGATATCGCCTCGATGGCGCCGCCGGTGGTGGATGAGCCTGCGCCGGCTCCAGTCTTCCGCGCGGTCGTGCCGACCAGCGAGCCCGAGCCGCAGCCCGAGGTCACCATCAAGCGCCGCCTGATCGAGCGCGTCGCCGTGCCGAGCGAGGACAGCGCCCAGCTGGCGAAAAGCGTGGTGGGTGAAATCAAGGGCGAGATCAAGACCCTGCAGACGCGGCTGGAGAGCCAGCTCGCCGACCTGGCCTGGCGCGACCTGCCGGGGCGCGACCCAGCCGGTGCCGGGGTGATGCGTGACATGCTGTCGGCCGGCTTCTCCGCCACGCTGGCGCGCGAGCTGCTGGACACCCTGCCCAAAGGCGACGCCGAACAGGCGCAGGCCTGGATGCGCAATACCCTGATGAAGCGCCTCAACGTGATGCAGAACGAAACCGACATGCTCGACAACGGCGGCGTGTTTGCCCTGATGGGCCCGACCGGCGCCGGCAAGACGACCACCACCGCCAAGCTGGCCGCGCGCTTCGTGGTGCGCCATGGCGCCGACAAGCTGGCGCTGCTGACCACCGACAGCTACCGGATCGGCGGCCACGAGCAGTTGCGCATCTACGGCAAGATCCTCGGCGTGACCGTGCACGCGGTGCGCGACGCCGCCGACCTGCGGCTGGCGCTGTCCGAGCTGCGCAACAAGCACACGGTGCTGATCGACACCGTCGGCATGAGCCAGCGCGACCAGGCCGTTGCCGAACAGGTCGAGATGCTGTGCCAGGCCGGCAAGCAGATCAAGCGATTATTGCTGCTGAACGCCACCAGCCACGGCGACACGCTGAACGAAGTGGTGCAGGCCTATCAGACGCGCGGTCTGGACGGCTGCATCCTGTCGAAGGTCGACGAGGCGGCGAGCCTCGGCCCGGCGCTCGATTGCGCGATCCGCCACGAGCTGAACGTGCACTATCTGGCGACCGGCCAGCGCGTGCCCGAAGACCTGCATCTGGCCAACCGCCAGTACCTGATTCACCGGGCCTTCAAGACCCGCACCCTGTCCTCGCCGTGGCAGCTGGACGAGAGCGAGCTGGCCTTCGCCATGAGCGGGCTGCAGGCAACCTATCGTGAAAGCGCGGTGGCCCTTGGATAAATTCGTCAGCGATCAGGCCGCCGGGCTGCGCCGCCTGCTGGGGCAGACCGGGTTTCAGGTCATTACCGTGATGTCGGGACAGCAGGGCGCGGGCAAGACGGCCGCGACCGCCAATCTGGCCGTCGCCCTGGCGCGTTCCGGGCGTGATGTGCTCATCATCGACCAGGACCAGCATGGGCAGGGCGCCTGCGCCGCGCTGGGCCTGACGCCGCGCTTCGACGTGGCGGATGCACTGCAGGGACGCTGTACCCTGGATGCGCTGATCCTCAACGGCCCCGACAACGTACAGGTGCTGCCGATCGGCGGCGGCTTCAACCGCCTGGGGCGGCTGTCGGAACGCGACCAGGAATGGCTGGCGCAGAGCTTCAACCGCCTGCAGTGCGGCGTCGACGTGGTGCTGGTGGACATGGAAGACGCCACCGATCCCGATGCCTTGCCGCTGGGTCTTGCCGCCTCCGAGATCATGGTGGTGCTGCCGCCCGGCAGCACCGCGATCACGCAGGCCTACACCCTGGTGAAACGGCTGGCGCAGAATTTCGGCAAGCGCCAGTTCCGCCTGCTGCTCAACCGCATGGAATCGCCGGATCAGGCGCAGGCCGTAGCGCACAATTTCGCCGACACGGCCGAGCGCTACCTGGGCGTGTCGGTCGATTACCTGGGCTATATCCCGCTCGACGAACGCCTCGCCCGCGCCGGGCATCTGCATACCTCGGTGGTGGATGCGTTTCCGGTGGCCCAGTCCACCTCGCAGTTCCGCAAGCTCGCCGATGGCCTGCTGCGCTGGCCGCAGCCGCCCAGCCTGGGCAGCGTCGGCGGATTCATGCAGCGCGTGATCCAGGGTGGGCGCCTGGTAGAAGCCTACAGGAGAGGGTAAAGGCCCATGTACACCGCAAGCGGCAAAAGCGAAAAAAGCGACCTGCTGACGCAATACATGCCGATGGTCAAGCGGCTGGCGCATCACATGATGGGCCGGCTGCCGCCCAGCGTGGAGGAAGATGACCTGGTGCAGGCCGGGATGATCGGACTGCTCGACGCCGTCAGCCGCTACGACGAGGCGCAGAGTGCGCAGTTCGAGGCCTATGCCATCCAGCGCATCCGTGGCTCGATGATCGACGAGCTGCGCCAGTCGGACTGGATGCCGCGCAGCGCCCGCCAGTCGATGCGCAAGATCGAACAGGCCATCGGCGCGCTGCAGCATAAACTGGGCCGCCAGCCGAGCGAAACCGAGATCGCCGCGTCGATGAAGATTCCGCTGGCCGAATACCAGGACATGCTGGGGGACGCGCGCGGCCACCAGTTGCTGTATTTCGAGGACTTCGGCGACTCCGACGAGGACGATTCCTTCCTCGACAAGCAGTCGGCGGACGAGGCCAGCATGCCCTTGCCGCAGCTGCTTGATGCCAACCTGCGCGCCTGCATCATCGCCGGCATCGAAAACCTGCCCGAGCGCGAACAGCTGCTGATGTCGCTGTATTACGAACAGGAACTCAACCTGCGCGAGATCAGCGAAGTATTCGGCGTCAGTGAATCGCGCATCTGCCAGCTGCACGGCCAGGCCATCGCGCGTCTGCGCAGCAAACTGAAGGAGGACGCATGGATCGTGGCAGCCTGATCGGACTCGGGCTGGCCGGGGTCGCCATCCTCGGCGGCCAGGCGATGGAGGGCGGGCAGATCGGCCTGTTCCTGCAGCCGGCCGCATTCGTCATCGTGGTGCTCGGCACCCTGGCTGCGGTGCTGCTGCATCATCCACTGCCGGTATTCCTCAAGGGGATGCGCATGGCGAAATGGGTATTCCGTCCGCCCGAGTCGGAGGCCGGCGCATTGATCGGGCGCGTCGTGCAGTGGTCGCATACCGCGCGCCAGGAAGGGATGCTGGCGCTGGAAAAACACCTCAACTTCACCCTGGATTCGTTCCAGAAAACCGGCCTGCAACTGCTGATCGACGGTGCCGACGCAAGCAAGCTGCGCGACACCCTCGACGTGCAGATCGTCAGCTTCGAGACCGCTGAACGCCAGGCCGGGCGCGTGTGGGAGGCGGCCGGCGGCTATGCCCCCACGCTCGGCATCCTGGGCGCGGTGATCGGACTGATCCACGTCATGGAAAACCTGGCGGATCCCGGCAAGCTGGGCGCCGGCATCGCGGTCGCCTTCGTCGCCACCATCTACGGCGTGGGGCTGGCCAACCTGGTGTTCCTGCCGATCGCCAACAAGATCAAGTTCACCATCGCACGCCGGGTGGCCGAGCGCGAAATCATCTGCGACGGCCTGATCGGCATCGCCCAGGGCGACAATCCGCGCATCATCGAGGCCCGCCTCAAGGGTTACCTCTGATGCGTCGCCGCCGCCGCATCGCCTACGACCACGACAACCATGAGCGCTGGCTGATTTCCTACGCCGACTTCATCACGCTGCTGTTCGCGTTCTTCGTGGTGATGTACGCCATCTCGGCGGTCAATGAAAACAAGTTTCGCATCCTCGCCGGCGCGCTCGGCGACGCCTTCGGCAAGACCACGACGAGCGAGGTGCCGGTGCCGCAACTGACGCCGCAGGCGCTGCCTCCGGACGTCCGGCAGCGCACCCTGAAGCAGCAGCAGGCGATCGAGGAGCAGGCGCACATGACCGAGGTGGCGAGCAACCTGCTCGACGTAATGGCGCCGCTGGTGAAAGAGGGCCAGGTGCGGCTGACGCAGAGCCGGCGCGGGATCAGCATCGAGATCAATGCCAATGTGCTGTTCGAACCGGGGCGCGCCGAACTGGAGCCGCAGTCGCTGACCGTGCTGCGCGCCGTCGCGGATACCCTGAAGAGCGAGCCGTTCATGCTGGAAATCACCGGCCACACCGACAACGTGCCGATCCGCAATTCGGTGTTCGCCTCCAACTGGGAATTGTCGGCGGTGCGGGCGACCAGCGTGGTCCGCCTGCTGGCCGACAGTGGCCTCGCATCCGAGCGTCTGCTCGCGATCGGGCGCGAGGCCAGCAAGCCGGTTGCCTCCAACGACACAGCGGAGGGGCGTGCGCGCAACCGCAGGGTCGAACTGATGATCCTGTCCGGTCTGCCGGACATCGTCGAGGAAATTCCGGTCCAGGCCAGCACGCCCCAGCCTTGAAAACGGACGGATAGGCCCGATACTTCCTAATCCTGTTGACCGGATTGAGAAGAACAGACCATGCCCAACGACCCGCTTGAAGGCGAAGTCCTGCCCGACGACCGCCAGTTGCCGGCAGCCCCGGTGCTGCCGGCCGAGCTGTTTCTGCTGCCGCTGACCGAAAAGCCGTTTTTCCCGGCGCAGACCCTGCCGCTCCTGATGAACGAGGCGCCGTGGCTGTCGACGGTGGAGGCCATCGGCGACACCCCGCACCACATGGTGGGACTGGTGGTGGTCAAGCCCGACAATACCGACGATGTGAAGCGGGCCGATTTTCGCAGTGTCGGCACGGTGGTGCGGATTCATCATCCGGTGCGTTCCGACGGCAAAATGCAGTTCATCGCCGAAGGCACACGGCGTTTCCGCATCGTCGAGTGGCTGTCGGACACGCCGCCCTACAAGGTGCGGGTCGACTACCCCAACGAGCCCGGCAAGCCGGAATCAGAGGAAATCCGCGCCTACTCGATCGCCATCATCAACACCATCAAGGAACTGCTGCCGCTCAACCCGCTGTATTCGGAGGAGCTGAAGTTCTTCCTCAACCGCTACGGCCCGAACGAGCCGTCGCAGCTGACGGATTTCGCCGCTAGTCTCACCACCGCGTCGAAGCAGGAACTGCAGGACGTGCTGGAGGCCTTTTCGCTGAAGAAGCGCATGGAAAAGGTGCTGGTGCTGTTGAAGAAGGAACTCGACGTCGCGCGCCTGCAGTCGCAGATTCGCGAGCGGGTCGACGAGAAGATGAGCGATCAGCAGCGCGAATTCTTTCTGCGCCAGCAGCTCAAGGCCATTCAAAAAGAACTGGGCATAGCCAAGGACGACAAGACCGCCGAGCTCGACACCTTCCGTGAGCGCCTCGCGAAGCTGGCGCTGCCCGATCAGGCGAAGAAGCGAATCGATGAGGAGATGCACAAGCTGTCGCTGCTGGAAACCGGCTCGCCGGAATACACCGTCACCCGCAACTACCTCGACTGGCTGACCGTGCTGCCGTGGGGGGTGCACACGCAGGACAAGGTCGACCTCGAGCGCGCGCGCAGGATACTCGACCGCGACCACGACGGGCTGGAGGACGTGAAGGACCGCATCATCGAGTTCCTCGCGGTCGGCGCGATGAAAGGCGAAATGGCGGGCTCGATCCTGCTGCTGATCGGCCCCCCGGGGGTGGGCAAGACCTCGATCGGCAAGTCGGTCGCCGAGGCACTGGGACGCAAGTTCTACCGCTTCTCGGTGGGCGGCATGCGCGACGAGGCCGAGATCAAGGGCCACCGCCGCACCTACATCGGCGCCATGCCGGGCAAGTTCGTGCAGGCGCTGAAGGAAGTCGGCTCGGCCAACCCGGTCATCATGCTCGACGAGATCGACAAGATCGGCGCCAGCTACCAGGGCGACCCGGCTTCGGCCTTGCTGGAAGTACTCGACCCCGAGCAGAACGCCGACTTCCTCGACCACTACCTCGACGTGCGCTTTGATCTGTCGAAGGCGCTGTTCATCTGCACCGCGAACGATTTTTCGATTCCGTCGGCGCTGTTGGACCGCATGGAAGTCATCCGCCTGTCGGGCTACATCACCGAAGAAAAGATCGCCATCGCCAAACACCATCTATGGCCGCGCGTGCTGGAGCGGGCCGGGCTGAAGAAAAACCAGCTCACGATCAGCGAGGGCGCGCTGCGCCACGTGATCGAGGGTTACGCGCGTGAAGCCGGCGTGCGCAACCTGGAAAAACAGCTGGGGCGGGTTGCGCGCAAGGCCGTGGTCAAGATCCTTGGCGGCGCCGCCACGCCGATCAGGATTGGCGTCAGGGAAGTCGAGGCCTATCTCGACAAGCCGGTGTTCAGTCGCGAAAAACCGATGAGCGGGGTAGGGGTTGTCACCGGGCTGGCGTGGACCTCGATGGGCGGCGCGACGCTGCCGGTCGAGGCGACACGCGTGCACACCCTGAATCGCGGCTTCAGGCTTACCGGCAAACTGGGCGAGGTGATGAAGGAATCAGCCGAGATCGCCTACAGCTATATTGCCTCGCACCTCAAGCTGTATGGTGCCGAGGCCAGGTTCTACGACACCAGCTTCGTCCACCTGCACGTGCCGGAAGGCGCCACCCCCAAGGACGGCCCCAGCGCCGGGGTCACCATGGCGACCGCGCTGTTGTCGCTGGCGAAAAACGCCAAAATCAATCGTCCGCTGGCGATGACCGGCGAACTGACCCTGACCGGCAAGGTGCTGCCGGTGGGCGGCATTCGCGAGAAAGTCATCGCTGCGCGCCGGGCTGGCATCAGCGAACTGATCCTGCCCGATGCCAACCGGCGCGATTTCGACAAGCTGCCCGAGCATATCCGCGAAGGGATGAGGGTGCACTTCGCCGGGCGCTATCAGGATGTAGCGGCGATTGTGTTCGGGAAGGAAACCTAGAGCGGCATGGAGGCTTGCTCTGTCGGGCTGACAGCACCACCCTCTGGAAAAGGCCATAAACCAGGCTGTTCACTTGACCGTGAAGCGCATCTCCGGGCTCAGGGAGCCATGATTGAAATCCCCCAGCAGCACGTTGCCATTGCTGTCGCGGGCGTGGATGCGCCACACATACTCACCGCCGGGCTGGAGCAAACCCTGAGGCGGAACAAAACGTGGCTCGGCCAGCAGACCCGACGCAGTGGCCGCTGTCCCCGCCACCCAGTCATCCCGCAAGAAGACTTCGTAATACTTGGCGCCCGGGATCGGATCCCAGCGCAATTCAGTCGAAGCAGGGACATCGCCGGCACCCGGAACGGGCTGGATGCCAGTCGGGGAGGGCATGAAATGGTGGATCACGTAGTCCCTGGCCTCGAAACGGCTGCCGTCCTTGAGGCTGACCGCCGCGCGATACCAGCCGTCAACTGCCTTCTCGGGCAAGTCGAAATGGGCGATAAAAGCACGTTTCGCCTGTCCTGATCGGGCCTTGAATGCCCGGAAGCGGGTCAGATCCAGGTCGCCGACGAACTTCCCGTCAGGCGCAAACACCGACACCCTGGCCACCTCGTCAAAACGCGGTGTGGAAAACAGGGCCATGAGGAAACGCGGATTCTCCGGCCAGTTGCAGACATGCGCATCGAAGAAACCGGCCGCGTTGTAGTGTGGGTCGCCTTCATTTCCGGCGCACACGACTTCACTGAATAGGCAGCTCGTTGCCAGCATAAAAGGCCAGATATGCGTTTTCATTCCTCACCTCCTATGCAGTGCCCAATGCACGCTCTCGCATGCCTGGAATGGATGAACTATCTATTTGGATTCACCAGAATGGAGTTCAAGGCTCGCAGGCGCTGGCTCAATGCCCGCAGCATACCGATGCCCAATTCCGGGTAGGACATCAGCAGCCCGTGGAGTTTCTCCTTCTCCAGGGCAAGCGCCTGGGTGTCTTCCAGCACGTGGGCCGTGGCGGAGCGTGGTTCGTTGTCTATGAGCGCCATCTCGCCCAGGCTGTCGCCGGCTTTCAGCTCATTGATGAATGCCGGCCGGTTCGGGTCGGGATCGACCGAGATGCCAATGCGGCCGGCAGTAATGATGTAGAACTCCAGACCGATGTCGCCTATATCAAAAATCCGCGTTCCCTTTGGCCATGCCACCGGTTCGAGCAGCGGCGCCAGCCGGCTGAGTTGGTCAGTTCGCAAATAGGCGAATAACGGAACTTTGGTGAGCAGGAGCACGCGCTCGATATGCAGACTCATGGTGCGAACCTTTTGCTTCCGTGACAGTAGCGGGCGCATTCCGCCAACCACGCGCTGCCGTATTCCTGGCACCACG
The DNA here is from genome assembly GCA_021836225.1 of Pseudomonadota bacterium. The sequence goes on along the minus strand of JAKBJA010000072.1, from coordinate 20,464 downwards.
CCAGCCAGGTCGTAAGCGCCATCTTGCCCCCGGGCGGCTCTCCACCCAAGTCTGCGCCATCCCGCTCGGCCTCATAGAGAATAGCCAATTCTCGGAACAAGCGGCCTTCTTTCTTGTGTTGTATGGCCGTTTCCATGGCCTGAGCCCATAAGTACCTGTCCCCACTGGCCAAGCCTGCTCGGATGTAACTCATCTGTTGACTCTGATCCATGCAGCCCAGGATATGCAGGACGATATCCAGATGTCTTCTGGCTTCCTCTCGCAATACCTGAGACAGGAGCAGCAGTTCCGGAGAACCCTGCATGCCCAATTCGGTTAGATGCTCACGGATCAGCAACTTTTTTCGGGCATTGCCGACATGCCAATCGGAAACCGGCTTCAGGATATTGGGCTTGTTCTCGATATCCGAAGCGGCCAGTTCCGCGATCATCACGGACTGCAACTCGAAATCGGTTCCGTATTGTTCCAATGCCTTCACCCAGGCGTCTCGGTGTTTCGGCATGAAGGCCTTCGCGCATTCCTGCCCCGCACCACGTACCCGGTAATCCGTGTCGCGCAGGGCATGCGATAACCAGTCGAGCACCGGCATATCCTGAAACGGCAGGCGCGCCGCCGCCCGGATCGCTGCAGTGCGCACCAGGTGAGATGGGCTGGCTTGGGCATCATCGATTATTTCCAGTGCCTCATCGACAACGGTATGTGGACAACCTGACCAGATATCGAGCGCGAACGCACGCACCTTGACGTTCTCATCGAGCAGCATGGGCCGGATCAGTGGCAGCAGATCCTCGTGGGGCATCGCCGCCATCGCCCCCAGTGCAGCCAGACGGTCATCCTGATGCTGCGATTGCAGGAGTTCGTGCAGGATTTCACCTGCCTTGGGCTTGAATTCGGTTGCATCCCCGTGCAGGCAGCCTACTGCAGCGGCGGAACGTAGCCGCGGACTGGTGGCTTCGAGCCACGCATCGGTATACGCTGTCGCGGTGGGGAAACCCGCAGCCAGTAACAACCGCGCCGTGGTTTCGGCCAAATGGTCGTCACCTTGCTGGGCCGCCTCCCACGCCACCCCTTCCCAGCCCGGTGGTGCGAGGCGGGCGATGCGCAGCAGAAGCGGGTCCTGCAGCCTGGGCGGGAGGTCGGGGTAAATTTCCAGCATGGCCGCACCGGCGTGCTCCGGTGCGAGCGACTCCAGCAGGCCCGCATAATTAAGCATGAGCGATCTGCTGTCCGTCTGGCGCATGTGGTCCGCCAGTTGGAATACGGCCGCCTTATCCAGGCCGCCCAATTCCGCCACCGTATCGCCATCCTTGGCAAAAACGGATTGACTGACCAGTTCCACCAGGCTGTCCGCGAAGGCCGTGTTCTTTTTCAACTTGACCCAAAACAGCGCGACCGCAAAAACAAACCCGCCGCCTGCCACCCATTCCAGTGGCGCATCCTGTGGTACCAGCCAGAGGAACAGCGCCGACGCCAGTAACCCCGATGGCAAAACCAGTCCCGCAATCAGCGCATGCGCCCGGCCTTGCATGTAACCGGGCAGGGCATGAAAGAAAAAACCGGCAACGGTATTGCGGACGCCAGGCAACACCCCGACCGTGTTGATTCGTCCCAGCACTGCAGTCAGATACCCTGCGCTGATTGCCATCAGGCCGAAGCTCAGCAAGGTGGTAAAGGGATAGACCAGGTTCATGGTTTTCAGGCCGAAACGACGGAGCAAACGGCCAAACAGAAAAAGCTGGATCAACAACACACAGGTATTGATGATGGCCGATAACCAGCCGAAAAATGCCATAAGCTGACGCTCATCCGGATAGTGTTGAGAGAAGATGCTGCCCACCAGATATTCCTGCACGCTGAGAAGCAACACCAGCAGGAATATCCCCAGTGCAGTGATCCGTACCAGCCTGGATTGGCGCGAGAACATCAGCCCCTCGCGCACCATCTGCACCGGCGTTGTGGCATGCCCCCGTTTAATCGGACTATGGATCGGTTCGCCACGATGCCACCAGGCCACCAAGGCCAAAGCCGCTGCCAGGCATAGTGTCCAGACCAGGGCGGCGTGCTGGGTGGCCATCCCCGATCCCACCACGCCCAGAAACACGCCGCCCAGTATTGCCCCCAGACGGGAAATCGCCATCACGGAAGGCAGCAGACGCTTGCCCTGCTGGGCATCGAAGAAGCTGCTCACATAGTGGGTGAAATGGGTCAGCAGCATCTCGGAGATGACGCCGTATGCAATGAAATAGAGCGCGATGCCGGTATTGCCCGCCGTCATCATCACCCCCCAGGAAACTCCCACCACTACCCCAAATCCGAGCAGCAAATGGACGAACATGCGATATGGCGTCAGGCGATCGACGAAAGCGGCATACGCCAGGCTAAATGGGATCAGCACGAGGGCGATCAGGGCAAACATCAGGGGCAGGTGATCTACCCCGTAAAGCGCAAAGAAGAGCGCATCGCTGGAAACACGACCGATGGACAAGCCAAATCCAGCCAGCGCCGCGATCGTGGACAGGAACAGCATGGTCCGCCCTTCACCCTGGTGAAGCATCAACAGACGGGATAGCCGGTGGCGCAGATTCATGTCAGTCTGTGCTTGGGTTCGGCACGATGGTTTCGGTGAATGAGTATCCTAAACTTACGATGCTCATGACCCTGTCGGATTCGAAGCGGGTACGCCCGAACAAGCTTCTCCGAACTAAGATGAGCAATGTGATGGCCACACTTTTTGGGAGCGATAAATATGGCATCAATTTTCCAGGATTTATCCGAACATGATTTAAATAAAGTGCACCAGCTCGTTAGCGGCGTTGATTTTGCGCCGGGAGAAGTGATTTTCAATGAGGGAGACAGCGCGGATTATCTTTACTACATCGATAGCGGCACAGTGTCGATTTACATCGAAAAATTCAACTCGATTCAAGAGATTCAAGAAGCCGGAGCGGGTGATTGGTTTGGCGAAGTGGCGGTGGTCAACAAATGCTACCGCACCGCTTCGGCCAAAGCCAAAGCAGCCACCCATTTGCGGAAAGTTTCCAGCGCAGATTTCCATGCTTTACTGGCGCAAGAGCCGGGAATCAACCGCATAGTCCGCACGATAGTCAATGCGCGGAATGAGAAATTGGTGCTGGAAGAAAAAATGCTCAATGTCACGGGTTACTGCGACCGTGATATGCACATCAGTATCAAGGGGGATGCTTCCCTGCGCGAATCGGCAATGGAGCGACCGCGTTACGAAAGTGTGGTGGATAAGCATATAAAGGCACTGACTGCCTGTTTTGAGGATTTGCTGGTTAACCGCACTGCGCATCGCATTATGATTGGCTTCAATAACGGCGAGGTCAGGGTGTCTACCGTGCTTGATCCTTTTTCGGAGGAGTTTCACCCGGCCTTGCGCTTGCTGGATACCTCCTATGTCGAGCGCCACTTCCCGAAACTCGACTACGACCGCAAAGCTGAAATGATCCGGCACATGTACCAGGCGATTGGAGAAGATGCTTTTTTCAAGGAACTGCCCGAACACTTAAGTCACGGTTTTTCCAGTTATTTTAATCACTGGCAGCCATTGCCCGTTCATGAGATTCCCAAAATTGTTTCGCAGTTGCCTCTGCTGCGCACGATTTCGAATTTTTACGCGCGCAGTGCCACGATCAATATCGTTAAAGATGCCATCCAGATGCAGTTCAACTGCGATGGTTCGCACATTGTCAGTGCGCGCGCTTATGAGCGTTTCGTTGAAGAAAATTTGTAAGTCAAATTAGCACTGTTTCCAGGGCCACAGTGCCCTGCTGCATGAGGTCTTGCTCCTTCTCCCGCGAGAGGGGCTTTGCAACCCGGGTCGGACTCGGCCGGACTACCGGGTGCCGGCCCTGTCGTAGGACGCGACGGCTGGCAGACCCACCTGATCGAGTAGCGCCGCGCGCTGGGCGTGGAGTTCGGCATCGTCGGGGTGGCGTTCGATGAGGCGCGAGAGGGCGTCGATGGCGTCATACCAGAAGCCGGCTTCAGCATAGATCATGGGCGCCTGACGTTCGCCGGCTGCTGCGGCGCGAGCCTGTACGGCAGGATCGGGAGACACCCGCCGGATGGTGCCGCCGCTGGTGACGTCCTTCGAGCGCTGAGAGGGGTCTGGCACCACCGAGACAAACCACTCGTATTCGGTGTCCGGTTTCAGTGTGACCCCATGCTTGGCCAGGTCGAACGACTGCACGCCACCACGGGTCAGCTTGAGGTTCTGTGTTAGCACCGGCAGCTCCGCGACCTCGGCGATGACCGTGACCTCGAGCGTCGCGATTGATGGACCGGAGGCATACCAGTAAAGGGTAGGCTGCGCATGGCTGGTGAGGCCCGTGTGGTCGGGCGCCAGCACGCTGAGCACGAAGTCCCCCTCGCCGGTGCCGCGGGAGCCCCCGCCGATACGGCTCGCCGGCGCACCGCGCATCGGCGGCTTGTAGACGACGGCCGTCGCCGCAACGCTGGCCCTGGAATTGTCGTCCCCCGCTGCGGGGGGGACGAAAAAGGGGATTGCAACGGACAACATGAGGGCGGTCGAAAGTGCATAACGCATGGCAGATCTCCTACTAGAAATCAGGGCTGTTTGTACGCTTATCACAGCTTAGGATAAATCGAGCGGGTTACCCAGGGTCACGCCACCTGCTGCCCGGATTCCCTATCCTTATTCACGGACCCGGCCACGCGGTAGACGGTGACCTGTGTTTCCTTGCCCTTGAGCTTCAGGCTGCCGACTGCCTCGACGACATAGGCGTCGCCGAGCCGACGGGCCGTTTCCTCGGAGATCAGCACCCGGCAGGTGCTGTCCTCGGCGGTGATGCTTGGATCGTCCTTGCCGTAGGTTTCCAGCCGGGCGGCCGTGTTGACGACATCGCCGAGGGTCGTGAACTTCATCCGCTGGGTGCTGCCCAGGCAACCCGCGACGACTTCGCCCGTGGCGATGCCGACCCGCATGCTGATCCGGGGCAACCCCTCGGCCTCCCATTCCCGGTTCATTTCCTCCAGCGTCGCGCCCATGGCGAGGGCGCAATGCACGGCCCGGCGAGCGTCCTCGTCGATTGCCGCCGGCTCCGTGTGGGCGATGGGCACGCCGAAGTTGGCCTTGATCGCGTCCCCGAAAAAGTCGTCGACCACCCCGCCGTGACTCATCACCAGCCCTGCCATGGCGTCCATGTAGCGGTTAAGCCATTCCATCAGCTCCGACGGCGAAAGCCGCTCGGCGACAGGGGTGAAATTGTGCAGGTCGGTGAACAGGATGCTGGCCGTCAGGAGCCGCGGCTCGAGCCGCCCGCCCTGGAGGAACTTGTCCCGCTCGCGCCACATCTCCTCGGCGACGTCGGGCGAAACCTGCCTGGCGAAGATGTCCATCAGGTAGCGCCGCTCGGTCCGCTCATGGCTTGAGAGATAGGCGATGGAGAGGCCGGCGCCGCTGATGCCCACCAGGGCAAGCGGCACCACGGGCAGCCACCAGCCGGCCAGGAAGGCGGCATAAGTGCCCCCCAGCAGGAGCAGGGTCTCCAGGGCAGCGATCAACCAGAAAGGGACGAGCGCTCGCACCAGCAGCGCAGTCCCCGCGCCGGCCAGCCCCCACAGGAGCATGGCCAGGTACTCCGCCCAGTCAGACAGAAAGTCCATCGGTCGCTCGCCTGCCAGACCCGCTCGCAGGAACTGGCTCACGGTGTGGGCGTGGATCAGGACCCCCGGCATGCCGACCGATTCCTTGCCGCGGCGGCTATAGGGGGTCAGAAAGAAGTCCTTGACACTGTCGGCCGAGACGCCGATCAGGACAATGCGGTCTCGCAGCGCGCCGGCGGGCAGGCGCCCCTCGAGCACGTCGGACAGGGTAAAGGTCCGGAACGGGGTGGCGCCTCCCTTGTAGTCCAGAAGGAACTGGTACCCCGCCGAGTCGGCGCCGACATAAGCGCCGTCGTCCGCCTCAAGTGGACGGAAGGTAACCGGCCCCAGGCGCAGGTGGCTCGGGTCGGGCTCCCCCGCGGCCGGGACCACGCTGTGCTCGGCTAGATAGCCCAGAGCAAGCCGCAGCGCCAGGGAGTAGCCGACGGCCTCGCCATCGTCGAGGAACAGGAGCCCCCGGCGCACCGAGCCGCCGGGATCGATCAGCAGATCCGAGAAGCCGACCCGCTCCGTGTCGGCGAGCGCGCGTGGCGGCGACACGCGCGCGGCATCGTGTCCGCCGAATTTCATGACGAAAAAGACCTGCTCGGCCGAAGCAAGAAGCTGTTCGAAACGATCCGTCCCCGGCTGAACCGGCAGGTCCCGGTAGAGATCCACGCCGACGGCGCGTGGCCGGGCCTCGACCAGGGTCTCGATGACTCGCGACAGGGTGTCGTCCGAGAGCGGCCACTGCCCGACCCGGCGGATATCCTCGTCGTTGACCAGGACCACGACGACCCGATCCTCCTTCCAGCCGCTGTCCGGACGCAGCTTGAGGTAAAGGTCGTAGGTGGTCAGCTCCATCGCCTGCAACGCCCCGAGGAGGCGTAGCCCCGCTATCAGGAGGAAGGCCGCAAACCCGATGCCGAGCCAAACGATGCTCGGGTGGCGGAGCCAGGCGGTGAGGGAAGGGGAGGGCGATGTCACGTCAGTCCGTTGTGGGCGCGAGGGGCCAGCATGCTGGCCGCAGTAGGGTATGCCGCGCTGAGAATAGCACGCGAATCTGGCTTGCCCTCGGGGCGCGCCAATGACCCGGGACCGGACCGACGAGCCCTCACCCGGGGGCTTGCAGCGACAGTCGAGCGTTACCGATCTTGCCTGCTATCCGCGCCGCGAAATTCCTGTCGCCTCCTGTTCGGTGTCTGGACAAGGTTAGGCAATGCGGACCTTGAGGTGTCGGAAAATTTTACAGTTCTCCCTTCCTAACTCTATGTTTGCAAATCAACATGTTGTTTTGTAAGGGATTTGTTTTATAGCATAAAAATTGCTTCGATGCCGAATACTGAGTTGCTGTGCTTTTTATCCCTTGTGTCAGGAGATGCAATCATGATGCAGCGAGCTTTTTTTTCTGCCTTCGCGGCCATTTTTCTTAGCGCAGTGCTGGTCCAGACCGCGGCCGCCTATCCGAGTACTGCGAGGAGCGGCACTACGACGGTGACCGGGACCTATCGGCCGCTTAACCTCGATCTGGCGCTGGTCGCTGGCACTGACGCGCTCAATTACGATTTCACCAGCCTATCTTTCGAGGCTATTTTCAGCGGTACCTTTACAGGCGATGGTTACCCCGTTTCAGGCCAAGCCGGTAACTGGAGGCTCGTATTGAGCGACACATTCGATGCAGGTGTCTTCTCGAACTTTGACGGCAACCAGATCTTTCTGTTTTCGGCAGGGGACGGCGCCCAGCATCAGGTGGGCACGTTGACGTATGAGGGCGGGCTCATCGTCGACAGCGGCAGCCTGCAACCTGAAGACACACCGCAAATCGGTGATGTCTTCGAAATTTTTACCACTGTGATCGAAACATTTACAACAACGGTGTTGGTGGTGAACTGCGACAACATTTTGACGTGCAACAACTTTGATTTAACGGCTGTTCAGGACCTGGCACATCTTGGCCCTTGGCTAGATTATGCAATCGACCCGTTCCTCGACGGAACCAGGCTGAATGAGTCGTGTGGGCCAGCTAACGACCCGGTTCCCTGCGGCTCGATTACCGGCCTGACCGCCTCCAGCGTTCCGGAACCCGCCACCCTCGCGCTCCTCGGCCTCGGCCTGCTCGGTCTCGGCCTGTCGCGCCGGGCCCTGGCCTGATTGGCCCCTCTGCGGTCCTGACCAGGCGACGCCCTCCGGAGCCCTTCCGCCCGGGGGGTGTTTTCCCTTGCCGTAATATTTACTAAGCTTCATTGACACTCGGGGGATCGAGAAGGGGCGCTGGTGGTGGCTACGGATTCGTTCACGAAGCGGTTCATCCACGGCTGGACTCTGGCGGCGGCGCTCGCCGCGGGTGGCGTCCACGCTGAGGTCGTGCTGGATGGCCCCGGCACGCGGCTGGACGGGAACATCGCGATCACGGCGAACCTGGGCGAGTCCCGTGGCGGCAACCTCTTCCACAGCTTCAGCGTCTTCAACGTCCTGACCGGCGAGAGCGTCGTTTTCTCCGGCCCGGACACCATCCGCAACGTCATTTCCCGGGTCACGGGCGGAACCAGCGACCTGACCGGACTCAAGGCCAGCGTCATTGATGGGCCGGTGTCGCTGGCCATCCCCGGCGCCAACTTCTACTTCATCAATCCCAATGGGGTGATCTTCGGTGAGTACGGCTCGATCGACGCCACCGGCTCGGTCTATCTGGGCACGGCAGACGTCGTCCGACTCGCCGACGGCGGCAGTTTCTACGCCGATCCGGCCCAGAACAGTGTCCTGACCACGGCCGACCCGGTGGCCTTCGGCTTCCTCACCGCCAGCCCGGCACCCATCGAGCTGAACGGGCCGTGGCTTGGCGACCCCTATACACCCTCGCCCGTGCCACCGGGCAAGACCTTTGCCCTGGTGGCGGGCGACATCGACATTCATGACGGGGCTTTCGGCTATGCGGCCATTCTCGCGCCAGGTGCGACGGTTAGCCTGGCGAGCGTAGCTTCCGCCGGCGATGCAATCTTGGGTGCGGGCGCGGTCGACCTGAGTGGCTTCCCATCCCTGGGGCAGATCCGGCTCTCGGGCGGGAGCTTCATCGATGTGGGCGACGGGCCCACCGGCACCGGCGCTGGCTCCATCTACATCCGCGGCGGGCAACTGACCCTCTCCCCGGGCGGCCTGTTGGCCCAGACTTTCGGCGATAACGACGGTGGGGTGATCGACATCGCCGTGCGCGGCGACCTGAGCGCCGAGACCGACCCGGAGACGGGGGTCATCTCCGTGATCCTTGCCGGCAGCTACGGTGGCCTCGGTGCCGGCCCCGCGATCAATCTGGACGTCGGCGGCACGCTCGGGGTGAGCGACGGCTCGTTTGTCCTCAGCGAGAGCTACGGCTCCGGTCCGGCGGGAGACATCCACATTCACACCGACGCCATCGTGGTGCGGGGCCTGGGCCTCGGGGAATTCACCGGCATCAAAGCCGAAAACTCCGGTGACGGCGCGGGCGCGTCACTGACTATCGACACCGGGAGCTTGCAGGTTTTGAACGGGGGTATCGTCGGCACAGTAAATTACGGTCCGGGCACGGGCGGAAACCTGTCCATCGACGCCGACAGTGTCCTGGCCACCGGCACGGGTGACGTGACGCTCAGCCTGTCGACCGAAACGGAAGGCGGCGAGGCCGGTAACCTGACCCTGCACACCCGTACCCTTGAGATGCGCGACGGAGCGCGGATCAGTTCCTCCACCGGCGGCTTCGGTGATGCGGGCGACGTGAACATTGTTGCCGACGAGCGGATCTCGGTCAGCGGCGAGCTCAGCGGCATTTTCAGCGCGACGGTCGCCACCGATGCCGATGTCGGCGACGCGGGCAATGCCGGCGCGCTGAACATCACCACCCCGCTGTTGCTGGTAGACGGTGGGGTGATCGACTCGACCACTGTCGGCGACGGCGATGCCGGCGCTATCCACGTGAATGTCGGGGAACTGCGGCTCATGAACGGCGCACAGATTCGCAGCTTCAGCGGCGGTTTCGATGAGTTCACCGGCGAACTGGTAGTCGGCAACGGGGCAGCGGGCAGCGTGGGCGTCGATGCGACCGGTAGCGTGACGATCTCCGGTGCCACCGCGAGCGGATACCCCAGCGGCCTGCTCGCCGAGACGCGCGGGGCCGGCGCTGGCGGCGACGTGAGCGTGCGCGCATGGAGTCTCACCGTGAGCGACGGGGCCACAATCTCGTCAAGCAGCCTGGGTAGCGGTCTGGCTGGCGATGTCAGGATTGAACTCGGCGATAGTCTGAATCTGCGTGGCGGAAGCATCATGACCCAGGCTACGGACTCCGACGGCGGCAACATCACCATCACTGCCCCACGCCTGATCCACCTGATCGACAGCCGTATCACCACCTCGGTGGAAAGCGGCGTGGGCGGCGGCGGCAACATCTTCATCGACCCCCAGTTCATGGTCCTCCAGAACAGCCAGATCGTCGCCAACGCTTTCGGCGGGCCGGGCGGCAACATCAATATCATCGCCGGTCAGCTGATCTCCGATCCCGCGACGGTGATCTCGGCCTCGTCGGCACTCGGCATCGACGGCTCGGTGAACATCGAGGCGCCCGACTCGGACGTGAGTGCCGATCTCGCCGTCCTCCCCGCCTCTTTCCTCGATGCCGCGAGACTCTTGCAGGCGGGCTGCGGCGCAGCGCGGGCGGGTCTCTCCAGCCTGGTCGAGGTCGGGCGTGGCGGGCTGCCATCCGCCCCGGACGACTATCTGCCCAGCCTGGCTCTCGACAAGACGCCAGGCACAGGCGGTTTAGGGACCGTGCCGCTAAGTCAGTCGGGCGGCGCGATATCTGACCTCTCCAAACCTGTACTGCTCGCCTACGCGGCGAGTTCTGAATGTCGGCGTTGATCCGATCAGCCACGATGTTCCGCCAGCAACCAGGGGGGGCGTGCCTGCTTGCCGAACGCGATGTCCCCGGTCACATTCCAGGAAGCAGAAGGGAAGCAAGGACATGAACGCGTGCACGTTGCAGCATCGCGCCAGGGGACGTTGGCTTCCGGACGCCTGGTGGACACCCGGGGTGTCAGCTGTCCATGTCCTGGCCACCCTGCTGCTGGCACCGGCCTGGCTCTACGCCCAGGACTTTGGTCCGCCGACTTCTCCAAGTGACGACCTGCGCAAGCCTCAACTCGAGCAACCAGGCGAACGGCCGGAAATCCTGCGGGTGCCGCCCCCGGCGCCTGCCGCTGCGCCGCGCCCGGGAAGGATACCCCGGACCTTCGTGCGCGCGATCCGGGTGACCGACAACACGGTGTTCAGCGATGAGGAGCTTGCCCGGGTTACCGCACCTTACGTTGGACGGGAGGTCACCGATGAGGATCTGGCCGCACTGCGTCAGGCGCTCACGCTGAAATACGTCAACGCGGGCTACATCAACTCGGGGGCGGTGCTTCCTGACCAAAAGGTGGTGGATGGCGTCATCGAATACCGCATTGTCGAGGGCGCGCTGGTCGAGGTCACGGTCACGGGGACCAAGCGGCTGCGTCCCGACTACGTCAGCGACAGGCTGGCCTTGGGCGCTGGACCTCCACTTAACGCTGTCGCGCTGCAGGACCAGTTGCAGATTCTTCTGCAAGGGCCGTTCATCAAGCGCATCAATGCCGAACTCTTGCCTGCTGACCAGCCAGGGGAAGCACGGCTGCTGGCTCGGGTCGAGGAGGGGCCGAGAGGCAGCCTCTCGGCCATGGTCGATAACGATCTCTCACCAGCGCTGGGCGATGCGCGCGCAGTCCTGTTCGGGCAGCTCTACAGCCTTACCGGTCGGGGTGACATCCTGACCGGCCAGATCGAGCAGGCGCAGGGCTACACGAAGCTCTTCGCCGACTACGGCATCCCGCTCAACGCGAGCGACACGACGCTCAATGTCTTCGCGGAATGGGAGCGCGCAAAGGTGGTCGAAGAGCCACTCAACGCGCTCGATATCCAGTCGCGGGCGAGCACGCTCGGTTTTCGCCTGAACCATCCGCTGCTTCGTACCTCGCGGCAACAGTTGAGGGTGGGCGCAGGATTCGATCTGCGACGGAGCGAGACGGAACTCCTGGGCGAGGGCTTCTCCTTCTCGCCGGGTGTGGAGCCGGATGGCCTGAGCAAGGTGAGCGTGCTGCGCTTTATCCAGGATTACGTCGCCCGTGACCGCAGCCAGGTCATCGCCGCGCGATCGACCTTCAGTTGGGGAATCGACGCCTTCGATTCGACCAACATGGGGGACGAACTGCCGAACGGCGAATTTCTGGCCTGGCTCGGACAGTTCCAGTATGTGCGCCGGCTCGGCGAAAGCGGCACCCAGCTCCTCTTCCGCTTCGATGGACAGTTGAGTTCCCAGCCGCTGTTGCCGCTCGAGCAGTTTTCGGTTGGCGGACTGCGGACCGTGCGCGGCTATCGGACCAACCAACTCGTGCGCGACCAAGGTTATGCCACATCGCTCGAACTGCGTGTGCCGGTCCTGCGCCGCGAGGATGGGACGCCGCTATTGCAGGTCGCGCCGTTCGTCGACATCGGCGGCGCCTGGTACAAGGGCCGCGATACCCCGCAACCGCAGACCATCAGGAGCGCGGGCCTCGGTTTGCGTTTCGATCCGGATCGGCGAGTCCACGCGGAACTCTACTGGGCCAACGCCTTCGACGACGAGAGCATCCAGAATCCCAGCAAATCATGGCAGGACAAGGGCTGGCACCTAGTGATCCGCGCCAGCCTGTAGCGACACCGCTGAGGCGACCGCTGTTCGCGCGCATCGCCTGCCTACAGCCAGTTGCCAATCAACAGAAACGGACTCCAGTAATAAGGGTGCCGGTAACGGCGGTCGGCCATGAGCGCCTTCTGCGCCTCGCGCAGCGCCGCTGCCTTGTTCATGCCGGACTGCCCGAGCTTGCGGTAGAAGCTGCCCACCAGACGCGAGGAGGCCGCGTCGTTCACCGACCAGAGCGTGGCGAGTGCGCTGCGGGCTCCCGCCTTGACGGCAACGCCCGCGAGCCCCAGCGCGGCGCGGTCGTCGCCGGCGGCGGTCTGGCAAGCGCTCAGGGTCAGCAACTCCACGGGCTGATCCCGGTAGGCGGTGCCGCCGAGTTGAGCCTCAAGCTGGTCGAGCGTGATCCGGCCATCGTGGGTCAGCAGGAAGGTCTCCTCGGCGCTGGAGCCGAACTCGCCGTGGGAAGCCACATGCACGATGGTGTAAGGGTGCAATCCCAGTTCCCGCCGGAAGCTTTCGATCTGGAAGGTCTGATCCAGCAACACCGTGCCGGCGTGAAGGGACGCGATCCCAGCGATCTCCTCCTTGACCTCGGGCAGGGCGGGGAACCCCATCACGGATTCCGTGAGGCCCGCCATCAGCACCCGCGGCGCGACACCGGCGAGCGGGCGCGGGTCGGTGAGTGTAAGGCCGGGCGAGGTGGCGACCGCGTAGCGCTCGATCAGGAATGCCTTGCCATCATTGAGCGTTGACAGCGGGATGGTCCGTAACACGCCATCGGGTACGAAAATCAGGGTCTTGACGCGGGCCCGGGCCAGGTCGGCCTCGACCGGGCGCACCACCCAGTCATAGATCTGGCGCGCGTGTCTCAGATACTCGCGGGTCGTTCGCTTCTCCAGTGCCCGGCGCAGGGCGCGCGCTTCGGCCTCAAGTTCCTGGGCGCCAACGGGCGTCGAGTATACCCGCAACCCATCGGGGAGACTCACCAGAATGGCGAGGCGCTCGGGCAGGACGATCGGATAGAGCGCGGCGGTTCCGGCGGCCAGCGAGTCGATGCCTCGTGTCTTCGACTTGAGGGCGGCGGCGCAATCATCCTGGAAGTAGTCCTCCAGTTCCGCGCCCTTCAGCGCCTCGACGGTCAGGCGCGCCTCGCGCAGGTCGGTCTCTGCGGCAGCCGGGTTGGCGGCGTGCTCCGCGCGGCGTATCAGAAGATCGGCAAGCTCGATGTAGACAGGGCCCGCCTGCTTGCGGAAAGAGGACCGCCCGCCCGCGGCCAAATCCTGTCGTATCTGCTCCAGGGTGCCGGCGGCGACACGGTAGGCCACGAGCGCTGCGTCCTCTTCGCCGAGACGGCGTAGAAGCCGACCCGCCTGCCATTCCCAGAGGTAGAGGCTCTCGGGGGCATCCGCCAGCCGCGCCTCACGGGCCGCCTCGCGGGTCAGGGTCAGCGCCGAAGTTAGATTTCTCGACGTCTCAGCCAGCGCGCCCCGGTAGCCGAGGGCATAGCTGAGGGTGCGGCGATCGCCCGTCCGTCGCGCGGTCGCGGCGGCTTCGTCGAACGCGGCCGCCGCCTTCGCGCGGGATGACTCCGGCTGTCCAGGTGCGTCGAGGGTTTCGCCGAGCAGGCGCGCAACGCTGATCAGGGCCTGGGCACGGATGTACGACGGAGGCAGCGCCCAAACCAGCCGCTCGGCGCGCGACAGTGCCTCAAGTTTTTCTCCCGGCTCCAGCGGAAGGCGAGCGAGATTGACGGCAGCAGTGGTTTCGAGCTCGCGGTTGCCGCCGGTTTGAGCGGCTGCCATGGCTTGCCGGTAAAGGGTGGCGGCGCGCCTGTGCTCGCCCGATTCGACTTCCAGCCGGGCCAGGTCGTTCGCGCTGCGCGCAACAAGATCCTGATCGCCGCGTTCGCGCCCCAGGGCGAGCGCGCGCTCCAGCGCTTCGCGGGCCTTCGCCGGCTCGCCGGCGAGGAATTGGGCATTGCCCAGCGCGGCGAGGATCGGCCCCAGCAGCGTCACATTCCCATGGGTCCGGGCGAGTTCGTGCGCGCTGGCCAGCCGCTGTGCCGCCATCGGCCCTCGCCCCAGTGCCAGATAAGTCCTTGCCTCGCCGAGCAGGGCGCGTGCCTCGGCATCTGCAACCCCAGCCGCCCGGGCCTCGTGCTGCGCCTGAACCCAGCGAGTCAAGGCGGCCTGGAAGCGTCCGGCCTGGTGCTCGACGCCGGCGGCGATGAGCTCCACGGATGCCGATGCGCCTGCCTGAGACGGCGCGGCAAGGTTCAACAACCCCATGACCAACATCGCAAGAACCAGGGATCGCGTCTTCGCCCTGCCTGTCGCCGACAGACCGAGCGCCTCCCGTCGCCACTGCGATGATATCCCCCGCGTGCGCGCAGCATCCAGGCAATGCAAATTCATAATGATGACTCCAGCGACATCAATAACCACACCATAAACGTAGCTCATCCAGCGGGCAACACCAGATGGACAGTCAAGGCGGACTCGTTTGCCCAATTTGAGGAAACCGCTCGTCCACGGCGAAACCTGGCCACCCAGGATTAAGCCATCCCGGCAGGCTCGGGTAAAATGCGGCCATGAATGCCCCCGCGCTCCTCGACACGCAGCCCGCACCCGTCATCAAGGTGCGCGGCGAGCTGCTCACCGAACTGCCGCAGGATCTGTACATCCCGCCGGATGCGCTCGAGATCTTTCTCGACGCCTTCGAGGGCCCGCTCGACCTGCTGCTCTACCTGATCCGGCGCCAGAACCTGGACGTGCTGGACATCCCGATGGCGGCGCTGACCAAGCAATACATGGCCTATGTCGAGGCTGCGCGTGCCACCCGGCTGGAACTGGCGGCGGAATACCTGTTGATGGCGGCGATGCTGATCGACATCAAGTCGCGCATGCTGCTGCCACGGCGCGAGCAGGCCGAGGAAGCGGGCGAGGGCGAGGATCCGCGCGCCGAACTGGTGCGCCGCCTGCTGGAATACGAGCAGATGAAGCTCGCCGGCCAGCATCTCGATACCATGCCGCAGGCCGGGCGCGATTTCGACACGGTCAGCGTGTTCCTGCCGGCAGCGGCCAGGCAGCTGCCGAGCATCCATCCCGAGGAGCTGGCCGCCGCCTGGCTGGCGATCCTGTCGCGCGCGAAGAACCGCACCCACCACCGCATCGGCCGCCAGGAACTGTCGATCCGTGAGCACATGAGCCGCATCCTGAAACGCCTGACCCCGGGCGAATTCATGGAATTCAAGGACCTGTTCCCGGACGCGTCGACCGTGCATGAACTCGTGGTCACCTTCCTCGCGGTGCTGGAACTGACCAAGGAAACCCTGCTCGACGTGACGCAAGCCGAGCCGTTTGCCCCCATCTACGTGAAACTCCATGAATCTGCAGCCGAATGACAACCCCGACGATTTGAAGATCGTGCTGGAGGCCGCCTTGCTGGCGGCCGTCGAGCCGCTGTCGCTGGCCGACCTCAAGCGCATGTTCGAGCAGGGGACGCCCGAACAAAGCCTGGCCAACGAGGTGCTGCGCCGCGCACTCGACGAGCTGCGCGCGCAGTGGCACGGCCGCGGCGTGGAACTGGTGCAGGTGGCCGACGGCTGGCGCTTCCAGACGCGCGCCGAAATGCAGCCCTGGCTGTCGCGGCTGAAGAACGAGAAGCCGCCGCGCTACTCGCGCGCGGTCCTGGAAACGCTCGCCATCATCGCTTACCGTCAGCCGGTGACGCGCGGCGACATCGAGGACATCCGCGGCGTGTCGGTCAATCCCAACATCATCAAGACGCTGGAAGAGCGCGGCTGGATCGAGGCCATCGGCCATCGCGACGTGCCGGGGCGCCCCACGCTGTTCGGCACCACCGGGCATTTCCTCAGCGATCTGGGGCTGGTCACGTTGTCCGAACTGCCGCCGCTGGAAGAGCTCGGCAATCTGGTCACCCCGGATGAAACCGCATTAATTCCTGAATTGCGCGAGGAATTGGCGGACAATGACGTCCCCCAGACGTTTGGCGCGGTGATCGAAACTGCCCGTGCCAGCACCGCGCCTGACGACGCAGTCACCGAGATCACCTGAATATGGCCCGCCCCGCATCCCCCATCCGCCGTTCGCCCACCGCCCCCATGGGGCGTGCGGCGAGCCGCCTGCAGCAGGCGATCGCCCCCGAGCCCGCAAGCGAGCGTCTGCAAAAAGCGCTCGCCTCAGCCGGCCTCGGCTCGCGTCGCGAGATGGAGGAATGGATTGCCGAGGGTCGCGTGCAGGTCAACGGCGAGACCGCGACGATCGGCAGCAAGGTCGGGCCGCGCGACATCGTCAAGGTCAGCGGCCGCCGCGTCTATCTGCGCTTCGATGAAAAGCGCACCCGTATCCTGATCTACCACAAGTCGGAAGGCGAGATCGTCAGCCGCGACGACCCCAAGGGCCGCGCCACCGTGTTCGACGCGTTGCCCAAGCTGCGCGGCGCCAAGTGGATTTCCATCGGCCGGCTGGACTACAACACCGACGGCCTGATGATCTTCACCACCGACGGCGAGTTGGCCAATCACCTGATGCACCCGCGTTTCGAAGTCGAGCGCGAGTACGCGGTGCGGGTGCTGGGCGAGCTGACCGAGGACATGATTGCGCAGTTGCTGGCCGGGGTGGAACTCGAGGACGGCCCGGCGCAATTGCAAAGCTGTTTTGCCGCAGGCGGCGAGGGCGCCAACCGCTGGTACCGCGTGGTGATCAAGGAAGGTCGCAAGCGCGAGGTGCGGCGGCTGTTCGAGCATTTCGGCCTGACCGTGTCGCGGCTGACGCGCATCCGATTCGGCCCGATCGTGCTGCCGCCGCAACTGCGGCGCGGGCAGAAGATGGAGCTCGACGATGATCTGGTCGCGCGCGTGATGGAATGGGCGGGCATGGCGCCGACCCCGCGCCGCCAGACGCGCGGCGTGCCTGACAAGCACACCCGCAAGCCGCGGATTCGCTAGGCGAATTAACTACGTCGGGTTTTTTTAAAGTGTGGGCTGCATGGGGCAAGGTGGAGGGGCCTTCTTGGCCAGCAACAATGCGACCCGTTTGAGCCGTGGTTAAACCTGAAGGGGGATGGTTCTCAGAACACCTTCCTGGTGACGCAGAAGCGATGCCAATTGTTTGGCTACCGCGAGTTGAAACCCCTGTGCAATGGGGGCGGAGGCCTGTGCCAAAAGATTGTAGGCATTACGCTGCAGAACCCCGATTTTGACCGGGCCTGCTGAAATGCAGCTCGCCGAAGTAGACAAGTGATCAATCAGGGAAAGCAGACCAAACAGTTCGCCCGGCTGTATAAGATTGATTTGCTCAAGCTGGCCGGTTTCGGCATTGTATTGGGCCACTTTCACCTGGCCTTCAATGAGCAGATAGAGCTCTTTGCCGGAGCGGCCTTCCTGGATGATGGCGTGCCCATCAGGAAATTCCCGGATTTCTATCGCATGAGCCAGGGCATCGAGGTCACGATCGGACAAGCCGATGAAAATGGGCTGGCTTTTAAGGAAATTCTTGAGCAGCATTGTTGCCCTCCCTTACCGGTTTTTGTAGTGCGCTCTCAGGCAAGACCTGACTTCAAGCTTGGCTCGGCGGGCTTGCATGGACAGAAGCCGCTTTTTGCAGACAGTGATTGATCAACTCGTCCGCAGCGCGTACACGCTCCGACATGTGGTCAACAAGCTCTCGGGTAAGCACGCTTGCCAAATCAGGGTTTTCTGTCCGGGCAGACCAAAACTGGGCATGCTGCATTTCCAGGACCCGGGATGGGGTGGTGGCAACAGTCCGGGAAGTCGATAGGTGATCATCGCTGAAAAGTGGAGTCTCGCCGATCCATTTCCCGTGGCCAATCCGGCCAATTTCAATCTCGCCGTCAATCCGCGGGACTTCAACCCGAAACTCACCCTCGATGACGAGATACAACGAATCTGCCAGCGTTCGATTCTCAATCAGGGTCGTTCCCGCAGGCACTTCCCGTTCGCGCATGAGTGTTGCCAAAAGCGCAGTATTCTGGACGCCAAGACGATGTGCCAGTTTCGGGAAAGCATTCTTAAAATCGACAATTTCCATTCCAGCACTCCTTGATGTTTTTTAGCCCTGGACAATGATCAAGTCAATTTTTTTTGAGGGTACATCATCCACTGGTCAAACGTAAGTGAGCGGCGCTCCGGCCATGCTTATCGCCTGTTCTGCAACTTACTTCTCAGTCAATTTCTTGATTACGCCGGCGGCCCATTCGCGGCCGCCCAGCCCGAACGCCAGCGCAAACGCCAGGCCGATCGCGCCGAAGCCGATCTGGAAGGCAGCGGTCAGCAGCGTGGTGCCGATCGCGAGCTGTTCCAGCGCGACAAACACCACAAAAATGATCACCCCGTATTCCGCAATCGTGCTGATGGTGAGCGCGCCCTGCACGCCGATGTTGTTGAGGTAGGCGAACACCATGCGGTTGATGAAGCGTGCCACCAGCACGCCGAACACCAGCACCAGGATGGCGACGATGATGTTGGGGATGTAGAGCACCACCTTGTTGAACAGGTCGGCCACCATGTGCAGGCCCAGGCTGTTGGCCACGGTGACGACGACGATAAAAATGACGATCCAGTAGGCCAGCTTGGCGAGCAACCGCGACAGCGACACATCCAGATTGCCCTGTTTGAGGAAGGCTTCGATGCCGGTCTTTTCAGCAAGGCTGTCGAAGCGCAACAGGTCGAGCAGCTTCATGACCCCGGTACGCACCAGATTGGCGAGCAGCCAGCCGACGAACAGCAGCAGCAGGGCTGCCAGCAATTGCGGCACAAAGCCGGCCAGCTGGGTCCAGAAAGAAGTCAGGGATGCGACGAACACGTCGAGTTGTTGCTGCATGACACACTCCTTCATTGCTGCGGAAAGGCGCATTATAGCGAACGCGTCCGGATGATTTTTTTCACTACCGTGAAACCTGTGGCGCGCTAAAGTAACGATGCAGTTAAGATCTGTTTTCTGTCGGGCTTGTGCCTAAACTGCATAAAGGGAGCATTTCCAGCCATGTTTTCCCAATCCGACCACGCAGGATTTCTGCCGCTCGACCGGTTGCATGCACTGGTGGCCCAGCTTATGCAACAGGGCTATCAATGTCTGGGTCCGGCGGTGGAAAACGGTGCCATCGTCATGCGCGAACTCGAGGCGCCTGATGGTCTGCCGCGCGGCTTGCAGGCAGAGCAAGCACCGGGCCGCTACCGGCTGACGACAGACCCCCAGAACCGTTATTTCGCCTGGGCTAACGGTCCGCAGGCAATCAAGCCGCAGGCGTTCGCACCGAAAGAATCGCTGTGGCGCGTGGAGCGGGATGCGGCGGGCATGCTGCAATTCGAAGCCGTGATCCTGGATGTGCCCGCACAGGCCATCATCGGCGTGCGCGCCTGCGACCTGGCAGCCCTGGCTTTGCAGGATGCGCATTTCCTGCGCGAAGGCCGGCGCGATCCCCATTACGCCCAACGTCGCGAAGAACTTTTTCTGGTGGCTGTGCAATGTGCCGAGCCTGCGGCGACCTGCTTTTGCGCCTCCACCGGTGACGGACCGACCCCGACCACGGGCTACGACCTTGCGCTGGCCGAACTGCCGGACGGCTTCGTCGCGGTGGCGGGCAGCGCGAAGGGCGGCGCCGTGCTGAGCGCATTGAATCTGTCTCCGGCCACCCCGCAGCAGCTCGATGCTGCCCGCCAGCAGGGACTGGCTGCCGCAGCCGCCCAGACGCGCAGTCTGCCGGGGCGTTTATCCCCTTCAGGGGGCAATTTGCACGAAACCCTGATGAGCCGTCTGGAGCATCCGCGCTGGGACGAGGTGGCGTCACGCTGCCTTGCCTGTGGCAACTGCACCGCAGTGTGTCCCACCTGCTTCTGCCACGCCGAGATCGACGAACCTGCGCTCGACGGCCAGACCAGTCGCCACGAGCGGATCTGGGATTCGTGCTTTGGCGAAAGTCACGGCCATCTGCATGGATTCAATGTACGGCCCGACATCCGCAGTCGCTACCGTCAGTGGCTGACCCACAAGCTCGCCACCTGGCACGACCAGTTCGGCCGCAGCGGCTGCGTCGGCTGCGGCCGCTGCATTGCCTGGTGCCCGGTGGGCATCG
>JAKBJA010000161.1 GCA_021836225.1 Pseudomonadota bacterium | reverse complement strand
CTGCATGGTGACGAAGGTATCGACGCCGGTGGTGCCGATGTAATAGTTGCGGCGCGCGGCCCAGGAGTACTGGCCGCAGCCGACCGGGCCGTGGCTGATGTGGATCATGTCCTTGATCGGACCCCACACCACGCCCTTGGAACCGGCGTAGGCGCAACCGCGGATGGTCATTACGCCCGGGATGGACTTGACGTTCGACTTCACGCCGCAATCCGGCTTGCCTTCCTCGAAGGTGCCCAGGTGCTTGGCGCGCCGCTTGGCGGTTTTGTCCGGATAGACTTCCAGCACCTCCTTGATGAGGTCCTGGTTTCTTGCTTTGACTTGCTCGACTGTGAGGCTCATTTCGCCCTCCTGTTTGATGTGAACACTGGACACCGGCACCCCGGTTCCCCGGGAAAACTCTGCGAACGGCACCGTTGCAACAAGCCAGCGATGCCCCTGGCAGAGGTTTCCCTCTGTGGACCCCGTCGCCATGCGCCGCAAGGCGCAGGGCGACGGAAACCCTTACGCAGCCGCGGCCGCTTCCGCCGCGAGTTCGGCGGCAGTCTTGCCGACGATGGACTCGTCCACCTGCTTCATGATCCCGTGCTCCATCAGCATGTCTTCCAGCTCGTCCATGGTGATGGGGGTGGGGATGGTGCCGTTGCCGGCGTTGTTGTGGATCTTCGAGGCGAGGTCGCGGTACTCCTGGGCCTGCTTGGAATCGGGTGCGTATTCCAGCACGGTCATCCGGCGCAGTTCGGCGTGCTGCACCACGTTGTCGCGCGGCACGAAGTGGATCAGCTTGGTTCCCAGCTTGGCGGCCAGCGACTCGGCCAGTTCCAGTTCCTTGTCGGTCTGGCGCTCGTTGCACACCAGGCCGCCCAGGCGCACGCCGCCGGAGTTGGCGTACTTCAGAATGCCCTTGGAGATGTTGTTGGCCGCGTACATGGCCATCATCTCGCCGGACATCACGATGTAGATTTCCTGCGCCTTGTTCTCGCGGATGGGCATGGCGAAGCCGCCGCACACCACGTCGCCGAGCACGTCGTAGGAGACGTAGTCGATGCCGTCGTAGGCGCCTTCTTCTTCCAGGAAGTTGATCGAGGTGATCACGCCGCGGCCGGCACAGCCGACGCCGGGCTCAGGACCGCCGGACTCGACGCAGCGGATGTCCTTGTAGCCGATCTTCATCACGTCCTCGAGCTCGAGGTCTTCCACGCTGCCGGCTTCGGCGGCCAGGCTCAGGATGGTGTCCTGGGCCTTGGCGTGCAGAATCAGACGGGTGGAGTCGGCTTTCGGATCGCAACCGACGATGAGGATTTTCTGTCCCAGGTCAGCCAGCGCAGCCAGCGTGTTTTGCGAGGTGGTGGACTTACCAATCCCGCCCTTACCGTAAAAAGCGATTTGCCTTAATTTTCCATCAGACATGTGTATCTCCTTAAGTTAAACAATCTAAAAAACCGACTCGCCCTGGCAGCACGCACTCGGCCGGCTAAAAATCTGCTGCGTAACGTTTTTTCTTCTTCTTATCGAATACGGAGCCGGCAAAACATTTACTGCACGCCTGGTATTCAGCAACGACCGTGCCACCCTTGAAATAAATCGATAACGCATTGTTTATGCAAGGTATTTTTCTCATGAAACGGTGCTCGAACGCGTGTTGCAAACGCGACAAACGCAAAAACCACTGTCGTGAAGGGGACAAGCACCAGAAAAAAACAAGGGGGTAAATCTTCAGGGCTGCGTCAGGGCCAGCGGCAGATCGGACAAGCGGTATTGGCCGCTTTGCACCGCCTTCGCCAGATGGATCAGCGTGACGTTGCCGAGGCAGGCGAGGATTTCTTTCTTGACGGATTTCCACTTGCGATGCAGCGGGCAGGCGGTCTCGTCCTTGCAGGCCTTGAGACCGAGCAGGCACTCTCGATCCACGTGGTGGCCATCAGTCAGCCAGAGGATATCGAGCAAATTGCTGTGCTCGACACCGCTGCGCAGGCCGAAGCCCCCATTGCGGCCACGGAACGAATGCAGCAGCTGTGCACGGGACAAATCCTGGAGGATCTTGGCGAGGTAGGGCGACGGCACCCCCAGCTTGTGCGCAATATCGCGGCTAAGCACCAACTGCCCGTCCGGCTGGGTCGCCAGATAGATCAGCGCCTGGATGGCGTATTGGCTGGTGCGGGTAAAAATCATGGTGGCCTCGCTTGGTCGCCTTCTATCCGAAGCAACGCACGTGCCACGCGCCTGAGGTCGCCAGGCCGCGCCCTTGGTGGCCCGTCAGTACCGGCGTTTGTTGCGAACCATACATTCGGTGCAGCCTTGTCCGACATGCGACAGGGACAGCGGCGGCCTTGACCCCGTCCAGCCGCATCCCGCCGTGGCTTGCGCCCCGGAACACTTCTTGCTGAGACCCCGTTCGGTAGAACGAGACATTCAGGAGAAAGGCAATGCAGATTGGCGTAGAGACCGCAAAGGCCCTGGACAACAAACGCCTGTTCGTGGTGGCCAACGACGACATCACCCGCATGGCGCTGCAGTTCATGCTGCACGACGAGAACGAGACCCACGACCTGCCCACGCTGGAAGCGGCATTCGACAAGGGCGTCGAGTGGAAGCCCGACCTGCTGCTGCTGGGCATCGACGTCGTCGCCGAGCGCGGGCTGGATGTCCTGCCGCTCATCCGTTCGCGCCTCGCCGGCACGAAAGTCCTGCTGGTAGCGGACAGCCGCGACGACCCCCTGGTGGCTGCCTGCCAAAGCGCCGGCATCGACGGCCTGCTGGTGAAACCGCTGCGGGTGGAAGACGCGCGTCGAAGGGTGGATGGCCTGGTGGGGCGCAAGCGCGCGCCCATACCGATCCATACGCTTTAACCGGTGAAAGGCGATCGCCCGTTCTGCGAAGCCGAATACCGGCGTGGTGACGATCGGGTCACGGTCCGCTGCCTTCAAGGATGAACGTGACTCGCACTGAGGTGCACGAACGCGCGCTGGGCGCTTACCTGGGTTTCGCTGTCGGCGACGCCCTGGGCGCCACCGT
Source organism: Pseudomonadota bacterium (assembly GCA_021836225.1). Next base: position 2,917 of record JAKBJA010000161.1, on the reverse strand, counting down.
CGAATTCATGACGCCGGCTGAAATTCAAGATCGTTACGGCATGCACCGCGACATCGTCGGCGGCGGCTGGCTCAAGCTCAAGCCCGGCCAGATCACCGACGACACCCAGATGTCGCTGGCGCTGGGGCAGGCCATCGTGGCCAGCGGCGGCTGGAACGCCGTGGCCGCGGCCGACGCCTTCGTCGGCTGGCTCAAGTCGAAGCCGCTGGACGTGGGCAACACCTGTCGCCGCGGCATCCGGCGCTACATGGTGGAAGGCACGCTGGCAGGTGAGCCTAGCGAGCAGGACGGCGGCAACGGCGCCTGCATGCGCAGCCTGCCGCTGGCGCTGGCGACGCTCTACGACCATGCCGCCTTCATCCGCGCGACGCCGCAACAATGCCACCTCACCCACAACCACCCGCTGTCGGATGCGGCGACGCTGGCGCTCGGGAACATGGTGCGCAGCCTGATCCGCGGCGGCGGCATCAAGGGCTGCCGCGCGGAGGCGAACCGCCTGATCGCCGAATTCCCGGAGTTCCGTTTCGAGCCCTATCCCCGGCGCGCGTCGGGCTACATTGTCGATACGGTGCAGACGGTGCTGCACTATTTTTTTCGCACCGACAGTTTCGAGTCCTGCCTGACCGAGGTGGTGAACTGCGGCGAGGACGCCGACACCAACGGGGCGCTGGCCGGCATGCTGGCCGGCGCGGCCTATGGCATCTCCGGCATTCCCGGCTACTGGTTGCGCAAGCTGGACCGGGACATCAAGACCCGCATCGAAGAGCAGACTGATGCCCTGCTCATGCTCGCGCAGGCAGAAATGGAGGACACGCGATGAGCACCCTGATCTTTTACGAGAAACCGGGCTGCGCCAACAATGCGCGGCAGAAGCGCCTGCTGCTCGACGCCGGCCACGAGCTGGTCGTGCGCGACCTGCTGAGCGAGCCGTGGACCGCGCAGCGGCTGCAGGAATTTTTCACCGGCCTGCCGGTGGCCGACTGGTTCAACCGCGCCGCGCCGCAGGTGAAGTCGGGCGAGATCGATCCCACCCGGATCGAGGCCGAGGCGGCAATCGGCCTGATGCTGGCCAACCCCTTGCTGATCCGGCGGCCGCTGATCGAAACGGAGCAGTGGAAACTGGTGGGATTCGACGCCGAGCAGATCGAACAGCGGCTGGGCGTGGCCGGCAACGGCGATTCACCGCGCAGCCTGGAAGCCTGCCCGCGCCCGCATGCGGCCACGCCCTGCCCCGCGCCGCCGCATAAGGACAGTGAAAGCGACGGTGCGCGCGCCCAGGTCGCCTTCGAATACCACGAGCGCACCAAGCACCGGCCGGAGCGCTATGCCGCCGGCCCGGAAACGCTGGACTGGACCAGCCAGCCCGATCCTTTCCGCGCGTTCGCCGGCAGCCCGTCCCTCCGCCTGCCGCTTTGCGCGGGACGTATGATTCGCGACAGCGCGGACGCGCCCCCCGAATTCTCGCTCGACGCGCTGGGCGCCCTGCTGCAACTCTCGCTCGGGCTGTCCGCCTGGAAGGAATACGGCCCGGACCGCTGGGCGCTGCGCTGCAACCCGTCGAGCGGCAACCTGCATCCGACCGAGGCGTATGTGATCGCGCACGGCGTCACGGGACTGGACGCCGGCCTCTACCACTACGCCAGCCGCAGCCACGCGCTGGAGCAGCGCTGCGTCTCCACGGCGGCGCACCCGCCCGGCCTGTGGATCGGTCTGTCTTCCATCCACTGGCGCGAAGCCTGGAAATACGGCGAGCGTGCCTTCCGCTATTGCCAGCTCGACGTCGGCCATGCGCTGGCCGCGCTGCGCTACGCCGCCGGTCTGCTGGGCTGGGAACTGCGCCTGGTGGCCGGCTGCAACAGCCGGCGCCTGGCGGAATTGCTGGGCACCGCACGCGACCGGGACTACGCCGGCGCGGAGCGCGAGGAGCCGGACCTGCTAGTGCAACTCACAAGACCAGCGCAGCTCACCAACCCGGCCCAGCCCCAGGCGGTTGTCGAACCCGCGCCGTGGGACGCCGCCGACACCCAATGGCGCGGCCAGGCCAACATTCTCGACCCGCATCCCATGTACCACTGGCCGGTCATCGACGAAGTCGCCTCGGCCACCGAAAAGAACCGCGACGAAGCCGCCGCGCCGCCGCGCGATTACCCGCTGGGGACGTCCGCCACCCACCTGCCCGCGCCCGAGGTCATCATGGGCCGGCGCAGCGCCCAGCGCTTCGACCCGCAGTTCGAAATGGCCGCGGCCGACTTCCATCATCTGGTCGACAGCCTGCTGCCGCGCCCGCAAGCGCCGTGGGACATCTGGGGCTACGCGCCCGCCGTCCATCCGGTGTTTTTCGTGCATCGCGTGGACGGCGTGGCACCCGGGCTATACATCCTGGTGCGCGAGGCCGGGGCCGAATCGAGACTGCGGCAGGCATTGAGCGATGAATTCGAATGGCAGAAAGCGGAAGGCTGCCCCGATCATCTGCCGCTATATCGTCTGCAGGCGGGCAAGTGGCACAAAGTCGCCCGCGCGGTGAGCTGCGCGCAGTCGATCGCCGCCGACAGCTGCTTCTCGCTGGGCATGCTGGCCGAGTTCGAAACCAAGGTACACGAAGACGCCTGGCGCTACCGCCAGCTGCACTGGGAAGCGGGCCTCGTCGGCCACGTGCTGTATCTGGAAGCCGAAACCCTGGCGCTGCGCGGCACCGGCATCGGCTGCTTCCTCGACGACGCCTTCCACGAACTGCTCGGACTGCAAGGCAAGCGCTTCCAGTCGCTTTACCACTTCACCGTGGGGCGCGCCCTGACCGATACGCGCATCACCACCCTGCCGCCCTACCCCGACCGCATCGCAGATATGGAGGACACCCCATGAGTAACGAAAACGGATTCAAGCGCATCGACGCCGAATCGGCCAGCCAGCTGCTTGC
>JAKBJA010000171.1 GCA_021836225.1 Pseudomonadota bacterium | reverse complement strand
GGAGCGACGCAACGACAGCGTCTCGTCCTCCGCCTTGATCGCCAGGAGCGCGTCGAGCAGCATCTTGCCGGTGGGGTCGATATCGAGCTCGACGTCCTGCATGAACGGCTTTTCGCCGGACTCGGGGTGGTAGCGATAGAGGCGGAATTTCATCAATACACCCGCTCCTTCGGCCGAATCGACTCCACCGTCAGGGGCTTCAGACGCACCGGCTTGGCATCCACCTGATCGCCCTCCCGTAAATACAGCGTGTGCTTGAGCCAATGTTCGTCGTCACGCTGGGGGAAATCTTCCCGCGTGTGCGCGCCGCGGCTCTCGGTGCGATACAGCGCCGACACCAGCGTCGCCCGCGCCACCCCCATCAGGTTTTCCAGTTCGAGCGCCTCGATGCGCGCGGTGTTGAATACGCGGCTGGTGTCCTGCAAACCGGCCTGTGCCAGGCGCGCTTCCAGCACGTTCAACTTTTCCAGGCCTTCGCGCAGCACGGCCTCGGTGCGAAACACGCCTGCATGCGCCTGCATGATTCGCCGAAGGTCATCGGTAATGACCGCAATGCGTTCGCTGCCGGGGCGGTCCCAGCGTTCGACCCGCGCCAGGCTAGCTGCGGCGACATTGTCGGGCAAGGGTCGCGGATAAGGGTTGTCGCGCAGATAGTCCTGCATGTGGCGGCCGGCAGCGCGGCCGAACACGATCAAATCCAGCAGCGAATTGCCGCCCAGCCGGTTGGCGCCATGCACCGACACGCAGGCGCATTCGCCGACGGCATACAGGCCCGGCACCGGCTCCTCGGGACCGAAGCGCGCGGGCGCGACGACCTGGCCGTGCAGGTTGGTGGGGATGCCGCCCATCATGTAGTGCGCGGTGGGCGCGACCGGAATCGGCGCCTGGACCGGATCGACGCCGGCGAAGCGGATCGACAATTCGCGGATGCCCGGCAATTTTTCGGCGATGAGCTTCTCGCCCAGGTGATCGAGCTTGATCTCGACGTAGTCTCCACGCGGGCCACAACCACGTCCCTCGGCGATTTCAATGGCGATCGCGCGCGCCACCACGTCGCGCCCGGCCAGATCCCTGGCATGCGGCGCATAACGCTCCATGAAGCGCTCGCCGTTCTTGTTCAGCAGATAGCCGCCCTCGCCGCGCGCGCCCTCAGTGATGAGGCAGCCGACACCGGCAATCCCCGTCGGGTGGAACTGCCAGAACTCCATGTCCTGCAGCGGAAGCCCGGCGCGCAGCACCATACCGAGACCGTCTCCGGTGTTGATCATGGCGTTGCTGCTGTTGCCGAACACGCGCCCTGCCCCGCCCGTGGCGAGCAGCGTCGCGCGCGCCTCGATCAAGAGCGGCTCGCCGGTCTCGATCGAGAGCGCGGTGACGCCGAGGCAATAACCGTCGGCGTCGCGCAGCAGGTCGAGCGCGAAGTATTCGTCAAAGAACTGCGTGCGGTGGGCGATGTTCTGCTGGTACAGCGTATGCAGCAGCGCGTGGCCGGTACGGTCGGCGGCGGCGCAGGTGCGGGTGGCCTGCTCGCCGCCGAAGTTTTTCGACTGGCCGCCGAACGGCCGCTGGTAGATCTTGCCGTTGTCCAGCCGCGAAAACGGCAGGCCCATGTGTTCGAGCTCGTACACGGCACTCGCGGCCTCGCGGCACATGAATTCGATCGCGTCCTGGTCGCCCAGCCAGTCGCCGCCCTTGACCGTGTCGTACATGTGCCATTCCCAGCGGTCATCGTCGACGTTGGCGAGCGCGGCGGTGATGCCGCCCTGCGCCGACACGGTGTGGGAACGCGTGGGAAAGACCTTCGACACCACCGCGACCTTGTAGTCCGAGCGCGCCAGTTGCAACGCCGCGCGCAGTCCAGCGCCGCCGCCGCCGATGATGAGCGCATCGAAGCGGCGCGTGTTCATACCGTGTTCCACAGGATGGCAGCCAGCCATACCACGCTGCCCGCCAGCGTGAGGATCACAGCCAGATACAAGGCGAGGCGCGGCCCCGTCGGATGAACGTAGTCCATGAAAATGTCGCGCATCCCCACCCAGGCGTGCAAGGCCAGCGAAGCAATTGCCAGCAGCATCAGCACGCGCAACCACAGCGGTGCGAACAGCGCCTGCCAGCCTGAAAAGTCGAGTGGCATCGCGCCCAGCAAATAAACCGCCACGCCTGGCAGGATCAGCGCCAGCACCGCTGCAGTGGCGCGCTGCAGCAGCCAGGTACCGGTTCCGGTGTGTGATCCAGTGGCGGATTTCATGCGAACAGCCTCCAGGCGGCAAGCAGCGTGGCCAGCCCGGTAGCCAGCATGACCATGACGCTGCTCAACCGTGCCTGTCGCAGATGCGTGCCCCAGTGCGCATCCAGCGCCAAATGCCGCATACCGGCAAATAAATGATGGAAAAAAGCCCAGATCAAACCCAGCAGCAGCAGTCTGGTCAGCGGATGTGATACCCAGTCAGCCACGCGCTGAAAACCGTTCTCTCCGGACAGCGATACCGACAGGACCCACACCCCCAGTGGGAGGGCCGCAAACAGCAGCACGCCCGATATCCGATGCAGGATCGACACCCAGCCGGCCAGCGGCAAATGGATGCGAAACAGATTGAGGTAAACGGGGCGCGCGATCGATTTCACGGCACAGTCCGGTGTTTAGGGTTGGCCGGGTTTAACGGCGCTTGGCGGGTGCCTGTGCCTTCTTCGGCCTGGTCTTCTTAACTTTGGCCTTCGCCGCCTTCGCCACCGCCTGCGGCACGCGCTGGACCAGGCGCGGATCGAACGGCTTCGGCAGGATGTAATCCGGGCCGAATTTCAGCTTCTTCAGTTTGTAGGCCTTCAGCACCGAGGCAGGAACCGGCTCGCGCGCGAGTTCGGCCAGCGCGTGCACCGCGGCGATCAGCATGCCCTCGGTGATCTGCTTCGCACGAGCGTCGAGCGCGCCGCGGAAGATGAAGGGAAAACCCAGCACGTTGTTGACCTGGTTGGGATAGTCCGAGCGTCCGGTCGCCATGACGAGGTCGCTGCGCGCAGCCTTCGCCTTCTCCGGCGCGATCTCGGGATTGGGGTTGGCGAGCGCGAAGACCACCGGCTTGTCGGCCATGGACTTCACCATCGCCGGGCTCACCAGGTTGGCGCCGGACACGCCGACGAACACGTCGGCGCCGGCCATCGCTTCTTCCAGCGTGCGCAATTCGGTCTTGCGTGCGTAAGCCTTCTTGAAGCTGTTGAGGTCGGTGCGCGCCTTGTGCACCACGCCCTTGGAATCGACCAGCAGGATGTTGGCTTTTTTCGCGCCCATCGCGACCAGCAGATTCATCGACGCGATGCCCGCCGCACCGGCGCCGAGGCAGACGATCTTCGCGGTCTCCAGCGACTTGCCCTGCACGTGCAGCGCGTTGATGAGGCCGGCGCAGATGATGGTGGCGGTGCCGTGCTGGTCGTCGTGGAACACCGGGATGTCGAGCTTCTTCTTCAGCGCGGCCTCGATCTCGAAGCAGTGCGGCGCGGCGATATCCTCGAGGTTGATGCCGCCGAAGGTCGGGGCGATCGCTTCCACAACATTGATGAAGTCCTGCGGGGTCCTCGCATTGACTTCGATGTCGTACACGTCGATGCCGGCGAACTGCTTGAACAGCACGGCCTTGCCTTCCATCACCGGCTTTGAGGCGAGCGGGCCGAGGTCGCCCAGGCCGAGGATCGCGGTGCCGTCGGTGATCACCGCGACCAGATTGCCCTTGTTGGTGTAGTCGTAGGCCTTCGCGGGATTCTTGGCGATTTCCAGAACCGGTTGCGCCACCCCGGGGGTGTAGGCCAGAGAGAGATCTTCCTGCGTGGCGCAGGGCTTGGACGACTCGACCGAGATCTTGCCGGGCCTCGGCAGACGGTGGTAATCGAGGGCTTTTTTCTTGAGGGCGGCTTGGCTCATGGGAGGCGATGCGAGCAGGTTGAACAAGCCGTCATTATCGCGGATTTATCCGCGTTCTGCCCTGCAGGGGCAATTGCCGTCAGTCTTTCCAGATTTTCAACTGGGCGCGCAAGCGTGCGACCGCCTGCGAATGCAACTGACACACGCGCGATTCGGACACGCCGAGCACTGCGCCGATTTCCTTCAGGTTCATGTCCTGCTCGTAGTACATGCCCATCATGCTGCGCTCGCGCTCGGGCAGATGGTGGATCGCGGCGATCAGGCTGTCACGGAAGCCTTCGTCTTCCAGCACCGCGAGCGGATCGTTGCTGCCGTCGACCAGATAACGCTCGAGGAAGCTGGCGCTGTCTTCATCCGAAAAGTCTTCGTAATACAGCAACTGGGAACACTTCACGTCGCCCAGCATGGACTGGTACTGATCGATCGGCATGCCCAGCTCGGCCGAGATTTCATTCTCGGTGGGCGACTTGCCGTTGCGCTGTTCCAGCCGGTGGATGGCAGATTCGATCTGCCGCGATTTTTGGCGCACATGGCGCGGCAGCCAGTCCGCTTCGCGCAGCTCGTCGAGCATGGCGCCACGGATACGCTGGGTGGCATAGGATTCGAACTGGGCGCCCTGGTTGCCGTCGAAACGCGACACGGCATCGAGCAGACCGATCAGTCCGACCTGAATGAGGTCGTCTACTTCGACGCTAGCGGGAAGGCGCGCCATCATGTGATACGCAATGCGCTTGACCAGCGGCGCATATTTGGTGACTTGCTCGTCTTGCGACGATGGTTTTGCAGCCATGTTTCAGGTGATTCCTGTCTTATATGAACAAGCCGTCAGGCCCGTCTCCTCGCCCGCCATTCTAACGGCTAGCGCGGCAAATGCATCATCCTGGTTTGCCACGTTGAAAACGGCGTGTGCGAACCGCTCCTCGAGGAAATGGCATGCCGCGGCCCGGACCTGATCGCACGCAACCCGATCGCCGAGCAAGCCCACGCTGAATGCCCCTCCCGAATGCGCCAGCGTTTTGAGCACCGCAAAGGCATGCAGCATCGATTCGTCGGTGCGGCGAACCTCCACGACCACCGTATGCGCCGCGCCCGGCAGCAATGCAATATCGGCGTTGCCCCACCCCAAGTCGAACATTACATAATCGTAGCTGTTCGTCACGCCAAACAGGGCGGGCTCATCCGACCGCATGCCGGGCGCATACCAGCCTTCGCCGTAGGCCTGTGGCAGGGTATGCAGCTGTCTGCGTTCAAGCTGGCTCTTCCAGTCGAACAGGCTGCGGGGAGAGGATGCGGAAAAAAGTCGGCCCTGCGTGTCGATCAGAAGAGACACCCGGCCGATTTGATGCAGCGCATGCGCCAGCCGAATGCTTGAATCGGCTGACGCTGAAAAACAGTAGATGCAGCGTTGTGGCTGCCGCGCGCCGCGCCGTCGCAGCCCTGCAGCCTGATCAGCCGGCATTTATGCCCTTTGGGGGGAGGCGCTCCGCACGTTCCGCCTCGACACCGGCAAACAGCGGCCAGTCCTCGGCCTCCAGCGCATAGGGGGTAGCAAGCTGGCCGCCCTTCAGCGCGCGGTCGATGAGGTAGGCGGCGTTGGGCGCGTGCAGGTCTTCCGGTACCCGCTGCCCGCCGCTGAGATACGCCAGCGGCAAACGATGGCGAATCAGGCTGTCGAGCGCCGCGCCCGGCTGCGGGGTTTCGTCGAGCTTGGTCAGAATGCAGGCGGCCGCGCCTTGGCCAAAGCGCGTCATCGCCTGTTCGATCGCCGCGCCCTGCTGGCTGGCGGGAATCACCGCGAGGCGGCGCACCCCGAGCCGGTCGAGCGCCTGTCCCTCACGGGTACGCGGGTCCGACGGGGCAAAGCCGGCAGTGTCGATCAGCACCAGTTTTTTGGCGGCAAGCTCAGGCAACAGCAGCGCCAGCCTGGCCTGGTCTTCGGCCACGTGCAGCGACACCCCAAGCAGGTCGGCATACACCGTCAATTGCGCCGCCGCGCCAATGCGGTACGCATCGGCCGCCACCAGCGCCACCTGCGTGGCACCGTGGGCTTC
>JAKBJA010000011.1 GCA_021836225.1 Pseudomonadota bacterium | reverse complement strand
ATTCAGGTGCAAGAGTTTTCCTTTACGCTTCTGTGAGTTGGCGCTTTTTCTTGTTATTGTTTTTAGATGCTAGCAACAACACACGGTTTTTAACAGTTTTTTTCTCGCCACACCGCAAGAGTTGAACATGTGTGTCCAATTTCCAACACCACTAACGCCTATAATCGGCGAAAACTTTAGGCACCCAATTAAAGGAACCGGATGTTTTCCAAATGGTGGCATTACGCACTGGCCCTGATCGTCAGCCTCGGTGTGGTCGGCACGGCATTGGCCGGGCTGGCGGCCGCTCTGATTTACCCCAACCTTCCACCGCTGGAGGCGCTCACCGACTACAAGCCCAAGCTGCCGCTGCGCGTATATACGGCGGACGGCGCCCTGATCGGTGAATTCGGCGAAGAGCGTCGCGCCTTCATCGCCATCGATAAAGTCCCGCAATACATGAAGCAGGCGATCATCGCCGCCGAGGACGAGCGCTTCTATACCCACGGCGGCGTCGACACCCTCGGTGTGCTGCGTGCTGCGGGATCGAACCTGCTGTCCGGCGGCGCCAAGGAGGGGGCCTCCACCATTACCATGCAGGTGGCGCGCAACTTTTTCCTGTCGAACGAAAAGACGCTCAGCCGCAAGCTCTCCGAAGCCATGCTGGCGATGAAGATCGAACATAATCTGTCCAAGGACAAAATCCTCGAGCTGTATATCAACCAGATCTATCTAGGCCAGCGCGCCTATGGTTTCGAGGCCGCATCGCGCACCTACTTCGGAAAACCCATGAAGGAATTGTCGCTGGCCGAGTTTGCCATGCTGGCGGGGTTGCCCAAGGCACCGTCGCGCTACAACCCGGTGGTCAATTTCCCGCGCGCCAAGGCACGCCAGGAATATGTGCTGGGACGCATGCGCACGCTCAAGTTCATTGACCAGCCCACCTGGCAAGCCGCAGTCAAACAGAAACTGGTGATCCGCCAGGCGCGCCAACAGGCCGACGTCAGTGCCGACTATGCTGCAGAAATGGTGCGCCAGACCCTGTTCGAAAAATACGGCGAGTCCATCTATAGCTCGGGCTACAAGGTCGTCACCACGCTGAAGCGCGAACAACAGACCACCGCCAACCGGGCAGTGTGGCAGGGGATTGCCGATTACGACCTGCGCCACGGCTATCGCGGCCCGGAAAAGCAGATCAGCCTGCCCGCCGACAAGACGCAACGTGAGGCGGCGATCGCCAGCGCACTGGAAGACCTGGCTCCGGTGAGCGACATGCAGCCAGCGGTTGTGTTAAGTGCCACCCCCAAACTGATCCGTGCGCAATTGCATGACGGCAAGGTGGTGGAGATCAACGGCAACTCGCTCAAGTGGGTGGCAAACTGGGTCGCAGGCAAAAAGGGGCGACAGCTCTCCCCTGGCGCGGTGGTGCGCGTCCAGGCAGTCGGCAGCAAGCCGCAATGGCGGCTGACGCAACTGCCTGAGGTGGAGGCCGCGCTCGTTGCCCTGAACCCGAACAATGGCGCCATCACCGCGCTGGTCGGCGGGTTCGACTTCAACCGCAACAAGTTCAACCGCGTGACGCAAGCCTGGCGTCAGCCCGGCTCGAGCTTCAAACCCTTCATTTATTCCGCTGCGCTGGAGAAAGGCTACACGCCGGCCACCATCATCGACGATGCGCCACTCTTCCTGAGTGCCGAAGAGGCTGGCGGGACTGCATGGGAACCCAAGAACTACGACGGCAGCACCAGCGGCCCGGTGCGCATGCGCACGGCGCTGACCAAGTCGCTCAACCTGGTCTCGGTGCGCATCCTGCAGGGGATCGGCCCGTATTACGCGCGCGACTATATCCGCCGCTTCGGTTTCGACCCGGCCCGCCACCCACCTTATCTCACCATGGCGCTGGGCGCAGGCAGCGTCACCCCGCTGCAGATGGCTGCAGCCTATAGCGTATTTGCCAACGGCGGCTTCAACATCAAGCCTTACCTGATCGACAAGGTGTATGACAAGAATGGACGACTGCTGATGCAGGCCAAGCCGCAACAGGTCGGCGGCACCGCACCGCGCGTGATCGACCCGCGCAATGCCTGGCTGATGACCGCCATGATGCAGGACGTGATGCGCTACGGCACCGCGGCACGCGCCAGTCAGCTGGGCCGCAGCGATCTGGCCGGCAAGACCGGCACCACCAACGATGCGCGCGACACCTGGTTCGCCGGTTACAACCCCGACCTGGTTGCGATCACCTGGATGGGCTACGATCAGCCGCGTTCGATGGGACGCAGCGAGACGGGCGCGCAATCCGCGCTGCCGATCTGGATGAACTTCATGGGGTCGGCGCTCAGGGGCGTTTCGCAAAATGGCTGGGTCATGCCCGCAGGGGTCATCACGGTAAAAATTGACCCGACTACCGGCACCCGCCTGCCCGACACCGTGGTGGACGAATTGCTGGGCGATCTGCTGGACATAGGCCCCGCCGGTATGGTGGAACATTTTTATCAGGAATTCCCGCCGCCCGACGCACCCGCATCGAGCTGGGATCCCGACCCGACCGGCCCTGCTGACACCCCACCTGGAGCCCCGCTATGAAACATCAGGAGATGCGCCGCCGCATTGCGCATGCAGCAGCGCGCATTCTGGCCGAAGACGGCAGCCTCGATTACGGCAGCGCCAAGCGCAAGGCGGCGCGCCAACTGGGTGCGCCCGACAGTGGCAACCTGCCCGACAACCAGCAGATCGAGGAAGCGCTGCGCAGCTACCAGGCGCTTTACCAGGCTGACGAAACCCGCGCACAGCTGGCCCTGCTGCGGCAGGTCGCCATCGAATACATGGAACGGCTGGCGGATTTCGACCCTCACCTGACCGGCCCGGTGTTGAACGGCACGGCCGGGCGCCACGCCGGGATCACCCTGCAGCTCTTCACCGACCAGCAGAAGGATGTCGAATTCCTGCTGATCGGGCTGAACACGCCGTATCAGGCCGCGGAGCATCGTGCAACGGACGCACCGGGGCGCATCTTTCCCCGTTTCGTCATCGATGATCCGCGTGCAACGATCGAGATCATCGTCTACCCGGCCGCCGAACTGCGCGGCATGAAACGCCTGCAGGCCGATGGCAGCCCGCGGCGCGTGCGCCTGCCCCAGGCGCGGGACCTGACTTGATCGCTGTCATTGCAACCCGGCCTGGCATGGATGATGCTCACTAACTCAGCCATGATTCCTGTTGAGTAAACGGCCGTGATCCGATTTTTCCGGCACTACGTGCCTCTAAATTTGCTTCTGCTGGTCCTGATCGAGGCGCTGATTCTCGGTGGCGCCCTCTACGCGGGTGTCAGCGCGCGCTTCCTGGACGGCGGCGTGGTTCCGGACGATCTCAATCCCCTGCTGCCCAAGGCCCTGACCTTCACCGTCGTCATGCTCGGCCTGATGACCGCGAGTGGCCTCTACGATCTGGAATGGCAGGGGAGCGTGCGCGCCCTCCTGCAGCGCCTTGGCCTGAGCTTCGGGCTGGGGCTGGTGACGATGAGCCTGCTGTTTTATTTCTTCCCCGACCTGCTGGTCGGACGCGGCGCCTTCCTGTTGTCGTTCGGCCTGGCGCTGCTGGGCATCCTGCTCAGCCGCACACTGTTCATTCGCTGGGCACGGGCAGGTGCGCTCAAAACCCGCGCCCTGGTGATCGGCACCGGCAGTCGCGCCGCCCACATCGAATCCTTGCTGGCCAAGCGGGTCAACGCCAGCAATGTCCAGGTCGTCGGCTACCTGCCGCTGGGCGGCAGTCATCATTTCGTCGACCATGCACGCATTCTCGACACTGAGGAGCCCCTGCCCGAACTGGTGCAGCGCCTGCAAATCAGCGAGATCATTCTGGCCGTGCGCGACCGCCGGGGCGGCGGCATGCCGGTGCAGGATCTGCTCAAATGCAAGCTGTATGGCATTCGCATCCTGGAGTTGTCCAGCTTCTTCGAGCGCGAAAACGGCCATTTGCAGCTCGACTCGATGAACGCCAGCTGGATGATCCTGGCCGAAGGCTTTCACCAGGGCATCGTGCGCGACACCATCAAGCGCCTGTTCGACCTGGTTGTCAGTGCAGCCATGCTGGTGGTCTGTTTGCCGATCATGGCGCTGACCGCATTGCTGATCAAGCTGGAAAGCCCCGGGCCGGTGCTGTACCGCCAGGAGCGCGTTGGCCAGGGCTGCCGCAATTTCACCATCCTCAAATTCCGCAGCATGTGCGTCGACGCCGAAAAGGACGGCAAGCCGCGCTGGGCCAGACAGAACGACAGCCGCGTGACGCTCACCGGGCGCTTCATCCGGCGCACCCGCATCGACGAGCTGCCGCAGATCTTCAACGTGTTTTTCGGCGACATGAGCTTCGTCGGTCCGCGTCCCGAGCGCCCCTATTTCGTGCAGGACCTGACCCAGAAAATCCCCTATTACGGCGTGCGGCACACCGTCAAACCCGGCATCACCGGCTGGGCACAAGTGCGTTACGCGTATGGCGCGACGGATGAAGACGCCATGCACAAGCTGCAATACGACCTTTATTACGTCAAGAATCACAGCCTGTTTCTCGATCTCATGATCCTGTTCCAGACTGTACAGGTGGTGTTGTGGGGAAAGGGCGCACGCTGAGCGCGCGCCCAATCCGATCATGCCCCACACCCTGCTCCTCCTCGCCGCCGTCGGTTATGGCCTGGCTGCGCTGGCCTATCTGGGGCTGTCCGGTCTCATCGTCGCCAGTTGGCGGCAGCGCCCGCAGGGGCGTCTGCTGGTGCTCGCCACCGTGCTCAGTGCAATCTGGGGAGGGATGACGGCACTGACTGCCTGGGGGATGTTGCCGCCGCGACTGGAACTCGCCGCCGAAGTCGCGCGAAACGGCGCCTGGCTGGCGCTGCTGCTCTATATCCTGAGACTGCGCCTGCCGGAGGGGACAAACCTGCCTGCGCCGCTGCAGCTCATCCGTGCCCTGGCTGGCGTGCTTGTCGTCGGCCTGCTGCTCGCCAGCATCCTGCCCTTCATCGCCCCCACCCAGCCGGTGCTGGCGCGATGGGCAGGCAATCTGGGGCTGGTGCTGCTCACCGTGATCGGGCTGGTGCTGGTCGAGCAGGTCTACCGCAGCACCCGCCCGGAAGACCGCTGGGCGATCAAGTTTCTCTGCCTCGGGCTGGGCGGCCTGTTCGTGTATGACTTCTATTTGTACGCCAATGCTGCGCTCTTCAATGCGATGGATGCGGAGGTGTGGGCGGCGCGCGGCTACGTGGCGGTCCTGGTGACGCCGCTGATTGCGGTCTCCGCCGCGCGCAACCCGGAATGGTCGGCGCCGGTCGGGCTGTCGCGCAGCATGGCCTTCCACACCGCCAGCCTGCTCGGCGCGGGCATCTATCTGCTGCTGATGGCAGGCGCCGGTTATTACCTGCGCCTGTTCGGCGGCGAATGGGGCGACGTGGTGCAGACCGTGTTCATCTTCGCCGCCGCCATGCTGCTGGTACTGCTGATGTTTTCCGGCACCCTGCGCGCGCGTCTACGGGTGTTCCTGTCCAAGCATTTTTTCAGCTACCGCTACGACTACCGCGAAGAATGGCTCAACTTCACCCGCACCCTCACCGAGGGCCAGTCCGGCGAGCAGTTGTGCGAACGCGCGGTCGAGGCGCTGGCCCGGCTGGTGGAAAGCCCCGGCGGCGCGTTGTGGATGCGCGAAGGCGACGCCGGGTACCAGCGTGCCAGTCACTGGAACTGGGCCGACCTGCAGGGCACCGAGCCGGCCGACGCCCCCTTCATCCAATGGCTTGCGGATAAGCAGTGGGTGGTGGATCTGGATGAAATGAAGACCCGCCGCGACCTGTACGGCGATCTCCATACCCCGGCGTGGATCCGCCGGACCGACGATGCCTGGCTGGTGGTGCCGCTGATGCTGCACGACGAACTGCTCGGCTTCGTGGTGCTGAAGCACTCGCTCGGCAACGTCAGCTTCAACTGGGAGGTCAGCGACCTGCTCAAGGTGGC
>JAKBJA010000052.1 GCA_021836225.1 Pseudomonadota bacterium | reverse complement strand
GCAATACCAGCAGCACGGCGAAGTGAAGGGCCGGATGGGCAGGAAGGAACTGGATCAGCCCGAGTACCACCAGCGGAACCGCAACGAAGTTGACGATCAGCAGCGCCGAGAGGAAGCGCCCGTGCGACAGCGCCTGCCCGAGGGCAGCCATCGGCACTTGCAGGAAGGTGACATACAAAAGCGCTGCCAGCGCCGGATTGATCCAGGCTTCCAGGGCGGCAGCGGAGGGCCCCGCGACGGCGGCTGCCAGCAGGCCGGCAAACACCGCCATGAAATAAATGGCGACCTGATGCTTTTCCAGCGTCGGCCTGAAGATGCGAATCATGCCTGGAAAATGCGTTGTGCTACTGCCGGGGTTTGCCGCATTGGCCGCAAAACAGTGCGCCCGCCGTCAGTTCCGCGCCGCAACCGGAACATTTGGCGGGCGACAGGGAACGCCGCATTTCCGGCAAAAGCGCGTGCCGTTCGTATTGGCGCTGCCGCACTTGGGGCAGGTGATTTCCAGGCTGCTGTCTTGCAGATAGCCCCATAGCCGCCATGCCTGGAGCCGCCGTGATGGCCACCCCGGTAGCCGCCGAATTTTCCGCCTATCAAATTACCGAGCATGCCTTCAAGGAATCCCATGATTTACTCCTTTGCAGTTGATTGATTAGACGAGACCCCCCAGCCTGTCGGCCAGGGCGTTCCGGTCAGGCGGGTTGTGCGTGCAGTCTGCTGTTATCAACAGGGCCTGCCTCGATCTCTTCCTCCTTCCGGTGCGCCAGCCGATACAGGAGCGGCAGCACCAGCAAGGTCAGCGCGGTCGAGGACAGGATGCCGCCGATGACGACGGTGGCGAGCGGCCGTTGCACCTCCGCGCCGGTGCCGGTGGCGATCGCCATCGGGATGAAGCCCAAGGACGCCACCAGCGCGGTCATCAGCACCGGACGCAAGCGGGTCAGTGCGCCATCGATAATCGCCGCGTCGAGCCGTTTGCCGTCTTCGCGCAGGCTGCGGATGTAGGCGATCATCACCAGGCCGTTCAGCACGGCCACGCCCGACAGCGCAATGAAGCCGACCCCTGCCGAGATCGACAACGGGATATCGCGCAGCCACAGCGCCAGGATGCCTCCGGTGAGCGCGAACGGCACGCCGGTGAACACCAGCAGCCCATCCTTCACGTTGTTGAACATCGCAAACAGCAGCATGAACACCAGCAGCAGCGCGACCGGGACAACGATTTGCAGGCGCTTGGCGGCCGATTGCAGCTGCTCGAAAGTGCCGCCCCAGGTTGTCCAGTAGCCGGCGGGAACCGGCGCGTCGGCCTGGATTTTCTGCGTGGCTTCGCTGACGAAGGAGCCGATGTCGCGGCCGCGTACATTGGCGGTGACGACCACCCGGCGCTTGCCGTCTTCTCGGCTGATCTGGTTGGGGCCGGGGGCAACGTTAATGCTCGCCACCTCGCCCAGCCGCACGAAGTTGGCTTGTGCATTGTCCGCAGAGGATGGCAGGGGAATCGGCAACTGCTGCATCGCCGCCAGGTCGTTGCGCAGGCGCTCGGGCAGACGGACGATGATGTCGAAGCGCCTGTCGCCCTCGAACAGCACGCCGGCTTCACGCCCGCCGAGCGCGACCGACACCGCGTCCTGCACGTCGCCGACATTGATACCGAGGCGCGCGGTTTTTTCGCGGTCGATCTGGATCGTCAGCATCGGCAGCCCGGTGGTCTGTTCGACCTTGACGTCGGCCGCGCCCGGCACGCTTTCGAGCACTCGGGAAATCGCTTCGGCGCTGGCGTTCATGGTGTCCATGTCGTCGCCGAATACCTTGACCGCCACGTCGCTCCTCACGCCCGACAGCAGTTCATTGAAGCGCATCTGGATCGGCTGGGTGTACTCGTAGTTGTTGCCGGGCACTTTGGCGGTTGCTTCTCGCATGGCCTGCACCAGGTCGGTCTTGCTGCGCGCGGGATCGGGCCATTCCGACTGCGGTTTGAGCATGATGAAGTTATCCGCGACGCTGGGCGGCATCGGGTCGGTGGCGATTTCAGCCGTGCCGAGCTTGGCGAAAATCCGCTCGACTTCTGGAAACTGCTTGATCGTGCGTTCGAGTTCGGTCTGCATCTCGACTGCCTGCGACAGGCTGGTGCCGGGGATGCGCAAGGCGTGCAGCGCGATGTCGCCCTCGTTGAGGCTGGGCACGAATTCGCTGCCCATGCGCGTGAGCAGCAGCGCCGACAACACCACGGCGACGCCCGCGAAGCTCAGCACCAGGGGGGCATTCTGCAGCGAAAAATCCAGCATCGGCGCATAGCCGCGCCGCGCCCAGCCCATCAGGCGATTTTCCTTCTCACTGACCTTATCGCCGATCAGCAGCGCGACGGCGGCGGGGATGAACGTCACCGACAGGATCATCGCGCCGAGCAGGGCAGCGACCACGGTGAACGCCATCGGGTGGAACATCTTGCCCTCAACGCCAGTGAGCGCGAAGATCGGCAGGTAGACGACCATGATGATGAGCTGGCCGAACAGCAGCGGCCGGCGCGCTTCGCGCGACGCCAGGAACACTTCGTGAAAGCGCTCGTTGCGGGTCAAGGCTCGCCCCGCAGCAGCTTGCGCGTGCGCCAGCCGGCGCACGCAGTTCTCGACGATCACCACCGCGCCGTCGATGATGATGCCGAAATCGAGTGCGCCCAGGCTCATCAAATTAGCGCTGACCTTGTTGCTGACCATACCGGTAAAGGTGAACAGCATCGCCAGCGGGATGACCATGGCGGTGATGATCGCTGCGCGAATGTTGCCCAGGAACAGGAACAGCACCGCGATCACCAGCAGCGCGCCTTCGATCAGGTTTTTCTTGACCGTGTCGATCGCCTTGTCGACCAGGATGGTGCGGTCGTACACCGTCTGCGCGACCACTCCGGCAGGCAGGGTGCGGTTGACTTCCTCCAGTCGCTTGGCCACCGCCTGCGACACGGTGCGGCTGTTCTCGCCGATCAGCATGAACACCGTTGCGAGCACGACTTCGCGCCCGTTCTCGGTTGCCGCGCCGGTGCGCAACTCCTTGCCCATGCCGACCTCGGCCACGTCGCCGATGCGAATCGGAACGCCTTCCCGGCTGCCGACGATGATTTTGCCGATGTCGGCCAGATTGGCGACCTGGCCGGGCGCGCGGATCAGGTATTGCTCGCCGCTTTTCTCAATGTAGCCTGCGCCCGTGTTGCCGTTGTTGCGCTCGATGGCGGCGACCAGGTCGTGCAGCGTCAGGCCGTAGGCCATCAGCTTGTCGGGCAGCGGCGCGACCTGAAACGTCTTGGCATAGCCGCCGATGCTGTTGATCTCTGTCACCCCCGGCACGTTGCGCAATTGCGGCTTGATGATCCAGTCCTGAATTTCGCGCAGGTCGGTCGGCGTGTAGGCGCTGCCGTCGGCTTTTTTCGCGCCGGGTTTGGACTCGACCGTCCACATGAAAATCTCGCCCAGGCCGGTCGAAATCGGCCCCATTTCCGGCGTGATCCCGGCGGGTAATTGCGCGCGCGCCTGGCTGATGCGCTCGTTGACGAGTTGCCGCGCGAAGTAGATGTCGGTGCCTTCCTTGAAGATCACCGTCACCTGCGACAGGCCATAACGCGACAGTGAGCGCGTCTGTTCCAGACCGGGCAGTCCGGCCATGACGGTTTCGATCGGGAAGGTGATGCGCTGCTCGGATTCGAGCGGGGAATAACCGGGGGCGGCGGTGTTGATCTGCACCTGCACGTTGGTGATGTCAGGCACGGCGTCGATCGGCAGCTGCTGGTAGTTGTATACGCCGAGCGTCGCCATGCCCAGCGTCATCAGCAGCACCAGCCAGCGCTGGTCGATGGCGAAACGGATGATTTTTTCAAACATGATGTGGGTTTTTCCTAAAGCGCCGCGTCGCCGCGTTCGCCGGAGCGAATGCGCAGCACGTCTGCAAGTTCAGAAACAGCGATCAGACCGTCGCCGGGATTGCCCGTGATGGCCGCTGCGCGGATGGCTTCCACCACCGTCTGCGCGTGTTCGTCCGCGCAAAACATCAGCAGCACAAGTCGCTCGTGGGCGTCCGGATTCCACTCGGTGGGCACAAAGGCGTGGTGCGGGCCCTGCCCACGGGAATGGCCATGCGCCGGAAAGTAGGTAAAGCCGGATAAATGGGCGAGGCCATGCAGGGCCTGTTCAATGCTGTCCAGCCGATGCGGCTGCACGATAGCGATGATCTGTTTCATCGGGGTCTCCTAGTGGTCGTGGCTCGCGCCGGATTTTTCCAGATCGGCCTTGATCAGAAAGCTGTTCGTCGCGGCATACACTTCGCCCGCATTTAGCCCACTGACGACCTCGATGAACTTGCCGTCGCTGCGCCCGAGTTCCAGCGGGCGCGCTTCCAGATCGTTGCCGTAACGTCCGAACACCACCGTCCAGTCGCGCACGGTCTGAATCGCTTCGGCGGACACCGCGACCGGCACCTCGACCGAGCCGGTGACCAGCTGCACCTTGACCTGCAAGCCAGGTCGCCAGACCCCGGCGGGGTTGGGCAACACCACCCGCGCGGTGGCCGCGCGCGTCGCTTCGCCGACCAGCGCGCCAACATAGGAAATCGTGCCGCTGCCCTGCGCGGCAAACGCGGTGGCCTGGATGTCCGCTTTCTGGCCAGGTCTGACTGCGCCGATGTCCTTGGCCGCAACCGTCATGTCCACCCACACCGTGGACAAATCGGCGATGACGAAAATCTTCGCGTCGCCCTGCACGGCTTCGCCCAGCGAGAGGTGCTTTTCGACCACCACGCCGTCGATCGGTGCGCGGATTTCATAGCGTGTCAGCGCGCTGCCCGGTTGTCCCGCGCCACCCAGCGACGCCAGTTTCTGGCGCGCGTTCTGCACGGCGATGTCGGCTTCCTGCATGGCATGCTTCGCTTGCAGGTAATCCTGCTCGGCGGAGATTTTTTCTTCCCACAGCTGCTTCTCCCGCTCAAACGTCGTGCGCGTCAGCGCCAGGCGTTTTTGCGCCGCCAGCAGTTCGCTGCGCTGGTCGGCCAGCGCCTGGCTGGAAATCACCGCCAGCAGTTGACCTTTTTTCACCCGGTCGCCGGCATTGGCCGGTGAAGCCGCCACCACCCCGGTCAGCAACGGCACCACATGCACCATGCGGTCTTCGTTCAGGCGAATCTCGCCGATCAGTTGCAGCGCAGCATTGATCCGCGCCGGGCCCGCAGTCAGCAGACTCACGCCGTTTTGCTTGAGCTGCGCATCGCTCAGGCTCACCCGCGCTTCAACCTGGTCGTAGCCAAAGCGGTACGCCTTGCCGCCGGACTGCGCGGCGATCTCCACCTTGAACGAATGCGGCTCGACCACTTCGGCGTCGCCCCTGAGGTAATCGCCTACCTTGGCAAACCGGATGACCTGCGGTTCGCGCCCGAGACGATGCAACGTGATGGCAACCTGGCTTGACGACGGATCGACCGGATTGCCGTCGCGGTAGAGATAGACGCGAAATTCCGGCGGCACGCCCTGTTCGAAAATGGTCACCTCCAGCCCGTAGCCTTTATCGTTGAACAGCTTGCCGCCGTGCGGCCCCTTGGCCGGGCCGGCTTCTGCTGCGTGCGGTTCTTCGTCGGCGTGATCCGGCGCTTCGGCATGGCTGTCTTGCCCGTGCTCGTCGCCAGCGGACTGCGGCTTGCCCGTGCCGAGGATCAGTCCGGCCAGCACGACGCCGATCCCCAGGACAGCGGCAATGGATAGAGTCTGTTTCTTGTTCAGATTGAGTTTCATGTGGGCTCCTACTGCTGAGTGGCGGCTGGCGCCAGGGTCGATTGGGTCGATGCCGCGCCGAGAATGCGATCGATTTCGGCGGCGGATCGATGCGCCTCGGCCAGGGCGCGCAGATATTGGGATTTGGCCTGGAATGAAGTTCGCTGGGCGTCCAGCACGTCGAGGAAGCTGAATTTGCCAAGCTCAAAACCCTTGGTTGCGGCGTCGTAGGCACTCTGCGCTCCCGGCAGAATGTCCCGCTGTAGCGACTCCACCTCCTGGCGCGCCACATTCAGGCGTTCGTGCGCAAGCGCCAGCTCATTGGACAGACGGGTTCCGGCGGCGGCCAGTTCGTCGCGCGCCTTGTCGGTCCTGTGAAGCGCTTCAAGCAGGTTCCCTTGATTGCGATCAAAGATCGGGATCGGAATCGAAACGCCGAGGATCGCCTGGTTGATACCCAGTTCTTCGATGCGTTTGCCTCCCAGACTGACGGTCATGTCCGGGACGCTCCGGCTTCGTTCAACTTCCACCAGCGATTGCCGACGATCGACCTCGATCCTGGCCCGCAGCAAGTTGGGTGAAGCGGCGAGGCGCGCGTTCAGGTCTGCCATGGCGGGGAGCGGCGGCAGGGCTTCGGGCACGCCTTCGGCGCGTTCGAAATGCGGTGAAGGATTGCCCCAGGTGGCAGTCAGTCGGCGGCGTGCGGTCGTGACCTCGCTTGCTGCCTGCGCCCGCTCAACCCGCACGGCAGCCTCGGCCACGCGTGCCCTGGTCTCTTCAACCGGGGACACTTTTCCAGCTGTGACTCGCCGCGAGGCGGCACCGGTCGCGCGTTGCGCAAGTTCGACCGACGCCTGGGCAAGCCGCAGACGTTCCTGCGCGACCAGCACGTCGAAGAACACCGCTGTCACCGCCGCACGAATCTCGGCTCGCTTGGCTTCCAGTTCAAGGGATGCTGCATCGCGGCCGCGCTCGGCGGCTTCGATCCTCGCCGCACGCTTGCCGCCCAGCTCGATCGGCTGGTTCAACTGCAGCGTCGTGGTCCGCGTCTCCCGGCGAGTGTCCTCGATCAAGGCCGAAAGTTCCGGATTGGGCCGGGCTTGTGCCTGGGTGATGGTGGCGTCGAGCGCCTCCAACTCACGGCTCGCCGCTGACAGATCAGGGTTGGCGCCAAGCGCCAGTTCCAGGGCCGCATTCAGGGTAAGCGGGGCAGCCGGTTCGCTGGCGCGCGGCGAACTTGGTCCCGGGCCGGTGAGCGGGGTTTGCGCCCACGCCGCCAACGGCAGCGCGAGCAGAAATACGGATAGCGTGAGTCGCATGGTTTTCCTCGTGTAAGAAACAGGGCGAAGAACACCGGCGCGCGACAGGATCGCGGCTCAAGGCCGCATCGAACAGATCAGGGGGCGCGCCGGTCAGGCGCGCGCTAGCGGGGGACGGTCGAGCAGAGGGGGAATACGGCTGAGGAAGGCGGCTGGCGCGTGCTCAAGCGGACCGCCCTTCAGTTCCAGTCCGGGCAGGGAGCCGGGCTGATGGAAGATGAAGGAGAACACGTGGTGGCAGTGGCTGCCATGATGACCGTCCTCATTGTGCTGTTCGCCATCGGTACTGCCGAGTGCGGCGAGGTCATGACTGGCGTGCCCGCCATCGTGATGGTCGTGATCGTGGACGTGCGCGCCCACGGTGTCCATCGCCACGTGCCCATGCAGGCCGGCCGCCGCTGCCCAGGCGAACTGGAGCGGAACGATGAGCATGATGATCAGGGCGATGAGGCGGCGCATGAGCGGCATTGTAGCGTGCCGGATGTTTTTACCAAGAGGCCCGGACTGATTATGATGGTTCGACAGGGTGGTCATTCAGTACCAGCCGGCCCGAGCCGTTCCTTCGAAGCGGGCAAGGCAATCACAAAGCGCGTCCTCTGGTCGTCGGAGGACACGCTGATCGTCCCGCCATGTGCCTCCACGATGGATCTGCAGATGGCAAGCCCCAGTCCGGTGCCATCAGCGTTGCGTTGCCGAGACGGGTCGACGCGGTAGAAACGGTCGAACAGCTTGTGAAGATGCTCCGCCGGGATGGCCGGGCCGGGATTCTCGACGGCAAGGGTGACGCTGTCTGCGTTCCTGCTCATGGAAACCTTCACAGCGTCGCCCCGCGGCGTATGCCGGATCGCGTTCGACAGCAGATTGCTGAGCGCGCGTCGCAGCATCAGCCGGTCGCCGACCACGCTGGCCGTCCCGGTCAGGGTCAGCGCAACCGCGTGCTCCTCGGCCCAGGCTTCGAAGTAGTCAAACAAATCCCGCGTCTCGCTGGCAAGGTCGACCTGTTCCTGCCCCGGGTTGAGCAGGCCGTTCTCGGCCTGCGCCAGGTAGAGCATGTCGCCCACCATCTGCGCCATGCGCTCGTACTCCTCCAGGCTGGAGTAGAGGACCTCCTTGTACTCGTCCTTGTCGCGTGCGTTGGAAAGCGCCACTTGGGTCTGGGTCATGAGGTTGGAAATCGGGGTGCGCAGCTCGTGGGCGATGTTGGACGAGAACTCGGAGAGTCTGCGGAAGGAGTCGTCCAGCCGGGCCAGCATGGCATTGAAGGCAGTCGCCAGCGGCCTGAGCTCCGCCGGCAGGCCGGCAACCGGCAGACGCTCGGCCAGACGTTCGGCGGAAATGCCGGCCACCCGGTCGGCGACCTGACGCAACGGGGACAGCCCCCAGCGGGTCACGACCCAGCCCAGCGCGGCCGTGGCCAGGGCGGCCAGCGCGATGGCGACCGCCAGCACGGTCTTGAACTTGTCCATGAAATGCTCGTGGTGCTCGATGTCCTGCGCCACCGCCACGGTGTAAGGCATGCCATTGCCCGACGTGATCGAAACCGCCATCCCTCGGTGGCTGACGCCACCCTGTTGCCACTGGTGCAGGGTCCCGGAGCGGCATTCCTGAGGTTGGCTGACGCAGCGCTGCAGCAGCGCGCGCGGGAAATTCGCACCTGACGTGGCGAACCAGATGTTGCCCGTCGCATCGGTGACGACAACGGCAAGCCCCTGGTGGCCGACCAGGGCGTCGTCCAGCTGCTGGGGCAGACGATCCAGTAGCTGCTGGCTGGAGGCGTGGTTGAACAGGTTGCGGATGAGCGCCAGCTTGCCGCTCAGCTCGTAGCGGTCCTCCTCCTCGAAGTGGGCCTCGACCACCTGCGTCAGGATCAGGCCGGTGGCGAGCAGAACCAGCGAAGCGGCCACTGCGAACAGCAGGCTGATCCGGCTGGTCAGCGACAGGCTTTTCATGGGATCGCGCCATCCGGGCCGGCTTCCAGCACGTAGCCCATCCCGCGAACCGTGTGGATGAGCTTGGGCTCGAAGCCTTCGTCGATCTTCACGCGCAGCCGCCGCACCGCCACGTCGATGACGTTGGTGTCGGAATCGAAATTCATGTCCCAGACCTGGGAGGCGATCAGGCTGCGCGGCAGCACTTCGCCCTGCCGGCGCAGAAACAGCTCCAGCAGCGCGAACTCCTTGGCGGTCAGGTCGATCCGGCGCCCGTCACGAATGGCGCGCCTGCGCAGAAGGTCGAGCTCCAGGTCGGCAACCTTGAGCACAGCGGACTCCAGGCCCGCATGTCCGCGCCGCACGAGGGTGCGCACCCGGGCCAGCAGTTCGGCAAAGGCGAAGGGCTTCACCAGGTAATCGTCGGCGCCCAGCTCGAGCCCCTTGACCCGGTCCTCGACCTGATCGCGCGCGGTCAGGAACAGCACCGGCACCTCGATGCCGGCGCGGCGCAGGCCTTCGAGCACCTGCCAGCCATTGAGCCCGGGCAGCATCACATCGAGGATCACCAGGTCGTAATGGCCCTCCTTTGCGAGTTCAAGCCCTTCCCAGCCTTCGTTCGCCAGGTCTGTGACAAAGCCGGCCTCGGTCAGGCCCTGCTTGAGGTAAGCGCCCGTTTTGGGCTCGTCTTCGACGATCAGGATTTTCATGGACATAAGGTCGTGCTGAACACCCGCATCCTGCCATAGCTCTCGCCCTGAACAAGGTGCATGACAGATTTGTAATGCCGAGGTCAGGTTCACGTCGGGTGCGTCCCAGCAGGATCAGGGTATTGGCTATCTCAATCCATCCTGGGGCACGCATGAAGAAACCTTATCTCATTCTGGCAGTGAGCCTGGCAGCAGCGAGCGGCAATGCGCAGGCACATGGCGGCGCGCGGCACGACAGCCCCGCGGTTCCCATCGTCAAAGAACAGAAACCATGGGGCGTCGCTGGAGAGGCGGATCGCGTGGGGCGAACCGTGTCCATCCGCATGACCGACGCGATGCGATTCGAGCCCGATACGCTCCAGATCAGGCAGGGTGAGACCGTGCGCCTAATCCTGCGCAATGACGGCAGGATGATGCACGAGATGGTGATCGGCACGCATGCGGCCCTGGCGGAACACGCCGAGGCAATGAGGAAGTTTCCCGGTATGGAACACGACGAAGCCTACATGGCGCATGTCAGCCAGGGGCGACAGGGCGAAATCCTCTGGCATTTCAATCAGGCAGGCGAGTTCGGCTTCGCCTGCCTGATTCCCGGGCACTACGAGGCCGGGATGCGGGGGCGCATTGTCGTCAAACCCCAGACCATCCCTGAATGACGCAATTGTCATCCCACCGTCAGCTTGCCGTGGGGGGCGATCGTCCACACTGGCATCAACGTTCAACCGGAACAGGCCCACCCGGGTCTGCACCAACACCTGCAAGGAGTGCTTACTTATGAAATCCACCCTGACTTCCCTCGCCCTGGGACTGGGGCTTGCCATCGGGTTCCCTGCCTGGGCCGAGTCGAATCATCCTGACCATGCCGGCGCCGCGGCACACGCAACCGCCCTCAGCGAAGGCGTGGTCAGGAAAGTGGACAAGGCGCAAGGCAAGCTCACCCTCAAGCACGGCCCGCTCGAGAACTTCGACATGCCCGGCATGACCATGGTTTTTCGTGTCCAGGATCCCATCTGGCTCGATCGGGTGAAGCCAGGCGACACGGTCCGGTTCCGCGCTGACAGGACGAACGGCACATTCACCGTCACCACGCTCGAAGTAGCCAAACCCTGAGGTTCATTTATCCCACGTCAAGAAGGAGTCGAACATGAAACGCACCACCGCATTGATTGCCACCCTGATGTTGACTGCCATGGCCATGCAGCCCGTTCTCGCGGAAGACGCACATCACCCCGACCAGAAAGCCGGTGCAGCCGCGCCCTCTGCCGATCAGACGATCCAGAAGATGCAGGCCAACACCAGGCGAATGCAAAGCCAGTTGGAGCAAATGGCCAAGTCCAAAGATCCGGCTCAGCGCCAGAAACTGCTGCAGGAGCATATGCAGACCATGCAGGAAAACATGATGGCGGGGAAAGGCATGATGGGCGGCGGAATGATGGACTGCCCGATGATGAAGGACGGCATGATGGGAGGAGGCATGGGCATGATGGGACCGGGCATGTCCGGCAGTGACGACATGATGGCCAGGCGCATGGAGATGATGGAGAAGCGCATGGACATGATGCAGATGATGATGCAGAAGAACATGGGCATGCCGCAGGCCGCCCCTGCATCCCCCCCCAAGTGAGTCGCGCGGACACGTCCGCAGACCACGCTCTCCCATGAAAGGAGCACACCATGAAATTCGCAATCGCATCTATCACGCTCGCCCTGCTGGTGACCCCGGCCTGGGCCTACCACCAGAACAGCAACCCTGATCTGCAGCAGAGCATCACCAACGTGCATGACAGTCATTTCCCTCACGCGGCCGGGGATAGCCATGAGCCCGAACGGGGCACCGGCGACGTCTACGGCTCGGTCCTGCTCGACCTCCAGGCGGGCGAAACGCACGTGCCGCACAAGGCAGGCGACAGCCACGCCCCGGAGAAAGGCAACGGCAATACCTACGGGTCCGTGCTGAACGACTGATCTATAACAAGGCATGGCGTCCATCCTGCAGTTGCAACCTGCGGGACGGAGGCGTGCCGCGGCGCTTGCGCCAATCCGGACAGGAGAACGGGTATGTGGGGGTTCGAGCATTACGGGATGGGCTGGGGCATGGTGCTGGTCTGGCTGATCCCCATCCTGCTGGTCGCGGGCATCGTGTATGCCTTGCGCGGCCGGAACGGCACATCCGGGCGGACGGCACTGGACATCCTGGAGGCACGCTATGCCCGGGGTGAAATCGATCGGGAAACGTTTCTGAAACAGCGTGCCGATCTGACGGATTGAGGGACGGAGCGGGCCGGGATCCATGACCAACACGCAGGCGTAGTCCAGGCGCATTCAAAGAACTGACCGAGGGGAATTCGTGCGTATCGAGGGGGGCACATGAGAAGAACACTTGGCGTGTCAGGATGCCTTCTGGTCGCCCTGACCGGGCTCGGGGGAGCGCTAGCCCAGGCCCAGGATCAACTACCGGGCGCCGGCATCGAGTCCCTTCTCGAATACGCCAGGGAGCACAATCCCGAATATTCGGCCATGCGCCTGGAGGCCGATGCCGCCGCCGAGCGGGTGACGCCGGTCGCCGCCTTGCCCGACCCCAGGCTCCGTGTCGAACTGCGCGACATCACCAGGTTTGGCGAGCAGAGCCCGACGCTTTCTCCCAGCCGCGTCGGCAGTACCCGCTATCTGCTGATGCAGGACGTTCCCTGGTTCGGCAAGCGCGACCTGAGACGGCAGGCCGCCGAACTCGACGCCGAGGGCACCAGGGGCCAGGCCCGGGGAAACTGGGCGGAACTCGCGGCACGCATCAAGTCGGTCTACGCCCAGCTTTATTCCGCCTACCGCAGCGAGCGCTACGGCCGCGAAGTCCTCGATCTCATGGAGCGTCTGGAAAGGATTGCGCGGGTTCGCTACGCCGGCGGCCTGGCGGTGCAACAGGACGTCGTGCGCGCGCAGGTCGAGCAGACCGGCATGCGGGCCGAGCTGATCGCGCTGGAAAACGAGCGCCGCCAGCTGCAGGCACGCATGAATGCCTTGCTTGCCAGGCCTGCCGGCGCACCGCTGGCCGAACCGGGGCAACTGCGTCCTGTACCACCGCCATCGCAACTGGAGTATGCCACGCTCGAGGAACGGGTTCGCGCGAGGAATCCGCTGCTTTTCACCGAGCGCGCGCGCATCGGGTCGGCCGAGAAGAACCGCGAACTCGCCTACCGGAACCGCTATCCGGATTTCACCCTTGGGGTTTCGCCGATCCAGTACGGGAACGCGATCGAGGAATGGGAGCTGATGGTCGAGCTCAACCTGCCCTTGCAGCAAGCCTCGCGCCGCGCCCAGCAGCGCGAGTCGGAAGCCATGCTGTCCGCTGCCCGTGCACGTGCCGAGGCGCTGTCCAATCAGGTGCTTGCCGAACTGGCGGAGCATCTCGCCGGCATCGAGGCTGCCCGCCGCACCGAGAGCCTGACCGCCGGCAGCCTGCTGCCCCAGGCGGAGCTCGGCTTCCGCGCCGCGCTGGCGGGCTACGAAACCGGAAAAATCGATTTCGCGACCCTGCTGGATGCGCAGCGCCAGATCCTTCAGGCCCGGCTCGGACGTCTCAAGGCCGAGCTCGAGATGCAGGTCAGGCTGGCGGAAATCGAGCGGCTCCTGGGAGAGGACCTATGAAGAGGCGCATGGGATGGGCCATCGGCCTGATTTCTGCGGTGGCATTGGCCGCAGGGGGGGGATTCTGGCTGGGAACGCGCAGCGGACAGCCTGGCGAGCCCGCGATGAAGGCGTCGGCGAACGGCGGTGCGGCGCCGCAGCGCAAGCTCCTGTATTACCGCAATCCGATGGGGCTGCCCGACACGTCGCCGGTGCCGAAGAAGGACCCGATGGGGATGGACTACATCGCGGTCTACGAAGGCGAGGAGGACGCCGGCGGCGAGGGCGGCGCCCCCCAGGTCAGGATCAGCACCGAGAAGGTCCAGAAACTGGGCGTCAGGACCGAAGTCGCCAGCCTGCGGGTGCTGGACAGGCTCGTTCGCGCCGCCGGACGCGTCGAGCCGGACGAGCGTCGGGTGTATGCGATCGCGCCCAAGTTCGAGGGTTACATCGAGCGCCTGCATGTCAACGTCACCGGCCAGGGCGTGGGCAAGGGACAGCCGCTGTTCGAGGTCTACAGCCCGGAACTGGTTTCCGCGCAGCGGGAATACGCGCTCGCCATCGAGGGCGTGCAGGCGATGAAAGAAGCCGACAGCACGGCAAGCAGCGGGATGCGCCAGCTTGCCGAGTCGAGCCTGGCGCGACTGAAGAACTGGGACATCTCCGACGCCCAGGTGAAGGCGCTGGCCCGCTCGGGCGAGGCGAAGCGCACCCTGACTTTTCGCTCGCCGGTCTCCGGCATCGTGACCGACAAGAAAGCACTGCAGGGCATGCGCTTCATGCCAGGCGAAACCCTGTACCAGGTCACCGACCTGTCATCGGTCTGGATCATCGCGGACGTGTTCGAGCAGGACATCGGCCTCGTCAAACGGGGAGGGCGGGCACAGGTGACGGTCAACGCCTATCCGGGCAAGGTGTTCGAGGGACGGATCACGTACGTGTACCCGACCCTGACGGCCGGGACCCGCACCGTTCCGGTCCGCGTCGAGCTGGCCAACCCCGGAATGCTGCTCAAGCCCGCCATGTTCGCCGACGTGGCGTTGTCGGTCGACGGCCAGGCCCAGGTGCTGGCCGTTCCCGAGTCGGCGGTGATCGACAGCGGCACCCGCCGCATCGTGCTGGTCCAGGCCGGGGAAGGCCGCTTCGAGCCGCGCGAGGTCCGGCTCGGGGGGCGCGACGCGCATTACGTGGAGGTGCTCGACGGGGTCGAGGAAGGCGAGCCAGTCGTGGTCGCGGCCAATTTCCTGATCGACGCCGAAAGCAACCTCAAGGCCGCGGTCGGCAGTATGGGCGGCCAAGGCAGCCCGGCGTCGGGCGCCCTGCCGCGTGCGAGCGGGGCGGGACATCTGGCGGAAGGCGCGATAGATGGTCTCGACCCCGAGGCTGGCATGATCAGCATCAATCACGGCCCGGTGGCTTCGCTGCAATGGTCGCCCATGACGATGGAGTTCAAGGTCGCCAACGCTGCCCTGCTCAAGGGGTTGAAACCGGGTGCGGCAGTGGCGTTCGAGTTCGTCGAGCGGCAGCCGGGAGAATGGGTCATCACCCGCATCATGCCGGCTGCCGGCCAGCCCGTGCGCCCCGAATCGCGCAGCGGGCACTGACGGGAACGCCATGCTGGCCCACCTCATCGAATGGTCGGGCAGGAACCGCTTTCTCGTCCTGCTCGCCACGCTGTTCGTCGTCATCGGCGGCGTCTACGCGGTGGCAAAAACCCCGCTCGACGCATTGCCGGACCTGTCCGACGTGCAGGTCATCATCTACACCGAATATCCCGGGCAGGCACCGCAGGTGGTCGAGGACCAGGTCACCTATCCGTTGACCACGTCCATGCTCGCCGTCCCCCAATCCAGGGTGGTGCGTGGGTTCTCCTTCTTCGGCGCATCCTTCGTCTACGTGATCTTTGAAGACGGCACCGACATCTACTGGGCGCGCTCGCGCGTGCTGGAATACCTCAACTTCGCCTCCGGCCGCCTGCCCAAGGGCGTATCCCCGGCGCTCGGGCCGGACGCGACCGGGGTTGGCTGGGTATATCAGTACGTGCTGCTGGCGAAGGACAGGACGCTGGCGGAGCTGCGCACGATCCAGGACTGGTATGTGCGCTACCAGCTGACCAAGGCGCAGGGGGTGGCCGAAGTCGCGTCGATTGGCGGCTTCGTCCAGACCTACCAGGTGACGGTGGATCCGGTGAAGCTGCGTGCCTACGCGATTCCGCTGTCGCGGGTGTCCCAGGTCATCCGCGATTCCAACCGCGATGTCGGTGGACGCGTCGTGGAAATGGCCGAGACCGAGTACATGGTGCGCGGCAAGGGCTACCTGCGCGGCAAGGCCGATCTCGAGAGTCTGGTGGTGAAAAGCGAGGCGGGCACGCCGGTGCTGATCCGCGAC
Organism: Pseudomonadota bacterium; assembly: GCA_021836225.1. The sequence continues at coordinate 15,465 of JAKBJA010000052.1, read as the reverse complement.
ATCGCGCGGGTCGAGTTGGTGCCGGACGAGCGGCGCGGCCTCACTGAGCTGAACGGCGAGGGCGAGGTGGTGTCTGGCATCGCCATGGCGCGCTATGGCGCCAATGCGCTCGAGGTCATCGGCAATCTCAAGGCCAAGATTGCCGAGATCGCCGCCGGCCTGCCCGAGGGGGTGACGATCCAGGCGGTCTACGACCGCTCCGAGCTGATCCACCGCGCCATTGAAACGCTGAAGACCACGCTGATCGAGGAAAGTCTGATCGTGGCGGCGGTCTGCATCATTTTCCTGCTGCACGTGCGATCGGCGCTTGTCGCCATCCTGATGCTGCCGGTCGGCGTGCTGATCGCCTTCATCGCCATGCGCCTGCTCGGCATGAACTCCAACCTGATGAGCCTCGGCGGCATCGCCATCGCGATCGGCGCGATGGTGGATGCGGCGATCGTGATGATCGAGAACGCGCACAAGCATCTGGAGCGGTTGCCGCCCGAACATGGTCCCCGGAATCGCTTCGACGCCATGATCGCGGCGTGCAGGGAAGTCGGCCCCGCGCTGTTCTTCTCGCTGCTCATCATCACCGTGTCCTTCCTGCCGGTATTCACGCTCGAAGCCCAGGAGGGCCGGCTGTTCTCGCCGCTCGCCTACACCAAGACCTTCGCCATGGCCGGCGCAGCGCTGCTGTCGGTCACGCTGGTTCCGGTGCTGATGCTGCTGTTCATCCGCGGCCGCATCCTGCCTGAGGCTAGGAACCCGGTGAACCGCTTCCTGATCTGGGTTTACCGTCCCATCATCGCCTGGGTGATGCGCTGGAAGAAAACGACCGTCCTGGCGGCCCTGCTGGCGTTGGCTGTGTCGATCTATCCGGCATCGCGGCTTGGTAGCGAGTTCATGCCGACGCTCAACGAGGGCACGCTGCTCTATATGCCGTCCTCGCTACCCGGCATGTCGATCACCAAGGCGGCCGAGCTGCTGCAGACCCAGGACAAGATCATCATGAGTTTCCCTGAAGTCGCCTCGGTCTACGGCAAGGCGGGGCGCGCCAACACCGCCACCGACCCGGCGCCGGTCGAGATGTTCGAGACGGTCATCAACCTCAGGCCGCAATCCGAATGGCGACCCGGCATGACGACCGACAAGCTGATCGCCGAACTGGACCGCGCCCTGCAGTTCCCCGGTGTGTCGAACGCCTGGACCATGCCGATCAAGGCCCGCATCGACATGCTGTCGACCGGCATCCGCACCCCCATCGGCATCAAGGTCTTCGGCCGCGATCTGGGCGAGATGGAGGCGCTGGCCCGGGAAATCGAGGCGGTGGTGAAGACCGTGCCGGGCACGACCTCGGCTTACGCCGAACGCATCACCGGCGGCTACTACCTTAACATCGAGCCGGACCGCGAACAGCTCGCCCGCTACGGTCTCGCGGTCGGCGACCTGCAGGAGGTGATCGGCACCGCGCTCGGCGGCGAGATGGTGACGACCACGGTGGAGGGACGCGAGCGATTCGGCGTGCAGGTCCGCTATCCGCGCGAGCTGCGGTCCAGCCCGCAGCAGATCGCCCAAGAGGTCCTGGTGCCGACCATGGAGGGCGCGATGATCCCGCTCGGCCAGCTTGCCCGGGTGGAAATCGCCCGAGGCACGGCCGGGATCCGCACCGAGAATGCCCTACTGTCTGCCTATATCTTCGTCGACATCCGCGACCGCGATATCGGTTCCTACGTGGCCGAGGCGCGCAAGGCGGTCGCCGAGCAGGTGAAGTTCCCCCCCGGCTACTACATCACCTGGAGCGGCCAGTTCGAATACATGGAGCGCGCCATCGGAAAGATGAAGATCGTCATCCCGGTGACGCTGCTGATCATCTTCGTCCTGCTCTATCTCAACTTCAGGCGGCTCACTGAAACACTGATCGTCATGCTCTCGGTGCCGTTTGCCCTGGTGGGCGGGATCTGGCTGATGTGGCTGCTCGACTACAACCTGTCGGTCGCGGTGGCGGTGGGCTTCATCGCGCTCGCCGGGGTGGCGGCCGAGACCGGCGTGGTGATGCTGATCTACCTGGACCACGCCTGGGAGGCCGCGCAGGCGCGATGCCGGACATCCGGGCGGGCGCCGGGCACGGCCGAGCTTTACGCGGCCGTGATGGAGGGGGCCGTCGAACGCGTCCGCCCCAAGATGATGACGGTGGTCGCGATCATGGCCGGCCTCTTGCCCATCATGTGGGGCACCGGAACCGGCTCTGAGGTCATGAGCCGCATCGCGGCGCCGATGGTGGGCGGCATGATCTCGTCGACGGTGCTGACGCTGGCGGTGATCCCGGCGATCTATGCCCTGGTCAAGCAATGGGGGCTGGTCAGGGAACAGTGATGCCGGCGCAGGCGGGGCATGGCAGCTTCCCGGTCATGGAGGTGGCATCATGAAAGCAGCGACGATCGAAGTGTCCGGCCTGGTGTCCGTGCTGAGCGCCCAGGGCATCGAAAAGCAACTGCTGAGGCTTCCCGGTGTGCACACGGCCCAGGTCAACTATGTGGCCGGCAGCGCCACCGTGACCTACGACGAAGGCGCCACCCGCCTTTCGGCCATCGAGGCGGGCGTCAGGGAATGCGGCTACCACTGTGCAGGCGAGCAGATTCCCCGGCATCTCTGCGCCGCTGAAGCGGAGGCCATCCCTGCGCTTAGGCATGAAGCCCACCCGGTACATGCACCGCCACCCGGAAAGGCCGACGCCATGGCGCACGAAATGGGCCATGGTGCCGGGATGGACATGCGGGGGATGGTGCGCGACATGCGAAACCGCTTCCTCATCGCGACCGCGTTCACCGTGCCGGTCTTCGCCTATTCGCCGATGGGCGGCATGTTCGCGCCCCCCGCACCACCGTTCGGCCTGCAACTCAACCTGTGGCTGTTCCTGCTGGCCAGTTGCGCAGTCATCTATCCCGCCTGGCCGTTCGTAGTCGCCGCGTGGCGCGCCCTCAGGAATGGGGTGCTCAACATGGCCGTGCTGGTCGTGATGTCGGTCGGCACCGGCTACCTGTTCAGCGTGGGCGCCACTTTTTTCTTCGCCGGCGTCCAATTCTACGAGGCGGTCGCCGTGCTGCTGGTGTTCATCCTGCTCGGCCACTGGCTGGAAATGCGCGCCCGCGCGGGTGCTTCCGAAGCGATCCGAACGCTGCTCGATCTGGCCCCACCGAGGGCCACGGTGGTTCGCGAGGGGCAGGAAGTCGAACTGCCAACTGCCGAGGTTAGGGTGGACGACAGGGTCATCATTCGTCCAGGCAGCAAGATTCCGGTGGACGGCGAGGTGCTCGAGGGCGAGTCTCAGGTGGACGAATCCATGCTCACCGGCGAATCGATGCCGGTTGCCAAGAAACCGGGCGACAGGGTGATCGGCGCGACCATCAACAAGAGTGGCAGCTTCGTCTACCGTGCCACCAAGGTTGGCGCCGACACGGCGTTGGCGCAGATCGTCAAGCTGGTGCAGGAGGCGCAGAACTCCAAGGCGCCGGCCCAACTGCTCGCCGACCGCGCCTCGCAATGGCTGGTGCTGATCGCACTGGTGATCGGCCTGGCGACCTTTACTGTGTGGTTCGGATGGATCGGCCAGCCGCTGCTGTTTGCGCTGACCCTGACGATTACCGTGTTCGTCATCGCCTGCCCGGACGCCCTGGGACTCGCCACCCCCATGGCGGTGATGGTGGGAACCGGCCTCGGGGCGAAACATGGCATCCTGTTCAAGAACGCGGCCTCGCTTGAGGGAGCGGCCCGGCTCGACGTCGTGATCTTCGACAAGACCGGCACGCTCACCCTGGGGCAGCCCGAGGTGGTGGATGTGGCCACGGCGCCAGGTGTCGACGAAGACGCGGTCCTTGCGCTCGCCGCCGCCGTGGAGATGGGCTCCGAGCACCCCCTCGCGCAGGCGATCCTCAAGCGGGCTGGGGGCCTGGCGATTCAACCCGTAACCGGATTCACCAACATTGATGGGAGAGGCGCCAGGGGAGACGTCGATGGCCGCACGGTGCTGCTGGGCAATCGCGGGCTGATGCAGACCCAGAATATCGACATGGGTGGCCTGGATGGCAAGGCCGACGAGATGCAGGGCGCCGGGCGGACCGTGGTCCACGTCGCTCACGGAGGCCGGTTGGTCGGCCTCGTCGCCATTGCCGATGCCCCACGCCCCACCTCGGCGGTGACAGTGAAGGCATTGCGCGTACGCGGCGTGCAGGTGGCGATGCTTACGGGCGACAATCAGGCGACGGCCGAACGCATCGCCGCCGGGCTGGGCATCGATATCGTGCTGGCAGACGTGCTGCCCGGGCAGAAGGCCGACAAGGTCAAGGAGTTGCAGACGCAAGGCAAGAAAGTCGGCATGGTCGGGGACGGCATCAACGACGCGCCGGCGCTGACGCAGGCCGACGTGGGGTTTGCCATCGGCGCCGGCACCGACGTCGCCATGGAGAGCGCCGATGTGGTTTTGATGAAAAGCGATCCGTACGACGTGGTCGGCGCGATCGCGCTGTCGCGCGCCACGCTCACCAAGATGCACCAGAATTTATGGTGGGCAGTCACCTACAACGTGGTTGCCTTCCCGGTGGCCGCCGGTGTGTTTTATCCGTTCGTCATCAGCCCCGAGGTTGCGGCGCTTGCCATGTCCGGAAGCTCGGCGCTGGTGGCCGTCAACGCGCTGCTGCTTAAGCGAACCAATTTGGAGGGTATTGCTCACCCGGCAGCGGCTCGCCTCCATTCGGAAAGATCCGCCGTCGCTTAACGAAGGCAAAGGTCCTGATAGCGAAGGTGCATGAAAAGGAACGCTTGTTATTGGCAAAAAATGGGGCCGTAGGCGAGCTTCTACACAGGCATACAAACCGACGTGCGCGGCGGCGGCAACGGTGGGACGTTTACGCCGGGGCAACAGAAACTTCCGAGCCAGAGTGGATCGGGTGCGCTCGACAAGGTTCAGTTCGGTCTCGACCTGCTGGGTCTGACCGAACCCTTCGGTTTCGCCGCCGATCTGTTGAACGCGGGCATTTCGTATGGACGGGGCGATGCGCTTGGTGGATCACTCTCCTTGGGCGCGGCCATACCTGTGATCGGGGCAGCAGCAACAACTGGAAAATTCGGCTCGAAAGCTGCTGACGTATTGCAAGCGAACAAGGCGGCAGGCGATGCGTTTGAGCAAGCCATTGGGACTGAATTGAGGGCAACACACGAAATTGTCGCCCCACAAATTACAATCAAAACTCCCAGTGGCACTCGTACCCGCGTGGATTACGTTACTAGGGATGGAACCCAAATTGGCTGTGTGGAGTGCAAGGCCTCAGCGACTGCACCTTTAACGAGCAATCAAACTTCAGGTTTTCCTGAAATTCTGCAAAATGGGGGCGTTGTTGTTGGTAAGGGTAAACCAGGTGTTCCTGGCGGTACGGTTATTCCGCCCGGAACTCAGGTCATAATCCGACGGCCATGAGAGGCGAAGCATGCGATTAACAGACACTAATACAGTTGATTATCTTGGGCTAGAGAAAGATTCAGGACATGTGGTACTAACCCTCATTGATGATCTTGATTGGATGGACGACATACAGCACCTTTCCCTGTTGCAGTCGAAAGTCAATCGCTACTTTGACTTTATTGAGAGCGGTGAAGTGTACGAACAATTACGAGAAACTACTGGCCTTGAGGTGACCAAAGCAACTCCTATCAAAATCAGTATCCTGGCAAAGCATGAGCCAAGTAGCGAAGGTCGCAGATTTATGGAGCATTTGGCACATGTTGCCGAGGATGCCGGCATGAGATTTTCTTTTAAGGTGTTATCTGTGGAGCCTCAAAAGGAACAGGCTACTAAAGGAACATGAATGGCACGATCAAAAATAGGCGACATCATCGAGATTCCAACCAAGAAGGGCTTGGCCTGTGCGCAATACACGCATAATCACACCGAGCCGCCGAAGTACGGTCAGTTGCTGCGGATATTCGAAGGGGCGTTTGCCGAACGCCCGGACGAACTCGATGTGTTGGTGCGTAGTCCGGTGCAGTTCATCACATTCTTTCCCCTGAACGCGGCTCTCACGAGAGGTATTTTCAAGGTCGTTGGCAATGTGCCCGTGCCCGCCGAGGCACAGGCTTTTCCTCTATTTAGGATGAAAGGTCTGATTGACATAGAAACAAAAAAAGCTAAGCGCTGGGGGCTGTGGGATGGCAAGAACAGGGAAACTCTTCTGGATCGGCCATTGACCGAAGTAGAAAAAAAAGCTACCAATTTTGGCGATCATCAATGACACCATGTTGATCGAGTACATTGAGAAAGGCTTGCGGCCTGAGTTGGATATTCATACCTGACATGTAGAAGTACAGACCTGATCTGACAGTTATCCTCCCCACTCTTTATCAATTTCCACAACGCTTCGGCAGAAAACTCACCGAGACCGACCCCAACGGCAAGGTCTGGACCAGGACCTGGAACGTCCACAACCAGCTTGTTTCCAGCCAGACCCCCGTGCAGGCCGCGGCCGGCCAATCGACGACCTATGCCTACGGCGTAAAAGGTGCCCCCGGCGAAACCCAGGGCCAGCTCAAGAGCCGCACCGTCCCCGGCGCCCAGACCGCTGTCTACACCCGCGACGCACTCGGCCTCGTCACCCGCGCCGAGACGAAAAACGGTGCCAACCAGACCGTCGTCGCCTACGACTACGCCTACGACCCCGCCAAGAGGCCTGTCCGATATTCTGTGTAAACGGGGTTTCGTTCACAGCTGTTGCTGTTAACAAAGCAGCCGTTGTTGTCCATACAAGCCAGTGTCCGGTCCCAATTTCGGTGCGGACAGAGTGAGTTGAGAACCCTTCGTCGCCTTTGGCCGAGAACCAGACGTTGGTTGTAACCAGCACGACCGACCGCTCGGGCCGTATGCGGCATTCGATACCCGTTCAACATTGTTTCCCTTGGCAACGGAAAGGGGTCAGCTTCGGAAAAGTAAAGTTGTATTGCAAGCCCCCGTTGTCGCGCCGCTTCACCTGTTTATCTATGTCTGTGCTGCGGTGCTGGCTTGGGCCGGCATCGGGTTGGGGAATGGGGTATTCGACCATAAGCGCTGGCCCTCGAACGTCTCAAACTCGGCCATCTTGGTCGGTCACGTCGGAGAGGATGTGTCCGTGTATGAAAGTAGGACGGTGCGGACAATGCACCGCTTCTCTGCTCCAAGGTTTCAGTGTCCGATCGCGGCTGCATCCACCGACCGGGCCGCCTTGGGCGCCAGGGCGATGGCGAAGGCGGAGATGAAGAAGATGATGGCGATGACGATCATCAGATCATTTGTCGCCAGCAGCAGGCTTTGGCTGGTGGTGAGGCCGTTCAGCAGTTCGCGTCCCGCCTGGCCGGCCACTTCCGGTGCCCCTGCGACCATGGCGGCGGCCTCACCGGTGGGATCGACGATGCCGGCCAGCCGGTCGTGGGCGATGTAGCCCTTGTCCTGCCAGGCGGTGGTGACCAGGGAGGTGGCGAAGGCGCCGGAGATGGTTCGCACGAAGTTCATCAGGCCAGCCGCCGAGGCCGTCTCCGATTCCTCCACCGAACCCATGGCCAATCCCGTCAGCGGCACGTAGTACATGGGCATGCCGACGCCCATGAAGAATAGCGGGATGACGATGGTCCAGTAGTCCATGTCTGTAGTTGCCACCGACCGCCAAAGGGTGTCGGCCCCCAGCCAGATGCAGCCGATGAAGATCAGCCAACGAGCGTCGAACCGGTTCGCCAGCTTGGCCGAGATCGGCGAGAAGACCACCGAGAGCAGGCCGCCCCAAGCCACCACGAGCCCGGCCCAGGTGGTGGTGTAGCTCATGTTGTACTGGAGCCAGAGCGGGGTCAGCACGTTGAGGCCAAAGAAGGCGCCGAAAGCCAGGGCGAGCACGAGCATGCTGGCGGAGAAGCCGCGGTGGCGGAAGACGCGCAGATCGACGATGGGGTTCTTCTCGGTCAGCTCCCAGATCAGGAAGGCGAAGAAACCGATCACGGCGACAGCGGCCAGGACGCGAATCTTGTCCGAGGAGAACCAGTCCAGATCCTTGCCTTCGTCGAGCATGATCTGCAGGGAGGCCACCCAGATCACCAGCAGGATGAAGCCGATCTTGTCGACGGGCAGCTTGACCAGGGACGCCTCATAGCGCTTCAGCAGGCCCCAGGCGATGGCGCCAAAGGCCAGCGCCATCGGCACGTTGATGAAGAAAACCCACTGCCAGCTCCAGTTGTCGCATATCCACCCGCCCAGCACCGGGCCGACCACGGGCGCCAGCAGCGTGGTCATCGCCCACAGCCCCATGGCCTGCATGGCCTGTTCCTTCGGGAAGATGCGCAGCAGCAGGGTCTGGGACAACGCCATCAGGGGCCCACCGGCCATGCCCTGGAGGACGCGCATACCGAGCAGCATGGGCAGTGAGGTGGACAGGCCGCACAGCAGCGAGGCGACGCCGAACAGCACGACCGACAGCGAGAACACCCTGACCGCGCCGAAGCGGGCGGCCAGCCATCCGGACAGAGTCACGGTGATGGCCTCCGCCACGGCGTAGGCCGTGATGATCCAGGTGCCTTGGCTGGTACCGGCGCCCAGCGCCCCGGCCATGTTCGGCACGGTGACGTTGGCGATGGTCATGTTGAGCACGGCGAGGAAGTTGGCCAGCGCCAGGACGATGGCCCCCACCCACAGCATCGCCCCGTGCAGGGCGGGCTGCTCACTCGGAGCGGTCATAGTGTTCGACATGGTGTCCTCCGGTTCAGGACTTGCCGCGCAGGTCGATCTTGGCGGTCATGGACAACCCGACCCGCAGCGGATGGGCTTGCAGCTCGGCGGGATCGAGGCGGACGCGCACCGGCAGGCGCTGCACCACCTTGATCCAGTTGCCGGTGGCGTTCTGGGCCGGAATCAGGGCGAAGGCCGCGCCGGTGCCGCCGCTGAAACCATCGACGACGCCGTGGTAGACGATCTTGTCGCCGTGCAGGTCGCAACTCAGTTCCACTTTCTGGCCGGGCTGCACGGCCCTGAGCTGAACCTCCTTGAAGTTGGCATTGACGTACATTTCCTGCACGGGAACCACGTTCAGCAGCGGGGTGGAAGGCTGGACGCGCTGGCCGAGCTGGACCTGGCGGCGGGCGACGACGCCATCCACCGGCGAGCGAATGACGGCCCGTTCCAGGTCCACCGCCGCCTGGTCGCGACGGGCGCGAGCCAGCGCCACTTCGGGGTTTTCTTCCAGGGGGACGCCGACGATCAGCGCGGCGTTGGCCTGTTTGGCACCGAGGGCGGCGTTCCGACCGGCGCGAGCCTGCGCCACGGCTGCCGTCATCGCGTTCAGGTTGGCTTCGGCCGAAGCAAAGGCATTCTGGGCGCGGGTCAGCTCATCGCCGGAAACAGAGCCGGAAGCTACCAGCGCTTCGCGACGATCGAGATCAATCCTCGCCCTGTCGAAGTCCGCCTGAGCTGATGCTAACTGAGCGGCAATGCGCTTTTCTTCCGCTTCCCGAGCGCCCACTTGGGCACCGAGTCCGGCATCGTTGGCCGCTAGGCTATTTACCCGACGGATGGCGCGCCCCAGGTCCGCTTCCGCCTGGGCGAGGGCCAATTTGGCGTCGGTGGGGTCGATGACCACCAGGATGTCGCCCTTTTTCACCGACTGGGTGTCTTTCACCCGCACTTCGGCGATGGTGCCGGCGACGGCGGCCGTCACCTGGGCGGACTCCACCGCGGCATAGGCGTTGTCGGTTTCCACATATTTGGAAGCCACCAGCTCCCAGTAGGCCCAGCCCCCGCCTCCGGCTACTGCCACCCCCAGGGCGAGCAGTGCAAACAGGGGCTTCCGACGGCTGACATTGGTGTCGGCCGGTTCGCTGTGGGTCGATACGGAAATATCGTTACGTTCGTTCATGGCAAAACTCCTTGAAGATCGAGTTGTTCATTTGGCGATGGCGGCGGCCACGCGTTGGAGGTCTGGTCCCTGAAAGCCCCCGCCCAGGGAGCGCACCAGGGCCACGTCGAGAATCAGGGCGCGGGTTTCGATGTCGGCCAAGGCTCGTTGGGCCGAGATAAGGGCGTCTTCCGCCGTCAGCACATCGAGGTAGGTGGCCAGTTCGCCTTCGTAGCGCATGCTGACGATGCGGTGGGCTTCGCCGGCAGCGACGACGGCGGCCCTGGATGCGGCCAGTTCCCCATCCAGGGCCTTCCGGCTCGTCACCGCGTCCGCCACTTCGCGCAGCGCGTTGGAGAGCGTCCCGTTGTAGCTGGCTACGGCCGCGTCGTACTCGGCGCGGGCACCGCGCAACTGGCCCTGCAGCCGTTCCGTGTTGAAGATGGGCAGCGAGATCGCCGGGCCGAAGCTGCCCACGTCCGAACCCGACCGGGTCAGATTGTCGATGCCCAGGGAGTGGAAGCCGGCGAAGGCCAGCAGGTTCACGCTCGGGTAGAAGCCAGCCTTCTGCTGGTCGATGCGCCGAGCGGCGGCTTCGGTGCGCAACCGTGCCGCGACGATGTCCGGCCGCCGGCCGAGGAGTTCCAGGGCCAGGTTGGACGGCAGACCGACGGCGCCGGAGAAGCGGGCGGTCGGGCGGGCGATGGTCAGGCCGCGGTCCGGCCCTGCGCCCAACAGCGCGGCAATGCCGTTCCTTTGCAGCGCGATGCGTTCGTCGATGGCCAGCAGTTCCGCTTGTGACGAGGCTTTCCGGGCCTCGACCTGACGCACGCTGGCCAGATTCTCCAAGCCGAATTCGTGCCGCTGGCGGAACAGTTCAACGGTCTTGCTGCGAATGGCCAGCGCCGCTTCGGCTTTGTCATGGACCGTGAACAGGTGGAGCAACTCGGCATAGGCCGAGGCCACCGAAGCGGAGAGGATCAAGCGGGTTTGCGCCACCTCGGCCTGGGCTGCCTGTTGCTCCGAGGTCGCCGCCGCCAAGGCGGAGCGGTTCTTGCCCCAGAAATCCAGTTCCCAGGAAAGATTCAACGTTGCCCGACCGTAGTCGTTCCAGTCCTGCGGCACTGCCGCGCGCGGCATGAGGGAGTTGTAGCTCTGCTGTTCCTGGGTGAAGGAGGCGTTGCCGGTCACTTCCGGCATGAGTGCCGCACCCGCACCCTGCACCGACGCCCCGGCCTGGCGCAGGCGCGCCTGGGCCCGTGCGAGGTCCGGCGAGTCGCGCAGCGCTTCCTCTACCAGGGCATCGAGTTGGGCATCGCCGTAGGCCTGCCACCAATGATCGCCCGGCCAGGCAGCAACCGGGGCGGAAAAGGACTGGGCGTTACCCAGCTTTTCGACGGGCTTCGTGGCGGGCGCCGGACCGAGGTCGGGTATGTGGGCGCAACCACCGGCTGCGACCATGCTTGCTGCCAGCAATGCGCTCAAGACACGCCGACGACTAGAGGGCGGGGGGAAAGTCGTTGCATTCATGGTTTCACTCCAATAAGTACCGTACGGTACAGTTTATATACTTGACTATAGGTGCCTGTCAAGCAAAAATGTACTGAACGGTACGGTTTTTTTATTGGGGCAAAACTTGATGAACAGAGATGCCAAACGGCAAGCCATTCTGGATGCCGCTTACCGGCTGTTCCGGATGCATGGGTTTGATGGGACGTCGATTTCCGAAATAACCACCCAGGTTGGCGGTTCCAAGGCGACGATCTACTGCCACTTCCCCACCAAGGAAGTGCTGTTTGTCGAATGCATGACCGCGGCCGTGGAGGGCTACATCACAGGTGCCGTCGCGCAACTCGACGCATCGGGGACCGACCCGGGCGCTGCGCTCCGGGAGTTCGGCGAGAAGATTCTGAGCTTCGGCGCATCACCCGATATGGTGGCGGTGCGACACGTAAGCATTGCCGAAGCGAGCCGTTCGGGTATCGGCAAGTTGTTTTTCGCCAAGATCGTCGCATTGAGGACGCACGTGGCCGCGCTCCTTTCGAAGTTCATGGCCTCTGGAGCGTTGAGAGCCGACGATGCGGACTTTGCCGCCACTCAACTCCGCGCCCTGTTGGAGGTCGAACTCCTTGAGCCTTTGCTGCTGCATGTGCGGGAAGGTTTGCCGGATGAAAAGGAGATTGCGCTGGCGGCCGATCGTGCCGTTGCCGCCTTTCTCAAGGCCTACGAGCCTGATAGACGATAAGACAAGGCAGGTCGCTGTATCCATGAAGGCATGGAAGGGCCTTGCGAAGAAATGCGCGCTTTCTTTACAGACTTGACATACATCTCCGGCCAAGAAAGACTGTACCGATCGGTTCAGTTTAATTGCGGAGCGAAACATGAAGAAGAGCGATGCCAAGCGGCAAGCCATCCTTGAAACGGCTTACCGGTTGTTCCGGATGCAGGGGTTCGACAAGACCTCGGTTTCCGAGATCACCGCCCAGGTCGGTAGCTCGAAGGCGACGATCTACAGCCACTTCCCCTCGAAGGAGGTGCTGTTCGTCGAATGCATGACGGTGGCCATGGATGACTACATCACTGAAATCGTTGCGCAGAGTGCTGCGCAGTTGGACGCCTCAGGGACTGATCCAGGTGCCGTGCTGCGGCACTACGGTACCAGCTACCTGAAGGTCGTTTGTTCGCCCGACACCGTGGCAGCGAGACGCCTGATGATCGCCGAGGCGACCCGCTCTGGCATTGGCAAGTTATTCCTGGCCAAGATCGCCGCGATGCGGGCACATGTGGTGGCCTTCCTATCGCGGCTCATGGCTGCGGGGGCTTTGCGTCCAGACGACGCCCGGCTCGCTGCAGAACACCTCCGCGGCCTTCTTGAGGCCGAGATCATTGAGCCCTTGCTGCTGCACGCGCGGGACGATACACCGGATGACAAGGAGATTGCAGTGGCCGCGGACCGGGCCGTTGCTGCCTTCATGAGGGCCTACGCGCCCGACGGGAAATAGGACCGCCCGAGCAGTCCTGCGAGCCGCCCACAAGCTTGCACGAGCCCTGTGCTTTAGACGTTGCATCCCTGTTGCTAGACGTCGGCACCCACTCCGCGCAGCATGGGCAACACGGCCTCTGCGGCCTTCCTGCCCTCGGCGATGGCCTCGGCGGCGCGATGGAATTCCAGCAACTGCACATGGGCAAGGCGGGGTGCAATCATGATGTCCGGCGACTCACCGGCGAGGCGGCTGCGGCCGATGTGCACCTGCATGATGCTGAGACTGGTGGCGATGGTGTCGAACAGGGAGGGTGGGCTGTCGCCGGCCTCCCGCCAGCTCCAGGGCAGGGTGCTCAGTCTGTCCTGGACTTGGTTCATCAAACGGTCGGCCCGGCCTTCCGGAGCCTGCGTCTTCTTCCTGGCGGATGGCTGGGGACGCCTGAGATGGCGGCCGATGATATCCGTGTTGAGGTCCACTGCAATCACTGTTTCGGCGCCCATGGCCCTGCACAGGGAGACTGGCACAGGGTTGACCAGCCCGCCGTCCACCAGCCAGCGACCATCGCGCCGGGCCGGAGTGAACAGGCCAGGCAGCGCGATAGAGGCCCGTACCGCGTCCAGTATCTTGCCGTCGCGCAACCAGACCTCCCGCCCGCTGGCCAAGTCAGTGGCCACCGCGGCAAAGCGCAAGGAAAGGGCGCAGATGTCCTGATCCTGGGAGTGTTTGCGGAAAAAGTCGATGAGCTTGGCCCCCTTGATCATGCCGCCACCCAGGCTGAGGTCAAAGTAGCTCGCTACCTCATGCAGCGTCAGCTCCCTTACCCAAGCTTCCAGACGGTCCAGCTCGCCGGACGCATACGCCGCACCCACCAAGGCACCGATTGAGGTGCCACAGACGATGTCTGGCTGCACGCCTGCCTCGGCTAGGGCACGAATGACGCCGATGTGCGCCCAACCCCGGGCGGAACCGCTGCCCAGGGCCAGACCGATCATGCGTTTGTCGACAGCAGGCATAGAGGGACGATACTCCAAGGTCGGGCCGCATAGAAATCACCCCTTCGATCCGATGCTTGTACCCCATGTGTAGCCCACTGGCACTTCACGTCGGCCTGGTCGTAGCTAGTTCCTCCTTGCGGACCTTTGTGGGGACTGGTCTGAACAACCAATATGTATTCGTCCAGGTTGTTGGAAACCAGTCATTCGCGAACGACCGCTACCCGGTCAAGAGCAAGGACAGCTTCGGCCGAGCATGAGACGTTCCCCGCAAGCCGCCTGAACTTCCGTTCAGGGTCGGGAGTACGCATTCGCTGAAGTTGAAAGCGGCCATCTAGCGGAATTTCTAGTCAATGGCCGGTGTGAGGTTTATGGCTGACCTAGGTAACGCAGTTCGCCAACGGCGGTCTGGCCGCGAACCAGACGTTGGTTGTGTCCAGCACGACCGACCGTTCAGGGGCGAATGCAGCACTCGATACCCCGTTCAACATTGTTCCCCTTGGCAAGGCCGATGGAACAAACGGCAGGTGTCGCGCCGGTTCCGGTTTCCCAATGAAAAAGCCCGCTGTCTCTGACGGCGGGCTGGGAGCGCTCGAACGTTTTGTCGTCCGGACGGTGTGTCAGGCGGCTTCCTTCGGCCGCATCTGCCGGCTGTAGAGAAACTCCAGCACCTGGCTGCGCAGGTCGTGGTATTTCGGGTCGTGCGCCAGCTGCAGGCGGTTGCGTGGACGCGGCAGATCGACAGTCAGGATTTCTCCGATGGTGGCGGCCGGGCCGTTGGTCATCATCACGATGCGGTCGGACAGCAGCACGGCTTCGTCGACATCGTGGGTGACCATGATGACCGTGCTCTTGGTTGCAGCGACGATCTTCAGCAGCTCGTCCTGCAGGTGGGCGCGGGTCAGGGCGTCCAGTGCGCCGAAGGGTTCGTCCATCAGCAGCACTTTCGGCTCCATCGCCAGCGCGCGCGCGATGCCGACGCGCTGCTTCATGCCGCCGGAGATTTCGCCCGGCAGCTTGGCCGCGGCGTGGGTCAGCCCCACCAGTTCCAGCGCGGCCTGGGTGCGTGCCTTCAGCTGTTTTTTCGATTCGCTGCCGCCGAAGACTTTTTCCACCGCAAGGTAGACATTCTCGAATGCGGTGAGCCAGGGCAGCAGTGAATGGTTCTGGAACACCACTCCGCGTTCCGGCCCCGGCCCATTGATCTCCTTGTTGGCGAGCAGCAGCACGCCGTCGGTGGCGTCGAGCAGGCCGGCCACCAGGTTCAGCAGCGTCGACTTGCCGCAGCCCGAGTGGCCGATCAGCGCGATGAACTCGCCCTGGTCGACATGGAGATTGATGTCGGTGAGCGCGGTGAACTTGCCTTTTTTTGTGCTGAACACCATGCCGGCGTTTTCGATCTGGACGTAGCTTTGCATGTCTTGACTCCCAATCAGTCGTAACTAAACCGTTTCGCGATCAGCATCAGCGCCTGTTCGAGCAGCAGCCCGACGATGCCGACGACGAAGATGGCGATGATGATGTGGGCGACGTTGAGGTTGTTCCATTCGTCCCACACCCAGAAGCCGATGCCGACGCCGCCGGTGAGCATTTCGGCCGCGACGATCACCAGCC
>JAKBJA010000173.1 GCA_021836225.1 Pseudomonadota bacterium | reverse complement strand
CGACGCTGGCTTCAACTCCACCGCAGGCGCTGAATGATCTAATCCCAGCAACCAACAAAAACGCGCCTTGACGGCGCGTTTTTGTTGGTTGGACACAGTCCTGCGGCTTATCTGCCTTCGATTGCATTCGGCTGGATTTTCACCTTCTGCCCCGCGGTGATCAGCGCAATCATCGCCTTCATATCCGCACGCTGCTGCGCCTGCACGACGCCGGATCCGATCGACGCCAACAGTCCGGGATCCAGCATCGGCGCTTCCAGAACACGGCTCACCCGCACGATGCGATAGGAACCGTCAGGGCGCGCAAAGCCGGTATAGGCGGGCAGTTTGTCGGTGCCGACCCGGAACACCGCCTTGGCTCCGGCGGCATCCAGTTCAGCCGAGGGCTGGCGCCCGACCACCTTGAAGGCAGACCAGTTCATGCCTGCTTCATCGCCCTTGGACAGGGCCTGCAGGGTGGCTTCGCCTTTTTTCGCCAGCAGTTGAGCGCTCTGCGCAGCACGCAGCCGGGCCTCGATCGTTGCCGACACGTCGGCAAGCGGGCGCAACCGTGCCGGCTTGTGTTCGACCACCCGCGCCGCCACCAGCGTGCCGGGCTGCACCTCGATGGCCTCGCTGTTCTGCTTCGACTTGATCGATTCCGGGCTGAACAGTGCGGCCGACAGTCCGGGGTGGTTGAAGGGCTGCGGTGCAGCCTTGGCCGACATCCAGCCGCTTTGCCGGATGGTCAGCTTGGCAGCCGTCGCTGCGGGCTGCAAGCTGTCCGCATTTTCGTACACCAGATTGCTGAAGTTGTCCGCCAGATCGGCAAACACCTTCTGCGCCTGCTGCTTGCGCAACTCCTCCACCACGCCCGCACGCACTTGTGCCAACGGGACAGTCTGTGCAGGCTGGATGCCATCCAGCCGGATGATGTGGTAACCGAAGTCGCTTTCCACGGGCCCACGGATTTCGTTGGGCTTCATGCCGAAGACCGCATCCTCGAAGGGCTTGACCATCATGCCGCGGCCAAAGCTGCCCAGACTCCCATCCTGCGCGGCCGAGCCGGGATCCTGCGACTCGGTGCGCGCCAGTTCGGCGAAACGCCCCGGGTTTTTTTGCAGTGTCTGATACAACTCGGTCGCTTTTGCCTTGGCCTTTGCACGCGTGGCGGCATTCGCATTTTGATCCGCGGCAATCAGGATATGGCTCGCGCTGCGCTGTTCGGGTTGCCCGAACTGCGTAGGGTTGGCTGCATAATAATCCGCCACCGCCTGGTCACTCACCATCATGCCCGCTGCCACAGTGGCAATATCCAGAATCAGATACTCGGCGCGAATTTGCTCGGGTTCGGTAAATTCAGCCTTGTTGGCGGCGTAATAACGCTCCACATCAGCAGGCGTCACCTTGATTTGCGCGGCCACCATGGAAGCCGGAATATCGGTCCAGGCAATTTCGCGTTGTTGCGCCACCAAGCGGGCAATCTGCCTTAGCGACGTGTCGGACGGGAAAGCCGCCAGTGAAACCGGACTGGTGACGGCCTCCAGCATAAAAGCCTGGCGCAATTCGTTTTCAAACTGGGCGGGGGTACGTCCGTTCTGGCGCAACACTGCCTCATAGCGCTGCTGCGAAAATGTTCCATCCTGCTGGAAGGCCGGAATCTGCGCCAAAACCGACGCAATGTACGCATCGGGCGCCAGGAATTTGAGCTTTTGCGCTTCCTGCAGCAAGGCTTTGCGCTCGATCAGGCTGTCGAGCACCTGCCTGCGGAAATCGGCTGTTTCGGTGACCGAGGAATCGAATGCGGGTCCGAGCGACTCGCGCATGCGATCGCTCTGAGCCTGAATTTCCTGCGTCAGTTCTTCGCGCGAGATTCCAACATCGCCCACTTCGGCAATCTTGCCTCCGCTTCTGTCACCCGACATGTAGGAATCGACGCCAAACAAGGCGAAGGTAATCGCGATCAAGGCCAGTATGACTTTGGCCAGCCAGCCCTTTGCATGTTTGCGGATTGCTTCGAGCACGGTTTTTTACTCCGGAAAATGAACGTCAGCGCGAATTTTCGCGCACTTTGCGCCTCGCGTCTCGCCCCACTGCGATTTAAATCGCGCGAGATCCAATAAAAGTTGATGCCACGAAATGCGCTGAAATGAAAAAAGGCGAACTCGCGTTCGCCTTTTTGGTGTTGGCGGAGTGGACGGGACTCGAACCCGCGACCCCCGGCGTGACAGGCCGGTATTCTAACCAACTGAACTACCACTCCCTTGTACTACAAAAACTGTGCTGCCTAAGATTTGACCGCTTTTTATTCTTACCCTGCTGGTGGGTGCTGAGGGGTTCGAACCCCCGACATTCGCCTTGTAAGGGCGACGCTCTACCAGCTGAGCTAAGCACCCGACAAAGACCAAAATTCTACAACATTTTTTCCGGTCTTGCCAAATGCAAATTGTGTTTTTTATTAATTGATGGCGTCTTTGAGACCCTTGCCGGCGCGGAACTTCGGCACCTTGGCGGCCTTGATCTTGATGGAGGCGCCAGTGCGCGGATTGCGACCGGTGCGAGCGGCGCGCTTGCCAACGTAGAAGCTGCCGAAACCCACCAGCGTGACCATGTCGCCCTTCTTCAGCGCTTTCTTGACGGCTTCGACCGTTGCGTCCAGCGCACGGCCGGCAGCGGCTTTGGAAATGTCGGCCGAGTCGGCGATGGCGTCAATCAATTCGGATTTGTTCACGTGTTGTCCCCTTCACTTGAGTGGCACAGGAAAACCCTGTGCCCGCTTTTATAGCAACCCGCAAAACCTTGTGTCAAGCGGTTTTCCGGGCTGTCGACAAAAAAATCCCGCGGCTGGCGCGGGATTCCGGAGAGTGGTTTGAAATGACCTAGTGCTTGATCGCCACGGCGGAAGTTTTCCCCTCTTCTGGAACAGCGATTGCTGGTGTTTCAGTTTCAGGTTCATCCTGCAACGGCTCGGGCGCATGTTCCAGTGCCAATTCAAGAACATGCTCGATCCACTTCACTGGATGGATGTCGAGCTTGTTCTTGATATTGTCAGGAATCTCGGTCAAATCCTTGACGTTCTCCTGGGGAATCAGCACCGTCTTGATGCCACCGCGGTGGGCCGCCAGCAGCTTTTCCTTCAGGCCACCGATGGGCAATACTTCACCGCGCAATGTGATCTCGCCTGTCATCGCGACGTCGGCGCGCACCGGAATCCCGGTGAGAATCGACACCATGGACGTGCAGATCGCGATGCCGGCCGACGGACCGTCTTTCGGCGTAGCGCCTTCCGGCAGGTGAATATGGATATCGCGCTTCTGATAGAAGTCTTCCTGGATGCCCAGCTTGCGCGCGCGCGAGCGCACCACGGACAGCGCCGCCTGGATGGATTCCTGCATCACCTCGCCGAGCTTGCCAGTGGTGGTCATCTTGCCGCGTCCGGGCAGCGATACGGCCTCGATGGTGAGCAGTTCACCGCCCACTTCGGTCCACGCCAGACCCGTCACCTGCCCCACCTGGTTGTTCTGCTCCGCAATGCCAAAGCTGAAGCGCCGCACGCCAAGGTATTTTTCCAGATTGCGTGAGGTGACCGAGATTTTCGTCTTCTGCCTTTTCAGCAGCAGCGACTTGACCGCCTTGCGGCAGATCTTGGAAATCTCGCGCTCGAGGCTGCGCACACCCGCTTCGCGCGTGTAGTAACGCACGATGTCGCGAATCGCCGATTCTGCGATTGCAAGCTCACCTTCCTTGATGCCGTTGACCTTCAACTGCTTGGTCACCAGATAGCGCTCCGCGATGTTGATTTTCTCGTCTTCTGTGTAGCCAGACAGACGAATTACTTCCATCCGATCCAGCAGGGGCGCAGGCAGATTGAGCGAGTTGGCGGTGGCGACGAACATCACGTCGGAGAGGTCATACTCGACCTCGATGTAATGGTCCTGGAAGGTGTGGTTCTGCTCGGGATCGAGCACCTCCAGCAGCGCCGACGACGGGTCGCCACGGAAATCCTGGCCCATCTTGTCGACTTCGTCGAGCAGGAACAGCGGATTCTTCACCCCGACCTTGGTCAGGCTTTGCAGGATCTTGCCCGGCATCGAGCCGATGTAGGTGCGGCGGTGGCCGCGAATCTCGGACTCGTCGCGCACGCCGCCCAGCGCCATGCGGACGAACTTGCGGTTCGTCGCACGCGCGATCGACTGGCCAAGCGAGGTTTTGCCTACCCCTGGCGGCCCCACCAGACACAGGATCGGCGCCTTCACCTTGTCGACGCGCTGTTGCACTGCGAGATATTCGAGGATGCGCTCCTTGACCTTGTCGAGGCCGTAGTGATCCTCGTCGAGCACGCGTTCGGCCTTCGCCAGATCCTTGCTGATCTTGGTCTTCTTCTTCCACGGCAGCCCGACCATCGCTTCGATGTAGCTGCGGATCACGGTGGCCTCGGCCGACATCGGTGACATCATGCGCAGCTTTTTCAGCTCGCCCATGGCCTTGGCTTCGGCCTCCTTGGACATGCTGGCCTGCTTGATGCGGCTTTCAAGTTCCTCCAGTTCGGCGCCTTCCTCGATGTCGCCCAGTTCCTTCTGGATCGCCTTGACCTGTTCGTTCAGGTAATACTCACGCTGGCTCTTCTCCATCTGCCGCTTGACGCGACCGCGGATGCGCTTTTCCACTTGCAGGATGTCGAGTTCGCCTTCCAGCAGGCCCAAAAGGTGTTCGAGCCGCTTGTTGACGCCGATCATCTCCAGCACCTCCTGCTTCTGCTCCAGTTTCAGCGGCAGGTGCGCAACGATGGTGTCGGCCAGACGTCCCCCTTCGTCAATGCCCGACAGCGACGTCAGGATCTCCGGCGGAATTTTCTTGTTCAGTTTGACGTATTGGTCGAACTGCGTCAGCAGGGCACGACGCATGGCTTCGACTTCAACCAGTTCCTCGCCCTCGGCGGGCAGGATTTCGGCGCGCGCGGCGAGATGGGTGCCGACGTCGGTGACGTCCAGCACGCGGGCGCGCTGATTGCCCTCAACCAGAACCTTGACCGTGCCGTCGGGCAGTTTCAGCATCTGCAGGACAGTAGCCACGCTGCCGGTATCGTAGAGGTCTTCCGGGGTGGGGTCGTCCTGCGCGGCGGTCTTTTGCGCGACGAGCAGGATGCTCTTGCCGGACTCCATCGAGGTTTCCAGCGCCTTGATCGATTTTGGGCGCCCGACAAACAGAGGGATGACCATGTGGGGAAACACCACCACGTCCCTAAGCGGCAACAGCGGCAGATCGACCTGTTCCTTGGATACGTTGTCGCTCATCATGATTTCCTGGTAAGGGTTGAGGAAAGGATGCGCGGCATTTCAACCACGCTCATCCACAGTTGGGGGGCATAGTTTGGAATTCAAGATGGCTGACAGGTTCCCCATCAGCCATTCCGGTTCAGGCGCCGGCAGCCAGAGGCTGCTCACCCTGGTCGGAGTAGATCAGCAAGGGTTTGCCGTCGCCGCTGATCAGCCCGTTGTCCACCACCACCTTGGTAACCCCCTTGAGGGAGGGCAGGTCGTACATGGTGTCCAGCAACGCATGCTCGATGATCGAACGCAGGCCACGCGCCCCGGTGCGGCGCGCCAGCGCGCGCTTGGCGATGGCATTCAGCGCATCCTCGCGGAACTCGAGTTCAACGCCTTCCATCTTGAAGAGTTTGATGAACTGCTTGGTCAATGCGTTCTTCGGCTCGGTCAGAATCTGCACCAGCGCGGCTTCGTCGAGTTCGTCGAGTGTCGCGACCACCGGCAAACGTCCGACAAATTCGGGGATCAAGCCATATTTGATGAGATCTTCGGGCTCAACCTGATGCAGCAATTCAACGTCGCGTTTGGTCTCATCGACGTTCTTCACCTGTGCGCCGAAGCCGATGCCGCCCTTTTCGGTACGGCCGCGAATCACTTTCTCCAAGCCGCTGAACGCGCCGCCGCAGATGAACAGGATGTTGCTGGTATCGACCTGGACGAATTCCTGGTTCGGGTGCTTGCGCCCGCCCTGCGGCGGCACCGAGGCGGTGGTGCCCTCGATCAATTTCAGCAGCGCCTGCTGTACGCCTTCGCCCGACACGTCGCGGGTGATCGACGGGTTGTCGGCCTTGCGCGAGATCTTGTCGATTTCGTCAATGTAAACAATGCCCTGCTTGGCCTTGT
>JAKBJA010000159.1:0-2500 GCA_021836225.1 Pseudomonadota bacterium | reverse complement strand
GATCGGAAAGTGCAATCGCCTCCTCCAGGTCGTGGGTGATGAATACCACCGACTTGCGCTCGGCCGACCAGAGTTCGAGCAGCTCATTCTCCATCAACTGCCGCGTCTGCACGTCGAGCGCGGAAAAAGGCTCGTCCATGAGCAGGATCTCGGGGTTCAGGATGAAGGTCTGCGCCAGCGACACGCGTTTGCGCATGCCGCCCGACAACTGGTGCGGATAGCGCCCGCCGAACCCGCTCAGGCCCACGCGCTTGAGCCAGTCATTGCCGCGCTCGACTGCCTCCGCCCTGGCCACGCCGCGGAATTCGAGGCCGGCAATGACGTTGTCGAGTGCGCTGCGCCAGGGCATCAGCGCGTCAGCCTGGAACAGATAGCCTGCCCGGCGGTTGACTCCAGTCAAATGCTCGCCCGCGACCTTGACCGAACCACTGGAGGGCTGCAGCAGGCCCGCGGCGACATTGAGCAAAGTCGATTTGCCGCAACCGGTGGGCCCGACCACGCAAACAAATTCGCCTTGCGCCGCAACCAAGGTCGTGTCCTTCAGCGCGGTGTAGCGCTGGCCGCGATCCTCGCGTGAAACGAAGGTGCAGGTGATGTGTTCTAGGGCAAGAGCGGGAATCATGCCGGTTCAACCGACTGCAGAGCGGACGGCGCCTGAGCCGATAGTGCATGTATGCATGCCCTCGGCCAGCCGCCGCGCGCAACCGGTCCGGCCGCGCGCGGCTGCCGGAATCGACGTCATTTGTATTTCGCGTTCGCCTTCTTCACGAACTCGTTGGTATAGGTCTGGTCCAGCTTGATTTCGGCCGGCTTGATATTCGGATCGAATGTCGCCAGCGCCTTCAGCGTGGCCTTGGCGCCCACATCCGAAATCGATCCGTCGAGCGAGAGCGCTTCCTTGATTTTGCCATAGGAAAACAGATACAGCGCCTTGTCGCCAAGCAAATACGCCTCGGGCACGGTCTTGAGGATGTCCTGCGGCGTCGCCTTGGCGAGCCACTTGTCGGCACGCACGATGGCATTGGTCAATGCCTGGATCGTGTTCGGATTCTTGCGCACGAACTCGACCGGCGCATACAGGCAGCCTGCGGGCAGCGGCGCGCCCCATACCGCCTCGGTGCCCTTCAGGGTGCGGGTATCGGCGACGATCTTGATCGAGCCATCCTGCTCCAGTTTGGTCATCACCGGATCGACGTTGGAGATCGCGTCGATTTGCCCGCTCTTGAGCGCGGCGATCGCGCCTGCCCCGGTGCCTACGCCAACGATGGCTACGTCGCTGGACTTGAGTCCCGCCTTGGCCAGCATCTGGTTGACCAGATTATTCGTGCTCGAGCCCGGCGCCGAGACGCCGATCTTCATGCCCTTCAGGTCTTTCGGCGATTTGTAGCTCGCCGCCTTTGCCGTCGCCACGCCCAGGGAAATTTGCGGCAGCCTGCCCTGCAGCACGAATGCCTGGAAGAACTGCTTCTTGCCCTGCAGGCTGATGGTGTGCTCGTAGGCGCCGGAAACGACATCGGCGCTGCCGCCGACCACGGCGCGCAGAGCGGTCGAGCCGCCAGCAAAATCGCTGATGGTCACATCCAATCCCTCGTCTTTGAAATAGCCGAGTTGTTCGGCGATGGTCAGCGGCAGGTAATAAAACGCCGCCTTGCCGCCCACCGCAATATGCACCTTGGACTTTTCCAGCGCGGCCTGCGCCTGCCCCAGCGTCGCCAGCGCGAACACGGCCGCACTCAGCGCAATTTTCAAGAATTTCGACATGCTTATCCTCCTTTTGGATTGTTATAACTTCTGTTGACGCATCGCCTGCGTCGCCCTCTGACCATCGCGTTTCATGCTCACACAGCCACGCCCCGCTGTCAACGCCGGATCCCATTAGAACAGATTGAGTTGGCCGGTGCCGGCGGGCGGCAGGAAATGCGTCGTGTCCAATCGGTGATTGCGCCCGTCCCGATTCAGCCCGAAGCGCGCGCAAGCCAGGCAAAAACGCTGCTCCTGCAGTTCGGCGAAGATGCCCTCGCCGCGCATGCGCGCCCCGAATCGCGGATCGTTTTCGCGCCCGCCGCGCATTTGCCTGATCTGGCTCATGATGTGCCCTGCTTTGAGCGGATAATGCCGTTGCAGCCAGTCCTTGAACAAATCCTTCAGTTCATAGGGCAGGCGCAATATCTGATATCCGGCCATCTGCGCGCCCTGCGCAGCCGCATGCTCCAGCACCGTTTCCAGGTCGCGATCGTTCAGGAAAGGAATGATAGGCGCGACCAGAACACCGCAGGGCACGCCGGCACCGCTCAATGCGCGCAGCACTTCGAGGCGACGCTCGGGCGCCGTGGTGCGCGGCTCGAGCTTGCGCATGAGCTCGCGCTCCAATGTGCCGATGGAAACGAACACGTGCACCAAACCTTTCTTCGCCATCGGCGCGAGCAGGTCGAGGTCGCGCTCGATCAGGGCCGATTTGGTGATTATGCCCAGCGGATGATTGCACTCGGCCAGCACTTCC
>JAKBJA010000123.1 GCA_021836225.1 Pseudomonadota bacterium | reverse complement strand
GGAGCAAGATCGAAACAACAGCTTGAAGAAAATTAACTGGCAATTTACAACTTCGGATGCGCGGATCAGGCTGACGCGACTTTATCCGAAGCTATAACTGTTACATGGTACTAGGCTTCTGTAGTTGTCGATGAAGACATTTCGTGCCTTCAGTTTGCTGAGTTCATCACCTGCGGGTGGTACACATAAATAGGCGGTATCGAGAAGGGTCAGTTGGTCAATGTTGTTCTGATATGTAT
Source organism: Pseudomonadota bacterium (assembly GCA_021836225.1). The sequence continues at coordinate 5,966 of JAKBJA010000123.1, read as the reverse complement.
CCAAATTGCGTGCCGCATATGAGATCACCCCGGTTCCCAAACTATGCCCAATGAAGTGAATAGGTTGATTGTAGCTCTTCGTGTTAGTGGAGCAGCCTCCGGGTTCCCACGAACAAATCAATCCATCCACGGCCTTGGCAAGTGAATTGCCAGATGGCTCGACTTCGTCATAAGGAACACCAAGTGCCGCAGCCAATGTATAACCATTCATCTGTAATAAATCAGTAAACAGGTTACACGTAGAATGTGAGAGCGCCCCCGTAAATGGAGCAAAGCTATCTTGTGTCTCCGCCTTTTCCTGCCAATTCCAAAGCAGTACGTTAGCCTGATTACCGATCGCTTTGGCCATGCTATTCATCCAGTCAGGAGTCGCCTTATTTGAGGAGTCTGGATTCCAACCATGCGAAATCACAACTGTTGGCTTATTAAAATCAAACGTCGTGCAATCGCCAGGCAGAGAAAATAAAGAGAGCTGCCCACTACCGAATGTATATGTCGAGAGACGACCATCATTGTTGCAGCTGGTTGATGTGGTGGCAGTTGTGGCTGTGGTTGGAGGTGGTAGCGGGTTGGGCAACGACTGCTGTGCAAGCGGAACAGAAGCTGTCGGCAAAAAGGTTACAATCAACTGAGGACGCTGCAGCGGATTGCCCAAGTAGTCCGAACTGTAGAACTGATTCCAATTATTGCTGATCAGTGTTGGGCGCAATTGCAGTCCGTAATTTGGGTACTGCCCGCTCTGCCATGCGTTGTACAAATCGGTGATGTCGATATCGTAAAAAGCATACTTCGCCGGGGTCGGTAACGGAGTGGCTTGCCACTGGACGGTAGGGGGTTTGTCAGCCCACCAAAGTCTGAGCCGATCCTTGCCTGTGCCCTGTGTTCGCCAGTCCCAAAACTGGGTGATGCGGTCAAGCCGCATCGGCGTGCCACCCGCCCCACCCCCATCTGCGTTATAGAGCCGAAGAATTGCCGAGGTAGCCTGTAGAGGCGCCCCCGTTAGATCAAATTGCAAAAGCGAATAGTAGTAGTCACCCCATCCGCCGACCTTCAAGATGTCGTTATCTAAGCCGCCTCCCGGCCCACCCCCTCCAGGAGCATAAGAATAAACGCTGGTTGTCCATATGTCCTTACCCTGCCCAGGGCCGGGCTGGAGCGTGGTTGTGTCGGCTTGGGCAGCACCACTGGCAAACAACAGGCCAGCGCAGAGGACAACAGATGTAAGCAGCGTTCGCATGGTTTTCATTACTTCCCCCAAATTTTGGTTGGTTTACTTGATGCCAAATTCGCACGCTTCTGTAGCTGCCAGGTGGCTTGAAATTGCCACCCGAGTGCCAAAGCAAGAAACATTCCGATTACTCCGCCCCGACCAGGGAATCAAGGTTAATCATGGCGTTAGTGGGGTCAGCGATGTCTAAATAGAGCGAGATAGAAATGGGTGGCCGGAAAAGCGTAAAGTTTTCCGACAAAACTTCGAACTTAACAGCCCCAATTCCATGACCGCGCTGGCGCATCCGCTTGCGATTCTGAACGGATGTATGAACGGATAAGCAGCGACGTGCCGTTCAAGGTCGAAAGCACCAATGCGGCATCTTTGTAAGCGGACATTGATGAGTGTCAGGTTCTGGTGGGTTGTGACTGGCCGAAAAGGCCGATCATCAGAAATACGCACCGATTTAACGACTGGCAGCTTACTGACCTACACCCGCCGACCAGTAACGCATTTCCCCCGCTCTGCCGAATGACGGCCGATAGCCGATTTTTGCCTGTCAGAACACTGCGGCTGGCCGACAAGTTTGATGAACCCTTACCCGTAGCGCTTCGTTTGTCTAACTCCCGGCTATTGTTCCTTTGGATGCTGAACCGGTTTCTTCGCGGCCAGTCTGGCAACAATTCCGGTCTGAACGCTGCAAGCTTCATCTAACAAACGGCGGGTAAAATTCGCCCATCGCTTTCCTGTTTTATTCATGTCCCTCCCTTCTTTTACCGAAGCCGATGTCCTGCGCTGGTATGGCGCGCGCGATTTGATCAAGGCGAAAACCTATGTTCGCTCCGTCACCCGTTTGAGTGCCGAGCCGTCTGTGCTGTCCGCATTTGTGCCGGGCAGCGCACCCAGGCCCTATCAGGTGAAAATCCGCTTCAGCACCAACCACGCAGGCAATATCGTGATCTCACCGCATTGCACCTGCCCGGTTCAATGGCATTGCAAACACACAGCTGCGACCCTGCTGGCCTGGCTGCAACAAGACAAGCAGCCAACAAAAATCAACCCCGACGTGCTGACCTGGCTGGAGGACTTTCGCCGCACGCTGGCCGATGCCCGCCCGGCGAAACTCGCCAAAGCCCCACCCCGGCGCGACACCCTGCTCTATTGCCTGACGCCGCGTGCGGATGGCAGCCTGCGCGTGACCTTCTTCAAGGCACGGCTGGACGATCAGGGACGGCCGTTGAAGCTGGACGACTGGAATAACGTCGAGCGCGCCATCACCAACCCGCCTTCGTTCGTGTCGGAAGACGACCTGACCATTCTGCCGCTGCTGTGGGGACAGCGTGACCGCCATGCCTTTATCGACAGTTTTCCGCTGGCGGGCGAAAAGGGCGAGCTCGTGCTGCAACGCATGCTGGCAAGCGGCCGGCTGTTTTATGCGGGCGAGGATTTGAAACCGCTCGCCGCCGCGCCCGCGCGCCCGGCCATCCTGCAATGGCCGGCCGACAGCAATCACCGTATCCGTGCCGAACTGGTCGCCACCCCGCCGGCCGATCGGGTGCTGACGCTCAAACAAACCTGGTATGTCGATGGCGCGCGCGGCGAGTTGGGGCTGCTCGATGTGCCGTATTCAACCGGGCAGCTCGCCCATCTGCTTGCGCTGCCGCCGCTGTCCGCGCTGGATGTGCCGCTGGTGTCGGGTGCGCTGGCCGAGCTTGCGCCGGAGTTGCCGCGTCCGCAGACGACGGCCAGCCTGCGCGTGATCGACACCGCGCCGCAGCCGAGGCTGACACTGGGCACGCTGGCAAGCTACGGCATGAACCGCTACCGCGACTACGGCCACAGCTATTTCACTGTGCTGTTCGATTTCGCAACGCTGCAATTTCAATACGACACGTTCAGTTTCATGGCGGGCGATCCCACTGAATTTGTCTCCACGCCCGCCGGCGAAGCAGTGCGGGTCAGGCGCGACACCGTGCGCGAAGCCGCCTGCATCAAGCAGCTCGATACCCTGGGTTTCAAACCGGTGCCGCCGCAGGCGTTGGACAAAACACCCAAACACCTGCTCGGGCTGGCCAGCGAATCGGCCTGGCCGGGGTTTATTGCGACCGGTTTGGCCGCGCTGCGCGCCGACGGCTGGACCATCGACGTGCCGCGCAACTTCCGCCACTACATGCTGGAGGTCGATGCCTGGGAGGCGGATTTCCACGACGACGGCAACGGCTGGCTTTCGCTCAACCTCGGCGTGGTGCTGGAAGGCCAGCGCCTGCCGCTGGCCCCGCTGCTGTACGACCTGTTTCAGCACGATGCGCGCTGGCTGGATGCGGCCAAGCTGAAGAAAATCCATGATGCCGAAATGATCACGCTGCACACCCCGGAGGGCGTGCGTTTCACCGCACCGGCGGGGCGTTTGAAACCGTTGGCACATACCCTCATCGACCTGTTCGACGCGCGCCCGCAAGGTGTAATCAAGGTGTCGCGGCTGGATGCGCCGCGCCTGGCCGAGCTTGCCGACAGCCCGCAATGGAGCAACACAGGCGGCGACGCGGTGATCCGGTTCGCCCGCCAATTGCAGCATCAGGGCGGCATCAAGGCGGTCAAGCCGCCCAAGGGATTGGGGCTGGCGCTGCGCCCCTACCAGCGCGAAGGCTTGGCCTGGTTGCAATACCTGCGCGAGCAGAATCTGGCGGGCATTCTGGCCGACGACATGGGGCTGGGCAAAACCGCGCAAACGCTGGCGCACATGCTGCTGGAAAAGCAGGCCGGACGGCTGGATCGCCCGGCGCTGGTGGTGTTGCCCACCTCGCTGATCTTCAACTGGAAGCGCGAGGCCGAACGCTTTGCGCCTGGCTTGAAAGTGCTGTCGCTGCACGGCAAGGACCGCGCCGTGCGCTTCGGCGAAATCCCGAAACACGACATTGCGCTCACCACCTATCCGCTATTGTGGCGCGACCACGACACGCTGGGCAAAATCGACTGGCACATGCTGATTCTGGACGAAGCGCAAACGGTAAAAAACGCGGGTAGCCGCGCCGCCAGGATCGTGCGTGACATCAAGGCGCGGCATCGCCTGTGCCTCACCGGCACGCCGCTGGAAAACCACCTGGGCGAGCTATGGGCGCAGTTCGATTTTCTGCTGCCGGGCTTTCTGGGCGACAGCAAGCAGTTCACCCGCGCCTTCCGCACCCCGGTCGAGAAACACGGCGACGCGATCCGCGCCGGGATTTTGGCCAAGCGCGTCGCGCCGTTTATATTGCGGCGGCGCAAGGAAGACGTGGCGAAGGAATTGCCGCCCAAGACCATCATCGTGCGCACCGCCGAAATCACCGGCGGCCAGCGCGACTTGTACGAAACCGTGCGCAGCGCGATGGATGCCAAAGTGCTGGAAGCCATCGCGCAAAAAGGCTTCGCCCGCAGCCAGATCGTGATTCTTGATGCGCTGCTGAAGCTGCGTCAGGTGTGCTGCGACCCGCGCCTGCTCAAAAGTGCAGGCGCACAGAAGGTCAAGGAACGCGCCAAGCTCGACCTCCTGATGGACATGCTGCCCGAGCTGCTCGACGAAGGCCGCAAGGTGCTGCTGTTCTCGCAGTTCACCTCGATGCTCGCGCTGATCGAGCTGGAACTCGCCGTACGAAAAATCGATTACGTCATCCTTACCGGCGACACCACCGACCGCGAAACCGTCATCCGCAACTTTCATGAGGGCACGGTGCCGGTGTTCCTTATCAGCCTGAAAGCGGGCGGCGTCGGCCTCAACCTCACTGCCGCCGACACCATCATCCACTATGACCCGTGGTGGAACCCCGCGGTGGAAAATCAGGCCACCGACCGCGCCCACCGCATCGGCCAGACCAAGCACGTATTCGTTTACAAGCTGGTAGTGGCAGGCAGCATCGAGGAAAAAATTCTCGCCCTGCAGGAGAAAAAAGCCGAACTCGCCGCCAGCGTGCTGTCGGAAGACAGCACCGCGCTCGCCAAATTCGGCGAGGCTGATATTCGCGCCCTGCTGGCACCACTGCCCAGCCCCGACCGAGTCCCATCATGAAACCTCGCCTCGCTTTCCGCCCCATCTTCGGCGACGAGCCGCCTCGAAACCCGCGCCCGCAGAGCGACCGAAGTGGAGTTGGCGAAGCTGGGTGGACCTCTGAAGCCGGTCCCCTGACCGAGCCTTCACTGAGTATCAGTGATGCGGTGTTGAACTTGCGTGGTGAGTGACTGCCTGCTTCTGGCCGGTTCCAGCCTCTGCCGTATTCACGGCCTCCGTAATAGCCACAACATCATGGGCACGCCGAGCAAGGCGGTCAGCACCCCCACCGGCAGTTCGCGCGGGGCGATCACGGTGCGCGCCAGCGCGTCGGCCAGCACCAAGAGGCTGCCGCCGGCCAGCGCGCAGGCGGGGAGCAGAGCGCGGTGGCCGGCGAAGCCGAGCTTTCGGAGCGCATGCGGCACCATCAGTCCGACGAAGCCGATGCTGCCGGCCTGCGCGACCACCAAGGAGGTGCAGGCACCGGCCAGCGCAAACAGCGCCCAGCGCGTGGGCGCGATCGCTACGCCCAGCGAGGCAGCCTTCAGCGGCGACAACTGCAGTACGTCGAGCCGTCCGGACAAGCCCAGCGCGGCGCCCACAGCCAGCAGCAGCGCCGCCCACAGCAGCGCGGGCTGGCCGGTCCACGCCAGATCGCCCATCAGGAAGAACAGCATGCCCGGCAGGCGCTCGGCCGGCGCCACGGAGAGCACCAGCGCGATCAGGGCGCCGAAG
>JAKBJA010000126.1 GCA_021836225.1 Pseudomonadota bacterium | reverse complement strand
TCCAGCGTCAGCCAGAAGCGGCCGTCGGCCTTGAGTTGCGCTGTTTTCAGGTTCAATCGCGTTGCCATGCGGCGAGTGTAGCAAACGACCATTGCCGTTCGCCCGCGCGCGACCGAGAATAGAAAAAACCGAAACCCAAGGAGAGTGCCATGAAAAAAATGCTCGCCGTATGTGCGATGTTCTGCCTGCCCCTGGCGGCGCTGGCTGCGGAAAGCTACACCGTGCTGTTCAAGACGCAGGGAACGTTCCAGGACGTGCGCGATTCGCTGCAAATGGCGATCGAGGGCAAAGGCCTGAAGATCACCAACACCAATCACATTGCCGAGATGCTGGAACGCACCGGCAAGGATATCGGCGAGACCCGGCAGGTGTACGAAAACGCCGAGCAGTTCGAATTCTGCAGCGCCACCGTTTCGCGGCACATGATGGAGGCCGACCCGCACGCGATCGTGATGTGCCCCTACAGCGTGGTGGTGTACACGATTCCCAACGACAAGACGGTGTACCTCGCGTACCGCAAGCCCGCCGCCACCAGGAATCCGGCGCTGAAGAAGACGCTGGTCGAACTGGAAAAACTGCTTGCCGACATCATCAAGGACGCGATGTAAGCGGCAGGGTGGCCCCATCGGCTAGAATCCGCGCATGATCCCAGCCGATTCACGCCTGCCATGACCGCCTTCCTCGCCATCGGCATCGGTGCAGCCATCGGTGCGTGGCTGCGCTGGGGCCTGGGGCTGTGGCTCAACCCCGTGTTCCCGGCGATGCCGCTCGGCACCCTGGCCGCCAACCTGATCGGCGGCTACTTCATCGGCCTTTTCATCGCCTGGTTTGCCGAGCATCCCGGCGTGCCGCCGGAAGCGCGGCTGTTTCTCATCACCGGCCTGCTCGGCGGGCTGACCACCTTCTCCACGTTTTCCGCCGAAGTCGTCACCGCGCTGATGCGCGGCCTGTGGCTCACCGGCGGCCTGATTGCGTTTGCCCACATGACGGGTTCCTTCCTCGCCACCGGGCTGGGCTTTTATTCGATGAGGCTATTCAAATGAACGCTGTCTGCCTGCAGGTGTTTGTGTCCGAAGCCAGCCGCCATCACGGCAAGCTGACCTATGAATGGCTGCTTGATGCTGCGCAGGGGCTCGGGATCACCGGTGGTTCGGCGTTCCGCGCAATCGCGGGATTCGGCCGCCATGGGCGCCATGACGTGGGATTCTTCGAACTGGCAGGCGAGCTGCCGGTGGTGACGGAGTTCTTCGTCGATGAAGCGATGGCCGACCGCTTGCTGCAACTCATTGCCGAGGCAGGATTGAAACTGGTCTACGCCAGGCTGCCGGCCGAGATCGGCGTGACCGCCTGATTGCTGGCGTGCTCGACCAGCTGATCCTGTTCGTCGCCTCGCTGGCGGCGAACTTCTTTTCGGCGCTGTCCGGCGGCGGGGCAGGGCTGATCCAGTTCCCCATGCTGATTTTTCTCGGGTTGCCGTTCGGGGTTGCGCTCGCTACCCACAAGGTCGCCAGCGTCGCGCTCGGGTTGGGCGCCACGCTCAGGCATCTGAAGGAATCCCATCTCGAACGCCGCTTCTCGCTGATCATCCTCGGCGCGGGCCTGCCCGGCGTGGTGCTGGGCGCGGTGACGATCCTGCAGATTCCAGAGCGTGCGGCCACCCTGGCGCTGGGTGTTCTGACGCTGGGGGTGGGGCTGTATTCGGTGTTCAAGCCCCGGCTCGGCATGGACCATGCGCCGAAAAACCGGGAGGGCGCGGCGCTGATCGGCGGCATGGCAGGGCTGTTTGTCGTCGGCTTTCTCAACGGCTCGATCACCAGCGGCACCGGCTTGTTTCTCACCATCTGGCTGATCCGCTGGTTCGGCCTCGACTACACTCGCGCGGTGGCCTACACACTGATCCTGTGCGGCCTGGTGTGGAACGGCACCGGCGCGCTGGTGCTGGGCATGATCGGCACAGTGGCGTGGGACTGGATGCCGGCGCTGCTGGCCGGCTCGATACTCGGCGGCTATCTGGGCAGCCACCTGGCGATCAGGAAGGGCAATCAGTGGATCAAGCGGGCGTTTGAAATCGTGACGATATTGATCGGCCTGAAGCTGATCCTCGGCTGAGCAATCGGCTTCCGCCGCGCTCAGTCTTCGTCAGCACATATGCGGTTGCGGCCGTCTTTCTTGGCGCGGTAGAGCGCTTCGTCCGCAGCCTTGATCAGGGTGTCGCTGTTGGGATGAAGCGGATAGGTGGCGATGCCGCCGCTTGCTGTGGCAAGAAAATGCGTGTCGCCATGGGGGTGGCGGATCTGCGAGAAATCCTTGCGGATGCGGTCCATGATGGCGTATGCATGTTCTGCATCGGTGTGCGGCAGGCCGATCAGGAATTCCTCGCCGCCGTAGCGGCAGATGATGTCCTGCTTGCGCAGACGCTGCTTGAGCAGCCAGGACAGGCTGCGGATGACCTGGTCTCCGACGGGGTGGCCATAGGTGTCGTTGACCTGCTTGAAATGGTCGATGTCCATCATCACCACCGACAGGAAGCCGCCCTCGTGCGCCACGCTGGACAGCAGCATGTCCAGCGTGTTCTTGCCGCTGGAATGGTTGAGCAGGCCGGTCAGGCTGTCGTGATACATGGTGCGGCGCAGCGCCCGGTAGCGCTCGATCTTGCTCTTGACGATCGCGTTGAGGAACACCGGGTTGAAGGGCTTGGTGAGGAAGTGGTCGCCGCCCAGCCGCATGGCGTCGACCTGCAGGGCGACGTTGGTCTCGCCGGACAGGTAGACGATCGGGGTGCTGAGGAACTCGCTGTGCTGACGAATGATGCGCGCGGCCTCGACGCCGGTGCAGTTCGGCATGTACATGTCCATCAGGATCAGGTCGGGATTGAACTGCCGCAGCGCATTCAGGACCTGACGCGGATCGTTGACGATCTGGGAGACGATCTGGTTTTCTTCCAGGGTGCGGCGGATCATGTGGCTGGCCGTTTTCGAGTCTTCCACGATGAGCACGCGATACGCCTCCTGCTCGTGGCGCTCGTTCAGCTCCATGATGTGCTCGATGATGGCATGCGGGGGCGTGCCTTCCAGCAGGCAGGCATCGCACCCGCCGCGCAGGGCCTGCTGCAGTTGATCGAAATCCGAGCGTACCTCGAGGCAGATCAGCTGGCCCATCGAAAACCGTTGCCGCAGCGCCTGGATCCTGACGCACCATTCGGCTTCGGGCAGCTTACTCATGTCGAGCAGCAGCAGGGGGGCAACGTCCGTGCTGTCCGGCAGGCGCTGTTCCCAGTGGATGAACTCCGCGCTCATGCCGAAATAGCCGAGCTGGGCCTTAAGGTCAGCCCAGACGGACTGGTCGTGTCCGATCAGCCAGGTCTGGCCCACCCGTATGTCATGCGGGGTAGGCTGCAGCAGGTCATGGCGACGCTCGGCCAGACTGGCGGCGGCTGTGGCGTGGGTACTCGCCATGCGGCCCAGTGCCTGTACGCGTTCGTTCAGGTCGTCCAGCGCGGCTTGCGGCAGCGGGTGAGTCACCTCCGTACTGAACAAGGCCAGCGTCAATTGCTCCAGCTGGTGGCTGGCGTGATGCAGGGCCGTGATGCCCTTGTCGATCAGAAACTCGGTAAAGCTGTTGATCGATACCGCAAGCTCGACGAAGCTCTCGAAACTCGGCACCGTTTGATAACGCTGCCAGGTATCCGACAATGCCAGGTTTTTCTGCAGAAGTTCTTCAGGAGAGCAGAGCATGGGGTGAACGAGTTAAGCCGCCGTCGTTATTATTTGGTTGAACCAATTATCGCGCTTAATCAAGCGATCCAGTCGAAGCAGCGGTTAAATGGTCGAATAAACTGTATGAATGGGAATTTCCCGCGCAGACGCGCGCACTGGAAACGGCTTGTTTGAACAGGTGTGTTTACTCCTCCGTACCTTCCTGTTCCAGCCGTAAATACTGGTTGTAGGCATTCCCCCGGTTGGCTTCGTCGAATGCCGGCATGGCGCGGTATTTCGACCAGTCGGTTTTTTCATAGGCTTCTTCGAAGGGAACGAGATTGCGTGCGGCCTGGCCCATGCTGGCGCGCAGATACATCAGATAATCTCGGGTAAACACGAGATCGGTTTGTGGCGTGCGCGAAGATGCGCCGTGTCCCGGCACCAGAACCTTGGGCTTGAGCGCGATCAGCTTGTCGAGCGCGGCGATCCAGGCGCGGCTGTCGGCGTTGCCGACAAACGGCACGCGGCCGCGAAACACCAGGTCGCCGGCAAATAGTACGCCGTCCTGCTTTACCAGCATCGCCAGATCCTCGCTGGAGTGGGCCGGGCCGACGTGACGCAGCGCGAACTGCACACCGCCCATTTCAAAGTCCATGTCGTCTTCCACGAAACGATCCGCCTCCAGCAATCGGGTGTCTTCGTCCACCCAGGGGAAGAGCGCTTCCTTGCGCTGCGCCAGGCGCTGCGCAGCTTCTTCTGTACGCGTGGCGCCCACGGCCAGGCGGTGTGCCCAGATTTCGGCGCCGAGTGCCTTGAATACCTGCAGACCATAGAAGTGGTCGGCGTGGTAGTGGCTGACGATCACGCGCTTGATCGGCTGCCGGGTGACCGTGCGAATCTGGCTGAGCAGCTTTTCGGCCAGCGGCGGCGAGGCCAGCGCATCAAATACCACCACGCCGTCGCGGGTGACCACAAAGCCGGCGTTCGACATGAAGCCCTGGTTCTCGCTGGAGGCGGCGCCGGGCAGGCCTTGAACGAAATAACTATGGGGGCCCAGCTTGACCGCCTTCATCGGTACGGTGGCAACTTCGCTGCTGGCCCAGGCGGCAGGCAGCAAGACAAAACAGAACACCGCAAGCAGAATGCGTTGCATAACCATGATCCATCGACACGTCTGCAAGCATTATAGACAGGGCAGGCGGCAGTCCGGGGGGCACCAGCGGGTGATGCTGTGATATCTTCAAAATTGTAAACGGGAGTGTCAGGCGTGTTCAAAAAACAGTGGCCGGCGTTTGTGCTGGCGTTCATCTTGCCGCTGCTGGCGGTGTTCTGGTGGTGGGGCGGTTTCAGCACGGTCAGCGTGACGGAAACCGTGGGGGGGCCGTATCGCTATGCGTATCTGGACTATGAGGGCCCGATCAGCAACATGCGTAAAACGCAGCGCAAGGCGCTGGATGAATTCACCGTGGCCAAGGTGGAGGCGGGCGACACCCTGAGTGTGATTCTCGACGACCCGCGCGCCGCAGGCGGCAAGGTGCGCGCGCAAGTGGGCTACACTCTGGCCGACGACGCCCCGATTCCGAAAGGCCTGAAGGAAGGACGCATCGAGCGCCGTCCGGTCTACGCCGCACAAGTCCAGGCAGCCGTGCTGCTGGCGCCGTCCAAGGCCTACCAGGCACTGTCCGATACGTTGGAGCCGCGTGGGCAGGCCATCGTCATGCCGACGGTCGAGCTGTATCGGCCGGCAGGGCAGGCGGGTCGCATCGGAACCTTCACCCTGGAGATGAATCGCTGATGGCTTTCTTTTCCGTTCTCGCTGCCCTGGCCCTCGAACATCTGCGTCCAATGCGGCAACCCCTGCCACATTACAAGTATTACACCCGCTTCATCCACTGGCTCGAAGGCAAGCTCAACGCCGGCGAATACACCCATGGCGCGATAGCCTGGACGCTGGCGGTGCTGCCGTGGCTGATCGCGGTGTGGCTGGTCTTTGTGCTGCTGAACGGCATCAGCCCGGTGCTGGGCTGGGCGTGGAACGTGGCGGTGCTGTATTTCACCCTCGGGTTCAAGTATTTCAGCGACGACGCCGAACAGATTGCGCGCCTGCTGCGCGCCGGCGAGCTCGATCCGGCGCGTGAGCAACTCCTCTCCTGGCGTGGCGGCGATACCAGCCAGTTCAGCGCCGACGACCTCGCGCGCGTCACCATCGAGCAGGTGATGGCGGCAAGCTACCGGCAGATGTTCGGCGTGCTGTTCTGGTTCGTGCTGCTGGTTCCGCTGGGTCCGGTCGGTGCGGTGCTGTTTCGCGCCGCCTCGATCCTGGCGCGGCGCTGGGAAGCCTCGCGCGGCCGTTTCGGCCTGTGCGCGCAGCGCGTCTTTCACATCATCAACTGGGTGCCCGCGCGGCTGACTGCGCTCACCTACGCCATCGCCGGCAACTTCGAGGATGCCACGTATTGCTGGCGTACCCAGGCGGACACCTGGCCGGAACCGGAAGAGGGCGTGGTGATTGCCGCCGGCGCCGGCGCCATGGGCGTGAAGCTGGGACAGAACGTCACGGTCGGCGGCGAGAGCGTCTGGCGGCCCGAACTCGGCACCGGCCAACCGCCCGACGCCGACTGCATCGACAGCGCCGTCAGCATGATCTGGCGCGGCCTGGTGATCTGGCTGGTCGCCGGCCTGCTGATCGTGATCGCCGGCTGGGTCTCGTAGCAATCGCTCCATGCTCAACGCGCTGTGGATCGGCTTCATCCTGGTCGCCTTCCTGATTGCGTCATTCAAACTGCTGGTCCTCGGTGACGCCGACATCTTCGCCGCGCTGGTGAAGGCGCTGTTCGACAGCAGCAAGACCGCATTTGAAATCGCGCTCGGCCTCACCGGCGTGATGGCGCTGTGGCTCGGGGTGATGAAAATCGGTGAGCGCGCCGGCATGCTCGACGTGCTGACGCGCGGCCTGGCGCCGCTGTTCCGCCGCCTGTTCCCCGAGGTGCCGGCGAACCACCCCGCGCTCGGCGCGATGACCATGAACATGGGCGCCAACATGCTGGGGCTCGACAATGCCGCGACCCCGCTCGGCATCAAGGCGATGCAGGAACTGCAGAAGCTCAATCCCTCGAAGGACACCGCGAGCGACGCGCAAATCCTGTTCCTGGTCATCAATACCGCATCGGTCACCCTGCTGCCGGTCACCATCTTCACCTACCGCGCCCAGCTCGGCGCCGCCAACCCCACCGACGTCTTCGTGCCACTGTTGATCACCACCTACATCGGCACCCTGATCGGCCTGTTCGTTACCGGCTTCTTCCAGAAACTGCACCTGTGGAATCGCGTCACCATGGCCTACCTCGGTGGCGCCACAGCCCTGATCGGCGGCATGGTCGCGTATTTCGGGAGCCTCGACGCCGTAGAGATGACGCGGCAATCGTCGATCCTCAGCAATGTGCTGCTGTTCGGCATCATCGTCACGTTCCTGCTGATGGCCGTGCGGCGCCGCGTGAACGCCTATGAGGCCTTCGTCGAAGGCGCCAAGGAAGGCTTTCATACAGCGGTCACCATCATCCCGTATCTTGTCGCGATGCTGGTGGCCATCGCGGTCTTCCGTGCCAGCGGCGCACTCGACCTGCTGATGGGGGCGGCGCGCGGCGCGGTGCTCGGACTGGGATTCGATGCGCGCTGGATCGACGGCCTGCCGACCGCGTTGCTGAAGCCGTTTTCCGGCAGCGGCGCGCGCGCGATGATGATTGACACCATGCAGACCCACGGTGCGGATTCGTTCGCAGGCCGGCTCGCCTCCATCGTGCAGGGCAGCACCGAGACGACCTTCTATGTGCTGGCGGTGTACTTCGGCGCGGTCGGCGTCCGTCGCGTGCGCCACGCCGTCGCCTGTGGGCTGATCGCCGACGTCGCCGGCATTTTCGCCGCCATTGGCATGGCCTATCTGTTTTTTGGTGCAGTAGCATGAAGACGTATGACACCCTCGCCGCCGTCGATCTCGGCTCCAATTCCTTCCGTCTCGAGGTCGCGCGTGTGGCAGGCGACCAGTTGTATCCGCTCGACTCGCTGAAGGAAACCGTGCGCCTGGCCGGCGGCCTCACCGACGACAAGCGCCTCGACGACGCCACCCAGACGCGCGCACTGGCCTGCCTGCAGCGCTTTGGTGAGCGCCTGCGCGGACTCTCGCCCGAAGCGGTCCGCTGCATCGGCACCTCCACCCTGCGCGTCGCCAAGAACGCCGACGCCTTCATCCGCAAGGCCGAAGCCGCGCTGGGGCACCCGATCGAGACTGTCGCCGGGCGCGAGGAGGCGCGGCTGATCTACCTCGGCGTCGCCCATTCGCTGCCCGCTTCACCCGACAAGCGGCTGGTGGTCGACATTGGTGGCGGTTCCACCGAATTCATCATCGGCCACGGCCTGAAGCCGCACGAGCGCGAAAGCCTGCACATGGGCTGCGTCAACTTTTCGCGGCGCTTTTTCGCCGACGGCGTCATCGACAAGGCCGCGCTGAAGGCCGCCGAAATGACGGCACGCGCCGAGGTCGAGCGCATCGCCCGCGAGTTTTCCAGGAGCAACTGGCAGCAGGCCATCGGCTCGTCCGGCACCGCGCGCGCCCTACGCGACATCCTCGAACAAAACGGACTGTCGGAGCGTGGCATCACGGCGGACGGCCTGGCGCGCCTGCGCAGCCTGCTGATCAAGGCGGGACATACCGACGCGCTGGAATTGGCCGGCCTGTCGCGTGACCGCCGCCCGGTCGTCGCCGGCGGCTTCGCCATCATGTCGGGCCTGTTCGCCGAGCTCGGCATCGAGCAGATGGACGTCGCCGAGACCGCGATGCGCGAAGGCATCCTGTACGACCTGCTGGGACGCTTCCACAAGCAGGACATGCGCGAGGCGACAGTCGACGAATTCATGCGCCGCTATCACATCGACACCCAGCAGGCGGCACGTGTCAACAAAGTGGCGCTGAAGCTGCTGCACGCCACCGGGCAGGGGGGCGACAACGACGTGCGTTTTCTGGAATGGGGCGCCCGGCTGCACGAAATCGGCCTGATGGTGTCGCACAGCGGCTATCACCGCCATTCCGGCTACATCCTGCAAAACGCCGACATGCCCGGATTTTCGCGATCCGAACAGACACGCCTGGCGCTATTGGCACGCGCCCAGCGCGGCACGCTGGCCAAGTTGCCGGAGTTTGCCGTCGACGCTGCGCTGTCCGACAACGACCGCCTGCTGGTGTGGCTGCTGCGCCAGGCCGTCATCCTCTGCCGCAGCCGCGCCGAACCGCACCTGCCCGACGTGAAGGCCGAAGCCAGCAACAAGCGCTATCGTCTGACCCTGTCCGGCGGCTGGCTGGAGAACCGCCCACTGACCCAGCGCGCGCTGGAGGAGGAAGCCGCACACTGGAACGCGGTCGGGATGAAATATACCTTCAGCTAGAAAACGCGCTGTCACGGCAAGCACTTGATCGGTGAAATTCGAGCCTGACGCGATCGATGCAAGCTGGACGCAGCTTATCGAGACCACTCGTCGGCAAGCGCACGCAACAGCGTGGCACCGTCACCCCGCCATGCACTGCCGTGCATGCACGCAAGCGTCGCCGGTTCTGCCGAAGCCAGCCGCTCCAGCATCTGGCCGGCATGCTTCGTGTGTGAAAAATAGTCCATCGCCTGGCGGAACGCCTCGCTGGGTCCGAGAATGTCCGACTCGGTGAGTGCCGGAAGATCGGCGCCGGCCTGGGTGAACAGATCGCCGCAAAGCAGCGTCCTGGTTTTTTCCTCCATCAGGTATCCGCATTCCCACCCGTGGGGCAGATGCGGCGTGTCGAACCACCGCACGGAATGCTTGCCGAGCGAGAGTGTCTCCCCGTCAGCGCGCGCGGGGGCCGGTCGGCCAGGTCGTTGATCGATACCAGGGCAGCAACCGTGCCGCACAGGGGCGAAGATTGCGGGGCTGCCGAGAGCCATTCGTTGAGCGAGCCGCACTCATCCGCTTCAACGTGGGAAAAGGCAATGTAACGAAGCTTCTCCACCGGCATCACACTCGCAACCGCCTCGCGGACCAGCGGGAACATGGCTCGCGGTCCGGTGTGGAAGATCAGCGGTTCATCGCCAGCGATGAGGTACTGGTTGAATGAAAACCCTCCCGGACCGCCCTCCATGACCACCGGCGTGTTGATGCGGTAGATCCCCTCTGCAACTTCATGGACATTCGTCCCTGACTGCGTGTTGGTGACGACCATGTTCATGCTCCTTCCATGCAGTTGATCCGGATGGCGATCTGCCTTGTATCCAGCGCCTGAATTCGCGTGCGGCTGGCGTCATATCTTCCGGAAGACGCCGAGCCTGCCCAGGATGAAGATCAGCAGCGCCGCGCCCGCGACCGCGACCACGAAGCGCAGGATGCCGGTGGGCGCGATACCCAGCATTCCGCGATCCAGTTCCGCGACGACATCGACGACCGCGACCGGCTTGGGCGGCGGCGGTGCTGCCGGCGCCGTGCCCGCGGGTGCGGGAGCAGCTGCCGCTGCCGCTTTGTCACTGCCGATGCCGAGCTTCGCGAGGATCTTGCTGAAGAATCCCATGGCTCTCTCCTTTGCGGGTTTGCGGGGCAGCACATATCTGCCGGATTGCGGGGCGCACCGTCAGCCGGAATGGATTCGTTCAATGTAGTACAAATAAATTCAGCTTATTGGCCAACCCGGGGGGCAGGGCTGCGGCATGTCGCCGAGGGCGCGGGCTGTCGCGCCCCTCCATCCAGATCAGGTTCAGGGCTTGGTTGCCGCCTCCGCGAGCCCCGCGAGCGCCTTGCCCAAATTCCCCACGGCGGGGCAATCCGCCACGCCATGGCGTTTGGCCAGCCAGGCGGGGTCGTTGTAACCGAGCCAGACCTGCGATGAGGCGTCCTCCCACACCAGCGCCTTGAGCGGCAGGTCGATCCCCACTGCTTGCGCGCATTCCATGAAGGGCGTGCCGCCTTGCGGGTTGCCGAAGATGAGCACCTCGGTTGGCCGCAGTGTCTTGTTTACCTTGGCCGCGCCGGCAGCGTGGTCGACCCGGGCAAAGACATTCAGTCCGCGCTGTTTGGCGATTTCCTCAAAACGGTTCATCGTGTCCTTTGCGCTATGGGGGCTCTTGACGGCGATCAGGCCATCGCTGGCGGCCACCAGCGTGCTGGCCATCATGAGGCTTGCCGCTACGAACAGGGTGCGGATATTCATGGGACTCCTTTCAGGTGAAGAATGTCTGCAATTTGACGCACAACAATGCAACACCCGGCGGACAGGTCGTGAGGCAGCAGCATGTTGCTAACTTCTGTCGCCCGGATCGAACAGGGCGGGTGAAACTAGGGGCAACCTGTCCGGGCCAGCGCCTGCAGGGTTGCACCTTGCGCATCCAGCACGAACGCGGCCACGCCCAGCTCAGCGGCCTTCCAGCCGGGTCGCAGCTTGAAGCTGTGGCGTGCGCGGCGCGGATCGAGCGGACCGGTCAAGTGGCGCACGACATGGTCGTGATGCAGGGTGCGCTCGGCGTTTTCTCCGGCGGTGACTTTTGAACTTAGACGGTTTTCAAACAGGGCAAGGTACAGCGTCGCATCGCGTCCGGCTGCCGGGGTGGCGAAGCGGCTTTCGGCCTCGACCTCGATGCGTTCGGGCGTTTGGTTGAGGGTGAGCGCAAGGCCCGCCTGGGCGGAAACGTTCAAGCGGGCGGGCAGCCCGCGATGCCAGGTGCGGAAATCCTTGCCGTCGAGCATCACCTGCGGCGTGTACACCCAGCCCAGCCCGCTGTTGCGGTCGCGCTGGCGCTGGCTGAACGCGGCCTGGGCAAACGGGTCGCGCCAACCCAGCCGGTCCCAGTAATCCACATGAAACGCCAGCGGCACCACGCCGCTGTTCGGAGGCAATTGCGACAGCCAGTGGTCGGCCGGCGGGCAGGAGCTGCATCCTTCCGAGGTGTACAGTTCCAGCAGGCTATTGCGCGTGGCGCCGCTGGTGGCGCTGCAGGTGGCCGCGTGAACAGCTGGGGCGAGGAAGGCACAAATCAATAACAAAGCGCGCATGATGGATTCCGGTCGTGAACCCATCGGTCGCGCCAGGGGTGGGATGCCTTACAAATTTAATGCGGCCAGATTATGTGCCCTGCAAAACGAGCCTTGCCCGTTTGAGACATCCCCTTGATGCGATTGCGGACACCAGGCCCCATAAACAGCGTGTCAGATTCAAGGTTCAAAGTGTCCAGGAAAGCGGGGGCGATCCACTATTGTCAAAGAGTTTTCAGGCAATCGTGCCATCGTAGGCCTTCCGGATTTTTTCCAGGTCGATTTTCTTCATCTGCAGCATCGCCTTCATCGCGCGTTGCGATTTCTCGGAGCCGGGGTCTCCCACCAGCTCGGTCAGCATCCCGGGAAACACCTGCCACGACAAACCGAACTTGTCCTTCAGCCAGCCGCACTGCTGCGCCCGTTCGTCTCCACCCTCGGAAAGCCTGTCCCAATAGTAGTCAACTTCCTCCTGGGTCTCGCATATCACCTGGAACGAGACCGCCTCGTTGAACTGGAACACCGGGCCGCCGTTGAGCGCGGTGAACGTCAGGCCGTCGAGGTCGAACTCGACGGTCATCACCGATCCTTCCGGCCTGCCGTGAATCTCGAAGCCTTCCTTGCCGTAGCGCGTGATCCTTCCGATTCTGGAATTCCTGAATATGCCGGCATAGAACGCGGCTGCCTGTTCGGCCTGGTTGTCGAACCACAAACAGGGTGTGATGGTCTGAGTGAGTTGCATCGGCGGCCTCCCGTCTACTGACAGCGTGAAGGGGAGGGGTGCCGAGCCGCTGAAGCCGGGCCGGGAGCACCCCTCTCACCCCATCTTAGGCTGGGGTGTCAGGGTGTAAAGCGCGATGCTGCCGCAGACCCGATCACCGCACTTTCCTGCGACGAGTCGGGAGACCTGCTATGGGCCGAGATGAAAATCAGGATGAAGCTGGCCCTTCCGAATAGTCTGTTTGGATTACTTCAGGGAAGCAACCTGCGCGCCCAGGCACTATGATGAACTTTTCATCCTTTTGTTGCGGAGGGACCTCATGAAACATCCTTATCGCAGCGGGCATGCGTTCCTGCGCATGCATCGGTTCGGCAACTGAAGCATGACAGACCCTAGCGAAGCCGATCTGGCACGGGCCAAGGCTGCCGTGGGCACGCTCCTGGAGGGCTTGGGGCTTTCCGCCCACCTCTATGCCGTCGAACCCAGGGAGGGGTTGTGGGCAGTCATCGTGGAATGCGCCACCGGGACCGGCTGGCAGCGTATGGAGTTGCGAGCGGGGCCCGAACTGCTGGCCGCGATAAGCGGCGACAAGGACGCCCGCGCAGCCCTGCTCGCCCAATGGCGTGCGCATATGGATGACTGCAAATACGACTGACGCCATACGCCTGCACGCAGCGTTCCGTGATGGATTGATGCCCGCAACACAAGCGCCAACAGATTTCCAGCCCCTGGCCTTCTCGGCCGGGGTGGTCGTCGCCCGCCGCGACACCGGCGGCTGGCGCCTGCTGGTGCTCCGCGCCTACCGCAACTGGGACTTTCCCAAGGGCACGGTGGAGCCGGGCGAAGCGCCGCTTGCAGCGGCCATCCGCGAGACGGCGGAGGAGGCCGGAATCAGCGATCTCGCCTTCCGCTGGGGCGAGGGCTACTGCGAGACCGCACCCTACCGCCGCGGCAAGGTGGCGCGCTACTACCTGGCAGAAACCACGCAGAAGTTCATCACCCTGCCGGTGTCGCCGGAACTCGGGCGCCCCGAGCACGACGCGTGGCGCTGGGTGGGCTTCGACGAGGCCGAACGCCTGCTGCCCCCGCGGCTGCAGCCCATTCTGGCCTGGGCGGGGAGGCAACTCGACCCGTTTCCGATCCCCGTGAGCTTGCGCGCATGAGAAGTGACCTGCGCCGGGCTGGATTGAATTGAATGAATCGTAGCGCCCGGTGCGGGCGTAAGGGTGTAAAGCTCAATGACCCTGAACCAGCTTGAGTGTTCGTGGGAGTCATGCCCGCACGTTCCGGCGGCGGCAACAAAAAATTACGGGGACCGAAGTCCCCGTAATGGGTTTGAATCGAAACGCTTACTTCAGCGGTACCAGTTCGACACGACGGTTCTTGATGCGGCCTTCATCCGTAGCGTTGTCGGCAACCGGCTGGGATTCTCCTACCCCTTTGCAGTCAGTCTGTCTGTCTGCATCAATACCTTTGATGATCAGATAGTTACGGACAGTTTCCGTGATGTGGATGCGCCCCTGGCTGGGCAAGCCGGGCTGGACAAGTTGCTGTCGGACGGCGTGTTGCGTCGGGCCCAGCAGAGTGATCTCCTGGAATGGAAAAGTGCGCAAAGACGGTCGCAGGGTTTGCCGCCGCTGAGCGTGGCAGGAGGACAGAACGAAGCACCCTTGTCGTTGCCATTAGGCGCTTATGTGGTGCAGGGACGGATGACCTTCCCAGCCGGCCTCTATGGCGCCCACTCTGCGATTTTCATTGTTCTCAGAGGCGTTCCTTCACCTCAGGGAAATCCGGGACATTCTGCCGTTTATGACTGGAATGCGCTGACTTGCAGCGGAGCCTTGTGCCGTAGCCTTGCACTGTCAATGGACATCTGGAGCATCGCCTGAGCGTGCACGACAAATCGCCTTAGCGCTGCGCATTTTTCGCTGCACGCACAGCTTCGATCTTCGATCAGCCGTGACACCGTCACCGCGAGCGCATCGCACGCATTCATCAGACGCTCAAAACCCGCCGCGCTTGCGCACTCGCGCAAGCGGATCAGGGCCAATGCGTAGGCCGTGATCACTTCGTGGGTCAGGGTATCTGGATTTACAAAGCAGTTATCTGCAACGATGTTTCCCATGTCATCCAGCGCATGCACCGCCGCCGCAACCAAATCGTCGGCAGCGCCGAGCGCCGGCTCGCTTTCCATGTGAACTGCTCGCGCTACACCGATCCGGCGCTCCGAACTCCGATATTGCATAGTGCCCATGAGTCTCTTTTCCTTGTTTAAACAGCCAGCGGGTTTGTCCTTGCGCCGGCAGGTCTATTGCGGGTATCGGGTGATTTTGACCAATGTACCAATATAGACTAGTTTATTTGTACCACAACAAGGTGACATTCCTGTTCCTGGATTTTTGTCCTTGCCTCAGAGAGTGGCGAGCTGGCTGACCCTGTCTCGTCCAGACCACGATAAATCGAACCGTTTTCCGCTTATGTAGGAATACGCTGAAATGGCATGAGCATTTACGGAGTAAGGTCATAGCTGCGACCGCAGCAACGCCATGGTGTGTTCAAGCAATTTCTCACTCCAGGGACGGCCCTGCCATGCAGCATAGGTAATCTGTCGCGACTTTTTCAGATCGTCCTCAAAGATGTCGATCTGGCGTTGCGCAAACGCGTGGTCGTAGATATTGAGATTCGCTTCGTCATTGAGCCGGAACGAGCGCGAATCGAAATTGGTCGAGCCGACCGATACCCACACGTCATCGACAATCATCACCTTGCAGTGATACATCGTCGGCTGGTATTCATACATCTCGGCGCCGGCCTCGAGCAGCTCACCCCAGCGGGCCCGCGATGCGCGGCGCACCGGTTCAGAATCGGTCCGCGTGCCGGGCATGAGATTAATAAGTATTTGTGTTGTGCCTGCCTGATTGCCGGGGGCAGGCGTGAGCCATGCTGAATGGTTACTGAAACAGCCAGGGCCGATCCGTCCAGCTGCCGCCAGCCTGTCCTGGCGGAACGCCCTGCGAATATTCTAGCGTGGTCCTTCAAGCTTCCATATGTTTTCGAACAATTGACCAACGTGCCAGCTTGTCCTCAAACGTCATCGATGCATGTGCAGGGCTGGTGGACGGAAGCGTTTCGTAGCGGATGGACCGAATGCCGCCGGGCAGGTCGGGCAGCACGGCACGGCGATAAAGCTCCGCGGCCTTCGATCCATTGAAGACGACGAGATGGATATGCGGGTGGGACGCGATAAACCCGGCGAAATCGTTGGGCAGCACGCTTGAATGGAGGATCGATGCGTCAAGGCTGCCGGGACGGTGGGCCGTGGCGCACACGTCCCACAGCGCCACCCTTTTCTCGATGAGGCGCCGGCTGCGTTCGTCATAGGGCAACCCGGGGCCTGCGTCGAAGAGCCGGCCCATGATGGTCCAGAATGCGTTGCGCGGTTGCGCGTAATACTGCTGCTGCCGCAGCGAAACCTGCCCCGGCAGGCTGCCGAGAATCAGAACCCGGGCGTACTCGTCGGCAATGGGCGGGAAACCATTCGAAACCACGCGCGTGCGTTTCGCGAAGCCTAAGGCTTCACTTCCATCAAATAGGAGCTCAGGCGCTTGACCCCGGCATCCCACATTTCAAACACATCGCGGAAGGCGGCATTCAGCAGGCCACCCTCCTTGCGCGCACACTGCACGCGGCCTTCTGCCACTACCACGTCGTTCTCTTCGGTCATGCGCGTCACTTCGATCGTGGGGCTGCCCACAAAGGCGTCGTCCTCGATCTCGCCATCAAATGCAGCCTTGCCTCGGGCATGAAACATTCCGGGGATGAGCCATTCCACGTCTTCGGTCAGGCAGGACAGGATGGCCGCATGGTCCGTCCGGGTGAATGCCTCCATGTATGTCTGCACGGTTGCCTTGTTGGCGCTCATCATGGGTTCCTTGTCCGGGGGAGTGATCGATGTTTCGGTTGCCGGCTACGCCCCTGCGCGTCGTGCGGTCATCAGGAACACCGGGTAGTCCCGCGTCCCGCTCTCGTGTTCCTTGGCAATGCTGAACACCGTCTGAAACCGGATGTCGGCAAACCCCGCCTGCGCGGCGCGCCTGCTCAGGTCGGCGCGGTCGAAGCCAGGGTGCACGTCGACCTCCGGGCCGTGGAACGAGCCGTCTTCCTGGTCCAGGTCGGCGATGCACAGATAGCCGCCGGGCTGCAGCAGGTCATGGAAGATGTGCAGGATCGCGTCGGTGTCCGGCACGTGGTGCAGCGTCATCGCGGTGACGATCAGGTCGAAGCGCTGCGCCGGCGGCGGGTCGGCCAGCAGGTCGAGCTTCAGCGTCGCCATGTTGCTCACGCCCTGCGCGGCGATCTTCTCGTTCACCACCTCGAGCATGCCGCCTGAACTGTCCGCCATCAGGATCGTACCGAGTTCATCCTTCAGCGGAAACGAAAGCAGGCCGGTGCCGCAGCCGTAGTCGAGGGCATTCATCTCTCGACGCAAAGGCACGGCTTTGCGGATGGCTTCGGCGATTTTCAGTCCGCGTTCCCGGAACAGCGGGTTGTCGTCCCATTGGCGGGCTTTGCTGTCGAAATGCGTGGCGTCGAGCCGGGTGGGTTGAGTGTGGGTCATGATGATGGGAAGGAATGGCGTCCGAAGGCATGGTCAGGGGGCAGGGTGCAGGTGGATATCAGGACAGCGTCAAACCTTACGCCGCTGGAAATTACGAGCCTGGCCCCTTTGGCTCGATTCTATGACGTGGAAGGTCGCTGTGCCACATTGTGCATCCGGGTCAGGAATCGCTCGCGTTCGCCGGAGTCGGTAATGCGGGCGGCGACGCGTTGCACGAAGTCGTCGTGGTCGGAAGCGCCGGCGGCGGCCTGCTTCACCAGCAGCGCGGCGATGGGACCGAGGTGGCTGGCGAGCAGGGATTGCGCCAGGCTCAGCAGCGCGCCGTCGAGGGTGGACTCAGGGGCGTTGGGCGGCGCCGGCTCCGCGGCAGGTTCAGTGGTAGGTCCCGCGGCGGACTTCCGTAGGCCAACTTCGGCGAGGAAGGCCGTGCGTTGCGTTTCATCATGCAGGGCGCTGCCCAAAAGCGTCAGTAGTTCGTCCTGATCGCGCGCCTTGCGCGCGGCGCGCGCCAGCAGCATGTCGGCCATGGGGCCGATGGCGCGGGCAAATGCGGGTCTCAGGCGTTCCATGAATTCGGGCTCGACGTTCGGGAGTGCGGCCTGACCGGCACCCGCGCCGGCCGCAGCGTCGGCGGGCCGGGCGCAGCCGGGCTGGACGACCGCGAACAGTTCGAACTTGCGCACGTGCTTGTCGGCGCGCATGCCCAGGTAGGAAAACAGGTTGGCGTAATCCTGGCTCTGGCAGCCGACCACGTCGTAAAAGGAACGCGACACCAGAATTTCGTTGGCGCCGGCGAAGTCCATCACCCGCGCGGCACAGTTGATGCCGTCGCCGACGGGCGCGCGGTCGCCGTTGACGTCCTGGATGATCTTGATCGGTCCGAGGTTGATGCCGATCCGGATGTCGTACGCCGGCCGTACACCGTTCTGGACGGCCAGGGCGTTGCGCAGGTCAATGGCGAAGAAGAACGCTGTTTCGGGCTCGCCCAGGTAACACACGGCCACGCCGTCGCCACGATCGAGGAGGATGTATTCGTCATGATTGGTGCCGGCCAACTGATCACGGATCGTCGCGTCGAGGTTCTGCTTGATTTCGAGCTGCTCGGCAAGGGTGCGCTTGCTGAAGCCGACCACGTCCAGAAAGGCGACGCAGCTCAGCCACGTGCGGTGTTCATCGGACGCCATGCGCCTACGCCTGTTCCTCGATCAGCTTCATGGCGTTGTCGAGGCTGCGTCGCATGCGGTTGAACGAGGCTGCGAGCACCGACACCTCATCGTGGCCGCGCTCGGCGAATTCAGGCGCAGACATGTCGCCGGTGCTCAACTGCTCTGCGGTTTTCGACATGCGCCGGATCGGGCGGACAACGAGGAAATGCAGGAACAGATTGGCCAGCACGATGATGGCGACAAACACGATCGACAGCACAGTCATGAACGAACGGTAGGCCGAATCCGCCTGGTGAATCGCGACATCCATCGGTACCGATACGATCTGCGCACCCACGACCTCGTTCATTTTCCAGCCGAAGCCGTTGGCGCGGCCATAGACTTCCAGCATGGTGGCGGGCGCATTCTGCGGCACGCTGTGGCACGTCAGGCAATCCGGATTGCTGATCCGGATGGGCCGTGCGAGGAACTGCGAGCGGCCGCTCGGGGTATCGCGCACCCCAGCGAATTCGTCGAGCTTGTCGTTGTTGCGGAACATCTGGATCACATCGGACTCCCAGTCGACTGCGCGGGAGGTCGGATTGGTCGGATTGAGCGTGGCTTCCTTGTAGCTGTAGTCGGGGTTGTGCTTTTGCAGCCGCATGAAGGCCTGGGTCGCCGCGTAGGCGGGAACGCTTTGGGGCAGGAATTTGTGTCTGAGCTGCGTGACCAGAAGCGGCTTGATTTCCTCGACCGTATAGGCACGCACCGCGCCCGCGCTGTCCATCATGAGCCCGGCGCGGGTCACGATGTCGACTTTCGCGTTTTCCTGCAGCGTGGTGTGCGTAAGCGTGCTCAGCACATAAAAGCCCAACGCAAGGACCGGAATCAGGATCAGATTGAATTTCGTCGCCAAGCCCATAGCGAATCCCTCCGTTTCCCGCAACTATGATTTATAGTTAAAAATAGTTGCCTTGCGCGGGCCTGAACAGAAAATGACAGGGGTCACTTACCGTGCTGGCAATCCCTGTCACCGCACCCAGAGCAGCTGACGGCAGCCACGGACCAAAGGGCCGGTACGATTGATTTCCGGGGAATTGAATTGAGCCTGGTCCCTTTGATGTCACCAAGCCACCCCCGCTTTAATGGTATGCAGTACCTCGGCGGCATCGGTGTAGTGGTGCGGGATGGGCTGGATCGCGCCATTGCGTTGCAGGAATAGCGACGGGAAGCTGTCGCCCCCGATGCTGCGGGCGAAGCGGATGTCTTCCAGCAATGCCTGTCGGGTGGTCTCGGCATTCAAGGTGCGGGCGAATGCCTCGGCATCCAGCCCGACCTGCTGGGCCAGTTCACACAACGTGTCGTCGTCGGAGGGGTTGCGCGCCTGCCGGTAGTAGGCATCCTGAATCGCGTGGATCATCGCGATTTCGGCCTCCCGGCCGTGCTGGCGGGCGAGCAGCACCGCGCGGCAGGCGGGGTAGGTGGAGCGTCGCGGCTGGCATTTTTCCCAGAACTCGAAGTTGAACAGCGTGCCGGGAACGCGCTCGATGATCTTGTGCCACTGGCCTTGTATGTGGGACCGGGTTTCGGGCGGCATCGGCTGGTCGCTATCAGGCGCAAGTCCGCCCAGGACATAGTGCACCCGGATGCCGTCGGGCAGCTGCTGCTGGATGTGCGACCACACTGGGCGGAAGGCGTAACACCAGCTGCACATCGGATCGTGGACGAAGTAGAGCGTGGCCAGGGGGTGCATGGCGGCGACCGGGTTTCAGGGTGGCGACTGACATAAGACTACCCGACTGTGCCATTCCTGGGGTGCGGTGTGCTGAAAGCGATGGACTGCCGCTCGAACGTGTCATCCTTGCAGATGAACGTGTCGGTCCCGAACGTGAAGACGTGATGTAGCGACTCGGCGTGCCAGGTGATGAAGATCATGTCGTGCCGGGCGTGCAGCGCATCGACGGTCAGCCCCGGCGAGTCGCCACGGTCGATGGTACCGAACTCCGCAAGCAGGCCGCCATATAGCGCGCGGATCTGCTCCGGGCCCTCGAACACGCCATCCGGCGTGGTCACCACCGAATGCTCGCCGAAGTCGTTCAATACCGCGTCGAGATTGCCTGAGTTGAAGGCGGCGACGTGTCGCTTGAAAACAGCCAGCGCCTGCTGTTCACGCGATGGAGTGGTTTGTACATTCGTGTCCATGATGCCTCCTGTTTGCGTTTTCCGGCGAGACCGGTCTGGCGTGACAGCGGATTCCAGGCACCGGCCTCGCTCGGCCATGGTGACGTTACTTCCGCGTGATCACGACTTCAAGGTACTCGCTGGGGACCACCAGCGAGCGTGCTCCGTCCACGTTCAGGCGTTCGAGCAGCGTGCTGATGTCCTCGCTCAGGCTTGCCTGTCGATCGGGGTCGAGCGCGGCGTACACCTTGTGGGTCGGCCCGTAGAAGTTGCGGAACACCTCGATCCAGTGCGCGGGAGATTGGTAGCGGAAATTGAAGCGGCGCCGCTCGCAGCGGATGTCGGCGGCGTCCGGGCCGAACAGCTCGACGATGCGCGGCTCGGTTCCCCACAGCATCGGCGATTGCAGGCCGGCCGGCGGCGGAACATAGGTCGCAATCAGGCGAAACAGATCGCCGATGAAGCCTTCGGGCGTCCAGCTCGCCAGGCCGATGCGGCCGCCGCTGCGTACCACGCGCGTCAGCTCCCGCGCCGCCCTGGCCTGGTCGGGCGCGAACATCACGCCGAACGTGGACAGCGCGACGTCGAACGTGCCGTCGGCAAACGGCAGGTCTTCCGCATCGGCCTCCTGGAAGCGGACATCCAGCCCGTTGGCGCGGGCGCGCTCGGCGCCTTTTTCGAGCAGTTCCGGCACATAGTCGGTCGAGGTCACGTGCGCAAAGCGGCGCGCTGCCGCCAGCGTGGCATTGCCGTTGCCGGCGGCCACGTCCAGCACCTGCTCGCCGGCGCGCAGATCCACCGCTTCCGCCAGGTGTTCACCGACGATCTGCAGCGTCGTGCCGACGATGGCATAGTTGCCGCTGGCCCAGGTGGCATGCTGGCGCTGCTTGATCGCGCCGAAATCGACCTGGGCCTGGCCGGGGGAAGGGGCCAGGCCGGATGCGGCCGGGGTGCAAGCATTGAGTTCCAAGTTCATTTTGATTCTCCTGGTGGCGAATGGAAAAAACCTGCTTGTCGAAGTGGGGCCGCGATCACATGCCGACCAGCCGCGCATCGAATCCTCGGTGCACGACGGTGCGGAGGATGTGCTGCGTGTCGGTCTGATGGGCGTCGAAATCCACGAGCAGCAGACGCGACGTGCGCGGGCTGACCCATGCCCGGCTGACCCCCGGCAGGCTGCCGAGCTCGCTGACCAGCTCGTCGCCGGATTGCGGGCTGAGCGCCTGCCTGACGTCCACCACGATGTTGACCTGGGTTGCTTTCATGATGACTCTCCTCATTCGGATGATTGGGGCCGGCCGGGCCGGTCGTTCGCTGTCGGGTCGGCCGGTTTGCGTGCCGTCGGGAGCTTCCCGGTGAGGGCTTCACGGTGAATGTGCAGCTCTTGCATCGCCGCCGGTCAGTCAGCGCCCCCATTGTCACGAAGATGCTTGATTGACACTTCACTCTGCGTCGCGCAAATATGCTCAATCGTCCGGGATTCGTGGGCTTCTTGATTGCGTGTCCACGCTGCTTGATCGAACGTCCGTCGAAAGGTCCATGCCATGAGCCGAGACACACTTTCCGATCTGCTGCGCGCCGTGCGCGTGCGCGGTGCGGTGTTCTATTACGTGAGCTGCAGCGACCCGTGGTCCACGGAGGCGCCGCCGGCCTGCGAGATCGCCGAAGCGGTGATGCCCGGCTGCGAGCACGTCATCGAATACCACATGATCGCCAAGGGAAACGGCTGGGCCGCGGTCGCGGGCCAGCCGCCAGTGAAGCTGGCCACCGGGGACATCGTGATGTTCCCGCAGGGCGATCGCCACGTCCTGTCGAGCGCACCGGGCATCGAGCCGTTGCGCCGGACGGCCGAATGGGTTTTTTCCACCCGTAACGTCCCCAAGCCCATGCCGATTGCCTTTCATCACGGCGTGGTCGAGCCCGGGTCACCGCTGCCCGTCGAAGCGGCGGACATGATTGCCGTGTGCGGCTTCCTCGGCTGCGACCTGCGGCCGTTCAATCCCCTGATCGCGGCGCTGCCGCGCATCCTGCATCTGCCGGCAGAACGTACCAGCGGCTGGGCCGGTCGCGTGATCGAGCAGGCGGTCGTCGAGTCCAACAGCCCGCGGCCCGGCGGCGACGCCGTGCTCGAACGGCTCGCCGAGATGATGTTCGTCGACGCCGCCCGCCGCTATCTCGACAACCTGCCGGAGGACGCGACGGGCTGGCTCGCCGGCCTGCGCGACCGCTTCGTCGGCAAGGCGCTCGAACTCATGCACGAGCGCCCCGATCAGGCCTGGACGGTCGACGATCTCGCCCGCGAAGTCGGCTTGTCGCGCTCCGCGCTGCATGAACGCTTCGTGCAATACCTGGGCGATCCGCCGATGCACTACCTGGCCAACTGGCGCATCCAGCTGGGCAGCCGGCTGCTGCGGGAATCGAACCGCACCGTGGCGACCGTTGCGCTGGAAGTGGGCTATGAGTCCGAAGCCGCGTTCTCGCGCGCATTCAAGCGCATGGTCGGCATGCCGCCGGCAGCCTGGAAAAAGGCGCAGGCCAGCGGGTAAGCGGGGGTTTAAAGCGCAGCTAATGGGGCCGGGTTGAACACGTGTTCTGGGAGGCATCGAGTCTGCCCCCTTTAATGACAGCTTATCGAACCCACTCACCGGCAAGCGCCTGCAGCAGCCCGGCGCCGTCGCCATGCCATGCGCTGCCGTGCATGCTTCGTGTGCAAAAATAGTCCATCGCCTGACGGAACGCCTCGTCACGCGGGCAATTCACACGGCAGGATAGAACATGGATTTGAGAGACCTAGTTGAATTTCCTGAACAGCCTGACGAGCGAGGAGGGCCCTGCCCGGAAAATCCGGGCCGGTTCAGTCTGGCCCCGTTTGTGTGGAGATTTCGTCCTGGTCATAGCACGACCTGGGCCCCCAGTTCCACCACCCGGTTGGGTGGCAGCCCGAAATAATCCGCCACCGTTCCAGCATTGCGGGACATGGCGATGAACAGCTTCTCCCGCCACCAGGCCATGTCCGATCCTTTCTTCGGAATCATGGTTTCGCGGCCCAGGAAGAAGGTCGTGTTTTCCAGATCGCACGGCATGCCGATGTCCGTGCAGCGATGCAGGGCACCGGTCAGGTCGGGCCGGTCCATGAAGCCGAAGAACACCTCCACCCGGTGATAGCGCTCGCCCAGGTGAGCCACTCTCACGCGCTGCTCATCGGGCACAAAAGGTTCGTCGGCGAAATTCACGTTCAGGATCACCACCCGCTCATGCAGGCTCTTGTAATGCTTGAGACTGTGCAGCAGGGAATGGGGTACCTGATTCGGATTCGGGGTCAGGAACACGGCCGTGCCCGGGACAGTGGGAACCTCGGCGCCGCTCATGCTCTGCACAAACGCATCGAGCGGCATGGCATCGCGGTCGCGGCGGGCCTTGAGCAGGGCACGTCCCTGTTCCCAGGTCGTCATCAGGAGGAACAGGCCGCCGGCAAAGGCGAGGGGAAACCAGCCGCCGTCGGCGATCTTGGTCAGGTTGGCGCCGAAGAAACTCAGGTCCACTGCCAGAAAGGCGCCCAGGATCAGCAGGCCGCGCAAGCGACTCCAGCCCCAGACCCGGCGCGCCACCACATAGACCAGCAACGTGGTGATGATCATGGTGCCGGACACCGAAATGCCATAGGCCGAAGCCAGGCTCGACGACGAGCCGAAACCCAGCACCAGCGCCACGACCGCGAGGAACAGCGCCCAGTTCACACCCGGCAGGTAGATCTGGCCGCTGACTTCACTCGACGTGTGCTGCACCAGCATGCGCGGCGTGTAGCCCAGCTGGATGGCCTGATGGGTGATGGAATAGACGCCGGAAATCACCGCCTGCGACGCGATGACCGTGGCCGCGCCCGCCAGGATCACCATGGGATAAAGCGCCCAGTCCGGTGCCATGTGATAGAAGGGGTGGGCGATGGCCTCCGGCTCGACGAGCAGCAGCGCGCCCTGGCCGAAGTAGTTCAGCGTCAGCGCCGGCAGCACCAGGCCCAGCCAGGCCAGCCGTACGGGCTTGGCGCCGAAGTGGCCCATGTCGGCGTAGAGGGTCTCGGCGCCGGTCACTGCCAGAAACACCGCGCCCAGCGAGAGGAAGGCCACGGTCGGCTGGGCGAGGAAGAAGGCGAAGGCATGATGCGGCGACAGCGCCGCCAGCACGCCTGGGCTGTGCCAGATATTGGCGATGCCGAGTATCGCCAGTACCACGAACCAGAGCGTGGTGATGGGGCCGAACAGGCCGCCCACGCGACCGGTGCCGTGGCGCTGCACCCAGAACAGGCCGAACAGGATGCCCAGGGTAAGCGGGATCACCCAGGGCTTGAAGGCGGGCGTCGCCACCTCCAGTCCTTCGATGGCGGACAGCACCGAGATGGCCGGCGTGATGATGCCGTCGCCGTAGAACAGCGCCGCGCCGAACAGCCCCGCCAGCACCAGTGCGCGCGCCTGTTTGGCATTGTGCGTGTTGCGCTGCACCAGCGCGATCAGGGCCATGATCCCGCCTTCGCCCTTGTTGTTGGCGCGCATGATGAAGGCGGCATATTTCACCGACACCACCAGCACCAGCGTCCAGAAGATCAGGGAAAGAATGCCGAGGATGTTGTCCGGCGTGATGGGCACCGGATGATGGGTCCCGCCAAAGACTTCCTTGATGGCATACAGCGGGCTGGTGCCGATGTCGCCGTACACCAC
The DNA here is from genome assembly GCA_021836225.1 of Pseudomonadota bacterium. Next base: position 6,877 of record JAKBJA010000126.1, on the reverse strand, counting down.
GCCCAGGGCCGCCAGGGTCAGGACGGGCAGGCGTGTGTTGTCGGGAGCTGAATTCATGGCGCGATCCGGTAAAGCAGGAGTGGCCATGCTGGCATGGCGCGTATAAAAACGGTGTAAACGCGCGCGGGGTGTTGCGTACTGTCTCGCTCAGATTTCCATGCGGTAGCCGACGCCGGTTTCGGTCAGCAAATGTTGCGGCCGGGCGGGGTCGGACTCCAGCTTGTGGCGCAGCCGGCCCACGTACACCCGCAGGGTGTGGCCGCTTTCACCGTAGCCGGGGCCCCATACCTCGCGCAGGATCTGGCGGTGGGTGAGGACCCGGCTAGCGTGGGCGATCAGAAAAGTCAGCAGGCGGTATTCGATCGGGGTCAGGTGCACCGGATCGCCTGCCCGGCTGACCGAGCGCCGGTCGAGATCGACCACCACGTCGCCGAAGCGGAATTCAGGCGCTTCCGTCTTGCCCTCGCCAGCCCGGCGCCGCAGCTGGGCGCGCACCCGGGCCAGCAGCTCCGCCATGCCGAACGGCTTGACCAGGTAATCGTCGGCGCCGGCATCCAGCGCGGCCACCTTGTCCGGCTCCTGCCCGCGTGCGGACAGGATGATGACCGGTGCCTTCGAGCGTGCCCGGAACGGTCCGATGAAGTCGAGGCCCTCGCCGTCTGGCAGGCCCAGGTCGAGCAGGACCAGATCGGGACCGAGGCGCGAAGCCGCCACGCCGACGTCGAGCCGGCCGGCTTCCTGCACCGTGCAGCCTTCGCTTTCCAGCGCCAGCCGCAGGAAGCGGCGGATTTGCGGATCGTCCTCGACGATGAGCACCCGGGTCATGCGGCCTCCGGTTCCTCGCCGACGGTCGGCGGCGCGCCCAGGGGCAGGGTGAAGCACACGCGGGCGCCGCCCTCCGGCCCGTTCTCCATCCACAGCTTGCCGCCGTGCGCGGTCACGATGGCCTGGCAGATCGACAGCCCCAGGCCGTGGGATGCAGGCGCCTCGAAACCCGGTTCGGACGGAAACCCCGGACCGCTGTCCCGCACCGTCACCTCGGCCACGGCATCCCGAACGCGCGCCTCCACGAAAACAGGGGTGCCCGGCGGGGTATGTTTGGCGGCATTGTCCAGCAGGTTGCCCAGCACGCGTTCCAGCAACACGGCATCGAATTCCAGCAGCGGCAGACCGGGATCCAGGTCGACTGAGACCGGATGCGCGTCGAGCACCGGCCCCAGCCGCTGGATGGCGGCGCCCACGATTTCCTCCAGCGGTTGCCATTCCAGATTGAGCGGTTGCCTGCCCTGCGTGAGCCGCGCCAGCTCCAGCAGATTGTTCACCATCTCGGCCAGCGACTGGGCCTGGTCGCGCAGGACGCGCGCGGTCTCGTCATGCGGCGGCGGCAGTGTGGGGCTGGCCAGGACGAGCGTGTCGGCCAGCCCCACCAGCGCGGCGAGCGGCGTGCGCAGATCGTGCGACAGGCTGGCCAGGATCGAATGGCGCAGCCGCTCTGCCTCGGCTTGCATGCGGGTTTCCTGCGCCATTTCCATGTAGCGCAGCCGCTCGCGCGCCACCGCGGCGAGCTGACCGGTGATGAGCGCCACGGCCAGCATAACCGCGAAGGTGATCAGGTATTGGACGTCGGCCACCGCGAAGGAAAAATGAGGCAGGACAAAGAAGAAATCGAACAGGGCCACGGCAAGAAAAGCCGCCAGCAGCGCCGGCCCCCGCCCTAGCAGCCAGGCCACCAGAAACACCGCCAGCAGGAACAGCATGACGATGTTGGCCGGGTCCACCCAGGGCACCACAAGCCTGGCGATGACGGCGGTGAGCAGGCAGGTCAGCACCGCGCCTGCGTAGTTCCATATGCGCCCTCGCAGGTCTTCTAGGCGAAGGCGTGTGGCTTGCAGTTCCACTGGCGGGGCGTTTGGCGATTTCATGGAGCCATCATGGCAGGATGGATGGAGGTGCAGTGTATATGCGCGCTTCCGGTTGAGCGGGCTACTGGGCCATCGTTAAGAAATATTCGAGCCTGTCCGTGTTAATTCTGCGCAGTGCCGCTGCGGCGCCTTTTTGCGTTTTTCAGTCGATGGCGAGGACGGCCTTTCCGGTCAATTCCCCGGCTTCGATCAATCGATGCGCCTCTGCGGCCTCACCAAGCGGCAGTACCTTGTCCACGTGAACGCGCAGCGTGCCTGCGTCGAACAGGTCTGCGCACTGGTCCAGAATCCACGCCTGGTGTTGCTGCGCTTCGGTCCAGCCGAAGTACATGGGGGAGAGCATCAGTTCCTGGCTGACGCGCAGGTTGCGCAGGCGGGCGATTTTCCAGTCGGTTTCCGGTCCGGGCTGGAGCAGGGTGACGAGATCCCCGTAGGGGCGGACGGCCGCAAAGCTGTCGCTGAAGGTGGCGCCGCCTACGGTATCCAACACGATGTCGACGCCCTGACCCTGGGTCAGGTCCAGCACGGCCTGGACGAAATGGGTTTCGCGGTAAGGGATGGCCTCGTCGGCGCCCAGCTGTCTGGCGAACGCGGCCTTGCTGGCGGAGCCGACGGTGGTGAGCACGCGGCACCCCGCGGCCTTGGCCAGCTGGATGGCGACGTGGCCCACGCCCCCCGCGCCGGCATGGATCAACACGGTCTGGCCGGCCGTCATGCGGGCGCGGTCGTAGAGGGCTTCCCAGGCGGTGATGAGCACCAGGGGCGCGGCGGCGGCCTGGTTGAAGTCCAGGCTCGTCGGTTTGCGTGACGCAAAACGCGCGTCCACCACCGCGTACTCGGCGTAGTTGCCGGGATGGCCGCCGATGCCGCCGTTGCAGAAGTAGACGGCGTCGCCCGGCCTGAAGCGGCTCGCGCCGGCGCCGACTGCCTCGACCACGCCTGCGCCGTCGCAGCCCAGGATGGCGGGCATGCGCTCGGGGAAGTAGGTGCCTTTGGCGCGCAGCTTGGTGTCGATGGGATTGACCCCGGCCGCCTTGAGGCGCACCAGCAGGTCGGTGTCATGGGCGATTTGCGGGGTCGGCACGTCGGCGAGACCGAGAACCCGCGGCGCGCCAGGGGCGTGCATCAGAATCGCTTTCATGCTTCGTTTCTCCCCGGCTCTCGGACGGCTCGCTCAAGGATAGCGGCGTATCGATGCGTGTCCAATGCTGCGGGGCGGTAACTAACGCCTGATCAACCCGGTCATCGGCGGCGCAAGCGCATCAGCCGGCTGGGCGCCAGGGAGCCGCCCGCGCGCCTGCGATTCCCTGGTTTAAAGCCCAAGCGCCTGTGCGTGCACGCCGTGATTGCGGATCGCCTGAACGATGTCTTTGGCATGGGTCAGGTTCGAATCGTATACGACCTGGATGATATGGGGATTGCTGGCCTGGTGGCTGGCAGCAGCCACCGCCTTGCCATCGCGGATCGAATCCTCGATGGCTTGAAGCGCTGCTTCATCCAGTGTCTCTTCTATATGCACCAGAAAATCTATGGTCTCCATTTCGCGCTCCTTTTCAAAAGTTGCAGACACTTCCGACCAGAAACTGGACGGACGCCGCCCCATTTCATCCTTGAGTCATGACTGGTGGCGAGTCAGGCAGCCCGGCTTTACCCACGCAAACCCATAGTAAGAATAGACGCCGCTAACGAAATTGCCATCAGGCGGTTCCAAGCCGCATCCGCACTACGATTCTCCCGGGCGTTCAAGCTGAAGCACGCAGCCGGGTGACTGCCGTCTCAGATGGATGGCCGCGTTTGGTACGCCACGCAGTTCCATCCCTTCAGGCGCAGGCGCAGGCGAAGGCGCAGGCGTGTGGCGAGCGGTTCTTCCAAGGCGTCGGGGATCAAAGGGGGCCGCTCAGTCTGGGCCAAACTGTTTCTCGCTATGTCTGACCCCGGCTCGTTCAAAACACGTCAGCCGAACATCCACGCTGAGCGACAGGGCCGTCAACGCAGCGGCCTCCGCGCGGCCCTCGGCCTTGGCGCGATAGAGATGCGGCGTCATCGCCAGCAGGTCGGCAATCTGCTCTGCGCTTGTGAGTTCGATCGGGAAACGGAGCGCTTCCGTCGGCAGGCGGCTGAAGCCTTCCGGGGTTTGCAGGTCGGCTGGGCGTTCCGGCTTCAGGCTGGGGTAGATGATTTCGCGCAGTTCGCGCAGATGGTCGGGCCCGGCATCGACCTGCACCAGCAGACCGCCCGGCTTCAGCACCCGCGCAAACTCCGCATACACGGGGAAGCCGAACAGGCACAGCACCCGGTCCAGCGTGCCCGACAGCACCGGCAGCTTGGCGTTGCTGCCCACCACCCAGTTGGGCCGCCTGTCCTGCTTCGCGGCCGACAAGACCGCCCATTTGGAAATATCCAGCCCCAGCAGCGCCAGCGTTTGTTCATCCCCCACCGCTGCGGCCAGCTGGCGCAGGTAGTACCCCTCGCCACACCCGGCATCGAGACAGCTGATCGATGCGTCAGCCGGCAGACCGGCCAGCACGGCCCGGCTCACCGCAGCGGCAATCGGCTGGTAAAAGCCGGCCGTCAGAAAACGCCGCCGCGCCGCGACCATCTCCTTGCTGTCGCCCGGATCGCGCGAGCGCTTGTGCTGCACTGGCAACAGGTTCGTGTAGCCGTGGCTGGCGACGTCGAAACTGTGGCCGGACGCGCAGGTCCAGGTGGAACCCGTGCAATGCAAGGGCGTGCCGTCCAGCGGACAGGCGAGCGCCGGGAAGGGCGTGACGCTCATAGCGCGACCTTCAGCTTGCGCCCGCCGGTGATGGCGAAACCTTCGCGCTCATAAAAGGCCAGGGTCTTGTCAAACTGCGGAAGCGGTGGGGTTGTCACTTCCAGCCGCGTCCAGCCGCGCGATTTGCCAAAAGCCTTTGCCTGGGCCACGAGATCGAGCCCCACATTCCTTGAGCGGAATCCGGGACGCACGTATAGCTCGGGTATGGTTCCGAAGGCGCCTTCGGCGTAAAGGGCATGGCTCTCAACCATCGCAATGAACCCGACCGCATTTTGTTGTTCGTCACGTGCAACGAATACGAAATACTTTTCCCGGTTGAGAAAGTCCATGAGCCGGTCTGTTGTTTCCGCGAGATCGAAATTGAATGCCTGAACACCAATGGCATCCATGATCTCTCTCAGCAACTCGCCGGCCATTTCGGCGACTTCATGCGAATCCTTGGCGGTTGCTCTAACAAGGGTGATGTTCGGCGTCATCGTCATCTTGGGTCAGGTGAAGCAGCATAAAAAAACAGGGAACCGCAGGGGGCAGGCACGCGCCTGGAAGGGCGTGATGCTCATCGGCTCGTGTCCTGATAACGGATTTACGCCGGGGTTTGCAATGCGGCCTGCATCGCCTGCTCGGTCACCGGGTAGGTCAACACGGCATGGATGGGAAACAGTTCCAGCAGCTTGCCGATATGGTCTTCTTCACGCGGATGCATGAACACGATCATCTTCGCCTGTGGCGCAAAGCGCTGCAGGGATCGGAGCGTGACGTCCAGATTGGAGACGTTTGCGCCGGCGTAATTATTGCCCCAGCCGTAAATGAATTCCCCCACGAAAAAATCCGGCGGCTGTTTCTGCAACGCCCGATGAAGATTGCGGGCCGAGTCGAAACGTTCCGCCGCAATGCCAAGCTTCTGATACAGGGCACTGAAATCGGGGTGGAAGGGGGATTCGATCAGGGAGAAAAGGGTTTGCATGCTGCGGGCGTTTACATGGGCGCTCATTGACTGTTGTCCTGCGATCAATTCGAGCCAGGCCCCTTTGATTTATTGATTCCAAGGATAGGCCTCTGTGTACGAAGTAAGTTCAGTTCGCACTGAATCAATGAAGCGCTGCTTCCTCGCATAGAAATCGGTTCCTTCGTTCTTTGAGCTCGCTGTGTGGGCTGACAAGACAGAGTCGACGACGAGCTTTGCACCTTCAACGACCGGTACGGACGAGACGAGTGATATTTCAGCATACTTCGCGTCTAGGTCGCTGAGTTCAGTGACGCTTGATATCTTCTTGTGAGTGGATTGCATAATCAGCCTATGTGCCTCAGCAAGGAACGCTACATATAGGCTCTTTCGTGAGGCGATCTCTTCTCGTGCGAGAGCAAGCTTCCACTCGTGTGTTTTCACACTACGTCCAGTAACGTAGCTTATGGCGCCTGCGACGACTGCGCCTGCAAGAGTGCCGAAGATGGCGATGAGTTCTGGTGGCATATGAGAATTAATAAATCCAAAGGGTTAGCTCAGTCTGCCCCATTTGTCCTCTACTTGTTCTTGCCAAAGAAGTACCCGACAACAGAACCAAGTAAGACGCCAACAGTAGGATTCAGCTTGTCAACGATACTTAGACTCACAACGGCCCCGATCACAACAACAATAACGCCGGCCTCAACCCATCGATTGAACTTGGCGTGGGAGAAGTTCTTGTCGATGGTCGCCTTCTTAACGTCTTCAATGATCCCGACAACACGAGATGCGATTTCGTGACCTTGCGGGCTCTTCAAGTAGTCCAACATAGGAGAGATATCTATGTCCTCATCCTCCTGTAGTGTCGAGGGAGTCTTCACGCGCGATGTGACCGAAAGCTGATTATCTTGGTTGGACATTCGTTATTATTTCCTGGCTGATATTAAGTGGTTAGGAGGATTCAGGCCCAGTGGTTGTGCACTTGGGTGACTTGATTTGCCCAAAACGTAAGCCTAGAAATTTGGTTTCGACTACCATCGAAAAGGCCGAACTCCTGAGCGATAGAGAAAAATCCCTCGCCAGGATTATTGTCATTGCCTCGGTGAACAGAGGGTGTCCCGAATTTTGTGTAAACGGGGTTTTGGTTAATGCTGAGGCATCCTGTCCTCGAACTGGATAGTAAACCGGTTCAGGGCGGCCTTCCAGTCGCGGATTGGCATTGTCCATTTCTTGCTG
>JAKBJA010000113.1 GCA_021836225.1 Pseudomonadota bacterium | reverse complement strand
AGGAAACTAAGGAGCAACCATGAGCACGTTCGTCTTTGCCAATAACGTCAACACAACGCTTGCGGCGGGGATTAACTCCACCGCGACCACCATCACGCTGACCTCCAGCGCGCATCTTCCAACCTTGGCCGCAGGAGAAATCTTTGCGCTCACGCTCAACGACGCCGCAACGCAGTCGGTCTTTGAGATCGTCTATGTCACGGCGATCACCGGCGCGACCTTAACGGTCATCCGTGGTCAAGAGAACACGGCAGCGCAATCCTGGCTCACCGGGGACTACGCTTACGGGTCGAATACGGCGGGGATTCTCGAGTCTTTCGTGCAGTCGGGAAGCGAGCCAGGGTCGGGATTTGTCACGCTAGACCCTCCCACACAACAGAGCGGATCGATTAATGTCGGCGGCCCAATAAATACGGGGAGCGGCGCGGCTGTTGCAGCGGGAGATGGGGGATTCGGTCGAAGTGCATCGACAGGAGCGATACTTATTGGAGGGTCTTCATCAAGCGCCACGATTGATTATGGCGTTACTGTTGGCGGGGAGGTAACAATAAATAAAGGGCTTTATGTAGCCGGTGCCTTCGGGAGTCCGGTTGTAGAATCTGGAGCAGGGGGCGGCACACAGGCCCCGTGCCCTCCCGTATATACCGAAACGGGGCTTTCTTCTCAAAGCACGACGCACATCGTAATTGGAACAGTATCAACGATGACGAATAATCCCGTCACTATCAATCTTTCGGGATCAGCGATTTTTAGTAGCAGTACGTCGTATCAGGTTTTCGTGAATACAAACTCTAGCGGTACATCTGCGGGAGCGAGCCCATCGATTGTGTCAAATTCGGTATTCGAGATACTCACCTATAATACCGCTTCGGGGGCCGCTTCGGGAGCATCGGTCGTTTATTGGATGGCGATTGGCTCGTAATTGCATGATCCCAATGGAAGGTTTGCAGAATCCCCTCGACGTTAGTCGCTGCTTGCAGGGCGTCAACGGTGTTCTTCATCCCCGTAGAGGCGCGGCGGAAAATGATATGACGCACCAAGTCCCCGACTCCAAACCCGACCAGCATCATCGACGCCCCTCCGTGCGAGAACGGGCGCATTGTGGGATTCGTTTCGCTCAGGTGTTGGCAGCGAAATCCATTAGCCGAAATAATCGAGTCGGCGATCTGCAAGACGTACATCGTATCGCGAAGGAACGGCGAAGCGCGGTGGGCGACGGTGGGGCGGTGGATCGCCGCGTTTATCGCGACGTAGTTCGGGCCATAGTGACTCATGGCTGTTCCTTTCTCGATATAAGGATGAGGGCTTTTGCGCGCTGCCGTCGGCGACTTGCGGTATTGCGGCAGCGGTAAGAGCAGTATTTGGGTTCCTCGCCCCGCGAACGCGCGATGATAGCGCGCTCGGCGGAGATAGGCTGGGCGCAGGTTTGGCAGCAGAGTACGCCCGCAGAATCGATCATCGTGCTTGCCTTTGCGCGCGATGGATCACGTAGCAGTGGTCGCGGATAGAAACGTGTCGCTCGCGGATGCGGGCGATGGCGCGATTTATTGCCGCGATCTCGCCTCCGGGCGCGCCAGCGCGGTCGAGTTCATCGCGAATATCGCGGAGTCGATCCATGAATCCCCCCAGTTCGTCGGCTGCGTCGAAGTGCTCGTCGGACGCGATGGGGCACGACGGGGCCGCTCCGCACAGCCCGCAGAGGCTTGCAAGCACGGTGCCGTGTTGGCAGGGCTTGGCGGGCGCGAACGCAGCATCAGCGGCGCGACCTACTGCGTCAGTAGCGCTGTCGAGGGCGCGGTCGTAGCCGTAGGCGCTCATTTCGCCACCGCCGAAACAAGGTAGGCTTGCATATCGCGAGCAAGGGCCGCTCGCTCCACCTCGATTAGGGCAATCCGCGCCTCCCATTCCGGGGTTCCTTCGGTCCAGGACGCGATGAGGTGGGCGGGCGCTCCCGTCTGGATGAGCACGGCCCGATGATGGCACGGCAGCGTATTGTGCTCGTAGCGCGAAGCGGTATCGTTGCCGACTTCGACGGGCGCTCCCGAGCAGTCGCAGGTGTGTGTTTTCGCGCTCATTTCGCCCCCTCGTAGCATTCGTAACACCGGGGGCATGACGCGACTCCATCAGCCCCAACGACGTGGTGTGTATCGTAGGCGCTGCTCTCGCCGACCTTGCGGCCACAGGCGTGGCATTTCGCCATCGTACGGCGACCTTCGTTTTTGCATCCCCCGGGGCAATCGCACTTCCCGAGGCGGTGGCTAGCGGTCGTGGTATTCTTGGCTCGCATGATCTCAGCCCACCACGAGATTTACGGGGACATCGATTCCGAGGGCACGAGCCGCTTTTACGGCGCGTGAGTGGGCCGCCGAGGCGGCGTTATACGCCCGCTTCGCAACGTTCGATGCGTGATTGTTCGGCGGGAAGGCGGGGGTCTTCAGGAATGCCTCGTAGGCGGCCTTCTGGGCGACGAGCGCGGCTTCGATTTTTGCGAGGGCCTGCTCTGTGCTATTCTGATTTTGCATGATCTCTCCAATCCAGAGGTTGTGCTCGACGGGCCTGGGTGACTCCGGGCCTGTCTCTATGTCTATAGCATAGCATAGCACGGGAGAGGTGTCCAGCGCTCGGGGAAAGATTTTTTCGAGGTTGCAGAGTAAGCGAGGCCGAATCAGCCTTCCGATATGACCTCCTCACGAAACGCGATTATCGCGATGCGATCCGACCGCCTGGGGCGGCTCCCTTTCGCCGTCCGCGAGTCGTATGATGAGCGATGAGTTCGAGCAAGAGCTCGCGCGCCGCATGGCGGCCCTGGAGGATCGCATGATTAGCGTCGAGCGGACCAACGACGGATTCCGGGACGAGGAGCGCAACGTCTGGGTTCCCGGGAGTTTGCAGATGCTCACCTCGCTCAACGGGCGGGTCGATCTCCTCACGAAGGCGATCTGGATGACCGGAGGGCTCCTCTTCATGGTCGTGGCTCATCAGTACGGTATCGCCGAACTCCTCATTCGCATTATCGGAGGCCCAAAATGAACTTCGTTCGCTTCAACGCCCCAGAGCATCCCGCCCTCATGGCCTACCAAAACGAGATCAACGGAGAGGCTGAGGTCGCGAAGATCCCGCCGTGCCTTCTCGCCGCGATCGTGTGGCGGGAATCGGGCGGTCAAAACATCCTCCAAGAGGGAATGAGCCCTGGCCCAGGGTGCGGGGTGGGGCTCACGCAGATCACCGCTGGCGTGGACTGGAGTCTTCCGCAGAACCCGAGCTTCCAGGGCTACGATCTCCTCATCCCCGCCGACAATCTCTACGTCGCTGCGGCCTTCTTCCTGGCCCCTTTGATCTCGCAGGCAGCCCGTGCTCAGCGTGACACCCCGGCCCCTTTCCAGGTCTCATGCCGAGGCCAGATCGTTTACGCAGTAGCGGCGGGGTATAACGCTGGCTGGGGAGCGGTGCAGACCGCGATGTTCCGTGGTGTCGACGCCGACGATTATACGACGAACAGCTACGCCAAGGACGTATTCGGGAAATACGCCCTGCTCGTCCAGGAGTCGTCGTGATGTTCTGGGCCGGGTTTCTCCTCGGAATTGTCGCGGCGTGCGCTTGTATCGCGGGCTATGCCTTCTGGGCGGCATCGCAGATCATTCCCAAGGGGCCAATGCGGTAATGCGTACTGCGTTCGTCGTGGCGGGGATCGCGAGCTGGTTTCACCCCGCAGCGATGTACGGAGCGATGAAAGTCTGCGCGATGAATCTCGTCCCGCCCAAAACGAACGTCCTGGTCATCAACGCCGAGAACGGCGACGAGGCGGTGTGCCACGTTATCGGCACCGGCCCATTCGTTCGCGGGCGCGTCATCGACCTCTCCCCATCCATGCGTGACGCCCTGGGCATTAAGGGACTCGCGCGCGTCCGCGTCTACCGGGAAATCCCCTAAAGGAGTAGCCATGCAAACCATCGAGAAGTCCCCGATCGTCATCGCCGGCTGGAGAACCGCCGAGACCGCAGCGATCGTCTCCCTCCTCGCCTTCCTCGGCACCCTCGAGACCGCGCTCTCCTCGCGTCATGGGCTCGCCTCCTATGATTGGATGACCGCGCTCCAAGCATTGGGCCTCGGCATCGCATCAGGGGGCGTGAACGGGTGCATCACCGCGCTCAATCTTTTCCTCCAAAGCAAGAAGAAACCATGACCGAAGCCGAGCGCATCAACAATCACATCAAAACGGCTATTGAGAGCCTGGAACGGATTGCGCTCGACTTTCCCACCGCAGGACGAGGGATCGAGCGCGTTCTCGCGATGGACTTAGCCCCCGCCCGAGATGCGCTCGAATCGATGGACGATTAGCCCTTCTTCCGCGCCCGCATCCGCCGCATCTGTGCGGTTCTACGGCAGCGAGGAGCGCAGTAGCGGGGCTCTTGGCCTCGCGACCGAGCGATAGCCATCTGCTCGAGAGTGAGTGGTTTCCCGCAAACTTCGCAGGTCACGATGCGGCCTTCTGAATGGCATACTTTTCGCGGTTGAGTTCATCGATCCGGGCGCTCTTTTCTTGGTAGCGCCAATCGTGGAATCCGTTGGCCTTGCGAAGATGCCGTTGAAGCGAGGCGATCTCGCGGTTGATCTCTTCGATGCGCGCCTTCTGGGCGGGGGTTGGATAGTATCTCATGCCGTTTGAATCTCGTATGTCCAGGGTTTCGGGGAATCCTCGTAGACCACTTGAATGCGCCCCTCGCGCACCAGGTCGGCATAGAGCGGGCCAAGGGTAACCGCTGCCAAAGCGCAGGTGCCTTCGATTCTCTCGCCTCTGGGATTTGTGGCGATGACTCTTAGCATGACGTAAACCGTCCGCAGCGCGCGAGCGCGCGGTTATAGCGGGCGAGGGCCTTTTGGTAGCCGGGGCGCTGATCGATGCCGAAGTAGCGCCGAGTCTCGGGGCTTCCGTAACTCGAGAGCGTCGAATGGGCCAAGGCGAGGTCGCGGGCTGCGCGGCAAGCTTGGTCGAAGCGGTTGTTCTTCATGTATGTAGTATACCACCCCACATGATGGGCGTCAATCGAACGTGTGTTCTATTCTTTGGAAGGCAACGGGAGGGTTCTTTGGTCTCTCGCGGGAAGGGGCTGGCTAATCGCGCAGCCGGCAAAAGCGCGTCACCTCATAAGGAGACTCCTCATGGCAAACATCCTCGACCTCCTCGGCCCCGTCGAAGGCCAAATCGCCGACGCGGCCTTGGCGGAGCTCGAAGCGAACCGAGCGACCCTCCTGGCCGACGCCAACGCCCTGGGCGTGAAGGCGATCGATGCGGTCGCGGCGGCCGTCGCCGATGCCCTCCCCAGCCACGGGCTCGCGGCCCTGGTCAAACCCTACATCCAGAAGGCAATCACCGATGCCGAGCCGCAGATCATCGCCCTCCTCGGCGGTGAGGAAGCGGCCCTCTACGCCGCCGCCGAGGCGGCCATCAAGGCGTTCGCGAGCGCGCACGGCGGCTAGACCCTCCTAGCCGCAGCCCGCTCTCGTCGGAAACGGCGGGGGCGGGTTTTTCTTTTTCCAGGGTGTTGACTTCCTCGAATCCGCAGCGTAGGATGGTCCTATGCAAGAAACGATCGCCGAAATACTCAAGCCGATCCGCTCGAGCGTTATCGCCCGAGCCTGCGGAGTCTCCGGGCGCGCGGTAACAGGCTGGCGCGCCGGTGCGGTTCCGGGAGCGCAATACGTCGCTCCGCTCGCCGCGCTCACTCGTCGCACCCCGACGCAGATCGTCCGCGCCATTGCCGCGACCCACGAGCAGCAGCAAGCCTCTAAAGAGGCGACGTGATGTATTGCGAGATTCTGAGCTGCGGTGAGGTCTACCAGCACGAGCATTGTGCTGACTGCATGACGGTGATCGCCATTGACGGCGACGGACTCGTGGACGGTCGCCCCTGCAAGGGCAAAGCCGAAGGTTGCGACCAGATTATTTGCGACGAATGCGCGAAGCGCGACGACGGTGCCTGCATGCTATGCGCCGCTGAATATCGGATGCTCGCCCAGGAAAATCACCGCGCCGTCAACGCAGCGAAGGTGTGGCGCGACGAGCGTTGCGGGTGCGACCATCGCAATCGCGACCCGCACTGCGTAAGGTGCGGTGGCGCGCGCCGCTGGCTGCGAGCGGTCGCGTGATGGCGCGCCCGTATTATTTGTCTACGGAGGCGCGCGAGCGCGAAGCGATTCGCAAGTCTGCGCGGATGAAGGCGCTGAACGCCGATCCCGAGTTCAGGGCGAAGAATTCTGCGCGGATGAAGGCGCTGAACGCCGATCCCGAGTTCAGGGCGAAGAATTCTGCGCGGATGAAGGCGCTGAACGCCGATCCCGAGTTCAGGGCGAAGAATTCTGCGCGGATGAAGGCGCTGAACGCCGATCCCGAGTTCAGGGCGAAGAATTCTGCGCGGATGAAGGCGCTGAACGCCGATCCCGAGTTCAGGGCGAAGAATTCTGCGCGGATGAAGGCGCTGAACG
>JAKBJA010000134.1 GCA_021836225.1 Pseudomonadota bacterium | reverse complement strand
GACGCCCAGGCCGGCATCAATATCCGCCAGCAGGCCAACGGCGTGGTCGTCGACTTCATCGGCACCGAACTGCCCAAGGCGCTGCAGCGCCGTCTGGACGTGGCCGATTTCGGCACCCCGGTGCAGACCGTCGAAACCTACGCCCTGGGCGACAACACGCGCATGGTGATCCAGCCCAAGGGCGGCTGGGAGTATTCCGCCTATCAGACCGACAACAGCTTTATTGTCGAAGTCAAACAAAGCGACGACGCCCAGAAGAAGACCGCTGACGGCAAGGTGAAATACGTCGGCGAGAAGCTCTCGCTCAATTTCCAGAACGTCGAAGTTCGCTCGGTGCTGCAGGTCATCGCCGACTTCACCGGCCTCAATATCATTGCCAGCGACACCGTGTCCGGCAACCTCACCCTGCGTCTGAAAGACGTGCCGTGGGATCAGGCGCTCGACCTCATCATGCAGACCAAGGGCCTCGACAAGCGGCAGAACGGCAACGTGATCTGGGTCGCGCCCAAGGACGAGTTGATGGCCAAGGAGAAGCTCGAGTACGAAGCCAAATCGGCCGTGGCAAATCTCGAACCCCTGACCACCGAATACATTCAGCTCAACTATTTGCGGGCGGATGAGGCGCAAACCATGCTGTACGGCTTTGCTTCCGGTGCCTTCCTTGCTTCCGCCGGCAACAATGCGGTGAACTGCTCGGCCCAGGCGCAGGGTCTGGGTGGCGCAGCGGCGGCGCAGGCTTCCCAGCAGGGCCAGGGGGAAAACGACCAGAAAGTCCTGACCAAGCGGGGCCGTGCGACATACGACCTTAAAACCAACACGCTGATCATCACCGATACGGCGCGCAAGATTCAGGAAGTTCGCGAATTGCTCGCACGGCTGGATGTCCCCGCGCGTCAGGTCATGATCGAGGCGCGGGTCGTGGTGGCAACCGATGGCTGGAGCCGCGATCTGGGCATGCGCCTGAATTTTAGTGCTGCCAGCAATCTCGGATCGAAAACCATACTCGGCGGGCCGCTGGAATTGAGCGGATCCGGCACCGGTCCTCTCACGGGCGCGCCGAACTTCGCGCTGTCCTTGCTGAATATAGCGAACGGCGACGTGTTGAATTTGGAACTGCGCGCACTGGAAGCGGACAGCAAAGGCAAGGTGATTTCCAATCCGCGCGTGATGACGTCCAACCAGAAACCGGCGGTGATCCTCAACGGTACGCAGATTCCCTATATCACCCCGGGTACGGCCAATAGCCCCCCGACAGTGACGTTCAAGGACGCTTTCCTGTGCTTGCTGGTCGACCCCCAGATCCTGAATAACGATTCAGTCATCCTGACGGTTGAAGTCCAGAAAGACGCAGTGCGCTTCATCTCGGGCATCGAAGATCCCGCAATCGATACCAAGCGGATCAAGACCCAGGTGCGCGTGAATAATGGCGAAACCCTGGTGCTCGGCGGCATCTTTGATGGCAACGAAGACACGACGGTGGAAAAGGTGCCGTTCCTTGGGGATGTGCCGGTATTCGGCAATCTGTTCAAAACCACCCTCAAGGAAAACAACAAGACCGAGCTGATCATTTTCCTGACGCCGCGCATTCTCGACGAGCGACTGTCGCTCCGCTGAGCGCGCGCACCCATTGAAGCGCGGGCTTGTCCCGCGCTTTTTTTCGTCCGGATTATCTTCCCGCGCGCGTCCTGCAACACTGCTCGTCAGGCGTCTCTCCATTAGAATGGCGCCATGAGCAAGCGAGACAATCTTTATCTCGTCGGACTGATGGGGGCCGGCAAGACCACGGTGGGGCGATTGCTGGCCAGGCATTACGGCTGCACCTTCTATGACTCGGACCATGAGATCGAGGCGCGTACCGGGGTCAATATTCCGGTCATTTTCGAGATCGAGGGCGAGGCGGGATTTCGCAAGCGTGAGGAGGCCGTGATCGCCGACCTGACCGCTCTGTCAGGGATCGTGCTGGCCACGGGTGGCGGTGCGATATTGTCGGCGGCCAACCGTGAAAATCTGAGTAAGAACGGCGTGGTGATTTACTTGCGCGGAACGCCTGAGCATTTGTACGAACGCACCCGGCACGACCGCAACCGCCCACTGTTGCAAACCGGGAATCCGCTCGCCAAGCTGCGCGAGTTGTACGGCCAGCGCGACCCCCTGTATCGCGAAGTGGCCGACATCGTGGTGGATACGGGACGACAGAGCGTGTCAGGCATGACCCGCGTGCTTTTCGGCAAGCTGGATTTGCTGAGAAGCGGGTTGCCCTTGACCGACGTGGCTGACTGAATGCGGCGCGTTGCTTGCGCGTGGGTGCTGTGCTTGCTGGCAGGCATAGCCACTGCAGCGGATTATCGGGCAGGTGCCGAAGATTACCGTGATTATTTGCGCCGCCTGCAGCCGGGCGATCGCTTGCTGCTCGAGCCGGGGGATTACCGTCAGGGGCTTCCGCTGCACACTCTGTCCGGCCAGGCCGGCCAGCCCATCATCATCGAGGGGGCAAATCCGGCTACACCGCCACGTTTCATTGCGCGGCCGCGTGCCAATACAATCAGCCTGGTCGATGTGCGCCATCTGGTGTTGCGCCATCTGGAGCTCGATGGCCGCAATCTGCCGGTGGATGCGGTCAAGGCGGAAGGCCACAGCCGTTATGCCGATTTCATCACGCTGGAACACCTCTATATCCACGACCATGCCGCGTCTCAGCAGAATGTGGGAATCTCGACCAAATGCCCGGCATTCGGCTGGGTGGTCAGAGGCAACCACATCGAGCGGGTGGGAACCGGCATGTATTTCGGGGATTCCGATGGCTCGGACCCTTTCGTCGCCGGCGTGATCGAAAGCAACCAGGTTAGCCGCACCCTGGGCTACAACCTGCAGATCAAGCATCAAACAATCCGACCGCCTGAATTTACCGATCGCCACGACACGGTGATCCGTTACAACGTGTTTTCCAAACAGGATGCATTGCCTGGCCCGCAGGCGCGCCCCAACGTCCTGCTCGGACATCTGCCACTGGGGGGAGCGGGGAGCGAGGATCGCTACCTGGTCTACGGCAACCTCTTTCGGCACAATCCCAGCGAGGCGCTGTTGCAGGCGGAAGGGCGGGTGGCGGTGTACGACAATGCGTTCATCAACGGCAGCGGCGATGCGATTCATATCCAGCCGCACAACGACGTGCCGCGCGACATGGATATTTTCTCCAACACCGTGCTGGCTTCGGGAACGGGAATCCAGGTGCGCCATGCCGAGGGCGCCTCTTTTCGCCAGCGCGTAATCTCCAATCTGGTGGTCGCTGCTACGCCCGTGCGGGGGGGTGAGGCCGCCCACAATCTCGTGCTGCCCTATCAGTCCCATTGGCTGGATATTGCCGTGGTGGACCTGACGCCGCGCCTGCTTGCGGGCCAGCCGCTGCCCCGTCTGCCGGATGGGCTGGTGCGCGAACTGGCGGCCTATCCCGACTGGAAGGCAGCGTCCCGCCCTGGCGCGAGGCTAGCACCTGCCTTGCTGCGCGCACTGGAGACAGCCCATCCATGAACCGCACCGCAGGCTTGCCCGGTAATCCGCGCGGCGTGTTGTGGCTGGCCGCGTTTATTTACACCGCGTTTGTTATCTACGGCAGCCTGGTGCCAATGGAAATCCGCGCATTGCCATGGGACCAGGCGGTGACGCGCTTTGGCGCGATCCCGTTCCTCCAGCTAGGTATCGGTTCCCGGGCCGACTGGATGGCCAATCTGCTGCTGTTCATCCCCCTGACCTTCTTGTGGATGGGCGCGCTGACGGCAGGGCGTAGTCGTCTGAGCGCTGCGCTGGTCACGCTGGCGCTGATTCCGGCGGCTACCGCGCTGAGTGTCGGCATCGAATTCACCCAGATGTTTTTCCCGCAGCGCACGGTGTCGCAAAACGACATCTTTGCCGAAACCCTGGGCAGCTTCATCGGCGTACTGGCCTGGTGGGGGGTGGAGGGACGCTTCATCGACTGGCTGCAGTCCTGGCAGCAGACCCACGCCCGCGCCGCACTGGCCGAGCGCCTGGCATGGGTGTATCTGGCTGGGGTGCTGGCTTACAACGTCCTGCCGCTCGACCTGACCATTAGCCTGATTGAGATCTTTCATAAATGGCGGGATGGCAAGGTCAATCTGATTCCGTTCGGCCGCCTGCCTGCTGACCCCGCCTACGCGTTGTACGAAGTCGCCACCGATGCCCTGGTCTGGACACCGCTGGCGCTGTTGTGGCGGGTCAACGGCATACGTAACGGTTGGCGCGTGTGGGGCATGACGCTGGGTACCGCCGTCGTGCTGGAAGTCATGCAGTTGTTTGTCTATTCGCGTGTCAGCGATATCACCGACCTCTTCACCGCTGCTGCGGGCGCAGCGCTGGGGGCCTGGGTCGGCGGCCGCCTGGCCGTGCGTGTGGCACCTGCCAGCCAGATGCCGGCGTGGTCGGCGTGGCTGCCGTTGGTGATGGCGGCAGGATGGATGACGCTGCTGGTGTTCGTGTTCTGGTACCCCTTTGATTTCAGAACGGATGGCGCTTTCCTGCGTGAGCGTCTGCACAACTTTCTGGGACGGGTGCCCTTCGAGGCTTACTACTATGGGACCGAGTTTCGTGCCGCCACCGAGTTGCTGCACAAAGTACTTTTCTTCATCCCGCTGGGCGCATTGCTGGCCTGGTTTGTGTCCCGTCTGCGCTGGACCTGGCGCGGCTACGGGACTTTATTTTCCCTGATGCTGATTGCGTTTACGGCCTTGATCGTGGTGGCGGGGCGGATTGCCCAGCCAGAGAAAAACCCGGATAGCATGGACATCGTGCTGCAGTGGCTGGGAGGCACCCTGGGGTTTGTCATGATCAGAATGTTCTTTTCCCGCAAGACGCTGACCGCGCAACCTATGAGGAACAACGCGTTTTCGCAGGGTGAGAATCGGCATGCGCATAAAACACGCCGCAAGAAACTGAGTGAGATCAGCTAATGCATTCTGGAACTTGACTATGCGAGATATGGCCCTGTTCGTCATGATGCTTGCGTTGGTATGGATGGCCTGGCGCAAGCCCTGGATTGGCGTGGTCGGCCTTGCGCTGCTCGGCGCGATGCATCCGCAATCGTATGGCGGCGAGTGGACGACCCAATTTCCTGTGTACAGGGTGCTGTTTCTGGTTACTTGCGTCGCGGTGGTGGCCGACTATTGGCGAACCAGGCGATATCCGCCGCTTTTCTGGGACTGGCGGCTGGCCGTGCTTGGCTTGCTGTTTGCCTATTTTGCCCTGACCACCCAGTTTGCCCTGTTGCCGGACACCGCCCGGGGCAGACTGTTCGAGGTGGGCCTGCTCTTCCCGCCCCTGCTGCTTACCCTTTGGCTGACCGACTCGCGGGAAAAGCTGCATTACCTGATCGTCGCGACCGCCGCCGGCATTGCGCTGGTCGCCCTGAAAGGCGGCTACTGGGCGGTGATGACGGGATTCGCCGATCGGGTGTATGGCCCCCCGAACAGCCAGATTGGCGGTAACAATGAATTCGCAGTCGCCCTGGCCATGACCATCCCGCTCCTGGTGCTCTGGTTGCGGCAAACCCGTGATCGTCCGCTTCGCTGGACCATCATGGCCGCGATCACCCTGTGCTACGTCGCTGCGCTCACCTCCTGGTCGCGCGGGGGGCTGGTGAGTCTGGCGGCGATGAGTGCATTCCTCGTGTGGAACAGCAAGCAAAAGTACCTGGCGATCCTTCTGGTTGCGTCGGGGGTTGCCGTGGCGCTGGTGAATCTTCCAGAAAAATGGCACGCGCGGATGGAGACCATTTCCAGTTATGAAGAAGACCAGTCCTTCCAAAGTCGTCAGGAGGCATGGCGACAGGGTCTGAGCTACGTACAGCGCGATCCGTGGACGGGTTCCGGCTTTGAAGGCTGGCGTGCGGTCACCGCCAAGTTCAGCGGCCGTGGCGACCCCCGCACGCTGGATTGGCACAGTGCCTATATCGAGGTGCTGGCGGAACATGGCATACCCGGTTTTATCTTGTGGGGGACCTTGCTCGCCGGCACGATGCTCGGACTGACCCGCATGATCAGCCGCGGCAGACGCAGTGGTGAGCCGTGGCTGGTCGACTATGGGGCCATGCTGCGCGCCGCGCTGGTGGCCTACGCGGCGGGTGGGCTGACCCTCGGCATCACCTACTGGGAACTCCTGTTCCAGCTGCTCGGCTATTCATTGATCGCGCTGAGGCTTTCAACGGATCCTGGCGAGCCACGGAGAAAGCCTATGGCTGCGGTAGCCAGCTAATGTGTCGATTTTCTTTACACTTGGCACCTGCTTGATGCTCTTGGCATCCATAAGGCCATGAAAAGATTACACATAAGGATTGTGGTGTGAATATTGCATGACTCGTTACCATCTCGCGTTGCCCAGATGGCAGCGCATGGCGGCTACGCTCGATTAATTGGAGTTTGAAAGATGAACAAATTTTCGATAGCAGGGACCTTCAAGGCTGTTATGGCGGCGAGCGTGCT
>JAKBJA010000073.1 GCA_021836225.1 Pseudomonadota bacterium | reverse complement strand
GCGCGCCGCGCGGTAGAACTTCACCCAGCCGAAGGTGTTGGACAGATCGGACAGGCCGAGCGCCGGCATCGCGATGCCCTTCGCGCGCTTGACCGCCTCGTCCACCCGTACCAGGCCATCGGCGACGGAGTACTCGGTGTGCAGGCGAAGATGGATGAAGCGCGGGTCGGTCATGGGGAAGCAGCGTGAAAACGAGCGGCTATTTTAACGCCGCTGAACAGACGACCAAAAACAAAAGGCAGCCTCGGCTGCCTTTTGTTCGGATCCGGCGTAGCGCTCAGTTGGCGCGGCGCTTGAATTCGTTGGTGCGGGTGTCGATTTCGATCATGTCGCCGATCTCGACGAAGGCCGCGACCGGCAGTTCGAACCCGGTGGGCTTGATGCGCGCCGGCTTCATGACCTTGCCCGAGGTGTCGCCGCGCACGGCGGGTTCGGTGTACTCGACTTCGCGCACGACCGTGGTGGGCATCTCGACCGAGATCGCCTTGCCATCGTAGAACACCACTTCGACCGGCATGCCGTCGTCGAGGTAGTTCAGCGCGTCACCGAGGTTTTCGCCTTCGACTTCGTACTGGTTGTATTCGCTGTCCATGAAAACATACAGCGGGTCGGCGAAGTAGGAATAGGTGCATTCCTTGCGGTCAAGGTTGACGGTCTCGAACTTGTCGTCGGCACGATAGACGCTTTCCATGCCGGAACCATTGAGCAGGTTCTTGAGTTTCATTTTGACGACGGAGGCATTGCGACCCGATTTCGAGAATTCGGCCTTTTGCACCACCATCGGGTCTTTACCGATCATCACGACGTTGCCGGCGCGGAGTTCCTGTGCGATTTTCATGGGTGTGTCCTGCTGCGAGAGCTTCTAAGGGATTGAGTAAACTCGCCATTTTACTTATTTTCCACAAAATCCACCAGCTTGTCGGTAAGCCGTCCGGCCAGGCTCAGGCGGTCGCACCAGGCCATCGCATGCCTTTCGATAGCATCCTGCCGCGCACGCCAGGCGGTCCAGCAGGTGGCCATGTCTGCCACATCCGGCATGCCGTTCCAGTGCCGCCACAGCCCGCTCACCGCGTGCGCGGCTTTGTCCTCCAGCCCTTCCGTATAGCGGGCCAGCAGCGCGTCCGTTTTGTCCCAGTGCGCCGCGTCGGTCTGCGGATAGGCCTGCCACACCAGCGGCCGCGCCGCCCACTGCGCGCGTACGCAGGAATCCTCGCCGCGCACGAAGTTGAGGCCGCATGCCCACAGCAGATGGTCGTACCGGTCCTGATCCAGAAACGGCAGGATATGCAACTGCAGGGCACCGCGCTGGTGCCTGTCGCCCGCCTGCAAGCCGGGAACGGACAGCCACGCGGCCAGTTGCGGAATGACCCGGCCTTCCGGAACCAGGCAGGTGACGGGCCGCGTGTCGGCCGCCCAGGCGTCGAGCAGGCCTGGCAGCGCGGGATTCTCATAGGCGAACAGCGACACCCGCAGTTCGTCCGCCTGCGGTGCTTCAAGATCCAGCGCGCGCCAGAACGCCGGGATTCCGCCCTGCACGAACGCGGCGCGCCGTTCGGCCAGATCCGCCTCGGCCAGCAGGCCGCCGGTGTCCGGCGTGTAACCGGGAAAGAAAAAATGCCGGATCAGCGGCAGCCGCGGATGCGGCGACGGCAGGCCATGGTGCTCGGCCACCCAGGGCTCGGCGCTCAGGTATTCGAGATTGATCCACACTGGCGGCGGCGACTGCACGCTCATCGCTGCCAGATAGGCGTCAGGCAGGGTGCAGCCGAAGGCATCGATCACCACCTGCGCCGGCTCCGCTGCTGCAAATGGCGTGCGCCAGGCGCAGACCTTCACCCCTTCGCAAGCCTGTTCTTCCGCATCGGGATCGATCAGCGGCCAGATGCGGTGAAACGCGTGCAGTTCATCCACCCACAACCGCACCGCCAGACCATGCTCGCGGGCCAGCCCGCGCGCCAGCCGCCAGGCGATGCCGATGTCGCCGTAGTTGTCGACGACCTTGCAGAAGATGTCCCAATTGGTGCGCATGGCGCGCATCCTACCGCACAAGCCCGAGTTGGAAGGAAACCACAGCCTGGTAAAGGCCTTTGTTTTTATACGCTTTACTCTTGTAAAAACTCATGGGCGGTAGTAAAAAGCAATCAGTTTGGTTTCAAGAACCGTGCAGGTTTGGCATTACCGCAGGGGCATCACCGGGTAGCGCGCTTGAATTCAGACCGACGGCTAAAAAAATCACGCCGTCCTGTCATCCGCCGGTGCATTTGTGCTTCTCGCGGTTATGTTTAGTGTCACGCCTAGGAGGGAGTTTTAATGGCAACAGGTACTGTCAAGTGGTTCAGCGACGCCAAGGGTTTTGGCTTCATCACCCCGGATGACGGCGGCGAGGATGTGTTCGCACATTTTTCTGCCATCCAGTCCAATGGCTTCAAAACGCTGAAGGAAGGCCAGAAGGTCACTTTCGAAGTCAGCCAGGGCCCAAAAGGCAAGCAGGCCTCCAACATCCAGCCGCAAGGTTGAGTTGTTGAACTGGCAATAAAAAACCCCGCTTCGGCGGGGTTTTTTATCGCTGACCCGAGCCTTACATCTTCGCAACCATCGCCCCGGAAAACGCCGAGCACTTCACCCGGGTCGCGCACTCCATCAGCGTGCAAAGTCGCAGCTGATCCAACCGACGAACGATGGATCCCCTGCTTCAGGCAATTGTTGATACTACGAAAGCCAGCGGAGCTCCATGGCGAATCGTTGAATGCCAATACGCTAGTTTGAACAATCAGGCGATGCATTCAAACGATGGAGTATTGAATGGGCAATGCGCTGTCGCGAAAGCTTGCTGTAATCCTGCACGCTGATGTTGTCAGTTCAACCCGGCTTGTCCATTTGGACGAGACGCTCGCTCACGAACGCATCCGAGACACATTCCAGAGATTTTCCGACACGATCAGACTTTACAATGGGGTGGCCCATGAGGTTCGCGGTGATGCGCTGGTTGCCGAATTCCATATGGCATCGGATGCCGTCAATGCCTCTCTGGCGTTTCAGATAGCCAATGCTGCCTACGTCAGTGAACTGGCTGACGATGTGCGCCCGATACTTCGAGTGGGTATTTCCATCGGAGAAGTCGTGGTGGCCGACAATACGGTGACTGGTGACGGGGTGGTTTTGGCGCAGCGCCTGGAACAACTCGCCGAACCGGGTGGTGTCGTGATCCATGGCGCGGCTTACGAAACAGTACCCAAGCGCTTGCCGTTCGACTACGAAGATCTGGGCGATCTTGCGCTTAAAGGATTCGATGGGTTGGTAAGGGCATTTGCTGTGAAGCTGAGGCCGGGTACGACCATTCCCCAACCCGATTCTCAGTCCCAGGGGGATCGGCGTGCACCAGACTTGTCTGACAAACCCACCATAGCTGTCCTTCCATTCACGAACATGAGTGGCGATCCCGAGCAGGAATACTTCGCCGATGGCATCAGCGAGGACATCATCACCGGACTATCGCGATTTCATTGGTTCTTCGTGATCGCCCGCAATTCCAGTTTTTCTTACAAGAATAGTTCAGTCGACTTGGCGCAGGTTGCGCGTGAACTAGGTGTCCAATACGTTCTTGAAGGAAGTGTGCGGAAATCCGGCACACGCGTCCGCATCGGAGCGCAGCTCATCGATGCCAAGACCGGACGCCACGTCTGGGCAGAACGTTATGACAGAAACCTCAACGACATTTTCGCGCTTCAGGACGAGATCAGCGAGGCGATCACAACGACGGTCGCGCCAGCGTTCATTTCCGCAGAAGCCAGACGTGCTGAACGCAAGGGGCCCGAGAATCTCGACGCCTGGGACTGTGCCATGCGTGGAAACTGGCATCTGTCGCGCCGTGGCAAAGACGACCTTGCCGAAGCGAGGCGGTATTTCGAGAAAGCTCTCCAGCTGGACCAGAGAAACACCACGGCTCTCAGCGGCCTCGCGTTCGCACTTTGCTGGGTAAATATCTTTGGTTGGGAAGATGATCTCGATGCGGTGCGGACCAGGGCGTATGACGCGGCAAAGCAAGCAGTCTCCTACGACGATAGCGATGCTTGGGCGCACGCGATCCTTGGTTGGGTCCGCTTCACTCGGCACGAACTGGATGCCGCGGTAGCAGAATGCCTTCGGGCACTTGAACTCAATCCGAGCTTGGCGTTGGCCGAATCGATTCTATCCATCTCGTACTCTTGGCGGGGGGGACAACGATGAAGCCGTCAAGCATGCTAAGAACGCAGAGCGGCTCAGCCCTCGCGACCCTGCACAGTCGATGTGGAGCTTTGCACGCGCCTGCGCGGAGTTTGGAGTCGGCAACTACGAGCAGGCTGTGGAATGGGCCAGGCTTGCGACCGATGCCATGCCCGAATTCCCGGGTGCCTGGAGATATCTCGTCTCAAGTCTCGGCCACCTCAATCGTCTTGAAGAGGCACGGGCAGCCATTCATCGATTGCTTGATGTGTTGCCTCACGACAACCTTCGCAGGGTTCGTGCCGGTCTTCCCTCGATTCGACCAGAACGCATGGAACAATTTGTCGATGGCCTCCGTAAAGCGGGTCTGCCGGAGTAAGTTTCATATCAATTAAAAACCCCGCCTAGGCGGGGTTTTTAATTGTTTCACCCGCTTTCAAGACCTTACATGCAGGCAATCATCGCATCGCCGAATGCCGAGCATTTGACCTCGGTTGCGCCTTCCATAAGCCGAGCAAAGTCGTAGGTCACGGTCTTGTTGGAAATCGCCTTTTCCATGCTGGCCACGATGAGGTCGGCCGCCTCGACCCAGCTCAGGTGGCGCAGCATCATCTCGGCCGACAGGATCAGCGAGCCCGGGTTGACGTAGTCCTTGCCGGCGTACTTGGGCGCGGTACCGTGGGTGGCCTCGAACATCGCCACGGTGTCGGACAGGTTGGCGCCCGGCGCGATGCCGATGCCGCCGACTTCCGCCGCCAGCGCGTCGGAGATGTAGTCGCCGTTCAGATTCAGCGTGGCGATGACGTCGTACTCGTCGGGGCGCAGCAGGATCTGCTGCAGGAAGGCGTCGGCGATCACGTCCTTGATCACGATGCCGTTCGGCAACTCCATCCACGGGCCTTCGCCGATCAGCTTGGCGCCGAATTCGCGCGCGGCGAGTTCATAGCCCCACTTCTTGAAGCCGCCTTCGGTGAACTTCATGATGTTGCCCTTGTGTACGAGCGTCACCGATTTTCTTCCATTATCCAGCGCGTACTGGATGGCCTTACGAATAAGTCGTTCTGAGCCTTCGATCGACACCGGCTTGATGCCGATGGCGGAAGAATCCGGAAAGCGGATCTTCGTCACGCCCATTTCCTGCTGCAGGAAGGCGATGACCTTCTGCACCGCCTCGGAATTGGCTTCCCACTCGACGCCAGCGTAGATGTCTTCGGTGTTCTCGCGGAAGATCACCATGTCGACCTTCTCCGGCGCCTTCACCGGGCTGGGAACGCCGGTGAAGTAGCGCACCGGACGCAGGCACACATAGAGGTCGAGCATCTGCCGCAGCGCGACGTTGAGGGAGCGGATGCCGCCCGAGGTCGGCGTGGTGAGCGGACCCTTGATCGAGATCACGTAGTCCTTCACCGCCTGCACGGTTTCTTCCGGCAGCCACTGGTCGCCGCCGTAGACCTTGACCGCTTTCTCGCCGGCGTAGACCTCCATCCAGGCGATCTGCTTCTTGCCGCCGTAGGCCTTGGCCACCGCGGCGTCGACGACTTTCTTCATCGCCGGGGTGATGTCGACACCGGTGCCATCGCCCTCGATGAAGGGGATGATGGGCGTGTCGGGCACGTTGAGCGTGTTGTCGGCGTTGACCGTGATCTTCTGGCCGTTGGCGGGAATCTGGATGTGCTGATAAGTCATGGCGGGATAAATTAAAGGTGGCGGCTCGGTAACGTTAAAATGGGCGTCTTTACGATGTTCGTCCTTCAGCGTGGCGCGATTGATCCTGTTCAACAAACCCTACGGCGTGCTGAGCCAGTTCACCCCCGAGGGGCGCTGGCAGGGACTGCGCGACCACCTTGCCGTGCCCGGCGTGTATGCGGCCGGACGGCTGGACGCCGACAGCGAAGGACTGCTGATTTTAACCGATGACGGCCCGACCCAGAGCCGCATCGCCGATCCCAGGCACAAGCTGCCCAAAACCTACTGGGCGCAGGTCGAGGGCGCGCCGACCGAGGCCGACCTCGACCCCTTGCGCCGCGGCGTCGACCTCGGCGACTTCGTCACCCGCCCTGCCAAGGCGCGTCTGATCGACGAACCCGCCGGCCTGTGGCCGCGCAACCCGCCGATCCGTTTTCGCGCGAACATCCCTACTGCGTGGATCGAACTCACGATTGCCGAAGGCAAAAACCGTCAGGTGCGGCGGATGACGGCGAAGATCGGCTTTCCGACGCTGCGCCTGATCCGCGCCGCGGTCGGCGAATGGACCCTGGGCGCCTTGCAGCCCGGAGAATGGAAAGAACTGCATGTCTGAGACCTGGATGCCCCACGTGGTCGCTGCCGCCATCGTCGAGCGCGACGGCAAGTTCCTTCTGGTGGAAGAACACACCGCCGAAGGCCTGCGCCTCAACCAGCCGGCCGGCCACTGGGAACGTGGCGAAACCCTGATCGAGGCCGTACGCCGCGAGGCGCTTGAGGAAACCGCGCATCACGTCGAGCCGCTTGCCCTGCTTGGGTGCTACACCACGCACTACCCGCAGCGCGACATCACCTACCTGCGCTTTGCCTATGTCTGCCGCGTCACCGGCTTCGACGCCGACCGCACGCTGGACGACGGCATCGTGCGCGCCGTGTGGCTGACGCCGGAAGAACTCGCCGCCAGCCCCATCTCCCACCGCAGCCCGCTGGTGATGCACTGCGTGCAGGACTACCTGGCCGGGCGGCGCTTCCCGCTCGACTTCGTGAGGCACGCATGAGCACCAAGGTCGTCGTGGGCATGTCGGGTGGGGTCGACTCCGCCGTCGCCGCCTATCTGCTGAAGCAGCAGGGCTACGACGTGCTTGGCGTCTTCATGAAGAACTGGGACGACGACGACAACACCGAGCACTGCACCGCGCGGCAGGACTTTCTCGACGTGCTGGCGGTGGCCGACGTGCTCGGCATCGAGGTCGAGGCGGTCAACTTCGCCGCCGAGTACAAGGAACGCGTGTTCAGCTATTTCCTCGCCGAATACCAGGCCGGCCGCACCCCCAACCCCGACGTGCTGTGCAACGCCGAGATCAAGTTCAAGGCCTTCCTCGACGACGCCATCGCGCGCGGCGCCGAATACATCGCCACCGGGCATTACGTCGGCAAGGGCCACGATCCCTTCGGCCGCGCGACGCTGCTGCGCGCTCGTGACGCCAACAAGGACCAGAGCTACTTCCTCTACCGCCTGAGCCAGGCCCAACTCCGCCCTGCCCTGTTTCCGCTGGCGCATCTGCCCAAGCCGGAGGTGCGTGCGCTGGCGCAAAAAATCGGCCTGCCCAACGCCGCCAAGAAGGACAGCACCGGCATCTGCTTCATCGGCGAGCGCAACTTCCGCGAATTCCTCGAGCGCTACCTGCCGCGCGACCCCGGCGACATGAAGACGCCCGAGGGCCGCGTGGTCGGCCGGCACCAGGGGCTGATGTACTACACGCTGGGGCAGCGCCAGGGCCTCGGCATCGGCGGGCAGAAGGACGGCAGCGACGGGCCGTGGTTCGTCGCCGCCAAGGACATGGCGACCAACACGCTGGTCGTGGTGCAGGGGCACGACCACCCGCTGCTCAAGCGCTCGACGCTGGCCGCCGGCCAGCTCAACTGGATCAGCGGCGTCGCCCCCGACCCCGGCAAGCCCTACACTGCCAAGACCCGCTACCGCCAGACCGACGCGCCCTGCCGCATTACCCGGCTCGACGGCGACACGCTGGAACTCGCGTTCGACGCCCCGCAATGGGCCGTCACGCCCGGCCAGTCCGTCGTGCTGTATGACGGCGAAGTCTGCCTCGGCGGCGGCATCATCACCTGAACCCGCTACAATCCACGCATTCCAGATTTCCATTCCATCATGTCGCACGACGCACCCGCCCCCGCCGCCAACTTCATCCGCAACATCATCGACGAGCAGAACGCCGCCGGGAAATGGGGCGGCCGCGTGGAAACGCGCTTTCCGCCCGAGCCCAACGGCTATCTGCACCTGGGCCACGCCAAGTCGATCTTCCTCAACTTCGGCCTCGCGCGCGACTACGGCGGCGTGTGCCACCTGCGCTTCGACGACACCAATCCGGAAAAGGAAAGCCAGGAATACGTCGACGCCATCACCGAGTCGGTGAAATGGCTGGGCTTCGACTGGGGCACGCATCTCTACTTCGCGTCGAACTATTTCGACACCATGTACGCCTGTGCCGAAACCCTGATCCAGTCCGGCCACGCCTACGTCGACTCGCTTTCCGCCGACGAGATGCGCGCCTACCGCGGCACGCTGACCGAACCGGGCAAGGACAGCCCCTATCGCACGCGCAGCGCGGAGGAAAACCTCGACCTGTTCCGCAAGATGCGCGCCGGCGAATTCCCCGACGGTGCGCACGTGCTGCGCGCCAAGATCGACATGGCATCGCCCAACATCAACCTGCGCGACCCGGCGATCTATCGAATCAAACGCGCGCATCACCATAACACCGGCGACACCTGGTGCATCTACCCGATGTACACCTACGCCCACCCGATCGAGGACGCGATCGAGCACATCACGCACTCGATCTGCACCCTGGAATTCGAGGACCAGCGCCCGTTCTACGACTGGCTGCTGGACAAGCTCGCCGACGGCGGCTTCTTCACCCGCCCGCTGCCGCAGCAGATCGAGTTCGCCCGCCTGAACCTGACCTATGTCGTGCTTTCCAAGCGCAAGCTGATCCAGCTGGTGGACGAAAAACACGTCAGCGGCTGGGACGATCCGCGCCTGCCCACGCTCGTCGGCGCGCGCCGCCGCGGCTACACGGCGGAAGGCTTCCAGCGCTTCACCGACCAGATCGGCGTGTCCAAGTCCGACGGCTGGATCGACTACAGCGTGTTCGAAGCCTGCCAGCGCGACGTGCTGAACGACAGCGCGCTGCGCCGCGTCGCCGTGCTCGACCCGGTCAAGCTCATCATCGACAACTATCCCGAAGGCCAGACCGAAGACTGTTTCGCCCCCAACCATCCGCAGCACCCGGACCTGGGCAAGCGCGCGGTGCCGTTTTCAAGGGAGTTGTGGATCGAGCGCGAGGACTTCATGGAAACCCCGTCCAAGGGCTACTTCCGCCTGTACCCGCCGCGTCTCGACGCGGCGGGCATTATGCAGCCCGGCAACTCGGTGCGCCTGCGCTACGGCTACGTCGTCAAATGCACCGGCTGCGACAAGGACGCCGCCGGCACCATCACCGCGGTGCACTGCGACTACCTCCCCGACACCAAGTCCGGCACCCCCGGCGCCGACTCGGTCAAGGTCAAGGGCAACATCCACTGGGTCTCGGCCGCGCACGCGTACGAAGCCGAGGTGCGCCTGTACGACCGGCTGTTCAGGACCGCCCAGCCCGGGCAGGAAACCGGTGAATTCCTTGATGACATCAATGCCGACTCGGTGCGCGTCATCCGTGCGCAACTGGAGCCCGCGCTAAAGGACGCCGCGCCCGAGCAGTCCTTCCAGTTCGAGCGGCACGGCTACTTCGTCGCCGACCGTGTCGATTCGAAGCCGGGCGCGCCGGTGTTCAACCGGACGGTGACGCTGAAGGATTCATGGGCGAAAGCTGGGGGTTAAACATCAGCCTGCCCGAACAATGCTTTTTTTGTTCTTCAGACTCACCAGGAGAAGATTCACTAGCGCAAAGAGCCGGTGAAAAAGGTAGTCGTACTGTTCAATCCTAGCAATCTCGGTACTTTCGATCTTGAAATGGCGAATATGGAAGTCGTTGCCAGCGCCATGCAATTGCTTTGCATCATGTTCAAGTAGTGCCCGAAATTTCGGTTCATCCCCCGCAATGTCCAAAAGCATCTTGTTGCCAATAGCTGGATTGGCATCCAGTAATGTTTTTAGTCTTTCCCAGGCATCCCATAGCTTCTCAACAGCAACTCGTCGGCTTACTGGCTCGGGGTTTCTGAAAGCCTGAATCGCATGAAGCAACAAGTCGTCAATTGTCCTATCACCGCTCGGAGTTATTCCGTATAGAGAATCAGTCAGCACCTTAGGGATTGCCCTATGCTGTCGATCAAGATCAGCGAGGAATTCTCGACCTGGGTGTGTAAGGCTACAAACTAAGACATGGACGCAAAGCCGTCTTCCAGAAGCGGCCTCAAATATTGGCCTGCAATCCCTAAGATACCCTTGCTGATGGGCATAAATAACTGTGTCAGCCACGGCCTGGAAACTTTTTATGTCTTCTGCCGAATCGCTTGCTGGTTGGAAACTCTGTTCCCCAGCTTGGACCGCTCGCAAGACTCGCTCCATCATATCCACAGCATATTTCCCCAGAAGGGTTGTTACTCAGTCAAACGTAAAGGAGCCAAGCTGAACTGCCCCTTTAATTCTGTACCCGTGGCGGTAGGCTTGGCGAATAATCTTGTGTCGCAAGGCCTAGGGCTCATTGTTGTCATCATCAAAACCTTGATATTCGTCCTCTGGCGCATAGTATTCGGCGGCGTCGTAGGTGAGGGTAGATTTATAGGTTGAACCAAGCCCGCAAGCACTCAGCTGAGAAAGCCCTGCAATCTTCAACCGGCATGCGATGCACTCAAACTTCGATGGC
The DNA here is from genome assembly GCA_021836225.1 of Pseudomonadota bacterium. Next base: position 22,227 of record JAKBJA010000073.1, on the reverse strand, counting down.
AAGTAATCCTGGGTTTCGATAATCAAATCGCCGTCTAACTTCCGGATCGGTTCCGAAATTGCGCTTCCCGATAGAAGCGCCTCGTTGCCGCAAGCGGGACAAAGGACGCGATGGCCCGCTTGCCGCGTTGCCCAGACGGACGCCTGCTGCGTAAGTTTCTTTCGTTCTGACGGATCCATCGACTCCCATACAGTCTTGTGGGCAGATATCGCCTGTGCCACGGCTTTTGCAGATTCATCCTTAGAGGCCGCAACAAGTTGGGCTGCAAGCTTAGACTCTTCATCCCCCACCAATAGCGCCAAGTCTTCCCCCATTGATGAGAGAAGCACACCTGCTGTTTCGTAAAAACGGGCTAACCAGTTCGTTCCAAGCCCGTCGAACGGAGTAGTGCCTGCGTGAAGCTCCTCATTTCGACGATTTATGTGTTGGGCGGAAAACCCTTCTAGCTCGGTTGTGAATGCGGGGATCGCCTCTTTCAAACGTATGAAAACCTCGGTTATGTCAATTGACCTTGGAATGAACCTAGGTGCGTTGGGGGTGTAACCCAATGCGTAATACAAGTTATTCCAGCTCTTGAAATCTGCCAAAAGAGTTGGGCTAACGTTCGCGAGAGCTGCCCGTGCCAAGAATTCCAATACCAAGGTAGAGGCAAGGCCAAAGCGCCAGTCGTCACGAGAGGTCGCGAACATTTCCTGAGCGTAACGTTGAGCTTTGGCCAGTAACGCATCCTTTGACCAAGGATGCACAGATTTGATAGCACTACTGGGGTTTCTAGTCATGCGATCGATCCTAGGTAGGCCCTATCTATGTGGCGGTCTGTTGCGCTTCCGGAAACGTTTGAACGCCCGTGCAGAAAGCGCCAGTTATCAATTATCAGTGTGTCGCCGTGCTCTAGAAGAAATACCTCAAATGGCTCCGCGTGTTTAAGAAAATCGTTTACCTCGGCAAACCGCTCAGTGGAAAATCCAGAAGCAGGCTTTAGGTAAACAGAGTCCCACCGTAGGCGGAATTGATCCGAAGATCCGATCCGTTCCAGCAGTTGAATTAGTTGCTTGCCGTGGCGCATTGGCCTGCGTGACTGTACCAATAAGGAGCGCAGAGCATTCGCTCCAAATTGTCTAATAAGAACACGTCCATCCAACAGTCGTGTGCCTACGGATGGAGCTTCGCGAATGCACCGAAGAGCAAGGTACCGTGGAGGTATTGCCCAGTGGGCAAGATCGGTGTGAAGCGGAAACACGTCAAGTCCAAAATTCCCGCTGTATGTGTTCGGCGCAGCTCCAACTTGCGTATGTGGGTGAAGACACTGAACGCAGTTCAACCCTTCAACAACATCAATATGGCCGAACTCTGAAAGCGCTTCATGGGACGATGCATCAGGTCTATGGCACCGGATCAGCTTATAGCCATGACGGACAATTGCATCCGCGAATGTTGTGGGCATTAGTTGTAGCTAACTCTGGAAATTCGTTGTAGAGAAAACTTACTTAAGGCGCCCGCCAAACTTCCCCTGCGCCTTTGCCACCTTCGGCGCCACCACAAACTGGCAGTAGGGCTGGTGGGGGTTCTGCTCGTAGTAGCGCTGGTGGTAATCCTCGGCGGGGTAGAAGGTCGACGCTTCGCTGACTTCCGTCACAATGGGCGCGCCGAACTGCTTTGATGCAGTGAGTTCCGCAATCGCCGCTTCCGCCTCGGCCTTCTGCTCCGGCGTGTGCCAGAAAATCGCCGAGCGGTATTGCGTGCCGACGTCGTTGCCCTGGCGGTTGAGCTGGGTGGGGTCGTGGAGGGTGAAGAAGACGTCCAGCAGGTCGCGGAACGAGATCACCTCCGGATCGAAGGTGACTTGCACGACTTCGGCGTGGTCGGTGTCGCCGTTGCAGATGTCGCGGTAGGTGGGGTTCGTCGTGTGGCCGCCCATGTAGCCGGAGACGGCAGAGTCGACGCCGCGCAGCCGGTTGAACACGGTTTCGATGCACCAGAAGCAACCGCCTGCCAAAGTCGCTACCGCGTGGGCCATGCTGTGTCTCCGATCAGACGACCGGCACGGTTTCCTTGAACGAGGCACGGCTTGCCAGCTTGTCGGCCAGTTTCGCCAGATTGGGATGGGCGCCTCGCCAGTCGATTGCCGGGAAGCGCAGGCCCAGATAGCCGAGCGTGCAGCCGCAGGCGACGTCGGCGAGCGTCATGCTGTTGCCGAGATACCAGGGTTTTTCGCCGAGCGCTTCGGACAGCGCTTCCAGCCCGCGGAACAGGGTCTTTTCCTGCAGTACGAGCCAGTCTGCGCTCTGCTGTTCGGACGCACGCTTCTTTTCCAGAAACAGTGCCACCGCAGCGTCGGTGACACCGTCGGCCAGCGCCTCGACGCCGCGCACGATCATGCGGCTTTTCGGCTCGTCGGGGATCAGATGCGCCACCGGGCTGACGTGGTCGAGGTACTCGACGATGACGCGCGAGTCGAAAACGGACTCGCCGTCTTCCAGCACCAGCACCGGCACCTTGCCGAGCGGGTTGAGGCTGGCAACAGGACTGTCGGGCAGCCACGGATTTTCGACCTGTAGCTTGAATGGGATTTTCTTTTCGAGCAGCACCACACGGACTTTGCGGCCGTAAGGGCTGGTGAGCGAAGTAACGAGTTTCATGCGGGTTCCCTGAGGTGCGTGGTGTTCAAGTTTGCCTGTGCACGCCGCCATTATCACCTGTCGCCAGCGCGGTTCCAACCCGTTCGCGCAAAGCCGGCAGCACCTCGGATTCGAACCAGGGATTCTGCTTCAACCAGCCACGGTTGCGTGGGCTGGGGTGCGGCAGCGGGAAATATTCGGGCATGAAATCGCGCCAGGCATGCACCGTCTCGGCCAGCGTGCGGCCGCGGCGCTTGCCCAGATAATACGCCTGGGCGTAGGCGCCGATCAGCAGGGTCAGCCGGATCCCCGGCATGGCGGCGCGCAGTAGCGGATGCCACAGCGGCGCGCATTCAGGGCGCGGCGGAAGGTCGCTGCCCTTGACCGTGCCGGGATAGCACAGACCGGTGGGGACGATGGCGATGCGCGAGGCATCGTAGAACTGCTCGCGCGTCATGCCCAGCCACCGCCGCAGCTGGTCGCCGGACGGGTCGTTCCACGGAATTCCGGTCTCGTGCACGCGCCACCCCGGCGCCTGGCCGACGATCAACAGGCGCGCAGTGGGCGACGCGATCAGGATGGGCCGCGGCGGGCACGGCAGGTGGGCGGCGCAGACCGTACAGGCGCGCACCCGCGCCAGCAGTTCGGCAAAGGTTTCGGCTTCGCCTGGATCAGCGGGCGTGGTCGACGATGAACTGCTTGACCGCATCAACGTCGGCATCCATGACGTGCTTCTTCTGCGGCTGTGCTTCCAGGTTCGCCAGTTCTGCCGGCCGCACCGGCTCAATGCCGAGCGCTTCGCGGATCGCATCCTCGAACTTGGCGGGCTGCGCGGTTTCCATGCAGATCAGCGGGACACCGGGCTCGCGGTGCTCCATCCCCACTTTCAGACCGTCGGCGGTATGCGGGTCGATCATGGTGCCGTACACCTCGTACACCGTGCGGATGGTGTCCATGCGGTTGGCGTGGCCGCTCGAACCCGAGACCATGCCGAATTCGCCCACGCGGCCAAACAGGCCGTCCGCCTTGAGGTCGAAGCTGCCGCCGGACTCGACCGTACTCCACAGGCTGCGGACCTTGGCGGCGTCGCGTCCGGCCAGGTCGAACACGAAGCGCTCGAAATTGGACGCCTTCGAAATATCCATGCTCGGGCTGGACGTGTGCCTGGTTTCCGGGCGCGGGCGATAGACGCCGGTACGGAAGAACTCGTCGAGCACGTCGTTTTCGTTGGTGGCGACGATCAGCTTCTTGATCGGCAGGCCCATCTGGCGCGCGATGTGGCCGGCGCAGACGTTGCCGAAGTTGCCCGACGGCACCGAGAACGAAACTTCCTGGTCGTTGCTGTGGGTGGCGGCGAAATAGGCCTTGAAGTAGTACACGCTCTGCGCCGCGACGCGCGCCCAGTTGATCGAGTTGACCGCGCCGATGTGGTGCTTCGTCTTGAAGTCCAGATCATTGGAGACGGCCTTGACGATGTCCTGACACTGGTCGAACACGCCGCGGATTACCAGGTTGTGGATGTTGGAGTCCTGCAGTGCATACATCTGCGCCTGCTGGAAGCGCGTCATGCCGTGCTCGGGCGACAGCATGAAGACGCGGATGCCGCGCTTGCCGCGCATCGCATACTCGGCGGCGGAACCGGTATCGCCCGAGGTGGCGCCGAGGATGTTCAGCTCGCCATGGGTCTTGTCGAGCACGTACTCGAACAGGTTGCCGAGCAGCTGCATCGCCATGTCCTTGAACGCCAGCGTCGGGCCGTTCGACAGTGCCAGCACGTGCAGGCCGGGCTCCAGGGTCTTCAGCGGCGTGATGTCCTCGGCGTTTTCCTTGTCCGTCACGAACCGATAGACGTCGGCTGTGTAGGTCTTGTCGATCAGCCGGCGCAGGTCGACATGCGGGATGTCATCGATCAGGCGCGACAGCACGGCGAAGGCCAGCTCGCGGTAGTTCATGCCGCGCATCGCTTCGAGTTCTGCAGCCACGAAACGCGGATAGGTCTCCGGCACGTACAGCCCGCCGTCGCTGGCCAGCCCGCCGAGCAGGATTTCGGAGAAGCGAAGTTGCGGGGCGAGGCCGCGCGTGCTGAGGTAGTTCATTATTTGGCCGCCAGTTCTTCGAGACGGATGCGCATCACCTGCCCCGCCACGGTGTCGAGCGCCTCGATCTTGGCGATCGCGGCGTTGACGTTCTTTTCAACCGTAACGTGGGTCAAGAGGATGATGTTGACCTGCTCCTCACCCTCGGCCGGCTCCTTCTGCACCATGGCGTCGATCGAGATATTGCTGTCGGCCAGGATGCGGGTGATGTCGGCCAGCACGCCGGGGCGGTCGAAGGCACGCAGGCGCAGGTAGTACGCGGTACGCACCTCCTCCATCGGCAGGATCGGCGTATCGGCCAGCTGGTCGGGCTGGAACGCCAGATGCGGCACGCGGTGGTGCGGGTCAGCGGTGTGGAGCCGCGTGACGTCGACCAGGTCGGCGACCACCGCGGAGGCGGTCGGCTCGGCGCCGGCACCGGCGCCGTAATACAGCGTCGGACCGACGGCGTCGCCCAACACCAGCACGGCGTTCATCGCGCCGTCGACGTTGGCGATCAGGCGCCGCTCGGGAATCAGCGTCGGATGCACCCGCAGCTCGATGCCGTTCTCGGCGCGGCGCGCGATGCCCAGGAGCTTGATGCGGTAGCCGAGCTCTTCGGCGTACTGCACGTCCTCGCGCGTCAGCTTCGAGATACCCTCGGTGTAGGCGCGGTCGAACTGCATCGGGATGCCGAAGGCGATCGCCGACAGGATGGTGAGCTTGTGCGCGGCGTCGATGCCCTCGATGTCGAAGGTCGGGTCGGCTTCGGCGTAGCCCAGACGCTGCGCCTCTTTCAGCACGTCGTCGAAGGCCGCGCCCTTGTCGCGCATCTCGGTCAGGATGAAGTTGCTGGTGCCGTTAATGATGCCGGCCAGCCACTCGATGCGGTTGGCGGTGAGGCCTTCGCGCAGCGCCTTGATGATGGGGATGCCGCCAGCCACCGCCGCCTCGAACGCGACCATCACGCCCTTGGCCTGCGCCGCGGCGAAGATTTCGTTGCCGTGCTTGGCGACCAGATGCTTGTTGGCGGTGACCACGTGCTTGCCGTTGGCGATCGCCTGCATCACCAGTTCACGCGCGGGTTCCAGACCGCCGATCAGTTCCACCACGATGTCGATGTCGGGATCGTCGACCACATCGAACGGATTGGTCGTCAGCGGCAGATCACCCGCCAGCGCCTTCGCCTTGTCGAGATTGCGCACCGCCGCGCGCAGCACACGGATTTCGCGCCCGGCGCGACGGGTGATTTCCGTAGCGTTACGGCGCAGCACGGTAAGCGTGCCGCCTCCGACAGTTCCCAGGCCCAGCAGGCCGACGTTGATGGGTTTCATTGAATGGTCTCGGTCAAAATAATCAGCGATGCGCGCGATTGCGATCGAGGAACCGGCTCATGCGCGAAATCGCCTCGGTCAAATCTTCCTCATGCGGCAGGAACACCACCCGGATATGATCCGGGTGCGGCCAGTTGAAGCCGCTGCCCTGCACCACCAGCACGCGCTCCTCTTCCAGCAGGTTGAGGATGAACTTCTGGTCGTCGTGGATGTGATAGAGCTTGGGGTCGAGCTTCGGGAACAGGTACATCGCCGCCTTCGGCTTGACGCAGCTGACGCCGGGAATCAGGGTCAGCAGTTCGTGCGCCAGATCGCGCTGGCGGGTCAGCCGCCCGCTCGGCGCGACCAGGTCGTTGATGCTCTGGTAGCCGCCCAACGCCGTCTGGATCGCATACTGCCCCGGCACGTTGGAGCACAGGCGCATCGACGCCAGCATGTTCAGGCCTTCCAGGTAATCCTTGGCGTGGCGCTTATCGCCCGACACGATCAGCCAGCCCGAGCGGTAGCCGCACGCACGGTAGTTTTTCGACAGTCCGTTGAAGGTAACGATCAGCACGTCCTCGGCCAGCGAGGCGATCGAAGTGTGCACCACGCCGTCGTACAGCACCTTGTCGTAGATTTCGTCGGCATACACGATCAGTTGGTGCTGGCGCGCGATTTCCAGGATTTCCAGCAACAACTCGTTCGGATACAGCGCGCCGGTCGGGTTGTTGGGGTTGATGATGACGATGGCGCGCGTGCTGGGCGTGATCTTGGCGCGGATGTCGTCCAGATCGGGCAGCCAGCCGGCGCCCTCGTCGCACAGGTAATGGCGCGGCTTGCCGCCGCCCAGGCTCACCGCCGCGGTCCACAACGGATAATCCGGCGCCGGCACCAGCACCTCGTCGCCGTTGTTCAGCAGCGCCTGCATCGCCATCACGATCAGTTCGGACACGCCGTTGCCGATGAAGATATCGTCGATCTGCACCCCGGCGATGCCCTTGCGCTGGGTCTCGTGCATGATCGCCTTGCGCGCCGCGAACAGGCCCTTGGAGTCGCTGTAGCCGGATGCATTCGGCAGGTTGACGATCACGTCCTGCACGATTTCCTCCGGCGCCTCGAAGCCGAATGGCGCCGGGTTGCCGATGTTCAGCTTGATGATGCGATGGCCCTCTTCCTCCATCTGCCGGGCGCGCGCCATCACGGGTCCACGGATGTCGTAGCAGACCTTGTCGAGCTTGGTCGATTTGTGGATGGTGCGCAGGCGTGGCCTGTTGTCAGCCGTCACGGTGTTTTCCCAGGGAGCAGTAGAAAATTAGGGTAGCAATCAAGACAAAACAATGTCTTGAGAAGCCCGCGATTTTACCGGAGGCGCCCTGCCCCGGCAAACGCAGTGTTCGCGGGGATGAACGCGCTTCCTGTCGAATCTGCTAAGGTTTGAGCATGAAACTGCATCTCAATACTGGCGCCGGCCAACTGCTGTTCACCGGCTACGGCGAGGACCACGTCCTCATCAACGGCCAGCGCTTTGACGCGAGCCTGCTGCTGACCGCTCGCGGAATCGAAGTCGCCCCCTGGGCCGGCCAGGGATTCGACGCACTGACCGCCGCCCACTTCGAGTGGGTCGCCAGCCGCGAGCTGGACATCCTGCTGCTGGGCACGGGCACCCGCCTGCGCTTTCCGCACCCCTCCCTCACGCGGGCGCTGGTGGAGGCCAGGATCGGGCTGGAAGTGATGGACATCGGCGCGTTGTGCCGCACCTACAACATTCTGGCTGCGGAAGGACGGAGCGTGGGAGCGGCGCTGCTGATCGAGCCCCGGGTTGCCGCCTAAGCGTCCGGCATCACCTGCTCGAAACTGGTGATGGCGGTGAACTCGCCGCAGTCCTTGTGCGGCTGCTGCGAGTCCGGATTACACACCGCCAGCAACTGCGCAATGCCGTAAGCCTGCGCACTCTTCAATACCGGCAGGCTGTCGTCCACAAACAGGGTTCGCGTCTTGTCGAACGGCTCGATCGCCTGCAAGGCCTGCCAGAAATCCGGGTGCTCCTTGGGCAGACCGACCTGGTGGGACGAGATCAGCGCGTCAAAATAGGCGTCGATGCGGGTCTCACGCATTTTGAGGCCGAGGCTTTTGGGGTGCGCGTTGGTCACCATCACCACCCGACGACCCGACGCGCGCACTGCCTGCAGAAAAGCCGGCACATCGGGGCGCACGGCAATGAGGTGCGCCACCTCTTCCTTCAGTTGCACGATGTCGAGCGCAAGCTCACTGCTCCAGAAATCCAGGCAATACCAGTTGAGCGTTCCGCTGTGGCGTTCGTAATGTGCGGCGAGATGTGCGCGCGCCGTCTCCGGCGCAAGGCCGTGGTATTCGGCATAGCGGCGCGGCATGTGCTCGAGCCAGAAATGGTTGTCGAAATGCAGGTCGAGCAGGGTGCCGTCCATGTCGAGGAAGACGGTGTCGATCTGCGACCAGTCGATCATTGCATGGCGCGTCCGCGTTTCGGCTAGAACAGCTCGTCCCTGGATACGCCCCGCCGCCGCAGCAACTGCCGCAGCACGCGCAGGGATTCCATCTGGATCTGTCGCACGCGTTCGCGCGTCACCTGCAGTTCCAGCGCCAGGTCTTCCAGGGTGCAGGCCTCGCAGCCGTTCAGGCCGAAGCGCCGTTCGATCACCCAGCGCTGCTTGTCGTTGAGCTGAGTGAGCCATTCGTGGACGTGGTGCTCGATTTCCTCGAGCTGCAGCATTTCGTCGGGCAGGTGGGCGTTGTCGTCGGCGATGGCTTCGCCCAGCGACAAGGTGGGGTCGACATCAAGCGGGGCATCGAGCGAGGCGACCCGTTCATTCAGTTGCATGATGCGGCGCACGTCTGCGACCGGGTGGCCGGTCAGCGCAGCGATGTCGTCCGAGCTGGCCTCGGTCACGCCGTGGGTTTCCAGATGTCGCTTGGCACGCAGGTAGATGTTGAGTTCCTTGATGATATGCACCGGCAGGCGGATGGTGCGCGACTGGTTCATGATCGCGCGCTCGATGTTCTGACGGATCCACCAGGTGGCGTAAGTGGAAAAACGGAAGCCGCGCTCGGGGTCGAACTTTTCCAGCGCGTGGATGAGGCCGAGGTTGCCCTCTTCCACCAGATCGAGCAGGGTCAGCCCGCGGTTGGCGTAATGCTTGGCGATGTTGACCACCAGACGCAGGTTGCGCTCGATCATGGTCTGGCGCGCCTCGAAGTCGCCCAGCACGGTGCGCCGCGCCAGCGCGACCTCTTCCTCTGCTGTCAGCAGCGGCGCCTGGCCGATTTCGTTGAGGTACAGCTGGGTGACGTCGACCTGCGGCTCGTCGAGGATGGCCGACGCCAGTTCCTCGCTGGTATCCGCAACGGCCTGCTGCTCGACTTCAGCTTCGTCAGGCGTCAGTTCTTCAGATTCATCGCTGGGTGTGCGGCTCATGAACGCTCCGGCAGATAGGTCAGGGGATCGAGCGGCTTGCCATAACGGCGGATTTCAAAATGCAGTTTAACCCGGTCGGCGTCGCTGTCGCCCATCAAGGCAATCTTCTGCCCGGCGGTCACCGTGTCGCCTTCCTTCACCAGGATCGTTTCATTGTGCGCGTAGGCCGAGAGATATTCGCCTGCATGCTTGACGATCAGCAGCCGGCCGTACCCGCGCAGGCCGCTGCCGCTATACACTACCTTGCCGGGCGCCACGGCCTTCACCGGCGCATTGCGCTGTCCCACGATGTCGATCCCCTTGCCGCCCGCTGCGCCGAAGCGCCCGGCCAGCGTGCCGTCTGCCGGCCACAGCCATTCGTCGGCCACCCCGCTTGCAGCGGGGAGCGGGGTCGCCTGGACGGGTGTCGGAGGAGCCGGCGCAACTGGAGTCGACGCGACAGGCACGACTGCGGCCACCGGACGCGGCGCTGTCACTTGTGCCCAGTTGGCCTCGGAATAAGGCAGCAGCACCGCTTGCGGTTCGCGCAGCACCGGCGACTCCAGCAGCGGGCGCGCAGTCGGTGCGGGCTCATCGTCGAGCGGCTTGATTTCGACCGCGCCCGGTGGCGGCGTCAGCCGCAACACCTGGCCGACCAGGATAAGGTCGGGTGATTCGAGCCGGTTCCAGATGGCGATTTCACGGTGATCCAGGCCGTTTGCAAAGGCGATGGCGTACAAGGTGTCGCCGCGCTGGACGGTATGCAGGCCGTTGGTGGACGGGGCGATCTGCGACGTCGCGGGACGTGATGCCTCGGACTTGGCGACAGAACGCCCGGAGGACCGGTCGCTCACCGGCGCCGGGCCCGGGGCTGTGCAAGCCGTCAGCGCCGACGCCAACAGCACGCCAGCGGAAATCCTCATGCCCCCTCCGGCGGCCGCACTCATCAAGCCACTCCCGGCAGCAGGGGGACGAATTTCACCCCTTCGAGCAGGCGTTCGGTGTAGGAATCGCCCTGGCGCTCCATCACGCACAGGGTTTGCGTTGCGTTGCCGAGCGGCATCACCAGGCGTCCGCCGTCAGCCAGTTGGGCCAGCAATTCCTGCGGCACCTCGGCAAACGCAGCCGCGATCACGATGGCGTCGAACGGCGCAAAATCCTTTGCGCCATGCATACCGTCGCCGTGTTTGGGCTTGACGTTGTTGACCCTGAGTTCGCGCAGCCGCGCGCGCGTCTTGCCGACCAGCGCGGCGATGCGTTCCATCGAAACCACCTCGCGCGCCACCTTGCCCAGCACCGCCGCCTGATAGCCGCATCCCAATCCGATTTCCAGCACGCGTCCGAGCGCACGACCCTGACCGTTCTCGCCGTGACGTGCCAGCTCGGCCATGCGCGCGACGATATACGGATTGGAAATCGTCTGCCCGAAACCGATCGGCAGCGCCGTATCTTCATAGGCACGCGATTCCAGTGCCTGGTCGACGAAGAGGTGGCGTGGCACGCTGCCCATCGCGGCCAGCACCGTCTCGTCCCGGATGCCCTGCTCGCGCAGACGCTCGACCATGCGACCGCGCGTGCGGGCAGAGGTCATGCCGATACCGGCGCGTGAGCTCAGGGTTTCAGCCATGCGTTCACGCTGTCCATCTGGCTGAAACGGGTGAGGTCCATTTGCAGCGGAGTGATCGAAACGAAGCCGTTGGCCACGGCATGAAAATCGGTGCCCTCGCCGGCATCCTGCGCGGCGCCGGCAGCGCCCACCCAGTACACGACCTGCCCGCGCGGGTTGGTGGTCTTCACCACCGATTCGGCCTTGTGGCGCTTGCCCAGCCGGGTCACGGTCAGGCCACCGAGATCGGCCCAGGCGCGGTCCGGCACGTTGACGTTGAGCAGCATCGGCTCGGTCGGCGGCCGGGTCTGGATGCGCTGCACCAGTTCGGCCACCACACGCGCGGCGGTATCGAAGTGCTGCGCGTTGTGGTTGGCAAGCGAAACCGCGATCGACGGAATGCCCAGCAGATAGCCTTCGGTGGCGGCGGCGACGGTGCCGGAATAGATCGTGTCATCACCCATGTTGGCACCGTGGTTGATCCCGGAAATCACCATGTCCGGCATATGGTCCAGCATGCCGGTGACAGCCAGATGAACGCAATCGGTGGGCGTGCCATTGACGTAGTAAAAACCGCCGGGCGCCTGCCGCAGCATCAGCGGGCGGTCGAGCGTGAGCGAATTGGATGCGCCGCTGCGATCGCGCTCGGGCGCCACCACAGTGATGTCGGCGAGCGGCGCGAGCGCCTGCGCCAGCGCGGCCAGGCCGGGAGCAAAGTAACCATCGTCGTTGGACAGCAGGATACGCATCAGCGGCAGCCTCCGGACAGGGCCGTCAGTCGGCGCGGGAATGTCATGGCGGGGATGCGAGGCTCGAACATACGTCCGATTCTACCATCGGGGTTGATCGATTCAGCCGGGGAACCGCTCCTCTTGCCCGACTTCAGTCGTACTCCCGGGTGTAAAACACATCGAAACTGCTTTGCTGCCCGGCTTGCGCTTCCAGCCGCACATGCGGCGTCAGCTGGTACAGCACCTTGACCACCCGGCTCAGCCCGTCGAGGCTTTGCTCGTAGCTCAGCATGGCGCGCGAGGACAGCCGCTTGCCGACGCTGACCACGGTGCTGGTGAGATCCTCGCCCTCGCCCGCCCGCACGTCGAAGCGGTCGATGCGAAACGCCTCGGCCAGCTGCGCCTGAAAATTCACCGACTCCGCCTGGCTCAACAGCGCGCCGGCGGCGATCTGCAGCAAGGCAAACTCCTGCTGGCCTCCACCCTCCAGGCCATGCCCCAGCACCAGCCAGGAAAGCTTCTCGGTATCCGGCAGCGCCGGATCGGAATAAAGCGTCACCAGCGGACGCTGTACCGTGCCCCTGACCTGCACCCCGGCCTTGACTGTGGGCGTCTTCCTCACCGCCAGCACGTCGATCCCGGGGTTGTCGATCGGGCCGATGAAGCTGAGCACGCCACGCTCGATGGTGAGCGATTGCCCATAGGCCGCATAGCGACCCTCTTCGACCTGGATGCGGCCTTCTCCGCGCAGCACCCGCGAGGAGTACGCCGCCGGACGCTCGCCCTGCGGGCGGTCTTGGCGCAGCACCTGGTTCACCGTGAACACGCGCATCTGGCCGCCGAGGCGGGCATCGAGCCCGGCGCCCTTGAACAGGAAGTCGTCGCCCAGGTTGAGCCTGAGGTCGAGCTGCAGCGGGAAGCGCCGGGCAGCGGACTTTTCTCGGGGCGGCTGGCCGACGACGACCACATCGGTCGACAGCGTGGGGCGGCTGGCTTCCGGCATTTCCAGCCGAGCGCGATCGGCGGTGAGTTCGCCGGTGAGTTCCAGCCGCTTGGGATCGAGGTTGAGGCGGGTGGTGCCGGAAACGATCACGCGGCGATCGCTGCGGTGGGTGGCGGCAAACTTTTCAAACGTCAGCGCAAGGCCCGCCTGCGGGTTTTTCAGTTGCGCCTCGCCGCTCACCACGATGCGACCGCTGCTGCCCTTCAGCTCGCCCTGCTGCACCCGCACGCGATCGTCGTCCAGGACGAGCTTGAGCGTGCCATCGGCAATCACCACGCCTTCTTCCGGCATGGCAAAGCGGATCTGGCTGGCGTCGATCAGCCCATCGACGCGCGGCGCCGCCAGGCTGCCGCTGCCCGTGAGTTGCGCGGCCAGGCGCGAATCCAGGCGGATGCCAACCGGCAGCAAGGGTTTGACCAGACGCAGGTCGGGCACGTCGAGCTGCACCGTCCACCCCAGCGGCGCGCTGCGCGGCAAAACGAACCCGGCACCCGCGCGTTCCAGCGTGGCGCTGCCCTCGGCGCGAAGCTGGCCGGCTTCGCGGCTGGCCGCCTCGACGCGTGCGGTGACATGGCTGGCCTCGGCGTCGAGGTCGAGCACAAGCGCCGTCAGCCCCAGACTCTGCGCCGGCTCTTTCATGCGCACGTCGCCCGACTGGCGGCGCAGCTGCACCTGGCCGTCGAGGGTGTTGCCGGCGCGCAGAGCCCAGTCGCCGTTGAGCCTGAGATCGGTGGTGAAAGGCGGCGCGGTTTCCAGCAGCGTCAGGAACGGCGCCAGCGGCAGGTTGGCGAGCGTGCCGCGCGATGCCAACTGCGCATCCTGGCGGCTGAATTGCTCGACCGTCAGCCGCCCTCCCGCCAGCGTCAGCGCCAGATGGTTCACCTGCTGCTGCTTACGCGACAGCAACAAGGTTGCCGGCGCCATCAGGTGCATCGGCCACGGTCCCTGCGCCTCGGCCTGGTTCAACCGCCCGCGCCAGAGCGTGGTTGTTGACGCTTCAGCGGCTTTACAACCACGGCCTACCCCTTGCGGGCAGACCTGCTGGGCATCGAATCCACCCGCCAGGCTCGCGGTCACCCGCCAGTCCGGCATGCGGGCGTCCAGTGTCAGCGTGTGGGCAGCGCGGCGTCCCTGCAAATCAGCGTGGACGACACTCAGGCGCTGCCCGGCCAGCGCCACTCCGCGCGCCTCGAGCTGGCCGTTGAAGGCGCCGTCAGCCGTCGCCTGCAGCTCGAGCTGCAGGTTCAGCGTGTCGGCGGCGATATCACCCGGCAGGCGCAGCCCGCTGGCGGCCACTACCGCCTCGATCTGCGGTGCAGCGAGGTCGCCGCTCACGCTGCCACGGCTGGTCAGGCGCCCGGCCAGACCGAGGTTCAGCCGCGCCAGCGCAGGGGCATCGATGTCCCAGTTGAGACGATCTCTGGCACGGCCAAAGGCGCCTTTCACCTTCGCCAGATTGCCGGCCAGATTCAGGTCGATGTCGGCGTCGGCAAGATGCCGGTTCTCGTAGCGCAGCCGGCCCCGCCCGCTGACCGGACGGCCTTCGAGCTCGCCCGGCGGCAAGGTGAACTGCGTCTGCAGGCGCAGTCCGGGCGCCAGCGCGCCGCTTGCCTCGCCGTGCACATTCAGCCGTCCGCGCGGAAACTTGCCGAAGCGCGCCGGATTGATCTGGGTGGCGTCGAACTCGGCGCTAAACGCGCGGCCGGCATCGAGCCGCAATTCGCCCTGCGCGGTGAGGCGGCCGGCCTGACCGCTGAAGTTCGCCGACTCCAGCCGCAAGGCCGCATCAGCATGGATGAGGGTGAAGCGCCCCTGTCCCCAAGTCTCGCTGAAGTCGGCGGCAAGCGTCTGGCGCGCCACATCGCCCGCCAGTTGCAAAGCCGTCTTGATGCGGGTGGCATTGAGATCGCGGTGCAGGCCGGCCAGATTCAGGCGCGGGCTTTCCAGATTCACCGTAAAGCGACCGTCGCGCCACTGGCCGTCGCCGGTGAATTGCCCGGCCGCGCCGAGGTCGATCGCCAGCGCGCTGAAGTCGGCGTGGGTAGCGTCGCCCAGCACCGCACCGGTCAGGTTGGCAAGCGGCAGGCGATCCTGATCGAAACGCCCGGCCAGCCGGTTGGACAGGCTGAAGGTGCCGAGCAGACGTTCGCCCGGCTGGCCTTCGAACACGCCGGAAAACGCCAGGTCGGCGCTGGGCGCATCGGCCACGAACTGGCGTGGGTCGATCCCTTCGCCGGCGACCAGCAGCCTGGGCAAGCGCACGCGTGCAAACGGCGCCGCCATTCCCCTGGCCATGACGTTCATGCCTTCACTGAAAGCATCGAGCCTGAAATCAATCGCCGCCAGTTCGCCAGTCAGTCCGAGTTGGGCCTGCACCGGCACGGGCGTGATGCGGATCGCGCTGAACCGGCCCTGCAATTTGAACGGCGCATCCTTGTGAATACCGAACTGTCCATTCACGTCCGCCCACGGCATGCTGGCCGCGGCAATGAAGTCAAAACGGTCGCCGCGGCCTTCCACCTTGCCATGCAGCGCGTTGAAGCTCAGCGTTCGCCCCAAGTCGACCACGTCGAGCTGCGCCACATCCCACGCGGCCACCCGGATGTCCAGCAGCCAGCGCAAGGTGCCGGGATAGGTCGGTGGAGTTGGATCCTTTTTGAGAATGTCCACCCGCATGTGTTGCGCAGCCAACAGGTCGATCTCGATGAGTCGATGCCACAGCGATCGGGGTTGCCAGTCCAGCCGCACCCCTTGCAAGGTGATGCGCTGCGTGTCCGTCTTGATGATCAGTTTTTGAATGTGGACCGACGCGCCCAGATGACCTTCCACGCCTTCGAGCACCAGGCGGCCTTCGCTCAGCGGCGTGGCCTGTTTCGTCAACCACAGAAACCCCGTGGCCGTGGTAGTCAGCCACATCGCCACCAAAACCAGCACGGCCAAAACGGCCAGCACCGACGCCAGCCCCCAGGAAACGCATTTCAAAACGACACCCCGAGCGAGAAATGCAGGCGGAATTCATCGGTGGCCTCGCCATACGCCAGGTCGAAATTGATCGGGCCCACCGGCGAACGGTAGCGCGCGCCGACGCCGTAGCCGACCACCGGCGACAGGTTACCCGGACTGTCGGCCGCGTCGCCTGCGTCGACGAACACGGCCATGCCCCAGTTGCCTTCGAAAAAGTAGTTGTACTCGGCACTGCCGGTGGCGAGATAGCGCACCGACGCCACCCCGCCCTCCAGCGTGCGCCCGAGGCTCTGGTAGGCGTAGCCGCGCACCGAATTGTCGCCGCCGGCGCGGAACAGAAAATCGGTGGGGATGCCGTAGCGCGTGTCCGCCAGCACGCTGCCGAGTTCGCCGCGCAGGATCAGGCGCCCGTTGTCGCCGGCGCGGAAAAAATGCGTGTGGCGGCCATACAGCCGGACAAAGCTGGTGTCCGACAGCAAGGCTTCCGCCGCGCCGCCGCCCTGCAGCGTCAGCACGTAGCCGCGTCGGGGATAGAACGCGCGGCCCACCGTGCGCTGCGTCCAGGCATAGTTGGTGCTCAAGGCCCGATTGCGCGCGCTCACCACATCGCCGATTTCCTGCTCTTCGGTCTGGTATTGCAGCGAGAGGGTGGTTTCGATCTGTCCGCGGGTGCGGGTGCGCTTGGCCACGAACACGGCAGAGCGCGTCTCCTGCCCTTCGATGTCCTCCTGCTTGAGTTGCGTGCCGAGACTGTTTTCGTAGCCATTGGCATTGCGCGGCCAGGCCAGTTCCGCAGCGCCGGTCTGCCGCGCGGTTTCCAGGCGTGCATCGAGCTTCAGGCGCATCCCGCGATTGGCAATGTCCCGGTGCAGCCACGACGCCTGCACCCGCGCGCCGGTATCGGTGCTGACGCCGGCGCCCACGCTGAACAGTTTTTCCGGCCGCTCCACCACCTCGACCAGAATCGGCACCGCCGCCGCCAGTGCCGGATCGGGGTCGATGCGTACCGTTGCCTGCGCGTAATAGCCACTGGTCTCGAGCGCTACCTGGTAATCCAGCAGATCCTGCTGGCGAACCGGCTTGCCGGGTTTCACCGGACTGAGACTGCGGATGATCGAAACCGGGTAGCGCCGGTTGCCGCTGATCTGGGGCTGGCCGTAAAAGAAGGCGGGGCCGCTGTCGAGCGTCACGGACAGATCCGCCGACTGCGTTGCCGGATCAATGCGCGCCTCGCTCGCCGCGATCTGCGCTGCCGGATAGGCGCCCGCCAGCAAGGGACGCAACGTCGTCAGCTTGGCGGTCTCCCAGTCCGCCTGGCGAAACGGCATCCCCTGCTTCAGGAAAAAATTGCGCTCGATGCGCCCCCGCAGGCCTGCCGACTCGGCGCGCGTTTTCAGCGCGCCCACGAAATCCAGCTTCACGCTGCGCACCGTCGTGCGCGCGCCGGGGACGACCCGATACGTCACCTGCCAGTCGCCACCCACCTGTTCCACCGCGCTGTCCACCTGGGGCGAAAAATAGCCTTCGGTCGCCAGCAGGTCGCGTGCCGTCAGCTCGCTCTGCCGCTGCAACCGCGCAACTTCCTCCGCGTCCAGCGTCTCGCCCAGCCGCGCCGCCCGCGCCGTTTCCAGATGCTGCGTCAGCAAGGCTTTGAGCGCATCCGGCGCCTCCACCTCCACCGTCAGCGCGTGCGCCGGCGTCGCGGCAAGCACGGCAGATAGCAGCAAGACTTTGAAAAGGCGAGCAGGCAACACAAACCCAGCGGAGACAATCGTCAATCCATTCTAGGGGGTGTGGCGAAATCGGGCAAAAACACAGGAAAGACAGACAGGAAATATTGCGTGTTCGTTAGCGCAGCAAACGTGGGTAGGATCATATGTGGTCGTCTACCAATTTGCTAATCTTAGCGACTAGGCTGTGAAATCGGACGATGGAGTCTCGAGTGAGTAATAGGCTGTCGCGAAAGCTTGCTGTAATCATGCACGCTGATGTTGTCAGTTCAACGCATCTCGTCCATTTGGACGAGATGCTCGCTCATGAGCGGATCAGAGACGCTTTCCAAAGATTCGCTGACACGATCAGACTTTACAACGGCGTAGCCCATGAAATCCGCGGTGATGCGCTGATAGCCGAATTCCCCAAGGCCTCAGACGCCGTCAGTGCGTCCCTGGCATTTCAAGAGTCCAACGCAACCCACGTCGGCGAACTTAAGGACGATGTTCGTCCAGTTTTACGGGTCGGCATCGCCATGGGTGAAGTCGTAGTGGCCGACAACACGGTGACTGGCGATGGCGTGGTGTTGGCACAGCGCCTGGAACAACTCGCTGAACCTGGAGGTGTCGTGATTCAAGGCGCGGCCCATGAGACGGTGCCCAAGCGGCTGCCGTTCGACTACGAGGATATGGGCGAGTTGGAACTGAAGGGATTCGATGAACGGGTAAGGGCCTTTGCTGTGAAGAACAGACTTGGAGAGGCCATTCCCCAACCTGATCCCGATCCTCAGTCCCAAACAGATGGGCGAGCACTGGAATGGCCTGACAAGCCTTCCATTTTTGTTTCACACCGTCGAGGCTTGATGCTTGCAGGTGGCATGGCGGCTTTGATGATTGTCCTCGGCACCTGGTTTTCCATCACACCATTCGGCGAGCATGCAGCGAAAATTGGTGCGACAGCGCAGCAAGCTGCTATTCCGTCCATTATCGTTCTGCCGTTCATTAACAGGAGTGACGATCCCGGGCAGGACTACTTTGTCGACGGTATCACCGAGGATATCGTGACCGACTTGTCTCGCCTGTCGAATCTGACAGTCATCTCATGGAACACATCGGCCAGTTACAAGGGGAGGACGGTTAAGCCGCAAGATGTGGGCAAAGAACTCGGGGTGGGCTACATACTGGATGGCAGCGTGCGCAAGTCGGGTGAGCAGTTGCGGATCACGGCCGAGCTCGTGGACGCAAGCAATGGTGAGCAGGTCTGGGCGGAGCGCTATGATCGAAAAACCGCAGATGTATTTGCGCTTCAGGACGATGTCACGAAGAAGATTGTGCAGGCGCTGTCCGTAACTCTGACGGCCGCTGAAAAGGGGCAGATGGAGCGACCCGCCACCAACAATATCGCGGCATATGAGGCGTTTCTGCGGGGGCAGCAGGCGTACAGGCTGTATACCAAAGAGGGAAATGTGCTGGCACGGGATGCCTACCAGCATGCCATCGAGCTTGACCCCGCCTATGCGCGTGCCTATGGCGGGATGGCCATAACCCTGGCGTTTGATTTTCGATATGGCTGGGCCGATGCCCCAAACGAAACCCTCGATCGTGCTTTAGCCCTGGCAAAGCAGGCCGTTGCGTTTGGCGAAGACATTCCCCAAACCTACTGGGCGCTGGGCTATGTCTACCTGATGCGCAAAGAACATGAAAATGCCGCAAAGGCAGTGGAAAAGGCAATCAACATTGCCCCGAATTATGCAGATGGCTATGGTTTGCTGGCACTTATCAATAACACTTTGGGCAAACCCAAGGAGGCCATCGATCTCATCAACAAGGGCATGCGCCTCAATCCTTATTACACCTGGGATTACCCTTTCAATCTTGGCATGGCGTATTACCAGCTCGGGCGATACAAGGAAGCGATAGAGGTGCTTGAAAAAGCCCAGGCGCGCAATGAAAACGCCATGCCGATCAAACTGTTTCTCGCTGTCAGTTACATAAGGGCCGGCCGGACTGCGGATGCCGAATGGGTTGCCGAGCAAATACAGATGCAAAGTCCAGAGACGACCATCGCTCAACTGGGAAGAACCTGGGGTATTTCAAATCCGGAACTCAGTCATGCTTTCCAGGCGGATTTGCGCAAGGCGGGACTGCCCGACTGAGCCATCTGTTTTGGGTGGCCACAACGGGAGCAGTTTTTTTACTATCTTCTTACACTTCAAAGCTGCTGTTAATTGTCCGCTTTGGGTTGCGGATTCAACCAGTCCTACTTTTCAAGCCATTATCAGCGTCAGCAGCCTCCAAACCTGACTTACCAGGTTTCTTCTAACCAAACTGCCCAAAATGAAAGAGGGCGGAATCCCGCCCTCTCATTTACTCTGCCCAGCTTGATCAAGCTGGTTGAGTTTCCGCCTTCTCGAAGCTGAACACCCCGTTCTGCGCATCGATACGGATCGTGTCCTTGGGCGCGAAGCGACCGGACAGGATTTCCTTGGCCAGCGCGTTTTCGAGTTCGCTCTGGATCGCACGCTTGAGCGGCCGCGCACCGTAGATCGGGTCGAAGCCTGCCTTGGCGATCTCGGCGAGCGCGGCATCGGTGATGTCGAGCGTCATCTCCATCTGCGCCAGGCGTGACTCCAGGCCCTGCAGCTGGATGCGCGCGATGCTGGCGATGTGCGACTCGGACAGCGCGTGGAAGACCACGACCTCGTCGATGCGGTTGATGAACTCGGGACGGAAGTAGGACTTCACTTCGCCCAGCACGGCGAGCTTCACCACCTGATAGTCGTCGCCCGCCATCTGCTGGATCATCTGGGATCCGAGGTTGGAGGTCATCACGATCACCGTGTTGCGGAAGTCGACGGTGCGGCCCTGGCCGTCGGTGAGGCGGCCATCGTCCAGCACCTGCAGCAGCACGTTGAAGACATCCGGGTGCGCCTTCTCCACTTCGTCCATCAGGATGACGGAGTAAGGCTTGCGGCGCACCGCCTCGGTCAGGTAGCCGCCCTCTTCATAGCCGACGTAGCCGGGCGGCGCGCCGATCAGGCGCGCGACCGAGTGCTTCTCCATGAATTCGCTCATGTCGATGCGGATCATGTGGTCGGCGGAGTCGAACAGGTATTCGGCCAGCGTCTTGCACAGTTCGGTCTTTCCCACGCCCGTTGGGCCGAGGAAGAGGAAGGAGCCGAGCGGCCGGTTGGGGTCGCTCAAGCCGGCGCGCGAGCGGCGGATGGCGTCGGAAACGACGCGCACCGCCTCGTCCTGCCCCACCACACGGCTGTGCAGCTTGTCTTCCATGTGCAGCAGCTTGTCGCGCTCGCCCTGCAGCATCTTGGACACCGGAATGCCGGTGGCGCGCGACACCACCTCGGCGATTTCCTCGGCGCCGACTTCGGTGCGCAGCAGCTTGAACGCGGGCTTGCCCTCACCAGCGACTTCGGCCTGCTTCAGCTGCGCTTCCAGCTGCGGCAGCTTGCCGTACTGGATCTCGGCCACCTTGTCGAGCTTGCCCTGGCGCTGCAGGTCGGCCATCTCGCCGCGCAGCTTGTCGATTTCTTCCTTGATGTGCGCGCTTCCCTGCACCTGGGCCTTTTCGGACTTCCAGATTTCTTCCAGATCGGCGTATTCGCGGCCGAGCTTGTCGATTTCCTCTTCCAGCAGTGCCAGGCGTTTTTTCGAGGCCTCGTCGGTCTCCCGCTTCACCGCTTCGCGCTCGATCTTCAGCTGGATGATGCGGCGGTCGAGCTTGTCCATCACTTCCGGCTTGGAGTCGATTTCCATCTTGATGCGCGCCGCCGCCTCGTCGATCAGGTCGATGGCCTTGTCGGGCAGGAAACGGTCGGTGATGTAGCGGTGGCTCAATTCCGCCGCGGCAACGATCGCCGGGTCGGTGATATCGACGCCGTGGTGCAGCTCGTAGCGCTCCTGCAGGCCGCGCAGGATGGCGATGGTCGACTCCACGCTGGGCTCGTCGACCAGCACCTTCTGGAAGCGGCGCTCCAGCGCGGCATCCTTCTCGATGTACTTGCGGTATTCGTCGAGCGTGGTGGCGCCGATCAGGTGCAGCTCGCCGCGCGCCAGCGCGGGCTTCAGCATGTTGCCGGCGTCGATCGCGCCTTCGGCCTTGCCGGCGCCGACCAGGGTGTGCAGCTCGTCCAGAAACACGATGTAGCGACCCGGATCCATCGCCAGTTCTTTCAGCACGGCTTTGAGCCGTTCTTCGAATTCGCCGCGATATTTGGCCCCGGCCAGGAGTGCGGCGAGATCGAGCACCAGCACCTTCTTGCCTTTCAGTGTCTCCGGCACTTCGTCGTTGATGATCCGCTGCGCCAGGCCTTCGACGATGGCGGTCTTGCCGACGCCGGGTTCGCCGATCAGCACCGGGTTGTTCTTGGTGCGGCGCTGCAGGATCTGGATCGAGCGGCGGATTTCATCGTCGCGGCCGATCACCGGGTCGAGCTTGCCGTCGCGCGCGCGCTGGGTGAGGTCCAGCGTGTATTTGGCGAGCGCCTCGCGCTGGCCTTCGGCCTCCTGCGACTGCACGGCCTCGCCGCCGCGCACCGCCTGGATCGCCTGCTCCAGCGCAGCCTTCTGCGCGCCGTGCTGCTTCAACAGGCGCCCGGTTTCGCCCTTGTCGTCGAGGGCTGCCAGGAGAAAGAGTTCGGAGGCGATGTAGGCGTCGCCGCGCTTCATCGCCTCCTTGTCGGTCAGGTTCAGCAGGTTGTTGAGCTCGCGCGAGATGCTCACCTCGCCGCCCTGCCCTTCCACCTTGGGCAGCC
>JAKBJA010000189.1 GCA_021836225.1 Pseudomonadota bacterium | reverse complement strand
CTCCTCCTCGCTCGGCTCCTGCTGGGTTTGCGGCTCCGCCCGAACCAGGCGCGCCAGGGGCCGCCGGCGCAAGGTGACGGTCGCCTCTTCGCCGCCAGCCACCCGCCTGAGGTAGGCGGAGAGCCTTACCTTCAGCTCACGCACCGGAACATCCATGATGACTACGCCTTAGCCGATGCGGTCACCTAAGGCAATGGGCCGAGGCTGCTGTCCGCCAGCGTGGTGCCCCTTCACGGATTCGAGGGCCTCGTGGCCGCGGCTTGACACGTCGCACGGGCTGTGGAAGATTGAGCCTGGAGACAGTTTCCAGTAACCACAAAGGGCGACTATCGTGCAACACACGCATTGGCGGAGCGGTGGACGAGCGGTTAATGTCACCGGACTTAAAATCCGGCATGCCGTGAGGCATCGTGGGTTCGAATCCCACCCGCTCCGCCAGCGTCGGCGATCCGAACCCGGTCTCGCGCCGCGGCTTCAGGTTACTCAAGACGCCGCTTTGGTGCAACCCGGCCGCGCGGGCGACATGGGAACCCCGATGAGGAGGGGACTGAAATTTTGTGGGCGCGTGGATAACTGTGATCGTCCCTCCCCGATGAGGAGGGGACTTTAGGGCGACGCAGACCGCAATGGACGAAGAATGCTATCGGCGATCCTTCGGCAAGCTAACCGGAGTTGAGCCGTACAATTACCAGCTCGCGGTTGCGCGCCTTCTCTTCGAAGGCCGCAACGTGATCCTCGAGGCGCCGACCGGCGCCGGGAAAACCTGGGCCGCTCTGGTGCCGTTTTTCTGCGACGGCTGGACAAATCGGCCCGCGCGTGTCATCTACGCGCTTCCGCTGCGCACGCTTGCCCAGGGCGTCTACCGCGAAGCGTCGGAGCTTGCCTGTGCGGCGGGCGCCTGCATGTATGACGGTACCGGGGATGGGCACCAGGGATCGGCGCCTTTGGTCACGCTTCAGACCGGCGAGCAGCCCGACGATCCCTTCTTCGACCGCGGCCAAATCATCGTTACCACCTACGATCAGTTACTGAGCGGCCTTCTCTGCGGACCGTACAGCCTGCCGCGGGCGCTGGACAACATCAACGGTGCTTGTGTGGCTGGGGCGTTGGTGGTGTTTGACGAATTCCATCTGATGCCCCCCGGCAAGGCGTTTTTGACCGCGATCGCCGCGCTAAAGACCTTCGAGGGCTTATGTCAGTCGGCTTGGATGACCGCTACGGCAACCAGTCCGCTCGAAGCGATCCTTCGTTCGGCCCTCGACGCCGTGCCGGTTCCGCAAGACGACGCGGCGGCGTCCGAAATGCTAAATGCGGTGCCCAGCGTAAGCTCGGTTACGCGAACGCTTTCCTTCGAGGGAGTCGAGTTGAGCGCGGAGCGGGTTTTGCAGCGCCACGCGCGCCGCTCGATTGCGCTTACCAATACCGTAGGCCGCGCGCAGAAGCTCTTTGCAGAGCTGAAGCAGCGTCTCGGCCAGCGCTCCGAGCCAGAGCTAATCCTTCTTCATTCGCGTTTCTTCGCGGACGACAGGCGCAAGAAAGAGGATAGGCTACAAGCGCTCTTCGGCAGGCAGCCGCAAGGGTCGGCAATTCTCGTTGCAACGCAAGTAGTCGAGGCGGGAATCGACATCTCGTGCGAGCATCTCCACACCGAACTCTGCCCGATGAATTCGCTGGTGCAGAGGGCCGGGCGCTGCGCGCGCTTTCCGGGAGAAACCGGCGTGATGCACGTCTACGAATTGCCGCCTCAGCGCGGATGGTTGCCCTACGGAGACCTGCAAGGGCCTGACCCGACAATCGACGCCACGCGCAAACTGGTTGCGGCAAATGCGGCCGCGAAGCTCGACCCGGTTCTGGCGCGGCAATGGGTAGATGAGGTCCATCGCAAAGGCGACGAGCTTGCAATCAGGTCTCTCGTTAAATGCAGGAAGAACGAGCTGCTGAAAGCGATTCACCGCAGCGCCGTCCAGCGCCGGCCGACAGGGATCGCACACCTGCTTCGCGGTGACAACAGCGAGTCAATTCGGGTCATAATCTGCGACGAACCCGGCCTCCCGGCTAGTCCCGGCAAACTTGAATCTATCGCGCTAACCCGATGGTCGCTTGCGCCGCATCTCGACGACCCTGCTTTTCTGGGGTGGTATTGGGACGGCGATGAGCAGTCTCCGTGGAAGCCACTTGGAAGCCGCGACGAGCTCGCTTTAACCTACGTCGTCGGCGTAGACCCGCGCTGCGCCGCCTACGACTCCGACACGGGGTTGCGGCTTGGGCGGCCGGGAAAACAGCAAAGCCAGGAGCGCGAGGAGCCGAAACGGCCCGGGCACCGCCCCTACAAAGAAGAGCTATGGGTTAAGCATGCGCGGATGGTAGCAGACGCCGCGCTCGAGCGCCTTAAGCGCGACGGCTTTCCTAACGGCCTTGTGAGCCGCGGCTTTTGGCAGATGTACGGGCTGAACGGCGAACACATACAGCTTGCCGCGCGCGCCTGTGGCCTGCTCCACGATCTCGGCAAGCTTCAGGTCCAATGGCAAGAATGGGCGAGAGCCTGGCAGCTTTCACGCAGGCCCGGCTACCAATTCACCGCGCCCTTGGCCCACACCGACTTCAACCCGGATAACGAAGAGGACCGTCTGAGGCAAAGATCCCTTCCAGTGCGCAGGCCGCCCCATGCCGCGGCCAGCGCCTACTACGCCTTGGCGTTTCTAGAGACGCTGCTTCATGGCGTGTCGGATGGCGTACTCGCAGAGGTTGCCTCGGCATGCGGCGCTGCGATTATTGCCCACCATGGCGCATTCCTTCCCAAGTCCGGCGGTATTGACCTGGGAGTCCTCGACATGTCGAAGGGATGGAAGCAAGTAGTCGCGCAATGTACCGGATGCGCCCCGGCGCCTGACGTCCTCCAAGGTCTGGGCAGGCAGCGCGACCGCCGCTCGACATTGGAGCGGTTACTCAATCAAGCCACACACCCCGACAAGCTGGACAAATGGTGGCCGCTGGTGGCATACCTGATGCGAGCGCTCAGGCTCTCCGACCAGCGCGCCACGTCGCAATGGACGTCTAATGAGTGAGACGGGGAAATTTATCATTCCCAGGGCGACCGGCACTCACGGCGACGTCTTCGTCGCGGTCGGCCTCGCCGACCTGCTTGCGAGTGCCGAAAGGGCACGCGAGGTCCAGATCGTCGAGACTTCGCGCGGCTTCGAAGTTCGCCCGTCACTAGACGGCGACGAATACGGCGCATTCCCACAAATTCCGGGATATCCCTTTCTAAAGGCGAGCCCGAAGGTGGTTGTGCCAAAGAAGGTTGGCGACTGGGTTGACTACGCTCGGGAAAAGCAGAAAGCCGACCGGCGAAAAAAGCTGATCCAGGGCAAGAAGCTCAAATCGCTGGGAGCCGACGCCGAACAGCTTCTCAAGCAGGACGAGCTGCGCCCGGACTGGCGCCTGCTTCAGGTCCTCAACACGCTTCAGGGCGACGAGACCAGCAATCGGCTTCACGCCCTGATTGCAGGCATGAAGGCCGACGAATTTTCCCAGGCGATTGCCGGTGCGCTTGGCGCGCTCGCCGATTCGCGTCCCTCGGGGCTTCAGTGGCCAGCCAACTCCGTTCAGCTCTTCGCCCCGATCGCGGCCAAAGGATACTCCCGGCTTAAGCCGGACAGCACCGATCGAAATGACAAAACGAAAGAACAGTGGACCGACCCGTTCGTCGAGTGGCTGCGATATCGCGGCTACTTTGCCGTTGCCTGTCCGTTTTTTCACGGTTCGCGGGCGGAGAATGTCCGGCTACTCTGCCCGGTTCCGCGCAACCTTTCACTGAAGGCGCTTCGAGCAGTGACCGACGAGCTGCGCGCCGCGGGAATATTCGGGGGCCCGCCGAAGCTCGACAGCCTCGCGGTTCTCAAACTCGCCGAGTTGCTAATCAAACGTTCAGAGGAATACGCGGCTACGCTGGCAACCAGCCCAATCCCCGGCTGCCGGCTCCTCGGCAAGAGCCCGGCCGACCTGGTTTCTGGTGTCTGCGTTACCAACTACCAGTCCTTGGGCAATGCCAAGGCCGTTTCTTCGCTGGCCGTAATCGCGCTTCCGGGTTGGTTTGTTGTGAGCAGCGCCGAAGAAGCAAGGGCGTTTCTCGATATCCTTGACGAACATCAGCGGGTGATTCGCTCGCTGCGCGAGGATCGGTCCGACGAAATCGGCCTGCTGCTTGGCTATCGCGGCTTTCTTCAGGCACGCGGCGAGGCTGCGGTGACTACGCTTTTTGACTTCATGGCGCGTTACGGTGCTTTCGTCCTTCGAGCACGGGAGCAGAAGAGAAGGATTCCACAGTTCACAACCGAGAGTTTGGAGAAGCTGGTTATGAAGAACGCCGAACCACTGAGCGCGATCCTCACCGATCCCGGTTTCAGCGCCGTTGCCGCCGCAATTCGCAACGCTACGGTTAACGCGCAGGCGCAAAAGGCTATGGACCGCGATTATCGCGATATCCGTTATGACCTCATCCCTGACCTGCGGCGCAAGAGCGGGCTTCCAGGCAACTCGCCACTTATCGAGGTGATTTCGCGATTTATTTCTCTCTACAACGTGGAGAACGCGCGGCGGTGGGAGCTTAAAAAGCCGGCGCCGCGCAATGTCACGACAGAAGAGTTTGCGGCAGTGGTCAGGCTCATTGACGCCTACGGCGCGGCAACCGTCGGCCCGATGCTCTGCGCTTACGCCTCCTGCCGCCTGCCCAAGCGGGAAGAAACCGGTGTTGCGGCAGGGGAACCCGAAGCAGCCGCCGACGAACAGGAATAGAAAGGAGGGGGCAGATGGCACGGATAAGCTCGCTGGCGATTTCAGCGCAGGTGACAATCGACCTGCACAACCTTAACAGCGAAGGCACGGAGGGCAACCAGCAGCAGACCCGAATGGTGCATGTCATCGACCAGGACGGACACCGCAAGCTGGTCAACGCGATAAGCGGCGACATGTTCAAGCATATCCTGGTCGAGCACCTGGTCCCGCTGCTCAAGGAGGCCAGCGAACCGCTCTCTCCCGGCGCTGCGATTCACGACGCCGACCGGATCAACGCCAATAATCCCGAGTTCGTCAATTTCTGCGAGAGCGAGCAGGAATTCGAGAAGCAGGGCAGGAAGGTCAAACGCCGGGCCCACGAGTCGGAAATCATGACCAGGATGCTCACGGACTGTAGCCTCACGGACCTGGCCGGCGCCCTGGTCACTAGAGGCCGTTCCGTGGGGCGCAAGTCGGTGGTCGAGTTCGGATGGGTGGTGGGCCTGCCGCAGGATGCCGACGGCGAGCCGCTGACCGTGACCGAACAATACTTCCACGTGAAATATGCGCCCGAGGGCCGCGGCGAAGCGGCTGGCAGCGAGACCGTTGCGGGCCGCCAGGCTATCTTCCATCGGCCGGCCTCGTCGGGCATCTACGCGCTCATCTGCAACCTCGAGCTTTACCGGATTGGGCTTAACGACATCACGCGCAAGTATGTCGTGGGCGCTGATGCGCGCCAGAGGCGGGCAAGGGCGCTCATTCAGGCACTGGCCGCCACGCTGCTTAAGCCCGCGGGGGCACAGCGTAACACGCAAAACCCCCATATCGTGAATTGCGAGGGGGTCGTTGCCGTCTCCTCGGCCTCGCTGCCGGCGCCGACCGTAAGCCCGCTGCACGCGGACTACCGCGCGGAGACCAGGCGGGCAGCGGAGGTGCTGAATTCGATCAAGCCCCGCAGCGTCACGGTAAGGGAGTTCGACTCGCTCTCGGCTGGCGTAAAGGTCCTGGCCGAGGAAAGCCAAGGACTCGAGCTGCCGAATTAAGCACCATGGCATCCAAGGCACGGCGCAGCGCCGGCTCTGAGCCGCAAGCGAGCGGCCAGTGGCATGCTCTGCTGGAAAGGTCGGATCCAGTGGCGGGGGTGCCAGGGCCAGGAAGGTGGCTTGCGGCGCAATTCGAAGCGACCTCCCTCTTCTCGCTCAAGGTTAGCTCGGCGACAAGCTCCGTGGGCAAGACCCAGGTCGTGCCGACGCCGTACGCGATCAAGATGGCGCTGGTAGATGCCGCCTTTCGCGTGGGCCTTGCCGAGTCAGAGTGCGACTCGTTGCTTCGGCGGCTTGCGGGCGTCGAGGTCAGGATCGCGCCGGCCTCGGCGGCGGTGGTGACCCATACGTTTCTTAAGGTACGGCAGGAATCGCGAGACGGCGATCCGCTGCGCCCGTACGGCTCGACGATTGCCTACCGCGAGGTTGCGCACCTCGGCGACGCTCTGGTCTGGGCCTTTGACCTATGCGGGGCGGATGAAACCACGGCCTGGCGTTTGGTAGAACTGTTGCCGCACATTTGTTACATCGGAAAGCGCGGCTCGTTCGTGCGCTTTGTGCGCTTCTGGCGGCTAAGCGAGCTCGACGCGGGCTTCACCCAGCCGCTTGTCCGGCAAGGCACCTGGAGCCTTCCGGCGCGCGCGCATATCGTGCCGCTGGACGATTTCGGCCCCGACGCGGACCTGGAAACCCTTAGCTCGTTCACCAACAAGCGCCCGAAACGCGATAAGCATCGGCGTTTCGTGGAAACCATCGTGCCTGTCGGAATCGTTAACACTGGTCCCGGTTTTACGGAGTACCGCCGGGAGTGAATTGGGGCTGGAGCGTTGCGCGCTAGTGTCACGTACCGAAAGTTGCGGTAACGTAGAGCGGTTGCTAAGCTTGGCTGCATGGCAGCGATACTGAAGGTGGCGGACAAGGACGTGGCGATACTCAAGGGGTGGCTGAGAGCGCCGACTTTGGGGCAGGGGCTGGGATTGCGGGCCAGGGTGATCCTG
>JAKBJA010000098.1 GCA_021836225.1 Pseudomonadota bacterium | reverse complement strand
GACGCTTACATGTCGCGCCCGACCACGATGGTGGTTCCCAACAATAATCTGCGCCTGGCCCTCGGTGTGATTTGTGGTCCGATTCTGGCCAGGTTCATGGAGGCGCGCGGCGCCGCAACGGAGCGCGAATCAAAGGGGCTCAGGCTGAACTGACCCGGGGTCAGCTCAGTCTGTCCCCTGATTTGCTTCGTAATGCCTGCGCGCCCGCGTGCCGCTTGAACCAATACGAACCGCCTTTATCCAATCACTGCCCATTCGCATGGGCATCATCGTCGCGCGCATCGAAGCGTAGACTGTTCGTTCAACCATGCATGACGGAGATTCATGAAAGCTTCCTGGAAAGACAGCATCTACCTGCAACGGGAAGAGTTGGCGCACATCCTGCGCGAGCCGATGGGGCAACTGGCCGGGCATTGCGCGTCGGCATGGGGCGATTGCGCTGCGCTGGATGCGATTCTGGTGAAGCATTTCTCCAGCATTGAGCATTGCTCGTACCTGTACTGCATGGGAACTGACGGCATCCAAATCAGCAACAACGTCGGTCAGCGGGGGATCGTGCCGGGACACCTCGGGCGCGACCGCTCGCAACGCCCGTATATGAAGGAAGTGGTTCCGGCCTGGGGGTTTCTGCTCTCGGATGCGTACATCAGTTTGCTTGAACACCGCCCCTCGCTCACGGCGCTCCAGATCGTTAGCCGGGATTCCCGGACGGTGGGCTATCTCGCGGCCGACTTCGACTTGCGCAATCTACCGGTGACGTCTGAACTCTACGAAGAGCCCGGTTATTGGCGCCAGGTTAAAGGCGACCCGGCGATCCGCAGCACGGTGTTTCAGCAATGCCGGGTGGAAAGTCCAATGGATCGCAATATGGACCAGGCCCTGTCCATCCTGGAGGAACTGCTGACGCAGTGCAGCGTGTTCCAATGCCAGATCCACTTTTCCAGCAGCCAGGCCACGATCTGGACCGTGGACGATCCGCTTCGTTATCGCATTCTGGATCATGAGGCCTTGAGCGATCCGGACATCTGTCTGATCTATCCCACACGCGACTACCCCGCGGATGCCGCGATCCCGCAGAACGACATCAAGCTGATTCTGAATGCCCTGAAGTCATTGCGCCTCACCGATCCGACTTTTTATCTGCGCATGGCCTCGATCAACATTTTCAACGGCATGGTGAGCGTGACTTTTTCATGTGACGGCTCACATTACATGCCGCACGTCGAGTTTCTGATGAAGGGCAATTCCTTCTGGTTCGGAGCTTAGCAAGGATGAAATGAATCAAAGGGGCCACCCATTAGCCGACCATATGCATATCCCCCAACTCCGACATCCGTTAAAACAGATCCAACAGGGAATTAAAATGAAGAAGCTTGTGGCAGCACTCTTTAGGAAAATATAGGAGAATATAAAATTAGACTCCATATTCACGCGAATTCCCAAATCCCAATTTCGGCGGGTCGCGTTACAGAAAGACCCTCACCCCGATGTCGGCCAGGCAACATCCAATCCCAGCACTCGGGCGGCTTTGTTGGGGCGGTTGTCGAAGCAGCTGAATGCCACTTCGCCGGGCGTAGCCGACAGGATCTCGCAGGCGGCGGCAAGCTGTACGCTGTCGTAGCCGCGCAGCGCAAAGGTCTCGGCAAATTCTCCTGCGCGTTCGGCCACGGGCTGGGTGACTTCGACGATGAAGAAATGCGGCCAGTCGCGTGCCAGGGCTTGTCGCGCCGCGATGATCGCGGCTTCGTCGGCGGGAACTTCGCGCGCGCGGCGCGCCAGTGCCGCACAGGCCTCGGCCCAGGCAATGCGGCAAACCGCCACCGTTTCGGCACGGGCAACCGAGGCGTGGACGGCCGGGCTGTCGGCTTCGACGATGTAGAGCTTGACCAGCGCGGACGTGTCGAGGAACAGGATCACCTGCGCGTTATCCGCGATCTTCCAGGACGATGCGGGACACGGGAATTCCGCCCTTGGAGAGCACGATGTGCGCGCCCTGCGGCTTGTTGCCATCCCATTGCGCAGCCCCTCGGGCGATCAATTCTCCCAACGCTGGCGTGCCGGATTCGGGAACGCCGGTCACGCGTGCAACGACGCGGCGGTGGGAGGTGATTTCAAGCGCCGTGCCTTGGCGCGCCTGGGCCAGATAGCGCGACAGATGGGCCTTCAATTCGCGGATGGAGACGTGCATTTGTGGTCTCTTTATATGCTAACAAGTTTTAAATGTAGTCCCATTTTGGGGGCGGGTCAATTTCCGGTTTGGCGAGAACCGATCGGTCGGTTCTCGACGCGGCTTGCTTCGTCGCCGTCCGCCGGTAACCTTTGTCTCTTCGCTGGGGATACGAGGTCTTGCTTTATCGCTGGCGGCTAGCCCCCCGCAGCCGCCCACAACCCCCGTGCTACCATCCGCCCCGCCATGCGACTCCCCCAACTCCGCCAACGTCTACGCGATCTGGGCGCTGCGCCCTGTCACGAGGGGCGCGTGCTGCGGGCGTGGGTGCAGGGGCGCTCGCTCGACACCAGGCGGCGGCGCGCCGAGGACTTTCTGCCGCTGGCCGTTCGCGATGACCTTCCCAGTCTCTTCGACGAACTGCGCGGCCTGGCGCGCGTGCATTCCGAGCACCCCGGCGAGGATGGCTCGGCCCGATTGCTGGTGGGGCTGGCGGATGGCCAGACGGTGGAAAGCGTGCTGTTGCCGCGCGACGGCGTGTGCGTGTCCACCCAGGTCGGCTGTGCGGTGGGCTGCGTGTTCTGCATGACCGGCCGCGCCGGCCTGCTGCGTCAGCTCTCCAGCGCGGAGATCGTCGCGCAGGTGGTGCTGGCCCGCGGCCGTCGCGCGGTGAAGAAAGTCGTGTTCATGGGCATGGGGGAGCCGGCCCACAATCTGGACAACGTGCTGGAGGCCATCGAGCTGCTGGGTGTGGAAGGCGGCATCGGCCACAAGAACCTGGTCTTTTCGACCGTCGGCGACCGGCGCGTGTTCGAGCGCCTGCCGCAGTCCACGGTGAAGCCGGCGCTGGCGCTCTCCCTGCACACCACGGATCATGAATTGCGCCGGCGCCTGCTGCCGAAGGCGCCCGACATCGCGCCGGCCGAACTGGTCGAGCTGGGCGAGGCCTATGCCCGCCGCACCGGCTACCCGATCCAGGTCCAGTGGACGCTGCTCGAAGGCATCAACGACACCGACGCCGAGCTGGACGGGATTGCGCGACTGCTGGCCGGCAAGTACGCGGTGATGAACCTGATTCCCTACAACAGCGTCGAGGGTGTCGACGGCCTCGACTTCCGCCGCCCGAGCTGGGAGCGCGCAGCCGAGATGGCGCGCCGCCTGCATGTTCGAGGAATCCTCACCAAGCTGCGCCACTCCGCGGGGCAGGATATCGAGGGCGGTTGCGGACAGTTGCGGGCGCGGGTGCTGGGCGGTGCTGCAAGCGCAGAGATTGGTCACGTCTTGCCTTTTTCGGCAATAGGCAAGACCTAAGCCGCCCCGAATTCCCGCGAATTGCGCCCTTATGCAGTGAAGCCTCCTCGGGCAGACCAGGCCGAGCGCACTGCCTATACTTCATCATTGCGTTTCCAGGGGAATGCCATGGCCACAGTCCGGGATTACCGCTCCGCATCCTATCTCATCATCCTGCTCGGGTGCGCGGCTGCAGCCGTCGCCTCGGTAGTGCCTTTCTACACCGTTGGCTACAAGGTCGACGCTCTCGCACTGGCAGCGGTGCTGACGCCCTTCGTGATCTACGGCATGTTCATAGAAAGCCTGCGCGTCCCGTGGTTGCTCGCATCCGGACTCGTCCTGCTGGGCGTCACCGTGATCGTGGTAATCAGCGAACGCTACCTGCACTACGACGGCTACCGCGACGCCACCCTCTATTGGGTGCCGCTGCTGGCTGTGGCGGTGGTGCTGCCGATTGCGTACGTCTTGGGCAAGCGGGCGCCGTACACTGAATAGGGAAAATCGCGCGAGCCAAATTCGAAAAAGTCTCCGAGGTCGCCGTATCGCACATCCAGTTTGATGCTCAACCCTTTGATTCCCGGCGATTCTCAGACCACGGTTTCTCGTTGACCCTTTTCGTACCCAGTCGGTGCGCATGGTAATCCGCACGTCCATGCAGCGAGAAACTGGATGCATGGCCCCGCGATGGGCAGACCGTGGCTAAAGCAGCCACCTGGGCCTTCGCTTCGCTCCGCCTTCGAGTTGGCGGCCGGACGAACGGTTCATTGTTCCCCTCGATTTCTATACTTGGATTTGGCTAGAGGGCATTGGGATGTGTGGAGGTATTGGAAATGGCCAAATGGATATTCGAACCAGGGCACTCCGCCGCGGAGTTTGCGGTGCGGCACATGATGGTTTCGCACATGCGCGGCATGTTCAAGAACTGGCAGGGCAGCATCGACTTCGACCCGGACAATCCGGCGGGTGTCGCTGCGGTCGAGGCCACGATCAATGCGGCGGGCATCTGGACGGGGGGCGATGAGCGCGATGCGCACCTGCGCGGTGCGGACTTTTTGAATGTGGCGACGTACCCGGACATCGCCTTTCGCAGCACCGGGGTGCGCTGCGCGGGCGAAGCCGATTTCCAGGTCGCGGGGGAACTCGTCCTCCGGGGCGCGACCCGCCCGGCCGTGCTCGCCACCCGGTATCTGGGCCGCTGGCAATGCCCTTACTGGGAAGGCGACAAGGATCTGGGACCGACGACCCGCATCGGCTTCGTCGCCACCACGGCGATCAACCGCCATGACTTCGGCGTGAGCTGGAACGCGCCCCTGGACCGGGGCGGCATGGTCGTCGGCGACGAGATTGCGATCACCCTCGACGTCGGGGCCATCCTCGAATCCGATATGCAGCGGATAGCCGGGATGCTGCGGGGACAGTAAGCCCTGGATCGCCGGGACGGCGGCCACCCGAGACAGGCTAAGGATGCAGACAGCCGAACCGCTTGCGGCCCGTTCGCACGCTGCCGTGGGACCGATGCCTGGCTTGAGCCTCAGGAATGACCATGCTGCTTGGTGGGCGCCACCGGCGCGTCGGACTCGTTTTCCACCAGTTGGGCGAGCGCGAGGAGGATGTCCCGCATCTGGTCGCTTTCCGGTCCCTGCATGCCTTCTTCCTCGGCGACCGCGATCTCGGCGGCGTCGTACTGCCTTGAGCGCAACAGCTCGATTTTTTCTTTCCGCGTGAGGGCGGGATGGTGGAGAATTTCCTGCGGGCTGGCAGAGGCCAGGGTCGAGTCGGGGAGAGACCGGCCTTGCCGCGGCGCTTCGTTCTGGGTGGCGTGGGTCATGGGGTGAATCCTTTCATGTGATGTGGGCTGGGCGTGTCCTGCCGCGTCGGGGCGCATGCGCGGCAGCCGTCCATGTAAAAATGCGACCCGCTTGCCGCTGCGTTTGTTCCGCCATGAATGGGCCGCTTCAAAAACCGTTTGCGCGGAAAGGCATGAAAGGCCAAAGCGCCCAGCTTGGAAATAGTGATCGGCGTCATCAGGGGGAGCCCGTGTCTCGACTGAATCGATTTGTCTCCGCCAACGCGCCCATGCTCTTCGTGCTGCTGTGGAGCACGGGCTACATCGGCGCGAAATATGGCCTGCCCTATGCCGAGCCGTTCACGCTGCTGTTCCTGCGTTTCGTGCTGGCCTTGCTGCTGCTGGTGCTGCTGGTGCTGTGGTTTCGACCGGCGATGGCGATGAGCCGGCGCGAGCGCGGGCATTTGATGGTGAGCGGCCTGCTGCTGCATGGCGTGTACCTGGGCGGCGTGTTCGCGGCGATCAAGCTGGGCCTGTCCGCCGGGCTGACGGCGCTGATCGTCGGCGCGCAGCCCTTGCTGGCCAGCCTGGCCGCCCCGCTGCTGTTCGGTGAGCGGCCGGGCCCGCTGCACTGGCTGGGCATCGTTCTGGGCTTGTGCGGAATCTACCTGATCCTCGGCGGCGCGCCGGATGCCGGCGTTGCGTTGCCCGCGCTGCTGGCGGCCGTGGCCGCGCTGTTCGGCATTACGGCGGGCACGCTGTATCAGAAGCGCTTTTGCGCGCAGCATGACCTGCTGGCGGTGACGGTGCATCAGTACCTGCCGACGGTTGCCGTGTTCGGCCTCTGCGCGCTGCTGCTGGAGACGCGAGAAATCGACTGGACGTCGCAGTTCGTGGGGGCCCTGCTGTGGCTGGTGCTGGCCTTGTCCCTCGGCGCGATCCTGCTGCTCACCTGGCTGATCAAGCACGGCGAGGCGGCCAGGGTGAGAGCCTCTTCTACCTGGTGCCGCCGGTCACGGCCGTCGAGGCCTGGCTGCTGTTCGGCGAACCCCTGGGCTGGCTCAAGATCGCGGGGATCGCGCTGGTGGCGCTGGGGGTGTACCTGGTGATGCGGCGGAAAAGGCCGGTGGGTGCGGTGGGTTGAAAGGGGGGGCGGTCGGAAGAAAAATCGGAGGCAGACTGAGCTACCACGGTTTTCACAAAGCTGAAAGGCAGCAGGCTGCTGTCTTATTTCCTGTCAGCGTCCATCGGCGCGGCATCGTCGACCAGGCTGTGGCACAGCGGGTTCACTTCCTCAGCGATCCGGCGGAACCGGGTAGGGCCGGGAAACCGATGCGCAGCCGGAAACCAGGGCGAGGGCGATCACGACAAGGGCGCGCGTCAGGTTGGGCTTCATGGGCACTCCGGGGCGAAATGAAGTGAATGCGAGACCTGGCCCCGCCACGCTTTGGGCAAGGCTTGACCCCGACATTCTCGCGCGTGCGTGGTTAGCGCCTAATGATCAGCACGGATCAACGCAGAACCGGCTGATATCGCCAGACGCCGATGGCGAGGCCGGATGATCCATTCAGACGTCCAACTCCGGCTCGGATTCTGCGGGCGCGGTTGAGATGCGCCGTGGCACCATGTTGGCGTCAAGCAGGCGTTCGATGCGGGCGAAGACTTCGAAGCGCGAGAACGGCTTCTTCATGAAGTCGTCTGCGCCGGTCCGGCTGCCGAAGAACAGTTCTGTCGCCTGTTCGTTGCCACTGATCATGATGACGGGTATGTGCGAGGTTGACGGATCCTTGCGCAGGGTTCGTAGCGCAGAAAATCCATTGGCGCCGGGCAAAATGATGTCGAGAAAGATCAGATCGGGGATTTCTGCCCGGGCGAGACTGATCCCTGTTTCTGCATCCGACGCTTCCAGGGTGATAAAGCCCGCCGATTGCAATATTTTCTTGAGTGCAAATACGATTGTGGGTGAATCATCAACGATCAGTGCACGTGTTTCG
>JAKBJA010000043.1 GCA_021836225.1 Pseudomonadota bacterium | reverse complement strand
GTAGCCGCCCCTGACTCGGAAGAGCTGCGTTGGCCAGCCGTTGTAGTCCAGGGCCGATACGGGATCGGCAAAGGCCATGATCTGCCTAGCCCCTTCCCGGCCGTCATAGCCCGGACGGATCACGCTCCCCGCCTCGAGTCGTGACACTCCGGGTGCGCGCCGGGGCTCAAGCAGCACGGCGGGGTCGTCTATCCGGAATAACGGCACGCCGACGTCGGCGACGAGCCAGGCCGTGACTTGGCGTTTCATGGCTCCACCCAGGAAGAGTTGGGTTCCACCGGCAGGTCCGGGCGGAAGTCGAGCATAAAGGCCGGCTGGGAGGGGGACATGGCGACCATGGGTTCGGCATCGGGATCCACGCGGAAACCGGTCGAGTGATAGAGCACGCGCCTCAAAAGCATGGCGTCCTTCTCCTGCATGCCCGGCGAGTCGGGCCGATGTGCGAGTGCGATGGCGCCGGCGATGCGGGCGACGGCCGCCTGGGCGTCCTGGATGGCATTCTCGTCGCGCATCGTAAAGGTCTTTGTGGCAAACAGCTGTGTGCGGGCCTGGCCAAGGGTGGCCGCGGCCGCCACGCGAGCCAGCTTGAGCGCACCGGACAGGCCGTGCTGGTCAGCGAATCGCTCTTGCAGGAGATCGAAACCGGCGCCGCGGTTGAGTGGGTCGTTGTGCTTGGCCGCAAGGCCAAAGCGGATCACTTGCTCCGGGGCGAGCTCTTCGAGGCGGCGCGCAAAGGACAGGGCGGCATCTCCGCTGGGGCCAAAGCACAGGCCGAGCGGCTCTTCGGACACCACCTCGAGCTCGCGGAAGAGGTACATTCCCGATGCGTGTCCGAAGGGTTTCCCACTCACGCGGAAAAGGCGGTTGGGGAAGCCCGCGTACTCCGCGGCGCGGTCAGGGGTGTCGAAGCCGAAGACGACCGGGCCGTTCTCTCCTGAGGAATCCGGCCTAAGGGTGCTGCCCACGCGGACCGAGTCCGCAGCCGGCGTAGATATAACCGCGACGATCATGTCGGGGTCCTTCATGTCGGTCTCGGTGATTCGCTTGCCCGTGGCAAGCCAGCAGGTTGTGGGTTCGGGGTTCATGGGAACTCCAAAGTGGTTGGGCCTGGGTTGGACGGCGTGAGGGATGCGGCAGTGACGAGAGCGGAGCCATCCAAGTCGACACCCAGCACATGGCGAATGCGTTTCCGCAGGGGATTGATCCAGGGGTCACCGGGAGAGTTGTAGCCAGGGGTGGTGATCACCAGGTTGCGCGCGAGCAGATCGACAGCGTTCATGGAGCCGTCGGGCCAGGTGCCTCCGAAGCTGATCCCGGTCACTTCCGTGCCGGCCTCGCGCGTGCGCCGGGCGATGGTGAGACCCCGTATGACGCCGGCCGCATACGCGGCCTGACCGGCCGCCACTTGAAGTCCACGCTCACGGGCCTCCTGGTCCAGGTAAGCCGCGAGCTTCTCTGCGTTCGTGAACGGGCTCATCTCTGGATGACGGGCGCCTGGCGCGGAGAGGGCTGGCTGGAACAGGGCTGCCACGGCGGAGCCAAGGCGCACGTATTGTTCCAGGCTCAATTGCTCGAGGCGCTCGAGAAGGCTGGTGACCGCGGGACCGCTCGGTCCGAAGACGAGCTCGGGCGGCTCGTGGGCGACGACTTCTACATTGGCAAAGCCCAGCATGTCCGGCTCCAGAGTCCAGCGGGGAACGCCTCGCACGCGCAGGAGGAGGACGGGCCAGCGCGGAACGCGGATTGCCCTGGTCGGACCGCTCCAGGCGATTACCTCGCGGCTCTCGTGCAGATCGTCGGGCCAGAGTATCGCTCCCACGGAGTAGCGGGCGGCGTCGAAGTCTTTACTGGGAACCTCGATCGCCATAAATGCCTCGGTCGGCGCGGGCCGATTCCCGCCGCTCATGCCAGGCCATCCAAAGCCGGAGAGGTACTGGTCCCGGTTGCTGCCGCCAGCGATATGGCTGGCGCAGGCTTCGTTTGGCCGAGCTGCGGCCCGCCGAGATCTACACCGATCGTGTGACGAACTTCTTCGCGGATCTCTGGCGGTGTCGAGCCCAGGGCGATCAGGGACAGGTCGCTGCGGCCGTACAGATCGAGCAGCATGACCGTCGCAAACGCGCTGACCGCCTGTGCCCAAGCTGGATGGTCGGTGCGTATAGCAGGCGGGATCCCCATCGCCTCGAAGCGTCTGGACAGACCGGTCCGCAATATCAGCTTGGCCGCCATGTAGCCGGGCGTCGACTCCTCCGCTTGCACCAGGGCGAGATAGCCACCCGAGCTGACCCGGAGCCGACAGCCGCGACTGTGCGCCAGGTAGCCCAGGCGCACAGTCGCGGCTGTCGACTCTGGGGAGAGGGATTCGAGACCGGCCACGAGTTGCTCGACCGCCACACCGTTATCCCCAAGCGCTGCGGTGATCGGCTCGCGTGCGAGCACTTCAGCACTCTCGAACTCGACCTTGGGGGGCCTGGCTTCGGCAGGGACGCCACGCACTCGCAACAAGCAAATCGGCCAAACGCCGTCACTCTTGATCGCGTACTCCGCCCGCAGATATGCGCTAACTCGCTGCATCGGCGGGTTGGCGGGGTCGAAGGGTATCCCGCGGAGATCCGTGGTAATGATTTCACCCGGCCGGTAGTCCAGGGGCCCCACTGCGTCGACGTCGCCTGGCCACGCGATCCAGGCCTCGATTGGCTCGGGTCGCTCTGTGGAATTGAGTCGCTCTTTGCGTTCCGGCCGTTCGGCGGGCATCAATCGAACTCCTCCAGCGAGGGGAGCGGGGTGAACTTCGGTGCGTCGACTGCGAGCGGCCGCAGGCAAGCGTTCCATGGATCGGTCCACCCCTCATAACCCTTCGGCGGACGGCCACCCATAGGGGCGGCGGCAAGTACGCAGCCCGCTTCGAATATGGCGCCATAGAGATCGCGCGAACGCTCTTCGCCGAGATCTTTGAGCCACCGGGCCCGGGCCCGGTACGCAACGCCTTCAACCGCTTCGGTGGCTGCGCTTCGCTTGGGGGTGCGCATAGTGACCGTCGCGTGTAGCGCTCCCGGAGGGTGGCGCCGCTTGCCCTTCGTGGCCTCGCCTCGCCAGGCCAGGGCCAGGCGGAAAGCCTGCTCCATGGAGAGGGCTTTCACCTGCTCCTCGAAGCGTGCCATGACTTGATCGGGACCGGCCGCATCGGCCAAGACCTGAGCACGTTCCGCAGCCGAGAGCTCGGGCCGGGACCGCTTCCTTCGTGCCGGATACACGGCTAGGCCAGGCCCAGGCGCTGGGTCCAACCAGCGGCCGGCGAATTCCAGGCGGCGGCGAGCAGAGTGTTCATCTCCGAGGGCGTCTCGTCCCAGCAGGGACCGACTGTTTCGGCCCAATGTTGGGTCAAAGCGGCAAAAGCGTCCTTGCTGATCAGGTCACGTCCGACAAGAGCCTCGCCGACGTCGTAGCCCCGGAAGCCGACGAGCTGCCCGCAGGCCACATAGGCCCAGGTTCGGCCAGCTGCGCGGATAACCTTGCCCGCCTCGCCGGCGATGTCTTGGATGACAGCGCGCCGCGCGTCGTAGGCGGCTTCAAGCTTTTTGGTCTGCTTGGCAGTCAAGCTGGAAGCGGCTTCGAGGAACTTGAGGACCTCGAGCCCATTTGGGCCGAAGGCCCTCCAATTCTCGGCCTCGGAGACGACCTTGAAGTCGAGCAGGGCCACGGAGTGCTCACCCGTGCCGCTGACGTTGGTCGCGACCGGCTCGCCCTCGACAAGGAAGAGGCGCACCGGCCAGATGGTCGAGTACAGCGTTTCGGATTCGATGTCCGCCCCGATCACCTGGTTGCTGGCGTCGCTGCTGCGGCCGGCTCTGGGCATGGACACTGTTTGTCCGGGCTCCAGGGCCACTCCCCCGCCTGTCAGCGACTTCCCCTCGGGAGTCGCGGGTACGTAGTAGATGGGCATTTCGTCGCTCCTTCTAGTTGTCGGTTTCTAGCAGTCGATGCCTGCGGGCGTCTGGACGCCTAGCGGCCCTGTTCAAGGGGCTCGCGGCCGGCGGGCTCTCGGACTTGGTGGACATCTAGTTCCTCTCTGTTCTTGATCCAAGGGCGCGCGGCTGTCGCCGCACGCGAGGCGGGCTCTATTCCGCAAGGGACCCGACGAGGCGGGTGACTGCGAGGAATTTCTCCGGGTAGTGGGCAATTTGATCGAGGTTGAGCGAGAACTCCTGCTGAACGGCCCGGTCCGCGCGATCGCGATCGACTCCGCAGTTCTTGATGGTTCTCTCGATGCGCTGGGCGACCTTGGCGACGATGGCGGGGTCGAGTTCACCTTCGGCGGGGCGGGCGCGGCCCAACGGGTTGTTCCCGGCCGAGTTTGTGGCGGCAGCGGTACGGCTGCGGCTCTGGGCTGACTGGCTCTGGGCAGCAGGAGCCTGGGTCCGAGTGGGTTCCGGCCCATCGTTGGGGACGACCGTCAAGAGAGGCGCCGTCGGCGCCGGGCTCGGCTCGGCCAAGTCGATCTCGAGCGCTTCGATGATTCCCGGCACTTCGTCGTCCGGATCCGCGTAGAGATCGTTCAGGTCCGCCATCAAGGGCCCGGGGGTGGCGACGGGCGCCGTCCCGCCCTCCCGCGCCGGCCGCGACACGGTGGGCCGGGGGT
The DNA here is from genome assembly GCA_021836225.1 of Pseudomonadota bacterium. The sequence goes on along the minus strand of JAKBJA010000043.1, from coordinate 2,646 downwards.
CGTGTTCAGCCGCCGGCGAGGCCGGCTCATCGCCAAAGAGAGAAACGTGGCCGGTGTCGGCCAGTGTCGGGTTCGAGACATGGGCGGTCTCGGGCTCGAAGTCGGCAGCGACGATTTCATCGAGGGCCGCGTTCAACGAACTCGAAGGTCGTTCGGCGCCAGCGGCACGGCTGCGGACTCCAGGAGCGTCGGCCATGAACGCGGCCACTCCCCTGTCGGCTTGGGCCGGTTGGGCTTGGGTTGCAGCGGGTTCGGGAATCAGCTCGGGCTCCACAACGGTGGAGAGCTCGGCGAAGGCAGTACCGACTGCCACTGGAGGAAGGGGCGCGCGATTCGCGGCGTCGGGATCCTGTACGAGAACGATGGTGGGAACCGAGTAGTCGGAGCCGCGGCCGTTGGTCTGGCGATCGATCACCAGACGGGCCTTGATCGGCCAGCCATCGGCCCTGCGGGCTAGGTATTCGTTGACAGACCAAGGCAGTTGCTTGGCGGCGATCTCGGAATTGGTCTCCAGCTTGCCGTAGCCGAGCAAGCCGGTGTCGGGCGCCTGCACGATCAGGCGGGTACGCGGCTTGCAGCGGTTGGCCCTGTTGCGCGGATCGATGTTCCTACACGCACAGGCCTCGCCCGTCTCGGCCTGGGCCACTCCATCGCAGCGGCGGAGCATCTCCCCGTTGGAGCCCCACAGCTCCATGTCTCTCGTCACCGCCTCGCCCGAGGGGAAGTCGACGGTGATGGCGTTGCTGTCAAGCGTTGCCTGCCAAATCTTGCCGCCGGCGTGCTCCCACTCCTCGGCCTTTCCGCCATAGGCGTTGACGAAGGCTTCGATCACTTCGCGGGACGGGGTGGTCACGCGGAAGACGTCGAGGGAGCGTGGACGCTCCTTGTCGCCGGAGCGAGTGGGCACCTTGTCCCCCAGCCGGAGTCGGAAGCCGATCGGGGGTTCAATCGGAAGGTTCGTGATTGGCATCTGCTTGCTCCTATTCAGACGGCTAGCGCCGAGGGCGCCGGCTGGGCCGGCGTGGACGGGTACTTGGTCAGAACGGGCGTGGGAACCACGGCGTCGATGGTGCGGCGGTTCATCTGCAGCGGCCGGTCCTTCTTGTCTTTGGAGAGGTGGAAGTTGACCAGTAATCCGCGGAAGGCGCGGAAGGTGCGATCGGAGACGTCGTACTGATAGATGCTCGGCTTCCCGGTTGGGCGCAGCTGTACGCACAACGCGGTCTCGATCTGCGGAAGGGGGTAGACGGTTCCGTCCTTCAGGAGGAGGTAGTCGGCGTGCACGTAGGCGGCCTGCTGCAAGGCGAAGTCCTCGCTCATGGACTTGGAGGTCTTCCAGTCGACGATGATGTTGGCGTTGCCGTGGCTCTTGGGGAAGCGTGCAAGGCAGTCGATGGTGCCGGCGTAGCCGTACCGGGTGGAGAAGACCGTCGCCTCGATCGCGTAGGCCACTCCTCCGCTTCCATCCCAGAAGGCTCGGAAGGCATTGAAGGCGCCTTCGTCCTCAGGGCGGAGGAAGGGACCGGGGTCGCCGGTCGTGATGTAGTTCTCGACGTGTCCGTGAACCCGGGTCCCGTAGTTGCCGCGCATGGTCTTGTAGGCGTGTGCAGCCGGACCGGCAGTCGCGTAGAGATCCTTCAGGTCGAGGTTCAGCCACTCGGGATGATCCTTCACTGCCTCCAGGGCCATGCGCGTCTCCCACTCGACTGGGACGTTCCCTTCTTCGAGTTCGTCGTAGTACGGGGTCTCCGGCGCCGGCGTGTACCAATTGGCGAAGCTGGAGGCCTTCATCGACTTGATGGAGGTGACGCGCGGGTATTCGATGCCGTCGATCCGATAGAAGGGGTTGCCGCGGGAAGGAGGTTCAACTCTGACGCGCTGACCCTTGGCATAGACCGGCCCGGTAGCCGCCTGGCGCACCGGAGCCTGTCCAGCGGCACCGGGGCCCTGTGGGGCTTGGGTCCGCTGAGTCTGCGCGGGTTGGGTGGTCGTCGTGGGCATCTGCTCTCCTGTTTTCTGTCTGCCTCGAAGCGCTTCCGGCTCGCCTTTTGGTCCGTCGGAAAGATCAGGGTCGATCCTCGCTCTCGGGAGATATCTCGCTGAAGGGCCAGCCGGAAGTTTTCCGCTGAAGCCGATTAGCGAGACGCGATGCTTGAAGCGCGGGAGATCGGCTCGTTATCGATATAGCGATTATCCCAGGGGAGTGTGACAAGTGGCGCGCCTGCTAGATGCCGTAATCAGGACGTTTCGAACGGTGCGGTGGCGCCAGCAGGACGGCTGGGGGCGGTCTGGCCGCTCGTAAGTGCAAGCCCCTTCCATGAGGGAGGGGAAGAGGTCTCTCCGTCTTAGTCCTGCGGCTGGCGCTTGATCTCCCAGATGCTGCCAACGACGCGGCGAAGCGGCTCGACGAGAATGCCGAACTGCTCGGGGCTGAGGAAGTCCCGCAAGAGGATGGCGTCCATCGCATCGGCCGCGGCCCGGTAGGCGGAGCTGGTCACGGTCTGCCACTCGATGCCTTCGGAGGTCGACTTCTCGACGTCGGCTTCGCTCCACCATCCCGTGCGTACACCGGTGTCCCAGAGGTGCATGCGGACAAAGGCGCGATAGGAGCTCGCCTCGCCGCCAATCCCGGCCAGCTCCTTGATG
>JAKBJA010000026.1 GCA_021836225.1 Pseudomonadota bacterium | reverse complement strand
GTTGTACTGCTCCGCACCGGAATATGTGGTTACCGCCATGGACCGCTCCTGTTGTACCCAAAATAGCGCCTGCTGCTGCGCCTTAACAGCATATGGTTATATTAAAAAACTGCGGGATTATATGCCGGTCAGCCTGCGTCCCGCAAGCCCAAACTCGGTTCAGGACGTCTCGAGCAGCGCCTTCAAATCGTGAGCGATGGCTTCGGGGCTGCTGCCATAGGGCATGAGTAGCCTCAAATGTCCCTTGGGGTCATAGACGTAGGTCCCGGCACTGTGGTCGATCAGGTAATCGTCTGGCGCTTTTACCGAGGTCTTTTGATAGACCACTTTGTATTCTTTCGCCAACCCCTTCAGCGTGGCGGCATCGGTGTACATCCCGAGAAATCTCGGATTGAAGGCGGGCACAAACTGCTTCAGGATTTCCGGCGTATCACGCTGCGGGTCCAGCGTCACGAAAATGACCTGCACACGCCCGGCCTGCTCGCCCAATAGTTTAAGCGCAGCAGCGAAGTCCGACAGCGTGGTGGGGCACACGTCAGGACAATGCGTATAGCCAAAGAAAATGGCCACGACCTTGCCCCGGAAGTCCGCCAGTGTGCGTACCCGGCCGTTGTGATCGGTCAGCCTGAAATCCCGTGCAAAGGCTGCGCCCGTAATGTCGGTCGCCTGGAAGACGGGGGATTGCGGGGCGGGCTGACAGGCGGTCAGCGCGAACAGGGCTGCGACCCAGACCGCGGCACGCCAGCCTGTCATGCCTTGATCTGCTCGAACAATTCTCCCGGAATGTCCGCGAGCCGGTACTTGCCGGACTCGACCGCCTTCGCCAGTTTGTCCAGCGTGGTGTCCTGCAGGAGGTCGATGATTTTCTTCTTCACGGGTACCCAGCGGAAATGCAGCGGACATGCCGTTTCATCGCTGCACTTCTTCAGCCCCAGCAGGCAACTCTGGGTGAATGCCGGGCCTTCGGTCAGCAGCAGGATTTGCATCAGGGTGACCTTGTCGCCGCCTTCGCGCAGACAGAAACCCCCGAGACGGCCGCGAAAGGAGAACAGCAGGTTGCCCTTGGCCAGGCTTTGCAGGATCTTGGCCAGATAGGGTGCGGGCACACCCAGTTTGGCGGCGATATCCTTGTTCAGCACCGGCGTGGCGTCAGGCTGGGTAGCCATGTAGATCAGCGCCTGGACGGCATACTGACTGGTGCGTGAGAGGATCATCCGGTACCCCAACGAAACAAACTGGGGACAATATAAAACAATCCTGTCCGAATATCCAGATAGACCCTCAAATCCCCATACAAATCAAATGGGTAAATGGAAATAATGATCCACCAGCATGATCGCAAACAAGGCGCTCAAATACCAGATGGAATAGCGGAAGGTCTGTTTTGCCAAGGCATCGCTGTATTCGCGATACAGCCGCCAGCCGTAATGGATGAAACGGCCACCGAGCAAAACGGCGCCGATCAGGTATATCCACCCGCCCATGCCGGTGCCGACCGGCAACATGGTCACGGCAAACAGCAGCAGGGTGTAAAGCAGCACATGCAAACGGGTGTAGGCCTCGCCATGCGTCACCGGCAGCATCGGCAGTCCGGCCCGGGCATACTCCTCGCGCCGGTAAAGAGCGAGCGCCCAGAAGTGCGGTGGCGTCCAGGCAAAAATGATGAGGAACAGCAACAGGGCATCGTGGTGAATTTCGCCGGTGGCCGCCGCCCACCCGAGCACCGGCGGCATCGCGCCGGAGGCGCCGCCGATGACGATGTTTTGCGGCGTAGCCGGTTTCAGTATGGCCGTATAGATCACCGCATAGCCGACAAACGTGGCCAGCGTCAGCCACATCGTGAGCGGGTTGACGAACGTGTTCAGCAGATACAGGCCCGCTCCGCCCACCACGCCGGAGAACACCAGCGTCTGGGTACTCGTCAGTTCGCCGCGCGGCAGCGGGCGCGCGCGTGTGCGCGCCATCACGGCGTCGATTTTCTGCTCGATCAGGCAATTGAATGCCGCAGCCGCGCCTGCCACCAGGGCGATGCCGAGCGTGCCCGCCCACAGTGCGTTCCACTCCGGCCAGCCGGGCACGGCGAGAAACATGCCGATCACCGCCGTGAATACGATCAGACTGACGACGCGCAACTTGCACAGCGCCAGAAACTGCTGGCAGCGACAGGCCGCGCCCTGAACCATCAAGGATTCCATACTCATCTCCTGCGTACCCGATAATTCAGCAGCACCAGACTGGACAGCAACAGCGCCGCCCCGGCGTTATGCGCGACCGCCACCGGCAGCGGCAGGCTGAACACGACATTGCTGATGCCCAACGAAACCTGCAGCGTCAGCAGGCCGCCAATGGCCAGACCCATGCCGGCATAACCGGGGCTGCGCAGCAGGCGCGTCACCAGCCAGCCCAAATACAGCGTCACCACCAGGGCCATGACCCGATGCGTCCAGTGGATGGCCGTCAAGGCCGTCAGCGGCAACAGCTCGCCCGTGGCGGTCTCGCCGAGCTTCCGGTGCAGGGTGAAACCCTGTTCGAAATCCATGGGCGGCATCCACGCGCCGTGACACAACGGAAAATCGGGACAGGCCAGGGCCGCATAGTTGGTGCTCACCCAGCCGCCCAGCCCGATCTGCACCGCCACCAGCGCCAACCCCAGCAAGGCAATGCCGCGCAGATGATCGCTGTTCGCATAATAAGGGTGGCCGTATTGCCCCCGTTCGCGCAACCACAGCCACAACAGCAGGGAGAGTGTCGTCATGCCCCCCAGCAAATGCGAACTGACGATCAGCGGCTTCAGCAACTGGGTGACGGTCCACATGCCCAGCATCGCCTGAAACACGATCAGGCCGAGCAGCAGCAGCGGCAGCCCCAGGCCGCCGCGGGTTTCGCGCCGCCCGCGCCATGCCAGCACGGCAATGGCCAGCACCAGCAGGCCGAGGGTGCCGGCAAAGTAACGGTGCACCATTTCCTTCCAGGCTTTCGCATGGGACACGGGCCCATCGGGGCGCACGGCCAGTTCGGCATTGATGGCGGCGGCCGCATTGTGCGGCGTCAGCTTGCCGTAGCATCCGGGCCAGTCAGGGCACCCCAATCCGGCATCGGACAAACGAACGTAGGCGCCCAGGGTCACCACCCCGAACGCGAGGATCAGGGCAGCCAGAATGAATTTGCGGTATGTCGTCATGGTCAGTCCGGGTCAGCCTATCTGGGACGCCTTGAGCAGCAGCCTGAGATCCCTCATCATGCCCTTGGGATCGACCTGCGCCGGGAAACGCAGCATCAGGTTACCCAGCGGGTCGACCAGATAAATGTGCGCGGCCCGATCCTGCGCCGCGGGAAACTGCATCACGAAACCTGCGTCAGCCGGCCGCCAGACATGCAAACCGGGATGTGCCTGCAATAGCTGCGTGTCCGGCGTCCCGCCGTCGGTCATCACCCACAGCCGTTCGATGCGGTCCTGCTCCTTCCCCTGCGCGATCCGCGTCTGGCGCATCAGGTAGAGTTGCCGTGCACAGGCCGCATCGCAGCGTGCGGGGCCTACATGCACCATCACCCATTTGCCGCGCAGCGCATCCAGATTGAACGGGTGGCCGTCGAAGGTACTTCCTGCCGTCTGCTGCAAGGACGTCACCTTGAGCAGGTCGCCGTAATTGGAGTGGCCGGCCGGGCGCCAGCCCGCGTAGGCCAGATAGGCGGCCACCACGGGCATCAGGAACACGCCCATCAGAAACAGGAATTTGCTGCGCGAGCTCAATTGCATAGTTGAAACCATTCCGGACGTTGGGGACATCATTCGTCATCACCCTGATGACGTTTCACATTCAGGACCAGCCACAACACCGCCAGCGTCGTCGCCAGACTGTACCATTGGATCGCATAGCCGACATGCATGCTGACGCCGGTATCGGGACGCGGCCAGTCTCGCCGCAAGCCATCCGCCTGCGGGCTGGTCTGCAACAACAGCACCGGCTGCAAGGTCAGCCGGGTGGTCGCTGCATAGCGCGCGAAATCCAGGTTCTCCCACACGCGCCCCTGCGGCGCCGTATGCATCAACTCGAGATAACGGCTTTGCGGCTCGACCGCCATGCCTTCGATCCGCACCTGCCCGCTCGGCGTCGGCGGCAGCGGAACCTGCTCGCGCGAGCGTCCCACCGCCACCCAGCCGCGATTGACCAGAATGGCTAGCGATCCGCCGTCTATGATGAGCGGCGTCAATACGTGATACCCCGCCACGCCTTTATAGATGCGGTTGTCGAGAAGGATGGTGTGCGCGGGATCAAACACGCCCCGTACTTCCAGCTTCCGGTACAGCACGCTGTCGCGGTCCAGCAGCGTGCTGCCTATATGGATGGGCGCCTCCTGCATCGCGGTGTCGTAACGCGCCTGCAGGGCACGCTTGGTTTCGGCGCGCCCAGTCTGCCAGTTGCCGAGCCACAGCGTCAGTACTAGGAAGAACAGCATGGCCAGCGTTGGCCACACACCTGGCGCAAACTGCCACGCGCCGATACGCAGCTTCAACAAGTGCATGGGCCGGCCAATCCGGTTAGACTGGAATTTTTGCGAGCGTACCGTTCCATGCGCATCATTGCCCTGCTCTTCATCGTGTTCATCCTGGCCAGCCTCGCCAGCGCACTCTACTATCTCATCAAGGACAAGGGACAGTCGGATCGCACGGTCAAGATGCTCACCATCCGTGTCGCGCTCTCCCTTACCCTCTTTCTCCTGCTGATGGGCGGCTATTACTTCGGCATCATCCCGCAAACCGGGCTACGCTGAGCCACCCGCCGCAACAAAAAGCCGCGCTGGACGCGGCTTTTTGTTGAACCGTGCCACGTCCTGGCGTGGCGAACCCGGGAAGGGGCTCAGATCAACCAGTAGACCAGGATGAACAGCAGCACCCACACAACGTCGACAAAGTGCCAGTACCACGACACTGCCTCGAAAGCGAAGTGATGTTCAGCGGTGAAATGCCCGGCGATCGAACGCAGCAGCATGACGATCAGCATCGTCGTCCCCACCAGCACATGAAACCCGTGAAAACCGGTCAACATGAAGAAGGTCGCGCCATACACGCCGGCACCCAGCGTCAGGCCCATTTCGGTGTAGGCATGATGGTATTCGAAGGCCTGCAGGCCAAGAAAGGTCACACCGAGCGCCACCGTCATCGCCAGCCCCAGAATCAGCTGCGTGCGGTTGCTCTTTTTCAGTCCCCAGTGTGCCCAGGTCACGGTGACGCCGGAACTCAGCAGCAGCAGCGTGTTGATGGCCGGGATGCCCCATGCCTCCATCGGGGTGAATTTCAGGCCATCGGCCGTCAGGCCGGGGCCCGCAGTCGGCCACGTGGCCTTGAACGTCGGCCAGAGCTGCTGCATCGTATCGGACTCCCCCAGCCAGGGCACCGACAACACCCGGGTATAGAACAGCGCACCGAAAAACGCGGCGAAGAACATCACTTCTGAAAAGATGAACCAGCTCATCGACCAGCGGAACGAGGAATCGACCTGCTTGTTGTAACGGCCCGCCTCGCTGTCGCGGATCACTTCGCCGAACCAGCCGAACATCATGAAGAACAGCACGGCTACACCGGCAATCAGAACCCAGCCGCCATGGTTGACGTGGTGCATGGTCATGACGCCGCCCACGGCCATTGTCAGCAGTGCGACCGAGCCGATGATCGGCCAGAGCGAAGGTTGCGGCAGATAATATTTATCGGTTTGTGCCAAGCTCATGTTTCCCCCTCATCCTCGTCTATTGATCGTTCACTTCACGAACTGCAGCGCCAGGTAAACCACCAGCAACATCGTCAAAACAAACGCCAAGCCGCCGATCAGCCCGGCAATGATGATCTGCGCCGGGGTCAGGCTTTTTGCATCGGCGTCGTAATCACGCCGTTTGCGCACGCCGAAGAAACTCCAGAACACGGCGAGTGCGGCCTTGAGGTTGCCCTTGTCAGCCATGCGGCCCCGTGTTCTTGCGCAGCGCCGCCGTCTGCGCCTTCGTGTCCGTATCGAAGAATGTGTAGGACAGGGTCACCGTATGCAGGTCCCTGTCCATCGACGGATCCAGCACGAACAACACCGGCATCCGGCGATGCTCGCCCGCCGCAACCTTCTGCGGCGTGAAACAGAAGCACTCGATCTTCTTGAAGAACACCCCCGCCCGGGCCGGGCCGTAGCTCGGAACGGCCTGCCCCACAATCGCGTGATCACTGTTGTTGACCACGTTGTATTCCACCTGCACCAGCTGGCCCGGATGCACCCTGAGGCTGCGCTGAGCGGGCTTGAACTGCCACGGCAGGCCTTCGTTGGTATTGGCGTCGAATTCGATCGTCACCCAGCGGCTGGTGTCGACCTGGGTGTTCTTCACCAGGCTCTGCTCGTCGCCGGAATTGATTCCGGTCACTTCGCAGATCTTGTAATAAAACGGCACCAGCGCGAATCCAAACCCGAACATGCCCAACGCCACAACGATGAGCTTGGTCAGCGTGGAGATCTTGCCGGTTGCCATGGGCTAGTTCAATCCGTTGTACAGGGTGTACAGAAACAGGCCGATCGCGATGGCCGCCAGAATGCCGGCCGTCAGGTATTTTCCGTTCTGCTTCCCCGCCATGTCGGTCGTGCCGCCGCTCATTTCACCACCGGCGCGGTTTCGAAGGTGTGGTATGGCGCCGGCGAAGGCACCGTCCACTCCAGACCCTGCGCCCCCTCCCAGACCTGAGCGCTGGCCTTGGCTCCCCCCTTGATCGTTTTCAGCACCACCGCGAGGAAGAGCAACTGGCTGAAGCCGAAGATGAACGCGCCCACGGTAGCGATCTGGTTGAACTCGGTGAATTGCAGCGCATAGTCGGGAATGCGTCGCGGCATGCCGGCCAGGCCGAGGAAGTGCATCGGGAAGAACACGATGTTCATGCCGATGACCGACAGCCAGAAGTGCCATTTACCCAGCGTCTCGCTGTACATGTGGCCCGTCCATTTCGGCAGCCAGAAGTAGATCCCGGCAAAAATGGAGAACAGCGCGCCGGAGACCAGGACGTAATGGAAATGCGCCACCACGTAATAGGTATCCTGCAGCTGGATATCGACCGGCGCCATCGCCAGCACCAGGCCCGAGAAGCCTCCGATCGTGAACAGGCACACGAACGCGATGGCGAACAGCATCGGCGTTTCGAAGGTCAGCGAGCCCTTCCACATCGTGGCCACCCAGTTGAACACCTTCACACCGGTAGGCACGGCGATCAGCATGGTGGAGAACATGAAGAACAACTGGCTCGCCACCGGCATCCCGGTGGTGAACATGTGGTGCGCCCAGACGGTGAACGACAGGATCGCGATGGATGCCGTGGCGTACACCATCGAGGCATACCCGAACAGCGGCTTCCTCGCAAAGGTGGGGATGATCTGCGACACGATGCCGAATGCCGGCAGGATCAGGATGTAGACCTCCGGGTGTCCGAAGAACCAGAATATGTGCTGGAACATCACAGGATCGCCACCGCCGGCCGCGTTGAAGAAATGCGTACCGAAATTACGGTCGGTCAGCAGCATGGTCACCGCGCCCGCCAGCACCGGCATGGTGGCAATCAGCAGATAGGCCGTAATCAGCCAGGTCCAGCAGAAGAGCGGCATCTTCATCAGCGTGAGCCCGGGCGCACGCATGTTGAGGATGGTGGTGATGATGTTGATTGAGCCCATGATCGACGACAGGCCCATGATGTGCACGGCGAGAATCGTCAGGTCGTAGGACACCCCGCCCTGGATGAAGAGCGGCGGATACATCGTCCAGCCACCCGCCACTGCACCGCCCGGCAACCAGAACGAGCCCAGCAGCATGATGCCTGCCACCGGCAGCAGCCAGAAACTCCAGTTGTTCATGCGCGGGAACGCCATGTCCGGCGCACCCAGCATCAGCGGGACCTGCCAGTTCGCAAAGCCGGTGAAGGCCGGCATGATCGCGCCGAAAATCATGATCAGGCCGTGCATGGTGGTGAGCTGGTTGAAAAAATCCGGGTGCATCAACTGCAGGCCAGGATGAAACAGTTCGGAACGGATCAGAAGCGCCATGGTCCCGGCGGAGAACAACATGATCAACGCAAACCACAGATACATCGTGCCGATGTCCTTGTGATTGGTCGTGGTCAGCCAGCGCATGATGCCGGTGGGATGCGCGTGGTGTCCGTGGTCGTCGTGGGCGTGTGCTGCGTCAGACATGACTGTGCTCTCCTCTCGGTTGTTCATTGCGCGGCGGGGGCGGCGGCAACGGCGGCGCCCCCACGGGCGGCTGCGATGTCCGCGGGTTGGGCCGCGTCACCCATCTTGTTGTTCCACGCATTGCGCTCGTACGTCACCACTGCGGCTATCTCCGCATCGGACAGGCGGTCGGCAAACCCGACCATGGCGGTACCCGGGCGGCCGCCGTGCAACACGATCTTGATATGCGCGTCGATCGGTCCGGTGGCAACCTTGGAGCCGTTCATCGCCGGGAACACGCCAGGCAGGCCCATGCCGTTGGCCTGGTGGCAGGCGACACAGTTGGCTTGATAGACCTTCTCGCCGCGTGCCACCAACTCCTCGAGTTTGAAGGTTTTGCCGTTGTCGGCAGCCGCGGTTTGCGCTGTGCCTTTCTTCTTCGCCACCCAGGCCTTGTAGTCCTCTTCCGAGACCACCTTGACCACAATCGGCATGAATCCATGGTCCTTGCCGCACAGTTCGGCGCACTGCCCACGGTAGGTGCCGATCTTGTCGGCCTTGAACCAGCTGTCACGGATGAAACCCGGGATCCCGTCCTGCTTGACGCCAAACGCAGGCACCCACCAGGAGTGGATCACGTCGTTGGCGGTAACCAGCAAACGTATCCGTTTGCCCACCGGCACCACCATCGGCTCGTCCACTTCCAGCAGATAGTGCGCATCCTTGGCCGCGGTACCGTCAATCTGCTCGCGCGGGGTGGCTAGGGTGCTATAGAAGTGAACGCCATCGTTGAGGTAGTCATACCCCCACTTCCACTGGTAGCCGGTGATCTTGACGGTCATGTCGGGATTGGAGGTGTCCTTCATCTCGATCACCACCTTGGCGGCCGGATAGGCCATCCCCACCAGGATAACGAAAGGAATCACGGTCCAGATGATTTCGACCGTGGTGTTTTCGTGGAAGTGCGCGGCCTTGTGGCCAACCGATTTGCGATGCTTGAACAGCGAATAGAACATCGCGCCGAATACCACGATGAAAATACCCACGCACACCAGCATGATGAGGTTGTGCAGATGGAATACATCCCGCGCCACCTGACTCGCCGGTGGCTGCAGGTTGTATGCATAGTCCGCCAGCGCTGACTGGCTGGCGGCCCATGCCGCCCCTACCACTCCTGCCCGTTGCCACATGCTTTTCATCGCGTCCCCCGTCCTCTCGACTTTGTTATGGGTAGTCGTTGCGGCGCTTATTGCGTTATGCCTGCAACTTTCTGCGCAACGTTGCAGCCAGTTGCAGCCGCGCCTCGTCGCTCAGGTACTGTCCGACTTTCGTTTCGCGACCGTGAGAACTGAGGCTCAGACGACAGTCTCTGCCTGGCGTCCTGCAGTCGCATACCACGCGCGCCCACTGGCGATTCATTTCGCGGCGCTCTCCATTTGTGCCGGCATGCCATTCCAGCACCACCACATCCCCTTCGATCGTAAGCGTTTCGTAATCCCCTTCCTGGCTGCGCAGGGCCCCCAATGCCCATGCCAGAAGGCCAATCTCCAGTCCGGCAAACGGCAGGATCAGCCAGTATCCCAGGAGCGCAAAGCCGCTCGAAGTTGCAAGACACACCGCCGCCAGACTCCAGAACACGAACCGTTGCTGGCCGTGCGTCAAGGAATGGTTAGGGCGGGATTGGAATACAAACGCGCCTGCTGACACACCTTCACAGTCTTCCGTATTCATCTGTTCCATAGAGGGAACCGAGGAAACCACGTGCGGCAATATGTCGCAGACAGTAACACGACGCCGCTCGCCTGAACAAGCAGTACGATCGTATTAACTTATTGATTTATTTATAAAATATCGTTATTCCCGACTATTCTAAGATGCTAATTCTTTAGGCAGCATCAGCCATTGCGGCGCACCCATCGACAGATCGGACTCAGGAAAAAAGGCCTGCACGCCCAGGCATGGACCGGGCAGACGCGCCCGCAATGCGGCAATGTTGGCGGTCTGAGAGGCCATCGCCGGGTCGATGCGATTGCCGACCCAGCCGGCCCACGGCAGGCGCCGACGAGCAACCGACTCAGCCGTCAGCAATGCATGATTGAGACAGCCGAGCCTAAGTCCGACCACAAGCACGACCGGCAGGCCAAGCCGTTGCGCCAGATCCGCCATGTCCTCATGCTCGTTCAGTGGCACCCGCCAGCCGCCCGCACCTTCGACCACCACCACGTCGGCCACGGTTGCGAGCCGCGCGTACGCAGCAACGATCATTTCCAGATCGATCCGCACGCCGGCCTGCTCCGCTGCGATGTGCGGTGCAATCGCAGGCTCGAAAGCGTAGGGATTCACATCGCGCACGTCGGCCATCACATTGGCTGCCTGCCGTAGCGCCATCACATCTTCGTTCAATTCGCCCGGCGCACTGCCAGCCGATACCGGCTTCATCGCCGCCACGCGCAGCCCCTGCGCGCGCAGCGACTGGATCAACGCCACCGCCACCCGCGTCTTGCCCACGCCGGTGTCGGTTCCCGTCACGAACAGCCCGCGCGCGCTCATGCCAGACCCAATTTGCGGCGACGCTCGCCGACGTTGAACTGGATTACCTGCCGGCCGTCTTCCCGTTGCATCTTGTCGCCTGCCCAAGCGTGGCCATAGATCACTTCGAAGGTAGCCGGCAGGCGGCCTTCCAGACGTTGCGTCTCATACGCCTGTTCGAGCCGCGACCACGCCGACTTGCCCAGCAGACCGCGACGCCGCGTTATTGCCGCGTTGTGCGCGCCGATCCCCTTGAGGTCGCGCATCAGGGTTTTGAGGTCGGCATAGGTCAGCGTCAGTATCTCCATTTCCATCACCGGACTCGAAAAACCGGCGTGGATGAGCATGTCTCCGATGTCATGCAGGTCGATGAAGCGATTCACATGCGGCGCATCGTCGATGGCTGAGAATGCAGCGCGCAATTCCCTCAGGGTGTCGGGGCCGAACGTGGCAAAGATCAGCAGCCCACCCGGTGCCAGCACCCGATGAAACCCTTTCAGCGTGGTTTCCAGATCATGCGCCCATTGCAGCGCCAGGCTCGACCAGACGAGGTTCATGCTGTTGGCCGCAAGCGGCAGGCGCCCCATGTCCGCGCACACCATGTGCGCAGCCTGGAACGGCGAGGACGAGAAGCGCGTCAGTGCGCGCTGCGCCCACGTCGGCTGTGGCAGACGTGCGCGGGCGGCGTTCAACATGGCCGGAGCAATGTCGAGTGCACACAGTTCGGCAGCCGGATAACGCACGCGCAGATGCGCCAGGCCGTAGCCGGTACCGGTGCCGACATCCAGCACGCGTTTAGGCTGCAGCGTCATGAAATCAAGGCGTTCCAGCAGGCGGTCACACACCTCGCGCTGCAGCACCGCGTGCGCGTCGTAGCTGGCGGCGGCATGGTCGAAGGCCCGCCGGACTTCGGCGAAATCGAGTTCGACGTCAGTCATGAGCAAACCGCTCGATTGCAGCGGCGACGTCCTCGCCATGCGACAAATGCGGCGCGTGCGCGGCACGCGCCAATTCGAGATGCCGTGCGGCAGGCAGCATTTCGGCGAGCCAGGCGCCGGCACCAGCCGGAGTGAGCGTGTCGAGCGCACCGTGCAGCACCAGGGTCGGTTGCGTCAGTCGAGGTAGTTCCAACCGCAAGTCCGTATCGCACAGGATCGCCAACCCGGCGGCCAGCGCTTCGCCGTCTGCCTCCGGCGCGGCCAGCAGCGTCTTCCTCAATTGCTGCAGCAGCGCTTTCTGCCCGGGCATGCCGCGCGTCTGCAGGCTGAGGAAGCGCAAAAGTGTGGCTTGCGGATCGGCCATCAGTGCCATGCCGAAGTCCTGCAGATCGGCGGTGGCCATACCGTGTTGCCAATCCTCCGCCATGACGAATCGCGGCGTCGAGGCCAGCAGGATCAGGCGCGTAATTTTGTGCGGGTGATCGAGCGCAGCGCGCATCGCCACCTGCCCGCCGAGTGACCAGCCCAGCACCGTGGCGCCCTCCGGCAACTGCTGTGTCAGATCGTCCGCCCAGCTTTGAAGGGTGTTGACCGCCAGCGCGTCGCGCCCGCCATGGCCGGGCAGGTCGAGCGCGCGCACCTCGAAATCGTCAGCCAATCGTGTGGCCAATGCATCGAACACGCGGGCGTTCATGCCCCAGCCGTGCAGCAGCGCGAGTATGGGTTTAGGCGACAGCATGCAGCGCCTCGATGAGTTGCGCGACGTCGTCGCCGCTGTGCGCTGCCGACAGCGTGATGCGCAGGCGCGCCGTGCCGGCGGGGACCGTCGGGGTGCGGATAGCCGGCACCAGCAGGCTGCGCTGAAGCAAGGCCTGCGACAGCCGCACCGCATCGGCATTCGCGCCGATCACGAGCGGCTGGATCGGCGTGGTAGACGGCATCAGTGTGCCCAGCTTCAGATCAGCCAGGCCTTCGCGCAGCTGCGCGATATGACTGCGCAGCCGCTCGCGCCGCGCGTCGCCCGCCTCGACCTGGTGCAGGCTTTCCAGCAGGCATGCAGCCAGCAGCGGCGGCAAGGCGGTAGTGTAGATGTAGGGACGCGCCTTCTGGATCAGCCAGTCGATCACGCTTGCGTGCGCCGCCACCGCGGCACCCGATACACCCGCGGCCTTGCCCAGCGTGGCCAGATAGATCACGCGGTCGCTTGCTCGCGCGCGTTCGGTCAACCCGCCACGGCCGTCGTTCAGCACGCCGAAGCCGTGTGCGTCGTCGAGGTAGAGCCAGGCGTCGTAGCGTTCGGCCAGATCGAGCAGCGCGTCGACCGGTGCCATGTCGCCATCCATGCTGAATACCAGATCGGAGGCGATGACTTTGTCCTGTGCCGGACTGTTCGCCAATCGCGACTCAAGCTGGGCGAGGTCGCCGTGGCGATAGCGGGTGAAGCGCGCGCCGGACAGCTGCGCCGCGTCGACCAGCGAGGCGTGGTTGAGTTTGTCGGCGAAGATCTCGCCGTGGCGCCCGACCAGCGCGGTGAGCACCGCAAGGTTGGCCATGTAGCCGGTGGAAAACAGCAGCGCCGCCGGCTTGCCGACGAAGCGCGCGAACGCAGCTTCGAAATCGTGATGGAAACGATGGTGGCCGGTAATGAGATGCGCTGCGCCCGCGCCGACGCCGCACTGGTCCAGCGCGGCGTGCGCGGCCTGGATCAGCGCCGGATCGGCGGCGAGACCGAGATAGTCGTTGCTGCAGAAGGAAACGACGCGGCGGCCATCGATGGTTACGTGGGTACCCTGAGCGCCGTCGAGCAGCAGGCGCCGCCGCTCGAGATGATCGGCCTTCAGCGCCGCCAGCCCCTGCTGCAGGCGGGTCAGCGCGGGGTGGTTCACAACGCCGTCAGGCCCAGGTTGTCGAACAGGCGCTGGTCGCGTTCCCATTCCGGGTTGCCGGTGGTGAGCAGCTTTTCGCCGTAGAAAATCGAATTGGCGCCGGCGAGGAAGCACAGCGCCTGCACCGCGTCGCTCATCTGCTGGCGGCCGGCCGACAGGCGCACGAAGCTCTTCGGCATGCAGATGCGCGCCACCGCGATGGTACGCACGAATTCCAGCGGATCGAGCGCCTCGGTGCCGGCGAGCGGCGTGCCCTCGACCTGCACCAGCAGGTTGATCGGCACCGATTCCGGTTGCGGATCAAGGCTCGCGAGCTGTGCGATCAAGCCGGCGCGCTGGGCGCGCGATTCGCCCATGCCGACGATGCCGCCGCAGCATACGTGCAGGTCGGCATGGCGCACGCGTTCCAGGGTATCGAGGCGATCCTGGTACTCGCGGGTGGTGATGATCTCACCGTAGAACTCGGGCGCGGTGTCGAGGTTGTGATTGTAGTAGTCGAGGCCGGCCTCCTTCAACTGCTCGGCCTGGCCGTCCTTCAGCATGCCCAGGGTTGCGCAGGTTTCCAGCCCCAGCGCGCGCACTGAGCGCACCATCTCGAGCACCGGCTCGAGGTCGCGCTGCTTCGGCCCGCGCCAGGCCGCCCCCATGCAGAAGCGCGAGGCGCCCGCGGCCTTGGCGGCCTTGGCGGCCTTGAGCACGTCGTCGAGATCGAGCAAGCCCTGATTCTCGACGCCGGCGTCGTAGCGCGCCGACTGCGGACAATAACCGCAGTCTTCGGAACAGCCGCCGGTCTTGACCGACAGCAGGGTGGAGAGTTGCACCTTGTTGGGATCGAAGTGCTCGCGATGCACCGTCTGCGCCCGGAACATCAGGTCGGCGAACGGTAGCGCGAACAGTGCTTCGATGTCGGCCACCGAACGACGCACCACGGGTTGAATCATGTCATTCATTAATAGCCACCTCGATGGTCATGTCCTGCCACGGCTCGCGCGCGGCCCGGTAAATGTCAAACAACGCCCACGGCACGATCACCACCACCGCGAATCCCAGAACCAGCATCAGCCCCTGCCAGCCGCCCAGCAGGTCATAGAGCGGCTGGCCGAACACCACCAGACTGCCCATCACGCCGTAATAGCGGTAGCCTGCCCACTTGTTGTAATGCACCGTGCGCGAATTGGGATGATGCGCGATACTGGCATAGACGAAAATCGATGCGCCCAGCCAGATCATCACCGGTGGCAGCGACAGAACCAAAGGCAGGAAGCCGATTTTCTGGCTGGCGAGCAGCTTGCCCAGCAACAGGGCCGTCAGCGAAATCAGCAGCACCGCGACGGTGATGAGATTGAACAGTTGTGCGGCGAAGCGGGAAGACGAAGCGGTAATGACGCGTTTGGCTTTCATGGCACTATTTTCGAGGAGGGGCCACTTCCTGTCAATTTTGGTCGGTTCGAAAATTGAACATCCGGTTAATTTTTAATCACATCCTTCCGCGAAACTGCCTCCTGTGCGGGGACGTGAGCGGCGCGGGGCAGATGTGTACCGCCTGCCTGGTCGATCTGCCCTGGCACACGCAGCCCCAGTGCCCGCAGTGTGCCACCCCCACCCTGCTCGGGCAGATCTGCGGCGCCTGCCTCAAACGTCCGCCTGCGTTTGAGCGCACGGTTGCTGCACTGGGTTATGCCTTCCCCCTCGACCGCCTGATCCCGCGCCTGAAATATCATGGCCGGCTTGCCATCGCGCCGGCGCTGGGCGAGTGCCTCGCCCACGCGGTGGAAGGCACCCCGGCTCCGGACCGCCTGATCGCCATGCCCTTGCATGCGAAACGCGTGCGTGAGCGTGGCTTCAACCACGCCACCGAAATCGCCCGCGAAGTGTCAAAACGACTGGACCTGCCGCTCGATACCGCCAGTTGCCAGCGCATCCGCGACACGCCGCCGCAGATGGGACTCAAACACGATGCCCGACGCCGCAATCTGCGCGGCGCATTTGCGTGTTCGGGTGACGTGCGGGGGCAACGCATTGCACTGATCGACGACGTGATGACCACCGGGACCAGTCTCGACGAACTGGCCGCGACATTGAAACGGGCGGGGGCACGCGAGGTGACGTGCTGGGTGGCGGCGCGCACCCTGCCGCCGGGCGACTGAATCAGCCGGGGATCGGATACGCTGCCATGTGGGCGAAGAAAATGCCGCCCTCCGCCACCCCCGCCGTGAATCCGCCCCGTCAGGCGGCCTCGGCGAAAGCTGCCGCGGCCCGTTGCGGGAAACCCTCCTCGATCGGCAGCGACGGATCGCGCGACCACTCGTTCCACGAGCCGAAATAGATCTTCACGTTCCGGATACCGGCCTCCTTGAGGATGAGGAAGGTATTGGATGCGCGCGCACCCTTGAAGCAATACACGATCACCGGCGTCTCCGGCATGATGCCGGCAGTCAGGCATTCAGCCAGCACCTCGGGGCCGGCCTTGAACACCGGGCCATCGGCACCCGGCTTCATCAGGCGATACCACTCGATCCAGCGCGCGTTGGGAATGCGACCCTTGCGCGGGCAGAAGTCCGGACCATAGGGCGACGAACTCGCACCTATCCATTCGTCGACGTCGCGCACGTCGAGCAGCGTCGCGCTGCCGGACTTCACTGCCGCGAGCATCGCATCCTTGTCCACCATCACGTCGGTCGACGTGCCTGCCGGGAAACTTGCCGGAGCCGGCGTCACTGTCTCCGTGCTGGCCGGCAGGCCCGCGGCCAGCCAGGCCTGATAGCCGCCATGCAGCACCTTGATTCTTGGATAGCCAAGATAGCTGAGGATGAAATAGCCGCGGCACGACTGGCCGAAGCCTGTGTTCATGGCATCCTCGTACAGCACGGCCGTTTCCCTGCCCGACAGGCCGGCCGCCCCGAACGCCTCGGCAAACTTCTCCTTCATGGCCTCCAGGCCGTCCGGATCGCTGGTCGCCAAATAGGTGAAAATCTCGCGCAGATTCACCGCACCGGGCAGGTGCCCTTGGGCATACACGCCCGGGTCACGGGTATCGATAATCACCATGGGCTCGCTCGCCATCGCGGCCTGAAGGGCGGCGGGTTCGATCAGTACGCTCATCCATTTCTCCTGGGTTGAAATACAGATGAGTCTGCCTGTGCAGCAAGCGTGCCAACCATGGAAAACGCCACAAGCCCAGTTCCAGCACGGTTTGCGTGAATCCAGTCAGGCAGGGCCCGCGACCAATCGTTTACAAAATGCTGACAGATTGGGGGAGTTGGACAGGACGTCGCAGCGAGGGCCGATTTTGGCAGGTCCGCCCTGGGACGTGTGGTTTGGCGAAGCCGGGTCAGCCGTAAATCTCTTCCACCGCAAAAATCCGCCGGTGTTCGCGCATGGCGTAGCGGTCGGTCATCCCGGCAATGTAATCGGCCACCGCGCGCGCGCCTTCGAGCGATTCGCGCGCCTGATGCTCGGGCGGCAGCAGACGGGCATCGCCGGTGAAGGCCGTGTAAAGATCGCTGATGATGCGGCCCGCCTTGGCGCTCATGCGTGCCACCTTGTAATGGCGATACAGGTGGCGCAACAGGAAACGCTTGAGTTCACGGTGCTCGTCGAGCAGCGCCGGACTGAAGGCCGCCAGCGGGGGCGCAGCACGCACCTCGGCGAGGGTCTGCACGCCGCTGTTCTCGATATTCGTCCGCGTGGTATTCACCAGGTCGAGGATCAGCGTGTTGATGATGCGGCGCACGGTTTCGGTCACCACGCGGCGCCCCTGCAAATTCGGGTATTTCGCGCGCACCTCGGCGAGGTGGCGGGCAAAGATCTGCACTTCGCTCAACTGCTCCAGCGTGATCAGCCCGGAGCGCAGGCCGTCGTCGACATCATGGTTGTTGTAGGCGATTTCGTCCGCCAGGTTGGCGATCTGCGCCTCCAGTGAAGGCTGCTGCTTGTTCAGGAAGCGTTCACCCACCGCACCGAGTCTTTCCGCATTACTCAGCGCGCAATGCTTGAGGATGCCCTCGCGCGCCTCGAAGGTGAGGTTCAAGCCCTCGAATTCGGCATAGCGCTCTTCCAGGAGGTCGACCACGCGCAGCGATTGCAGGTTGTGCTCGAAGCCGCCATGTTCGCGCATGCAGGCATTCAGCGCATCCTGTCCCGCATGGCCGAAAGGCGTGTGGCCGAGGTCGTGCGCCAGCGCCACCGCCTCCACCAGATCTTCGTTTAGGTTCAGCAGGCGCGCAATGGTGCGGCCGATCTGCGCGACCTCGATACTGTGGGTGAGGCGGGTGCGGAACAGGTCGCCCTCGTGGTTCACGAACACCTGGGTCTTGTATTCGAGCCGCCGGAACGCGGTGGAGTGAATGATGCGGTCGCGGTCACGCTGGAATTCGGAGCGTGGCGCGGCGGGCGGTTCGGCGTGCTGGCGACCGCGGGATTGAGTGGAATGCGCTGCGTAGGATGCGAACGACGGTTCCATCAAGTCTCCTTCAGTGTGGCGCAGTGAGCACGCCGGTCAGCACATCGATCGGCACGTCGGCTGTGATCACCGCTTCGCCCGGTTTTTTCAGCAGCACGAAACGCATTTTGCCGCCCTCGACCTTCTTGTCGTGGCCCATGTATTCCAGGTACGTATCCACACCCAGATCGGGCGCGACATCCGGCAGCCCGGCCGCGTGGATCAGCGCGCGGGTTCGCGCAACGTCCGCTTCGGAAAGCCAGCCCAGCCGCTGCGAGGTTTGCGCCGCCATCACCATGCCGGCCCCTACCGCCTCGCCGTGCAGCCAGTTACCGTAGCCCATGCCGGTTTCGATCGCGTGACCGAAGGTGTGGCCCAGATTGAGGATGGCACGGATGCCGCCTTCACGCTCGTCCTGCCCCACCACCTGCGCCTTGATTTCACAGGAACGGTAGATCGCATGAGTGATCGCCGCCGGGTCGAGCGCGCGCAGCTTGTCCATGTTGGCTTCCAGCCAGGCGAGGAAGTCGGCGTCCCAGACCAGGCCGTACTTGATCACCTCGGCAAGCCCGGCCGACAGCTCACGCGCGGGCAGGGTCTTCAGGGTGTCGGTATCGGCCAGCACCACCTTCGGCTGGTAGAACGCGCCGATCATGTTCTTGCCGAGGGGATGGTTGATCCCGGTCTTGCCGCCCACCGAGGAATCGACCTGCGACAACAGCGTGGTGGGAATCTGGATGAAGGGCACGCCGCGCTGATAACTTGCCGCCGCGAAGCCGGTCATGTCGCCGATGACGCCGCCGCCCAGCGCAATCAGCGTAGTCTTGCGCTCGGCACGCTGGGTCAGCAGCGCATCGAAAATCAGATTCAGCGTCTCCCAGTTCTTGTAGGCCTCGCCGTCCGGCAGCACCACGTTCGCCACCTTCACCCCGGCGCCTTCCAGCGTCGCCGTCAGCTGCGCCAGATACAGTGGAGCCACCGTGGTGTTGGTCACCACCATAACGCGCTTCTGCGCCAGATGGGAGACGATCAGCCCGGCTTGGGCCAGCAGGCCGGATCCGATGTGGATAGGATAGGAGCGGTCGCCAAGATCGACGGTGAGGGTTTGCATGGGGCAATCAGTGAGCAGTCGCAATAACTGATTGTAACCAAAGCCAACCCACCCGCGGCCACACCGCCCGCTCAATGCGACGGGCGAGCGCTTTGCATCCCGGCCCACTCAACCCATAATTCGGCCATGGACAAGTTCGACCCCGTACTGATCTCTGTCGTCATGCCCTGCCACAACGCCGCACCCTACGTGGAAGAGGCGATTGCGAGCGTGCTGGGGCAAAGCTACCCGCACGTGGAGCTCATCGTGGTGGACGACGGCTCGACCGACGGGTCGACTGAAATCCTGCAACGCCTGGCCACCGAAAACCCCGAACGCCTCACCCTGGCCTTCCAGAACCGGATCGGACCCTTCGCCGCGCGCAACCGCGCACTCACCCACGCCAACGGCAACTACATCGCCTTTCTCGACGCCGACGACACCTGGCACCCGGATGCGCTGCGCCAGATGCACGGCGCGCTCGCGGCCGGTCACGCCGACATCGCCTATTGCGGCTGGCAGAACGTCGGCGTTGCGGCAGCCGACCTGAACCCACAAATTCCGCCGGTTCTCGACGCGGACGAAGCGGTCGGCCACTTTCTGGAACATAAGCCGTGGCCGATCAACAGCATGCTGATCCGCCGCCAGCTCGTCGACGAACTGCGCGGGTTTTCCGAGCGTGCGCCCACCGCCATGGACCACGACCTCTGGCTGAGGATGCTCGCGCGCCAGCCGCGACTCGTTCGCGTGCCCGAAGTACTGGCGTTTTACCGCCGTTATCCCCGGGGTGATTTGCACATCCCACGCTGGCAGCAAGTGTTCGACGCCGTTGCCGTGCGCCGCGACTTTGCTCGCCACCATCCCGGATCCGTCGCCCGCTTCACGTCCGTCCACCTCAATGAGCTGATCTACGACCCCTTGCTACGCGAGGCCTATCGCTGCCACTGGCGCAACGAGACCGAATCTGCCCGCCGCCTGTTCCGCCGCGCCTTCCGCAAATCCGACTGGAAAGCCGGCGACCTCAAGCACCTGATCGCCAGCCTGCTGCCGGCATCACTGTATCGCAACTTGGTTGATTTCGTCACACGGCGGCGCAGTGCACGCATTGGACCATAGACTTTTTGCTTCCCCACCCGATGAAAAAAAACCGGTCAACGTCGGAGTCGGTCCAACCTACGGAGAAAGGCAGGGTATGTAACGCATTGCGCCCCCAGTGCGATTCGCCACAGGAAGTAACACAATGAGCGCTATCATTTCCATTTAGCCGTTAATGTCGATCTCCCGTCGCCCCTCCACCGGTATGCGCTGCGTTCATGCCTGAAAAAATACTGCTGGTTTCCCCTGCCTCACCGTTTGCCCCCCAGTCGGGCGCACAGCAGCGTACTGCCTTGCTGCATGAAGCCCTGGAAACGCTGGGCAGTGTCGACGTAATTCTGCTCGAACCAACCTCAGGCCCCAGCCAGCTGTCACCCCCCAAGCCCGGTATTCTCGCCCATGGATTGTGGCAACAACGCCCGCTCGGCATCGGGAAATACGAACCCGACCGAGCCCTGAACCAGGCACTCCGGGCTGCCGGCGTTGACCTAAGCCGTTATCAACTCATCGTCAGCCGCTATCTCAACCCCATCACCAAACTGGCGATTCCGTCCGGCGTGCGCACCGTGGTCGACCTCGACGACTGGGGTTACCACTACACAGCCGGTTCACTCGCGCTGGCTGCGCGGCTCAAATCGGCCTACGCTGCATGGCTGGCGAAGCGGCAACTGAAACGCTTCGATGCTTTCTTCTTCGTCAGCCAGCGCGACCAGTCACGCCACCCAGAACTTGAATCGGCGATCCTCCCCAACATTCCGTTCAATCCCCCTGCCCAACCTTTTCCCCAAGTGGACAGTTCCACCCTGTTGTTCGTTGGCTCGCTCTGGTACCCGCCCAACCGCGAAGGCATCGACCATTTTCTTGCACGCTGCTGGCCTACCATCAAGGCGGCCCAGCCACAAGCCCACCTGCAACTCGTAGGCGCCGCGCCGCCCGCAGTGCGGCGGGCATGGGAGCAGTTCCCGGACGTATCCGCACCGGGATTCGTCGACGACCTAGGCGATGCCTATCGCAACGCAGCGTTCACGATCGCCCCGATCTACTCAGGTGGCGGCACCAATATCAAGATCCTGGAATCGCTGGCTTATGGCCGCGCATGTGTGACCACGCCGCATTGCGCCGATGCCTTTGAAACGGGCCTGATTCGGGGCTTGGCCGTGGCACCGGATGATGCAGCCTTTATCCACCTCTGCATTGAGTTACTCAGCAGCGAGCAACTCCGGAATGCTGTGGTGGTGCAATGCCAGGAATCGCTGCGGCGCACTTACAATAAAAAAGCATTCATGCAGCAAGCCCTATCACTGTTGCCCCTAGGGCAGAGACAACCTCAACGTGAAGCCTCTGCCACGTATTCCTGAAACCACGCCGATGATGTCGAAGCAACCTCCGTCCGTTGGCATCGAGCTTCTGAACTGGAATCGCTGGCATTTAACGTTAGCCAGCCTGGAAAGCCTGCTCAGGCTGAACTAGCAGAACTACTCTGTCATTGTGTGCGATAACCATTCGTCAGATGGTTCCATGCACAAGCTGCGGGAGTGGGCCGCTGGGCGACAACCGGCCACGCCGCCCCCCGTCACGGAATTTTGGGCATTAGTGAGCCACCTGTGACCAAACCCATCGAGATTCGCGCTCTGGATCGTAGCGAGGCTGAGTCGACCGAAAAGCTCTCCACCATTCCTCTGACCCTGATCCAGAGCGGGGCCAATAATCTGGGATTTGCTGGCGGCTGCAACGTGGGTGTGCGATACGCGCTGGCACAAGGTATGGATTACGTCTGGCTGCTGAACAACGACACACTGGTAATGCCGGATAGCCTACAACATCGGGTAACCCATCTTCAATCCAACCCTGAAGTCGGCATATGTGGTTCGACGCTGCTGAGCCTTCACCGGCCATCCTATGTGCTTGCGTTGGGCTGCGGCCGCTTGTGACGCAGCACCGGTTCCACCCAGCACATCGGCGAGGGCAGCAACTGGCCTCAACCCTCGCAGATCGCCGGCGGTCTCGAATCACAGCAGATGGACTATGTAGTGGGTGCATCCATGCTAGTCAGCCGTACATTTTTGGAAACAGAACGAGCATCCCCGACCCGACCTTCAACATACTTTAGGAATCACGGTAATGAAAAACACAGCAAGTAACAAAGGCGTTACAAAAATCGAGAAAGGCGCACAACTTCGACCATTTTTCCAAGTCTTAAGTCCTATTTTTCTGTCATCGCAAGAGAAGAATAGCGAGCTAGGTATACCGCATAGCCAAAAGTCGCTTGGTAATCCTCCCGCTTTTTAGTGAGCTTCCCCTGAAATTTCGTCTTCCAAGGGTGGCGTAGTATTGACGTTAACTTGGGAAGAGGAAAGATGCAGAAGATACCGAAGCAGGAGTAAACGGCCGAGTTCAAGGAACTGGCGCTCAAGCGCGTCAAGGATAGCTAGGCGGTTGGCGCGGTGGCGAAGGAGCCGGGGCGATTCAGAAATCTAGTTAAATCCAATCAAGCAACCTTCAAACAGCACATTAACTCTCAATTCTTAATTTGTTGCACAAATAAATGAGGAAGTACTGTTTCCACTTTTAGAGGCGGTAAAATGATGCCGAGCAATCTGAATCGACACAATTATTCGAATTATCAAGAATGGAAAAAATGGGGCCGCTTATTCGTTTATAACGAATCACAACGCCGCTACTTTGAGCATGAATTCTCGGGGATTGATTTTTCTGGAAAGCAGCTACTCGAAATTGGTTTCGGCGATGGCTCATTTCTCAGCTGGGCACAAAGCCAGGGTGCACACGTAGTTGGTTGCGAATTAATTGAGCCAATATGCTCTTCTGGGATGGCGCAAGGCTATGACACCCGATTTGGTGATGTCCGCACAGCAATCAGTCCTGCTCAAGATTCTTTTGATCTAGTCATTGCATTTGACGTTCTTGAACATATTCTTCCTGATGATCTCTTGGATTTCCTGAAATTCATAGGAGGCGTGATGAAGCCTAATAGTCTGTTTATAGTTCGCGTGCCAAACGGTCAAAGTCCGTTCGGCTTAGTTAATCAATACGGAGACATAACCCATGTTAACGTTCTATCCAAAGGCCGTTTTGAGCAACTTGCACCTATGGCGCAACTAGAAATGGTTTACTGCAGGAATGCATTTCGATTTGGTAAGTCAGAAATAAAGCTGATTGATGTGGTACGTTTCAAATTACGGGATTTTCTGAATGCATTTATCACCAAAGTGTATGGCCTTGAGCACATCCCTTTAGATCAAAATATCGTTGCGTGCTTCAAGAAAATCGGTGATGCGCGACACCCAGGCTAGCCTATCAGCATATTTTTTCGATTGGTTCTACCATAAAGGGTAAGACCCGCCGAATATGGTTACAGACGCCTTTCATCCCGCGGGATGGGCCGCTGAAAGCGGCAAGTGCCCCGGTTTCAATGTCATTGGTCACCTAAGCACCTCCTCCGGGTTGGGCAACACGGCACGTCTGTATATCCAGATGCTCCAAAACCTGGGTTACGGCATCGCGGGCATCGACATCGACTACGATGGTGGCACAGAGCGACAGACCATCGAGGGCGTCAACCTAGTCAACCCATTTGATAAATTACCCTATACACACAGTCTAATCATCGTTGCGATTCAGGTCCTGCCATCCTTATGGCTGCGTAAAGTGCCCGGGTTATTGGCACCCGGACAAAGAAACGTCGGGCTTGTTTTCTGGGAACTGCCGGTAGTGCCCCACGCATGGCGGCCCTCGCTCGCATTGTTTGACGCAATTTTGACGTGTAGCCCCTTCGTGCGTCACGCGATCGAAACAGCCGTCCCAGATGTGCCCACCCTTCACACCGAACACCCTCTATTGCCCCCTCCCCAGACAAACAGAGAATCTGTCCGCGCCTCTCTTGGCATTCCGTGCAATGCGTTTGTTTGCTGCACGAGCTTCGATCTGCGGAGCGCATATTCAAGGAAAAACCCCGGCGCATCAGTCCAGTCATTCCTTCAGGCATTTCCGAGCGATGCCGATGTGCGGCTCATAATAAAAACAAATGGGAATCCGGATCCCATTTCCATGAGCGACCCCGAGTTGATCGATTCGATTCGTAAGGATCCGCGAATCATCCTCATAACAGAAACGCTCGGCTATGGGGAGGTCCTCTCGCTCTACGACGCCGCGGATGTGTTCATCTCGCTGCATCGCGCCGAGGGACTAGGGCTGGGTCCGATGGAAGCAATGCTTTTAGGAAAGCTTGTTATTGCAACGGGATACTCCGGGAACATGGCTTACATGACCGAGCAAAACTCGATGCCCATTCCCTATAGGCTGATCGAACCATTGCGGACTAGCTGGCAATACAGGAGATCATTTTCCGGCGACACCGCCAGTTGGGCAGACCCGGATATCGAGCAGGCCGCATCGGCTCTTCGAACAGCAAAAAGCAACACGGAATTATGCAAGTCGCTTGCCGAACGCGGAGCCGGGGAAGCACGTGAAAAACAGGCGACAGCTTGGGCGGGGGATTATTTACCGCAACTAATGAAGTACATTAAGATTGGCGATCGAGTCACCCTGCGGAAAACGTTGATCCGGCAAGTCAGACAGATGGAATTCAAGGACTCAACTTTGCGTCAGCGGAACCTTCGCAGGCTTTTTGAGATCGTGCGCGAAAAGGCCCGTGGGATATTTCGTCAACGTGGATGCTAGCTACTCAATCAAACCAACAATAAGGTTGCTTGTCAGCAATTGCGGCCATCTGCAACATAAAAACGGAATGTCTCACCGGAGACTGAAGGCAGAACCAGCCATCCAGGCGTGAAACTTGCTGGATTCATAGAATAATCCTTCCAACACAACTGAATCAGCAAAATGAGCCTGGGAGACACCATCCGCCACGGAGCCAAGTGGGTATTCATCGGCAACACTGGAAGCCAGGTCATCAATTTTGGCCTGGGGTTGATACTCGCACGCCTGATGATCGGCCGAGTTCGGCATTGTGGCAACCATCCTGATTTTCACCAACCCGGCCGGTTTCGTCGCCGGCGGCGGCATGGAACAGACCATCGTGCGCGCCAAGGAAGCCGACAAGCACGATTACGATCTGTGAATCGCCCCTTACAGACCTGCCCATGAACAGGCGCCTGCCACCGCCTTGCCTCCCTGCCGGCGGAGCGGGCCGCCCCGGACCGACTCCTGCTAATATCGATCATCCGATGTCCAAGCTTGTCTCTCCCCTCTTCCGGTTTCTGGCCACCCGCCTCTCCCCTGCCGGCCCCAAGGCCCGGCTCAGCATCCTCATCTTCCACCGCGTGCTGGCCGCGCCCGACCCGCTGTTTCCAGGCGAAGCCACGGTCGAAAGCTTCGACGCGCAAATGGGCTTGCTCAAATCCCTGTTTAATGTGCTGCCCCTGCCCGAGGCAGTCGAACGGCTCCAGGCGGGCACCCTACCGGCGCGCGCGGCAGCGATCACCTTCGACGACGGCTATGCCGACAACCTCACCCTCGCGCTGCCTATCCTGCAAAAACACGGACTGCACGCCACGTTCTTCATTGCCACGTCCTACCTCAACGGCGGCCACATGTTCAATGACACGGTGATTGAAAGCATCCGTCGCAGCCCGCACCCCCAGCTCGACCTGAGCGATCTTGGTTTGGGCAGGCACGACCTGGGCTCCGACGCTGCAAAGGCCGTAGCCATCGGAAAAATCCTGCCGCAAGTGAAGTACCAGCCGCTCGATGCGCGCGAAGACGCCGTTGCGCAGATAGCGGACCGTGCAGGCGTCAGCAGCCTGCCCAGCGACCTGATGATGACGACCCGTCAGTTGCAGGCGCTGCATGCAGCCGGCATGGAAATCGGCGGGCACACCCACCGTCACCCTATCCTCGCCAAACTGGATGACGCCGGGGCGCAAGCAGAAATCGCCGCGGGCAAAGCCTGGCTGGAAGAAACGCTGGGAGATCGAGTCCGGCTGTTTGCCTACCCCAATGGCAAACCCGGGACGGACTACCTGCCAGAACAGGCCGAAATCGTTCGCGGGCTGGGATTCGATGCCGCCGTCTCGACACAGCGCGGGGTCTCGAACCGCCAAAGCGACGTATTTCAATTGCCACGCTTCACGCCATGGGATGTCAACCGGACAGCCTATGCGTTGCGTCTGCTGCAAAACCTGAAAGCGAACTAAGGATGCGTCACACCAGCACCTCGACGGGAGCCGGGTGCCCCAGGAATGCCGTCGGGCTGGCCGTCAGGCCGTAGGCGCCGGACTGGAACACCACGATCAGATCGCCTTCGCGGGCATGACCCAGCTCCATCCGGTCGCCCAGCACGTCCAGTGGCGTGCATAGCGGGCCGACTGCCGAGGCAGGCAGCGCCTCGCCTTCGGGCTCGACGCGATTGCCCACCAGCACGGGATAATTCTTGCGGATGACCTGCCCGAAGTTCCCCGAGGCGGCGAGGTGGTGGTGCAGGCCGCCATCGGTCACCAGAAACACCTGGCCGCGGGATTCTTTTCGATCCAGCACACGGCTGACATAGACGCCCGCCTCGCCGACCAGATAACGGCCGAGTTCGATCACGAACTCGGCTTCTGGAAAATCACGCCTTGCGTCGGGCATCAGCCCGGCCAGATTCTCACCCACGGCTTTCAGGTCGAGCGGCTGCTCGCCCGGAAAATACGGGATGCCGAACCCACCGCCCAGATTCAGCAGCCGAACCGGCCCGGGCGCATGCACTGCCAGGTGGCGGGCCAGCTCAAGGGTCTTGGTCTGGGCCTCGATGAGGGAGTCGGCCTTGAGGTTTTGCGAGCCAGAAAAAATGTGGAAGCCATAGAACTCGACCGGCACGGTTTTCATGTTCGCCAGTAACTCCGGCACGCGTTCGGCATCGATGCCGAACTGTTTGGGTCCGCCACCCATTTTCATGCCCGAGCTTTTCAGTTCGAAATCGGGATTGACCCGAACCGCCACCCTGGGCCTTGCACCCGTTTCCATCGCGATCATGACAATCCGTTCCAGTTCGCGCCCGGATTCGAGGTTGATCACGATGCCCGCGGCAATCGCCTGGCGCAGTTCCCGCTCGCTCTTGCCCGGTCCGGCGAAGCTGATTTTTTCGGGCGGCATGACGGTATCCAGCACCACCTTCAACTCGCCGCCCGACGCCACATCGAATCCATCCACCAGACCCGCAAGATGCTGCACGACAGCAGGCATGGGGTTGGCCTTGATGGCGTAATGGAGATGAATGTCCTGCGGGAGCGCGGCCCGCAGTTGTGCAACCCGCCCGGTGATCAGGCTGCGGTCGTACGCATAGAAAGGCGTGCTCCCCACCCGCTCGGCCAGACGGGTCAGCGGCATGCTGCCTACCTGAAGCACGTTTTCGCACACGGGATAACTCAGATTAGGTGCATGACGAACAGGCGTATTCACGCGGGGTTCTCCTCAAACAGGCCTGCCAGATCGTTCGATAATTTCTTGCGGTCTATCTTGCCGTTGGGGTTGCGCGGCAGGGGTTCGCGGTGCGCCATGATACGGGCCGGCACCATGAAGCCCGGCAATTGCTTCTTGCATTCTGCCAGCAACTGCTCACCAATCGCCTCGTCGTTATTCGGGGCATAGGTCACCAGCACCACCGCCTGCCCCAAAACCGGATGCAACACGCCTATCGCGGCCGCTTCGGTCACCAGATTGGCAGCGTAGGCCACCTCCTCCACCTCGGTCGGGCTCACCCGGTAACCCGAGGTCTTGATCATCTCGTCGCGGCGGCCGATGAAATACAGATACCCGTCCTCGTCCATCTTCACCGTGTCGCCCGACCACACCGCCAGCTCCGGAATCACCAGCCCGGCAAGCTGCCCCGGCACGGGCTTGTACCGCTCGGCGGTCTTTTCCGGGTCGTTCCAGTAGCCCAGCGCCACATGCACCCCGCGGTGAACCAGTTCGCCCGGTTCGCCCGGCGCACAAGGCGTGCCATCCTCGCGCACCACCAGAATCTCGGCATTGGGAATCGCCTTCCCCATCGAATCCGGGCGGCGATCGACCTCGTCCGGTGGCAGATAGGTGGAGCGGAACGCCTCGGTCAGGCCGTACATCAGATAGGGGCGGGTTTTGGGCAGGCAGGCGCGCAGCGCATCCAGCGTCGCTTTCGGCATATGCCCACCCGAATTGGTGATGTAGCGCAGGTGATCGTCCAGACCCGCCGGCCATTCCAGCTGCGCCAGTTGCACCCAAAGCGGCGGCACTGCCGCCAGGCCGGTAATTTTCTCGCGCTCGACGGCCCTGACCACGTCCCGCGGAAGCAGGTAATTCATCAACACCGCGCAGGCGCCCACCCGGAAAGCCGAAGTCAGCTGATTCAGGCCATAGTCGAATGACAGCGGCAGCACCGACAGAATCCGGTCATCCGGCGTGTTTTCCAGATACTGCGACACGCTCTCCGCGCCCGCCACGATATTGCGATGCGACAGTACCACCCCCTTGGGCCGCCCCGTGCTTCCGGAGGTATACAGAATCGCTGCCATATCGCTGTCGATCACACGAAACGGCGTCCGCTCCGGAACGCTGAGCCGCTCACCCCAGGTAACAATCTCCAGCCCGTCAACCGCCTCGACACGCTTGTCGCCAACCAGCACAACCGCGCGCAGATCGCGGCAATGGCCCAGCACCGGCCGCAGCAACTCAAGACGCTCGGGGGACGTCACCAGTATGCGCACATTGCAGTCGGCCAGAATATGCCCCACCTGCTCCGGCTTGAGTAGCGGATTAACGGGCACAAACACCCCGCCGGCCGCAGATGCACCGAAGATCGCACCAACTGTATCTAGGCGTTTTTCCAGATAAACCGCCACGCGTTCGGTGCGCGCAAGATCGAGGCACAGGAAAAGATTGGCAGCCTTGTTTGTCTCAATAGCCAGATGCCGGTAGTCCAAGCTCTGCTTACCATCCAAAAGTGCCTGCCGTCCTCCATGGGAGACGGCGGCACGCAATATCAGATCAGGGACAAGAAAGGTCATGTTCACGCCGCCAGTTTTTCGGCCTTCGCAGCAATTTCAGGTTTGGCAGCAAGGAGGCGCTTGAGCCAACCCCAACGATAACAATTGATGTGATACATGGTGCGTTTATCCTCGGTCCAACGCAGGTGCCATTCCATCACCTTGCCGTAGAACTCGATGCGTTTGAATTCATCCGATTTGAACAAGTCCTGGAACAGTTCCTGATGCATCAGCATGGCCGGCGAATAATCCGCCGCTGCTTCATCGTAGGTAGTCTTGAGGATGACAATGACATCATCACGCTGAACGCAGATATCCATGGCCGCGATAGTGTCGTTGAACATGAGCTGATAAATACGGCCCACCCCGTTACGACAATGGGTCTCCAGAAGATCGCGATAGAAGCGCCCCTGGTCATTGTCGGGATGCACCGCGGTACCATCCTGGGACTTCCAGCCCGCGCTTTCCAGGCGGCCATAGTGCGCGATGGCTTCCGCAACCTCCGCTGGATCGTCAAGACAAATCAGGCGAGCGGTCAGACCTGCCTTATCAAGCTTATTACGTGCCTTGCGCATATTCTGGCGCAGGTTCTTGCCTCGCTTCTCCCAGAACGACTCAAAGTCTCCCACGACCATGATGCGTGCGGTATCGATGTAATCCAGTGTCTGACAATGCGCCGAGGCGGCGGGCCTCGCCAACAATTCCGGGTCCTGCTGAGTAATTCCCAGCACCAGAGGAAATCCGGGCAGGTCGCTTACCAAGGCACGCGCAACAATCTCCAGCGCCAGTCCCGGACGCATCAACCAGAAGCCGATTGGCGCTTGTGCCGGCTGGAAGGTTTCCCAAACGCCCCGCCTGCGCTCCACGACGACTGCCATACAATCCGGCGTGGTGGGATCGCCCAGGCATGCCAGCCTTTCCCTGCCTGTGCCAAACGCATGCAGGGCCGACTGCAGGAATTGGCTACTCAACAAGGGAGAACGCGCGCCACGTGCGTTCAGTTCATCCCACCTAGCCGCGAACTGCGCGAACTCGGCGGCGGAATAGATATTCCATTTCATAAAAGCTCTCTCCGTTGATGCATGGAAAAATTGATGCATCATGTAAAAACACTATCCACAGTTCACCCGCCGATCTATGCGAGTAGCCCAGGAACCACGCGGTGCAGTACGCGTAACATCCAGTCGATTTCTTCCCGGCTCAAATCCTGATGGCAGGGCAACTGCAGCAGGCGCAGCCTGTAATCCTGTGAAATCGGGCACTCTGTCTTCGCGACGTCCTCCCAGCGCCATATCGGAATACCCGCCAGTTTGAGCGCATGGAACACCAAACCTCTAGCATCCGTCAGCAGGGGAAACGCATAGGGCACCACTCCATCCGGCAACACTGAAAACAGTGGCTGCACCCCTTGCAGATCCCGTATTCCCGTCAGCCAATGTTGGTAATTCGCCCTACGACGGCTCATAACCTGGCTGTGATCGGTATGCGAAACCATCCAGTTGGAAGTCCTCAACCCGGCCATCTCGACCAGATTTGGCTGAAACTGAATTTCCTCTTTCCCCTTCCGCTCCGGGATATAAGCTGAGATTTCGAGCGCACGTCGGTTCAATAGCGCTACATCGACTTCAGGCAGTCCGGGCTTTTTCAGTGTCGCCCCTGCCCAATCCCGCAAGATCGCCACCATCGCCTTGATTTCGTCTTTCATCTGTTGCCGAAGCAAATCCATCTCGACAGTTGCGCCGGTGTTGTCGCGCAGCACGGCACCATCGCGCAGGGGCAGGAATTTCCATGCGCTGGCCACTGAGAAATGTCCCACTGTCCCCAGCACCCGCCCCTCGTGCTCACCGTAAAAAGCGTGTGCGCAGTCCTCGATAAGCGCCATGCCGTGCTCTTCGCAAAACCGCCGCGCCTCATCCAGCGCATTGGAAAACCCAAAATAATGAGTCAACAGCAAGGTTCGTGCCGAGCCATCCGCCACCAAATTGTGCATCGATGGGAAATCCGGGCGCAGATCGGTTGTCATGGGGTAGAAACGAACCTCGGCCCCCAAGTACAAGGCTGACTCTACGATGGTGCGACAGTGATAGGCGGGCAACAGCACCGCGCCGCCAGTGGTGCCAGCGCGTTTCAATGCCTCTACGAGTGCATAACGTCCATACACGAAAAAATCCTGGCAATCGATGAAGGCGCTTGGCACCTTCTGTTTGCCGTTACCCAAAGAGACTATCCGGGGCAATGCTGGAAGCATCGATAAGCGTGCTCTGGGATAGTCGGACGGATTAACTGCGAGTGGTAGAAACTCGAATGTTGGCATGGGCACGGGTAGCGATTAAATCTCGCGCAGCATACACCCGAATCTGGAGTTTCGCTTGATGCAACCACGATAACATATTGATAAATATAGAGTTACCATGGGATTTTCCTCCCCCCTTATTGGTGCCGTTGATCAAAGCACAACTTCTACTGTGCTCCGATACCAACGCAAAGGGATGAATGGCTCACCGCCCATGTGGGGATTTCTCCGGTCGGTTTGGTGATGCTCGATTCGGCAAGGACCGAAATGGGTGCTCGCCTTGTGTGTTCGCATCCACGCGGGCATTGAGTTGTGCTGGTCGGGAGAGTTGCCGATTCAGGATACACTTTCCACCTCCAGATCCCGTATATGCCTTTATGAATACCACGCAAGACGTCAAGAACCTGCTCGCCCAAACCCTGCAACTCGGCCCACGCGCCGAACACCTAACCCAGGATTCTCCATTACTGGGCGCCTTGCCCGAACTGGACTCCATGGCCGTCGTCACTATCCTGACCGCGATGGAAGAACACTTCGGCTTCAGCGTCGAGGATGACGAGATCAGCGCGGATACCTTTGCCACCCTGGGCACGTTGACTGCCTTTGTCGAACAAAAACTCGTCGCCTGAGATGACTACACCGGGCATCCAAATCGAGCCTTTCTTTCTGGACAGCCCGCGCGGCCCGCTGTTTTGTATTTTCACCTCCCCCTCCAATCAGCGTTTAAAGGGCGCAGTGCTTTACCTTCCCCCCTTCGCTGAAGAGATGCACAAATCGCGCCGCATGGCCGCATTGCAGGCCCGTGCGATGGCGGTTCAGGGTTATGCGATCCTGCAGATCGACCTTACAGGCTGCGGCGACAGTGCCGGGGATTTTGGCGATGCCTCATGGTCGACCTGGCTGGAGGACGCGCGCCTCGGGCATGCCTGGCTGGCCAACAAGACAGCCCAGCCCGTCACCCTGTGGGGATTGCGCACCGGCGCGCTGCTGGCGGTGGACCTGGCACAGCGATTGCAAAACACTCATCATCTGATTTTGTGGCAGCCAGTCAGCGATGGCAGCCTTTTTCTCAACCAGTTCTTGCGAATCAAACTCGCCAGCGAAATGCTTTCCGATGGACAGTCAAAATCGGGCACCAAGGCCTTGCTCGCCCAACTCGATGCCGGCCAAGGCGTCGAGGTGGGCGGCAACATGCTTTCCCCTGCCATGGCGCGTGAACTGGGCGGCATCAAGCTCGCCAGTCTGGTTCCAGCCTGCCCCGTATCCTGGCTGGAAGTCGGTGCTCAGGCCAGTATCACCCCTGCCAGCCAGCGCATCGTCGATGCCTGGATGGCGGCAGGCGCATCGGTCCAAACTCGAACTGTCCAAGGTGACCCGTTCTGGGTCACCCAGGAAATCACCGAGTGCCCGAAACTCATCGACGCCAGCCTAAGCTGTCTGAACCCATGAGCATCCCGGCCTGGCGTGAGCACGCAACGGTTTTTGAATGCGACAGCGATCGCCTGATCGGCATCGTCACCCAGCCGGAACGCCCTTTTGAAACCGGTGTCGTGATCATCGTCGGCGGCCCCCAGTACCGCGCCGGCAGCCATCGCCAGTTCACCCTGCTTGCGCGACAACTGGCGGAGCAAGGCATTGCCTCGTTGCGCTTCGACTATCGCGGCATGGGGGACAGCGAAGGCGACATGCGCACCTTCGAGGATATTGACGACGACATCCGGGCGGCCATCGACACATTCATGGCACAAGCGTCGAATATCCAACAGGTGATGCTGTGGGGATTATGCGATGCCGCCTCGGCCGCGCTTTATTACGGCCATACCGACCCACGTGTCAAAGGCCTTGCCCTGCTCAACCCGTGGGTACACAGCGAAGCAGGTGCGGCACGTGCCCGGCTCAGGCATTACTATCTGAGCCGACTGCTGAGCAAGTCGTTCTGGGCCAAATTCATAGCGGGCAAAGTGAGGGTTGGTGCTTCACTTGGAGATTTGGCCCACTCCACCCGCCAGGCCAGCGCGCCGAATGAGACCAACAGCGCCGCACCAACTGATCCACGCCATGGCCGCCCCGGCTATATCGATCGCATGCTCAACGGGCTGCGAAAGTTCGAGGGTAAAGTACAGATCATCCTGAGTGGCAATGATCTGACCGCCCAGGAATTTGCCGAACTCATAAAAGGGGACGCAAGCTGGAGAAAAGCAGTGGCTGACAAGAAAGTCAGCACACGGGAAATCAAGGCCGCGAACCATACATTCGCTTCAAGTGCCTGGCGAGACCAGGCAGGAATCGTAACCTGCAACCTGGCAACGGAGATTCATGATGCTTAGCCGAAAAAATATTTACGCCATTCTTTCGTGTCTCCCATTGCTGGGAGTTGTAACAAGCAGCTACGCGGACATGGTTACGAATGAACGCGAACTGGCAATACTTCCCGAGTATTGCAAGGGAACACAGCAAATTAAGGATTTCGCCAAGACGCCAAAACCGACTGCCAATCATTACTATCAGGTTTATGGTTCAATCTATCACCATCTCCATCATTATTGCTGGGCACTGGTCAGCGAATTCAATGCCAACAGCATTCTCGAGAAAGGGCCAAGGAACAATAAGCTTCACCAGGCCCTGGGCGACATTCAATACGTACTGAACAAAAATCCGCCCACCACCTTCCCGCTGTTGCCAGAGATTTATTCAACAAGGGCCCGCATCCTGCTCAGGCTGGGACGCAATGGCGAAGCGGTGGGCGATTTGCTCAAGGCCATCGATTTACAACCGGCGTACCAGCCTGCGTATTCACAATTGAGCGCGTACTACCTGCAGATTGGACAGAAAGACAAGGCCATTTCGGTACTGGAAAAAGGCGTGGAGCACATCGAAGACCCCACAATGCTGCTCAGGCGGCTGGAAAAACTCGGCAAACCCTTCAAGGGCACCCCTGGAAGCGCGATCCCCAAAAACCAGGAAGGCGACTCACCAGACCCGGGCCAAGATTCATCTACTGTTACCCCACAGCCGCCAGATTCCCCCGCGCCCATTCAAGGCACAACCACTGTTGGAGGCGACAAAAATAATTCAGCAATGCCTAACAACACCCAGCAGGACAACAAGGGCAGCGAAACTGTCGCCCCCACGAACCCGGAAAATCCATACTGCCGATTCTGTCCCTAGCAGGCATCAATATTGCTGAGATTTTTCACGCCAACAATCAGAATACGGGCCCGTCGCACGTCATGACGGCCTCCCTACATGACAGAAACAAATCCCCATCAGGTCCATCTCAAGTCCACCTTCATCCGCGGTGTGGCATGGAGCATGGCCATGCGCTGGGGCATCAAGCTCCTGGGTTTGATCAGCACGGTTATTCTGGCGCGTATTCTGACCCCCGGGGATTACGGCATCGTTGCCATGGCCATGCTGATTGTCGGCCTGGTGCAAGTGCTGGTGGACTCCGGAGCAGATACCAACGTTCTGCGGAAACAAACCCTTGACCGCGACACCATCGATTCGGCATGGTCCCTGCGCATCATCGAGGGCTGTTTCGTTGCCTTGCTGCTGGCACTTTCCGCACCGCTAGCGGGTATTTACTTTAACCAGCCACAAGTCGTCTGGATAGTCTGGGTTATTTCCGCCAGCCTTTTTGTTTCGGGTTTCACCAACATAGGTATCACTGTCGCCAGGAAAAACTTCCAGTTCGGCCTCGAATTCCGTTTCAACATCATTAGCAAGGTCATCGGGGTGGCAGTCACCATTGTCGCCGCCCTGATCATCAGGGACTATCGAGCACTGGTACTGGGCATCGTCGCCAGTTCCCTGAGCGGAGTGTTTATGAGCTATATCATGCACCCCTATCGCCCATCCTGGAACACAACCCAACTCAGGTCGATGTGGCATTTCAGCAAATGGCTCCTTATATCCGGCGTCGGTAACTTTGCCACCCGCAAGACAGATGAACTGATAGTGGGCCGCATTGGCGATGCCCATGCCCTAGGTGTCTATAGCATGGCATCCGAGATTGGTCAGTTGCCAACCGCCGAACTGGGCCCGCCGATCATGCGGACATTTCTTCCAACCCTCTCCAGCATTAAAGACGACCCAGAAAGGGTTAAAGCGGCAGTCCTGAAAACGCTAGGGGCAGTCAACACCCTCACACTGGCTGCCGCATTCGGATTTGTTGCGGTAGCAGAACCCTTGACCCATGTATTGCTGGGCGAGAAATGGGCTGGCGTTGCACCGTTTCTCACAATATTTGCAATCGTTGGTGCTTTAAAAGTGGCTGTTGCCCCTTTTAATGGCTTATTTCTCCTCCTTGGATTCAGCAAGCTACATGCCCGAATGATGTGGGTCGAATTTCTGACTTTTCTGGTGGCAGCAGCCTTGCTCGTACCAAATTTTGGCGTAATGGGCCTTGCATACGCACGCCTGGCCTCAGCCCTCATCTACCTCCTAGCAAATTTGCAAAGTACCCAATCATCTTCAGGCATCACATATCGCCAAATCACATCTGCATTATGGCGGCCCCTTGCTGGGGCCACCCTTATGCTCGCTGCTGTTTTATTAATGCCCAGCCTGACCAACAATATTTACCTGGAGCTGGCAGAGAAAATTGCTTTCGGGGTGGTTATATATACCTTCTTCATTCTCTTTAGCTGGAGAATCTGCGGCAGACCTGATGGAATTGAGTCTTTTATGATTTCCAGATTTCGCCAGATTTTCTAACCCCACTGAAAAACATGAAATTTATACAGCCGGCTTTAGGGAAACGCTGAACAAATTGGTTTGCTGTGTGGTTCGACAAGCTCACCACGAACGGAATCAACCACTTGCCGTCCGTCCTAAGCTTGTCGAAGGACTTGTTCAGTAATTCCTTAGGGACAACCTGACGGACATCAACAATGTTAAAAGATGCATACTACAGAACACTAACAAACTTAAAATGGTTTTATGAAAACAACAAAGCATTACCTGAAAGCAACCCAATAATTGTTTATTCCATGCGAAAGGTTGGCTCGACTACGCTTACAAGCACAATGCGAAAGGCTGGCCACTTCGTTTACAAACACCACTGCATCAATCAGCAATTCAATGCAGAACTTCGCCATGCGCTGTCACGCACCGGTTTCAAACCACAGCACTGGCTGACTGACGGTGCAAATTTCAGCAAACGGCTGGATAAATGGCGTGCACAACGCGAAAACGACAACCCGGAAAAACGGCTCAAGATTTTTACTTTCGTAAAGGATCCACTGGCTATCGCGCTTTCCGATTATTTCATGCAACTATTTGAATTCATGCCTCAAGTTGTTGCAGCCAAGGGACTCGATACGGTGGAGGGCCTTAGACACCATTTTCAAACCATCTTGCAGACTGCTATTGAACACAACGCCGCAGATCCTGCAACCAACTTTCTGGGAAAACTCGCTACCATGCCGAATGTCTGGTTTGAGCGCGAACTGAAGACGACTACGGGAATTGATGTGCTCGATACACCTTTTCCGATAGAAATAGGTTATGGCGTTTATCATGGCCATGACAATGATGTTGTGCTTATCCGCACCGACAAGCTATCTGACGTAGCACTTGATGCCATCGCCAATCTAACCGGCAACAGGCCTTCTGCACTGGTAGAGAAAAATGTGCGCGCCGCGACTCCCCAAGGTGATCTCTATCGCGCGCTGGTCGACACCTTGAGCTTGCCGCAACCCCTGGTACGGGAGTTTTACCGCCAACCATGGCTAAATCATTTTTACAGCGAAGTCGAAACCGAGGACATGATTGCAAAGTGGAGTCGCAGCAGATGACATATGCCACCGTCATGATATTGCGCTGCATTGCCGCCTTTCGCTAGCCGCGTAGACCATTTGATTCGAATGCCATGACGCCTTATCGACTGAAACAGGGTGTGCTTCGCGCTATGCGCGGCTGCTCTTCCATGATCATTTCCGGCCCCCTCCCAACAAATATTAAGCATGGACTGGAAGAGCTGACTAAAGCCACGACCAACCCAACAGATTTCAGCCGCCACGATGATGAAGAACCGATATTTCTTCTCGCCACTGGTTGGCGCACCGGTTCAACCCTCATGCAACGCATTCTGGTCACAGATTCCAGCCTTCTCATATGGGGTGAACCACACGGCCGCATGGGCATCCTCAGCCGCATGGGTGACATGCTGGCAAGCTTTGATCGAGCCATCGCGCCTGAATCGGTCGTGCTGAAATCGAAGCCCGACATGATGTCCGGGGAATGGATTGCCAACCTTTATCCAAAGACGTCGGTTATCCGCCAAGCCCTGCAGTCCATGATCTACGAGTGGCTTGGCCAACCAGCAAAGGAATTGGGTTATACCCGCTGGGGGATGAAAGAAGTTCGCTTGGGATACGACGAGGCTGCGTTGCTGTTGTGGCTTTTTCCCAAGGCAAAATTTGTTGTCATCACGCGCAACCCCCATGACAGTTATCGTTCCGCCATGCAACTGGGTGCTTTGTGGGAGCGATGGCCGGACCGGCTCGTGAACGACGCCTACGCCTACGGCAGGCTATGGAATAGGTTGGCGCTGAGTTGGAAAGCCGCAGCAGCAGATTTTCCGGTACGGCGTTACCGTCTGGAAGACTTAACGAGTGCTGGAGTGGATTTCAATGATCTAGCTTCGTTCTGCCAACTGGAACTCAATCCCGAAGCGGCAATCGGCAAGAAAGTCGGTTCGGCGCGCTCGAACGTCAGGCTCAGCTTCATCGACAAGTTGCTTCTCGACCGATCGACCAAGGCGGCGCGGGATTGGCTGCATTACTGACTCTAGGCCCCATTTCCTGCCCATGCGCATTCTCGTCTCATGCGATCGCTATCCCGGCCTTCCCCTGGATGGCCTGACGCTCAGGATTCATCACTACGCGAGATATCTGAGCGCGCGCCATGAGCTTGACCTGGTCTGCCTGGGCGACGACACGGAAGTCAACGAGGAAATCGAAGCCTTCTTCCGGAACGTACGCCGTTTCCCTCGCCCGCTGCCAGCGATACCTGGCAGCCGTCTGTCGAAACTGGCATCCGGCCTGAACCCCGCCACGCTTTTTCCGCATTCGCCGGAAGTCCAGGCCCATCTTCTGGAGTGTGCTGGCAGCGGCCACTATGACCTGATCTGGGATGCCGGCTGCAACATGTTGTTCAACCTGAAGCTGCTTAGGAAATCCGTACCCCTGCTTGCCGACCAGGTGGACGACAGTTTCCTGCGGATGCAGCGGGAGCTTCTGCTTGCGTCCACGCCTTACGCCAAGTTGTGGACCCTGAAGCAGATCGCCCTGACCTGGCTGTTTTCATTTCAGCACTTGCGCAAGGCGGGCGCGGTGCTGTTCGTGTCCCAGGCAGATGCCGATTCATTCAAGAGAATGCTGCCGTCCGCAAACACGACCGTGGTCGAAAATGGCGTGGATGAAGCCTATTTTTGCCCCGCAAAAACCACGGCCCAAGACAAGGATCAAGTCGCGCCCGAAATCGTATTTGAAGGCTCCATGTTCTTTGCGCCCAATATCGATGCGGCACACTACTTTGTGGAAATGATTTTCCCCTTGATCAGGAGGGAACTTCCGCAGGCGCGTTTCACCATCGTGGGCCGCAACCCCGCGCCCGAGGTGCTGGCGCTGGCCGGAGACGGCGTGGACGTCACGGGCTCGGTGCCCGATGTCAGGCCCTACCTGCAAAGGGCCAGCATTTTTGTTTGCCCAATGCGTTCCGGTGCTGGCATCAAGAACAAGATTCTCCAGGCGTGGGCCATGGGCAAGGCAATCGTGTCGACCACCGAGGGGGTGGGCAGCCTGAAGATATCGGAGGGGCAAAACATTCTGATCCGAAACACGCCCCAGGATTTCGCGGATTCCGTGGTCGAATTGCTACGGAATCCTGCCCAGGCCGCCAAACTGGGCGACGCAGGGCGCCGCACGATTGAATCCCATTACACCTGGGCCGCGAAAGCGAGGGAACTGGAAGCCTTGATGGAACAGATCGTGCAAAACCATGCGGCCCGCCAGCGGAGGGCATCTTGAAACGCGCCGGGATGCGAATCGCCGTGGATGCCAGCAGCCTGCTCGCCCGCCATCCGCGTGGCGAAGGCAGAAGCCTGTTAAGGCTGTATGAAGAGATTGCGAAGATCAGGCCAGACTGGAGCTTTGTCTTCTTTGGGACGCAGGTTCCCGAGTCGGTCGATGACATTCACGCTCGCATCCCCCGCTGCGAAATCCGCACGTTTGAGATGCCGGGTTTTCGCTGGAACCTCTGGGAGAACCTCGGGTTGCCGGTCGCAGCTTGGTGGTATGGTGCCGATCTGCTGCATTGCGCCAGCAGCGGCGCCCCGATCTGGTCGCCCCTGCCCGTAGTGATGACGGTTCACGACGTCATTCCCCTGATCATGAAGGACGGGATGGACCTCCAGGGGACCAAACGGTTTCGCGCCCGGCTGTCCGCCGGCTTGCGTCAGTCCAGAAGCGTGATCGCCGTTTCTGAACACACCCGCCTCGACCTCGCCAGAGTCATGAACGCTGATCCGGACAAGATCAGGGTGGTGCACTGGGGCGCCGACTCAGGCCCGGCATCGTTCGCGGACAGGCCGTCAACTGGCACCGTGCTCGGATTGGGGGGGGGCGGGTCGATACGCAAGAACACCCCTGCCCTAGTGAGAATGTTCGCCAGGGTGGCGGCCCAGGACCCGACGGCAAGACTGGTCATCCTGGGTGTCACCGATGCTGCGCAGCGAAATCAACTGCAGCAACTTACCAACCAGTTGTCGCTGGAAAATCGGGTAAGTCTGATGGGCTACGTGTCCGATGAAGAACTGAAGAAGTTTTATCAGGAAGCAACGTGCCTCGTTTACGCTTCGCTCTATGAGGGATTCGGGCTTCCTCCGTTGGAAGTCATGGTCCACGGCATGCCGGTC
The DNA here is from genome assembly GCA_021836225.1 of Pseudomonadota bacterium. The sequence continues at coordinate 83,480 of JAKBJA010000026.1, read as the reverse complement.
GTGGCCTCCAATCGCTCGTCAATCCCGGAGGTCGTCGGGGATGCGGGCATCCTCGTCGATCCCGCGGATATTGACGCAATTGCCGACGCCGTATTGCGCCTCCTGCATGACCAGGCGTTTCGACGTCAACTGTCGGAGAAGGCCTGGCAACGGGCGCGCCAGTTCAGTTGGCGCAATACCGCAGAGAAAACCGTTTCAATTTTTGAAGCATCGCTGCAGCAGCATCAACCTTGATTCGATTGATTGGGGGAATGGGGCATGAAAAGTCTTCTAAAGCTGCTGGTTATTATCTGCAGGCATACTCCAGGCTTCCGCGGCAAGTGGCGGCTCGAAGCCTGGCTGGAAAAGAACAAGGAAAAATATGCGGAGTTTGGGCCAACGACCTATCGCGTAAAAGGCCGTCAATACAAGGTACACCCAAACACCAACTTCCATTTGTATATGTATGGCCCCAAAAAGAATCTAAGCATTGTTCCGTTGATATCCAAATATGCAAAGCCTGGAAATGCGGTCATTGATGTTGGGGCACATTCCGGATACTTCACTATCTGCCTTTCTGACGCAGTCGGCAGCAATGGAAAGGTCTACGCCCTCGAAGCATCGCCAGTCATTTACGCCGAATTGAGAGAGACCGTCGAATCAAATGGGCTCGCCAATGTTAAAACCATCAACAAGGCCGTGTCCGACGAGATAGGTCATATTGATTTTTTTCTTGCGCCAAACTGGAAATCGGAGATTTCGTCCATGCGGCCCGGCGAGGGGAATAAAATGGCTATTGAGGCAGTGACGCTGGATAGCGTCATACCCGATTCACAGGCCGTTTCCTTCGTCAAAATCGACGTCGAGGGAGCCGAGATGAAAGTACTCACTGGAATGAAGGAAATCATCCAGCGTGATCATCCAACCATGGTTATCGAGATATCCGATCCATGGCTAAGAGAACTTGGCAGTTCCAGTGCGGAGATTTTCGATTTTCTGCACATGCACGGTTACAAAATATTTGCGGTCGGCGAAAAAGATTGCGTCGAAGTCGTCAATCCACCACAAAAACAAATTGATGCCTTATGTATTCCTAGTTCGAGTTCGTAATAAACGATGACTGTTTCCATTCATGGGAAGTATCGAAAACGCAGCGGGAGAACGAATGATCACCGCAACGAATACACCCCTGGTCGTGGATTTGGACGGCACACTCACACCGACGGATACGCTGGTTGAATCCCTTGTCAAGGTGGTCAAGCAATCTCCCCTGAATCTGCTGCGCTTGCCTCTATGGCTGCTGAAAGGCAGAGCGGGATTCAAGGAAGCCATCGCCGCGCATTCCAGCATTGACCTTGATCATCTCCCCTATCATGAATCGCTCTTGGACTATCTGCGCGAAGAAAAGGCGAAGGGGCGCCAGATTGTCCTGGCCACAGCTGCGCACCAATCGATTGCCGAGCGGGTATCTACGCATCTGGGGCTGTTTGACAAGGTTCTTGCCACGAAATCGGGCCACAACCTGAAAGGCAAGAGGAAACTGCAAGCCATCCAGGAAAGTGTCGGTGAGGCATTCGTCTATGCCGGCGATAGCCAGGCCGACCTCCCCGTCTGGAAAGCGGCGAAGGCGGCCATTCTGGTAGGGGTCGCTCCCCATACGGCCGAGGCGGTGCGGCGCAACATCCCCATTGAACGTGAGTTCCCCAAGGAAGGCTTGGGGCTTGCCGTCTGGCTGCACGCTTTGCGTGTGCATCAATGGCTGAAGAACCTGCTGCTGTTCGTACCTCTGCTCACGACCTTCTCTTTCCTGGAAATCGGGAAGATCGCCACCATGACGGTGGCCTTCCTGGCGTTCTCATTCGCCGCTTCGGCCACTTACGTGGTCAATGACCTGTGGGACCTGGAAAACGACCGGGCGCACCCGCGTAAACGCCTCCGCCCTTTCGCCAGCGCCAGGCTGCCGATACTGCATGGGCTGGCCGTGGCAGGTGGTGCCTTGGCGCTTGCCTTGGTTATGGCCTTCGCGGTGTCCAAAGGCTTCTTCCTGATGCTCCTCCTCTATTTGTTGCTGACCAGTGCCTACAGTTGGGGGCTGAAGGAGTATGTGCTGATTGACGTGCTCATGCTGTCGCTCCTCTACACCTTGCGCATCCTGGCCGGTTCCGTGGCGATTGGGATAGCCACCAGTTCATGGTTGCTTGCTTTCTCTGTCTTCATGTTTCTGAGCCTGGCCCTGGTGAAACGCTGCGCCGAGTTGGTATCGCTTGAAGAGAATGGTGTGAAAGCAACGCGAGGCCGTGATTACCGTGTAACCGACCTGGTGGTGTTATGGCCGCTGGGTGTCGGGGCGGCCCTGTCGGCCGTTGTTGTGTTCGGGCTGTTTATCAGTGCGCCCGAAACCCAGGCGCGCTATGCCACGCCACAGCTGTTGTGGCTGACGGCCATTGGGTTGATTTACTGGCTGGCCAGACTCTGGATTAAAACATCACGTGGCGAGATGCACGACGACCCGGTGGTCTATGCCATCAAGGACCATGGCAGCCGCGTGACGGTCTTCAGCATGATTGCCGTCGTGCTATTTGCCCATTTCATAACATTGGGCTCTACGCTATGAACACGCTATATATCGCTATCGTAAGCATTGCTCTCTCTGTTGCTGCCCAGTTTTCGTTGAAGGCGGGCATGTCCAGCGAAGGAGTAAGGGAGGTTCTGGCCCAACCATACACGCTTCGCACATTCTTCTCCGTGCTAACGGACAAGTATGTTTTGGGCGGCTTCCTGCTCTATGGACTGGGGGCAGTTGTCTGGCTTGGGGTGCTATCCAAATGGGATGTAAGCAAGGCCTATCCCCTGGTTGGGCTTGGTTTCGTTTTTACGGTGGCAATCGGATTTCTGGTGGGCGAGCAGGTGGTCATTACCCGTGTGATTGGCGTTGCGCTGATTTGTGCAGGCGTCTTTCTGGTGGGGCGGAGTTAGTGATGAATCCAACAAGAGCAGCCAAAAATAATCAGGATTATTTGTGGTTGGCATTAATTATCATTGCCGGATTTTTGCTACGGGCTGCAGCGATTGCGTGGTTTAGTCATACTCCGGAAAGCGACGAACTCGCATACAAAAGCATGGCGCTCAACCTGGTCAGCGGGAATGGAATCGTTGACCAAATGGGCAACCACGCCATGTACAACGTGGGTTACCCCTTGTTCGTCTTGGCCCCCGTATTTTTCCTTTTCGGCGAAAATCTTCTAGCCGCACGACTTTTCAACCTGGCTCTTGGTGGGATGGCTATTGCTCTCTGCTACATGGTCGCCAAAGAAGCGGGGGCTGGCAGGATTGGACGGCTCCTTGCTGCAGCAATATGGGCGCTCTACCTGCCTGCAAGCGTATATGGGGTGTATCTGCTCAAGGAAAACCTAATGGTTCCCCTTATGCTGGGCGTAATGTGGTGCGCACTACGATTGGCAAAAGAGCCTTCCCCTAAAGTTGCCATAGGATGTGGCGCATTGTTTGGTTTGATTGCCTTAACTGGCAATGCAGCATTGTCTCTGGCTGGTGTGGTCATGCTCGCATTGGTATTTTCGCCCGCCCCAGCAATGAAGCGAATGACACTTTCAGTATTGATACTGGCTCTGGCAATCGCTGTGCCCGCACCATGGATGGTCAGGAATATGCGGGTGATTGGCGCTCCGGTCCTCAACACCAACGGGGGCTTTAACCTTTATCTGGGGAACAACCCTGCGGCTACAGGTATGTTTGTTTCGATTGCAGACACACCTCGTGGACCCACTTGGGGGGCATTGCGAAAGACGGGGGAAATTCAGGCAGCCGAGACCTTAAAAGAAGAGGCTATAGCCTGGGCTAAGGCGCACCCGGCTGAATTTCTATCTTTGGCCTTCAAAAAAGCGGCCTACTTCTGGACGCCGCCTTTTCATGAAGGGAAAGGAAAATCATCAGCGGCCGAAACGGCTGTTCGGGCTATGTGGGCGATTCAGTTTGTTGTTCTGGTGGCGGCAGCCATTGGGAGTTTGGCATTCACCAGCCTACGAAACAGACAGCTGGCCATTCTGTGGCTTGCAATTGTCTGTTATACGGCCGTACACATGCTGCTCTACGTCATATTTCGGTATCGGGAACCCATCATGCCGATGCTAGGGATCATAGCAGCGCTGACGCTTGAGTCTTATCTCATGAAAAGAATGCCGGCCATGCGAAGGACATAAAACCAGGTTTTCATTGTGGATGCCGCGCTTCTTGTTGCAGTTCTTCGTGCAATATGACGAACGGATAGAGTCTCGCTTACCAGACACCCGATGATGCTCAAGGTGCAAACTTCCGGTTTTGCCACCGATAAAGCCTGAGCGGGTCAATATCGGCCCGACTTCAAATGAGTTCGACCTCAAAATATCAAAGTGGGACGTTGACTGGTGAACATTCGTGCATCGCAGTCGATTCACCTTGCGTATCGCGTAATGAAAACCCGGGTTCAGAAGAGGCCATATTAACCTTCGAGCTCCCAGCATATAGGGAGCGGGATCAGGGCTTGATTTCGCTTTACGGTGAGTATCGGAGTCACATGAGGAGAGGGTGACCATGCTCCGTGTTATTGGCGTTGCGCTGATTTGTGCAGGTGTTTTTCTAGTGGGGCGGAGCTGACCGATAATTCCTGTTGAGGTTGCTCTCAGTATCCCGACATATTCCAGGGCCATGCAATAAACGAGCGGATGGGTTAGATGACTGGATACATGTATTTCCCGAGACTGCGCTCCTGGGGACTGCTCATCGGGTTGCTGATATGTGCAACACACGTATTTTTATTATGTCTGACGTTTCCGCTCGCGCAGGTGTTCAGTGATGTACCACTGCTATATATCGATTCCCCATTCCATCTATATCAGGTAAGCGTTGCAAAGGAATTGTGGTCTGGTCACCATCTGGTTGGCTACGACCCATGGTTTGCCGCCGGCCAGATAGGCGGGGTAAATTACAACGCCAGCGCCAAGTTTCCTGCTTTGCTAGCGGCGTTGTTCCCGACAGTTCTAAGCCCGGTTGTAGCGTACAAATTCTACGTTTTTATTTCTGCACTGCTGGCCCCGGCCTTCGTGCTCCTCGCCATGCGCTTGCTGAGGGCAGATGCAGTCGCCACGGTCGTTGCCACCTTGCTGGGATTACTGCTCTGGTGGATATCTGCGTTCCATTGGTATCACACAGCAGGAATGGTCTCATTTGTGGCTGCAAGCTACGCAGCCCTTCCCTACATTGCCCTGACATGGCGCAGTATCACTGAACCGTTGAAGCTTTCTACTGTGGCGGCGTTGGCGATATTTGGCGCCATCGGTGTCATGTACCACCCGCTGTTTCCCATCCCGGTAATTTTTACAGTGCCATTTCTGGTATTTGCTGGATGGAATCAAGTCAGATTGCAGCAGTTATTGATTGTCTTGGCCGTTGTCCCTGTCTTGTGCCTCCTGCCAAATCTTGTCTGGGTCCTGCCCTCACTCAAATATCCTGTATGGGCCGATGGCAGCCTTTCCCCGTATCAAAAAGCAGTGGACATCGGAATCGCCTGGTCAGAAGCGCTGGGGCGCATAGAAGGCGTGGCAAGGGGCGCGCGTCTCAATCCGATCTTGTGGTTTTGTGCAGCATGGTCTCTATCATCTGCCGTGAATACTCGGTTACGCCGTATTTCGATGGGATTTGTCGTATCGACCATCGCCTTGGTGGTCTTTGCTGCAGTTGGGGCCTGGTGGCCAGCAGTGGGTACCTTGCAGCCGAATCGCCTGTCTCACGCCGCGTACCTGCTGCTGGTTGTTCCGGCCGGGATTGGTGTTAGTACGGTCATTGAGTTGTTTGGCCGTCGAGGGATTGTCGGGATAATGGCCAAGGCAAGTGCCGTTCTGTTGATTGCCGCATCGATTTTCTTTTTTTCGGAATTGAAGAATGAAGTCTCAAGTGCTGACACTCCACATTATGGGAGGCCGTCACCCGAGGTGCGGGGCCCCGGGGAGGTAACGTCGTGGCTGACGGACTGGATAAGGAAAAATACGACCGACGAAGCCAGAGTGCTATTTGAAACATCCCCGGGACGAATCTATGACGATGCACATGTGCCCGGGTACCTGGTCCTGGCAACCCATCGCGAGTTCATTGGCGGACCTTATGTCTTCATGCATCACGCAGATTTTTGGGACGGTAAGGTTTTTGGAAAGCCCATTTCGGAATTTACAGCAGACGCATTTTCTGACCAACTCAGGCGTTACAACATCGGCTGGGTTGTCGCCCAATCGATATCGTCAGTGGCATACCTAAACCAACATCACTCGCTTGAATTGGTGGCCCAGCGCGGCCAGTTCAAGATATTCAAGGTGGATCAGGCGCATAGTTACTTTCTCGAAGGAAGCGGAAAAGTAATCCAACGCAAGCTCAACCGCATTGATCTGGGCAACGTAGCTGGAGATGCAGTTACTTTGTCATATCACTATGTAGATGGAATGGTTTCCGATCCACCGGCTGTTTTGCAACCAGTAATGCTTCAAGGTGATCCACAACCCTTTATCCGTGTGTTGTCCCCGCCCCGCAAGATGTCCATCGCCCTTCCGTAAGATGTGGATGCATTCCATGACAACAAGCGATAGCACAGTTCCTGCATCACCGGAAACTAGAACGGTTACACTGCAGCGCCCCCGCAGACGTGCAGACCTACCTAGATGCCGCAGGTACCCACAAGCTACTTGTGCGGAGCTGATCATCGCAGCTGCCAGCCTCAAGGACGAATCTTGGCCACTCTATCAGTAAAACCGATGCATCAATTTCCATCTCTTACGCGTTTTTCATAGCCAAAGTCACGCCAATCCACAACTCGTTTATATTTCCCCGAATCACCCAAATCTTTTTTGCCCTAAAAACAATATGGACGGCATTTTTGGCTGGCTGGGCGACCACGGCGCTCATGAGGATCTGATTCGACACATGGGCCGGGCAGGCTGCTTGTCAACAGAAGGTTTGCTGCACGAACACAGCAGCCAGCTGCTGGGCGTCGCGGCTTGCTCCCGCTTCGACAAGGCGGAAATCCACGTCGAGAATGGACTCGCCGCTGCCCTCTATGGCCGGCCCCGATTTCTCGATGACGAACTCGCTTTCATCGCGCGCGACCAGAATGCCGCGGTCGCGGTGGCGCATGGCTGGATTCGCCATGGGGAAAAACTGCCGACCCTGATGCACGGCAATTTCGCCTTTGCCGTGCTGGAACCCATCAAGAAGAAGGCCTTTCTGGCGCTCGACCGCATCGGTGCCGAACGCTTGTGCTACGCCAGGCACGGCGGCCAACTGGTGTTTGGAAGCAGTGTGCAAAGCGTGGCAGCACACCCGGCAATCGGTCGCAACATCGACCCGCAGGCCATTTATGACTATCTCTATTTCCATACCATTCCGGCGCCCCGCAGCCTGTATCAGGGCGTGCGCAAACTGTTGCCGGGCCAATACGTCGCCCTGAACAGCGGTCAGATCAACACCGGGTTCTACTGGCAGGCGGATTACACCCCAGTCGATGCCGGTTTCGACAGCCACCGCCGCGATTTCCGCAGCCTGCTGGATCAGGCGGTGCGCGATGCCGACACCCCCACCACCGCAGCGTTTCTCTCGGGTGGAACCGATAGTTCGACCGTGGTCGGCGCGCTGACCACCGCGCGCGGGGCGCCGGTCGACACCTTCTCGATCGGTTTCGACGCCGAGGGCTTCGACGAAATGGAATACGCGCGCTGCGCTGTCGAACGCTTTGGCAGCAACAGCCACGAGTACTACCTGAAGCCGGCCGACATCGTGACCGCAATCCCCATCATTGCGCGCGAATACGACGAGCCGTTCGGCAATGCCTCGGCGGTGCCGACCTATTTCTGCGCCAGGACTGCGCGCGAGGCAGGGTTCGAACGCATGTTTGCCGGCGACGGGGGCGATGAAATCTTCGGTGGCAACGCGCGCTACGCCAAGCAGGGCCTGTTCGAGGTCTATGCCCGCCTACCTGCCGTGCTGCGACGCGGACTGATTGAGCCGCTTGCGCAACTGCCGGGGCTGTCGAGCCATTTTCCACTCGCCAAGCTGAAGAGCTACGTCACCCAGGCCAACATCGGGCTGCCGCTGCGGCTTGAGTCCTACAACTTTCTGCATCGCACCCCGCTCGACCAGATTTTTGAGGCGGATTTCATCCATGCCATCGATCCTTCGACCACAGATGCCGCGCTCACCGAAGTGTACAAACGCACCGCGTCGGATCATTACATCAACCGTATGATGCATCTGGACCTGAAGTTCACCTTGGCCGACAACGACCTGCGCAAGGTTGGGACGATGACCGAAGCGGCGGGTATCGAAGCACATTACCCTCTGCTGGACGATCGCATGGTGGCGTTTGCCAACCACCTGCCGGTCGATTACAAGGTGCGCGGGCAGAAACTACGCTGGTTCTTCAAGGAAGCGCTGGACGACCTGCTGCCGGAAAAGATCATCAACAAGAGCAAGCACGGATTCGGCCTGCCGTTCGGGGTATGGAGCACGCAATTCGCTCCACTTGGCGACGCCGTCGGCGACAGCCTGTCGAGTTTCAAACAACGCGGCTGGATCCAGCCGGCGTACCTGGATCATATGCTGGCGATGCAGCGCGGCCCGCACGCCAGCTATTACGGTGTGATGATCTGGGTGGTAATGATGCTGGAGCAGTGGCTAATTACGAACGAGCATTGAACATCCATCCTCTACACCACTCACTTTTTATGTCAATGCGGTGTTTTGATAGCACCAGAAATTAATGTGTAAACACGTATTCGCATTGAGCCTATAGGACGAGATTAGTATTTTTGGCATATACAAGTCGCGGCATGATATCCGCGGCTTGCCAGTTTCGTGGCTGCCTGAATTTATTGAGTGCGTATTTGTACAAAAACACATTGCGTCCTGAAATTTTGCGTGCCTCATCAGGATAGTGCGTGACCCAATCAAGAACCAGCTCTGCAGCAGTTTCAGGCAGATCGGCAGGGGGGGCACGTCTGATTGCCAGATGCTGCCGGACCGCACGGTTCTCAAGCACTCCCTGGGCTTGGCGCAGGACTCGCTTGGCTTGATCTTTCAAATCAGAAAACCGCCACCAATCCCTTTTTTTGGTTGCCCATGAAACATCTTGATTTACCAGGATGCGCTTCGGGTCCCAATCATTATGTGCCGGATCAAAATTAAACATTAGGGCTGCTCCCAGCGTGGCGTCAGTGCGATATATGCCGAGAGGCAACTTGAATCCGATTTTTATGATCAGCCTGACCGTCTCCTTATGTAAACAGAACAAATTTCCGTGTATTCCTCCCTGTTGGGTCATTTCTTTTCGTAACCGTTGCGCGGACCTGCCGGCTCGGGGTACACCCGTAGCGCCAAGCGCTTGCGATGACGCCAACAAACTGGTTTCCAGAAGCTCAAATGCATTGCGATCCGGATGGACATAGCCATCCAGAAAAAAGGTGGTTCCTTCGCCAGGCCAGATGAAATGAATATACTGGTTCCACGCATGAGCCTTGTCACCCAGGGCGATGAACCAAACTCTTACCGCCGGCATGCTTTCATCGAAAGGGCTGCTGGCGAGCTGCTCCGCAACAGCCAAGGCTAAAGGTTCATTACCGTTTATCAGCAAATCGATTACAACCGGTTTGTGAACAGCGGATAAAACGGCGCTTAAGGTTGCCACCAATTCCGATAAGGTTTCACGCGCCGCAAATATGGCAATTGAGCTTGGCTTTCCTCCTGATCCTGCATTTTCAAGCATGACATCCATACGCCTACTCACGCTGCCAGGCATTTGATTTAACCCAACGACCCGACGGATGCGGAACCACACCCATCCCATTGGCCATGCTGCCCTGCGGTACCTTGTCCAGCAGACCCGAAAATTTCGCCGTCAATACCAGAATAACCATCAGATGATAAGGAAGGTCGAAGTGGCTCATTCCCAGGAAAGCGCCCGCTACCGCATAGCCAACAAGGCTCACCTGAATCATGGCCGCCAGATCGGATGCCCATTTCTTGTCAGGGTCGTTCTTGCATCGCTTGATGATCTGCCTGGCACGCAACCATGCCAGCAACCATAGCAGCATAAAGAGGCCGAATCCGATGAATCCCTGCTCGCCCATGACCTCGAAATAAATGCTGTGAACATCATGAACGTTCCAGGGATTGGGGGCATATTGGCGGAATGTTGGGGGCTGGAACGTGTCAAATCCACCACCGGTAATGCGATCTTTCGCCACGTTGAACGCGGTATACCAGGCATTGATCCGGCCTTGAGCCGACTGGTCTTCCTGGTAGCTCTTGATCGTATTCATACGGTCATACCATGATTGCGGCATCACCGCTGCCATGATAGCCACGGCAATCACAATGTAAAAACCGGTGACGATTTTGTTGCGGCTCTTCAGCCAGAGGAACAGCCCCATCACCACCATCGCCAGCATGCCGCCGCGCGACTGGCTGCCGATGGCTGCGATCCCCGTCAGCACCATGGCGCCGGCCAGCCCGATTTTGAACCACTTTCGGGTTTCCTGCAGATGAAGGTAGCGGATGATCGGGATTGTCATCACCAGCGCCAACGCCATTTCGTTGTTGCCCTCGAAAAAGCTTCCGGAAGGCCCTTCCACATGGTAAGCACCGCCATTGAGGACGGTAAAAATCCCGCCTTTGACGCCATAAAACCCGAACGACAGGGCAATCACCCAGACCAGCCAATGGAGTTTCTGGCGGTCGGTAATGATGAGCGCGGTGAGGTAGATCATCAACATGATTTTCCAGACCTTGTTCCAGTTGTGCCAAGCCAGGTCGGGATAAAACGCGAAGAAGTTCGTGAGAAACATCCAGCCGATCATGATCAACAGGACGACCATTTCCCGTGTCCATGGAATATCCTTTTTCTCTTTCGAGAACAGGAAGGCCGTGATGGTGACCAGGCCGACAATCATGGCAAAAGGGAAATTGACAGCAAAGCCATAGGCCAGCCTGTGCGGGTTCATGTAGCCCAGCCATGACCACAGCAGGATGCCGACCCATGGACGTTTGAGCACAAACGGCAGCACCCCGAAGACAATTCCGGTTACAAGCAGATCTCTCATGTGTGACTCTCTCCATGCCGCACAGCCAGAATAGCAATCCCAACCATGCCCATCCGCTGATCACATCCAAGCTCAAGGTCACTCAGCGCATTGAAGCAGTATCGGGGAAAACTGGTCCGGTGCAACACACCGATCATATCCAGCCTCACTCCACCTAGAACGCATGGGCACGCGAGCTTGCGGATCAAAAAAACAAACCATGAAGCGGGATTCATGACGACTGAACTCATACCACGGCCTGCGCGAGCGCCCCATCCAGGGGCACATGACTAACAACATAACGGTGTTTGCCCGAGGCTTCGGGCGCAATCGCATCCAGCAGTTTCAGGTCAATATTCAACTCCAGCCCCAGACGTGTGCGCAGCCCTTGAATCACTGCCTCTCGGGCACCGTCGTTCCAACGCATATCCGGCACCACCTGCACTTCCATCCGGTCGACAGTATGCTGGATCAGCTTGAATTGGCCCACGCCAGGAATTGCGCGCAACACATAGATTACCGCCAGTGCATGCATGATGCGGCCGTCGGCGGCGACGATGAAATCGGTCTGCCGCCCCACCACGGCATCCAGCACGGCAAGGCCGCGTCCACCGGGGTCGGTGCGACCCGTACGCCGGACCACATCGCCGGTGCGATAACGGATGAAGGGCTGTGCTTCGGACACGAGGCTGGTGATCACCGCTTCGCCTTCCTCGACCGGATTGCCGGCGTCGTCGAGCACCTCGATGAGATGGGTCTCGCTCATTTGCAGCAGGGCGCCATCCGGCGATTGCAACGCCATCAGCCCGGCATCGCGCGCACCATATTCGACCGAGACCGGCACACCGAACACGCGTTCGAGCAATTCTCGTTGATGCGGAAACAGCGGCTCGCCAGTGGTGCTTACCACGCGCAATGCGGGCAACGTCGGCCGGATGCCACGCGCTTCGGCATGGGCGGCAAAGAGTGCCAGGCTGCTGGCATAGCCGTAGATGGCCTTCGGATTCCAGGCCTGGACCGCCGCCAGATAATCATCCATGCGGGCAGGCGACATCTCGAATGCATTCAACAGCAACTGATTGACCAGACGGTCACGCAGGGTCTTGATGCGGTCGGTCCTGGAGAGTTCCACCGGCGCCCCCCACAGGTACACCTCGCGTTCGCCCGGCTCCACCCCCCACCAGCGTCGCGCGCGCAGCCGACCGGCCGCGTCTGCAGCCTGGCGCGCGCGACCGAAATAAAAGATCAGCGGCTCGCCGCTGGAACCGCCGGTGGTGTACTGGAACACCCCACGGGGCACGCCCCGCCAGACCAGCTGCTCGACGTTGTCACGGGCGTCGCGCTTGTTCATGGTCGGCAAACGCGACAGGTCGGCCAGCATGACCGCCCCCGCCCTTACCGCATCCTCCAGCCCGGCCGCCCGCAGGCGGCCGGCATGCCAGGGGCTGTGGGCCAGCGCACCAGCCAGCAAACGGTTCAGACGCTGCGTCTGGAAGGCCTCGATGCCCTCGCGAGGCAGCCATTGCGTGCGTTCGAGTTCTGCCAGTACGGCAAAAGTGGGGCGATGCATTGCCGCTTCCTGTGCGTGGAAAACGCTGCGGGCAAACCATGCAGGCACGCTCATTTGGCCGCGAGCCCCGTTTCAGCTGGTGTCGGATTCGTGATGCGGTCGAACGCTCGCAACAGTTGCGCGACGCGCTTGTCCCACTGGTTCGCCTGAGCATAACCAAGGATCGCGGTGCGACTCCAGTCCTTGCCGAGTGCGCTGTCCAGCGCCTGCTGCAGGGCAGCGGCATCGCCGAATGGAACAATGGTGCCGAGTTCAGGGCGGCATACCACTTCGGCGTTGCCGCCGACGTCAGTGGTCACCACCGGCAGGCCACAGGCCATGGCTTCGAGAAACACATTGGCCCAGCCTTCGTTGCGGGTGGCGAGCACGAAGACGTCGGATGCAGATAGGGGCGTTTTAAGCTCGTCCGGCGGCAAGTTGCCGAGAAAACGCACCCGGTCCGCCAGCCCCAGTCGTTTCACCTGGGCGTCGAGATCGGCACGGTTGTCGCCTTCGGGGCTGCCGCCGCCCACGATAAGGTAATGCAGATTCGGATACCGGTCGATCAGCGCCGGCAGGCAGTCGATGACGCGATGCATGCCCTTGCGCTCGACCAGGCCTCCGACCGAAATCAGCACCCGCGCATCCCGCGGGATACCCAGTTCAGCGCGGGCGGCCTGCCGATCGAGCGGATAAAACCGCGTCGTGTCGACGCCGTTGCCGACGACTTCGGCCTTGTCGGCCGCCACCCCGAGTTGCAGCGCCAACTGGCGCAGCGAATCGGACACGGAGAACACGCGCGCCGCCTGTTGCAGCGCCCGCGCCATGCGTGGACGCAATATGGGATTCCTGCTGTGCGGCACTTCCGTGCCGCGCAGGGTGATGGTAACCGGCAGGCCCAGCCAGCGCCCGAGACGGATGGCGGCTTCGCCGTCGGGATAGGCAAAGTGGGCATCGATCAGCCGGGCGCCCTGTCGCCTCAGGCGCCGCATCAGCCTGGCACTCGCCAGCGCCATCGACCAGCCGTCGAACTGGCGCAGCAGGCCGGGCACCGACAGGAAGCGCGGGTGATAGACGCGGATGCCCTGCTGGATTTCGAGTACGGGGGCTTGTGGCCGGTAGCCGGGACGCAGCATGCGGATCAGGGCCTGTCCGGGAAACCAGGGCTGCGGCGAGACGACGGCGAGCGGACGGTGCTGTGCGACGCGGAACATGCGTTCCCGGATGAACAGCCCGGCGCCGGGACGCGCCGCGCTGGGAAAGAGCGAGCTGAACACGACCAGATCGACATGCCCAGACTCAGCCAAGCGCTGCCTCCATCCCCGGTTTGACGAGGCTGCCGTACACACCACGATAGCGCGCCACGCTGGCGGCCCAGTTGCGCTCGGTCTCGACGAACTGGCGGCCATTGCGCTTCATGCTGTCCCAGCCCTGTTCGTATTTCAGCAGCGCCACCACCTTGCTGGCAAGATCCCCGGCATTGCCGGCGCGGAACAGCACGCCCGTCTTGCCGTCCCGGATCAGCTCCTTGTGGCCGCCGACGTCGGACGCCACCATCAGGCGGCCCTGCGCCATCGCCTCCAGCGGCTTCAGCGGCGTGACCAGTTCGGTCAGCCGCATCGGGTGGCGCGCGTACACCAGCACGTCGACCAGGTCGTAATAGCGGTTCACTTCGGCGTGCGGCACGCGCCCGGTGAAGACCACGCGGTCTTTCAGGTCGAGCGCCATCACCTGCTGCTTCAACGCCGCATCCTGCGGTCCGCCGCCGACCAGCAGCACTTTCACGTCGGGCATCTGCCTGAGGATCGTCGGCAAGGCGGCGATCAGCAGGTCCAGACCTTCGTAGGCGTAGAACGAGCCGATGAAGCCGAGCACACGGCTGGTGCCGAGCCCCAGTTTCATTTTCAGTTCGGCATCCGGCTTGCCGCCGACGGCGAACTTGTCGATGTCGACCGCATTGGGAATGACCGTGATCTTGCCGGGCGCAATGCCGCGCGCGACGAGATCGCTGCGCAGACCTTCGCAGATGACGGTGACGGCATCGGCCTGCTTCACTGCCCAGGTTTCCAGCGCACGGGTGAGCCGGTAACGCAGGCTGCCTTCCTTCGTGCTGCCGTGGTCGACCGCCGCGTCTTCCCAGAAGGCGCGAATTTCATAGACCACGGGGATGCCCAGCTTGCGGCCGACACGAATCGCCGGCACCGCGTCCAGCACCGGCGAATGCGCGTGGATCACGTCGGGCTGCAGGTCTTTTGCCAAGGCCAGCAGGCGTCTCTCGATGGAGCCCATCACGGCGAACGGATCGCCGCCGGGCAGGCGCGCCAGCAGCCCGGCCGGTTTCGGCGTGCGATAGAAATGCAGCCCGTCGGCCTCCTCTTCCAACACGCCGCAATTGATCTGCTTGGGACCGGACAGGTGGTAGGTGTCCCACCCCATTTTCCGCTGGTTGTGCAGGATCGCCGCGCTGCGGAAGGTATAGCCGGAATGCAGCGGCAGGGTGTGGTCGAAGACGTGGAGGATGCGCATAACTATTGGACCGTGGGTTTTCGGCAGACAAGCCAGAATCCAAGCCAGGACAAATCTTCGTCGGACAATTTTATAAAGGGCGCAGCAAGATCGGTGCGTACTGTCCGGACATCATCTGGCGAGGCAAGTACTGTAGGCTTCATGGCGATCACTTCAAGACCGCTTTGCGCGACCGCGTCCCGATAGGCATCGATACGCAAGCGGTTTGGCACGCCTTTCGCGTTATACATCATGGACCATAGCCAAGTGGGCCAGCTCAAAAAATCCAGTGGGTTCTCGCGGTGCAGACCATGACTTTTGAGATCAACCAGATGGATGGCAATTCCACCTGGTTTAAGTGCCGCATGCATGTCCCGGAAGGTTGCGGGAAGGTCGTTGACATGTTCGAGAACGGCACGTGACATGACCAGATCAACCGCATTCGAAAGTCCGGACAAGCCGCTTGGCCGAACCAGATAATCGATCAGTTGGGGATTGAGTCCGGATTCAGGATGGGTTGCTTGTCTAAAGCAGGCCCACGCACGATCCTGCTGCGGCAAGGGCAAGCGTTCCAGCATGAGTTTCACAATCTGAACGTTCTTTGGGGACATCCGGACCATCGGGAACCGGTCCACGCACACCACCTGACTGGCGCCATGCGAAACCATCAAAATCGCAACGCCGGGCACATCGCCAGGACCGTACTCAAGGATGCGTTTCCCGCGCAGAAAATCTATCTGCCCTGATTGTGCAATGCCCAACTGCTCAAAGTATTCGTCAAAACAGTTCTGGAAATAGTCACCGACCTTTTCCAGATGCACTTCCTCCGCACCACGACCCGTCTGCCCTGTCAGATAAACATATAAGGATGGCGCAAATCGGGCAATCTGATTGGTCAAGGTGGCCTGCACGACACGTCGAAGCGTACTGAGTGGATTTTTGCTGTTCATGCGGCCTGCTGCTCCGTTTCATCCATACCCAGCACCTTTTCGAGGAAGGCATTGAACATCAGCACCGTCCACAGAATCACCGAATAATCGCGCCGGCCGGACTGGTGCGCCTCAACCACCTCGCGCAGGTAGTCCCGGTTGAACAGGCCGGTGGACGCCAGCCTTTCGCCCAGCACCACATTGCGGATGACAGCGGCGAGCGGGCCGCGGAACCAGGCCGCCAGCGGCACGGAGAAGCCCATCTTCTTGCGATACAGCACATCGTGCGGCAGATAGGGTTCCATGGCTTTCTTCAGCAGATATTTGCCCTCGGTGCCGCGCAATTTGAGATCGGTCGGCAGGCCCGACACCCAGCCCATCAGCTCATGGTCGAGCAGCGGCTCGCGCACTTCGAGTGCGTGCGCCATGCTGGCGCGGTCGACCTTGGTGAGGATATCGCCGACCAGATAGGTCTTCATGTCGAGATACTGCACCAGCGACAGCGGATCGTCGGTGGGCGCAACGGCAGCATGCCGGCGCAGCACTTCCACCGCCTGATAACCCTGCAGTTCGCGTTTGAAGGACGGCGAGAACAGCTGTTTTCGTTGCGCATCTGAGAGCAGCGAGACGCCATGGAAATAGCCTTCGACGGTGTCGCGTGCCAGTGCCTCGAAGGTGGTCTTGGCGCGGAACACCTTGGGCGCCCAGTCGGCCTTCGGATACAGCCGGCCGAGCGCGCCGAACAGCGGACGGCGCAGCGCCAGCGGCATCACCGCGCGCATCCGTTCTTCGTAGCGGAACCAGCGATAGCGGCGGTAGCCGGCGAAGTGCTCGTCGCCGCCGTCGCCCGACAAGGCGACCTTCACATGCTTGCGCGCGAGTTCGCATACCCGGTAGGTCGGCAGCGCGGACGAATCGGCGTACGGCTCGTCGTATACCTGGGCGAGTTTGTCGACCAGGCTGAAATCGTCGGCGGCGACGGTTTCGACGTGATGCTGCGTGCGGTAGCGGTCGGCGACCAGCTGGGCAAACTCGATTTCGTTGAATGCGGGGTCGTCGAAGCCGATCGAGCAGGTGTTCACCGGCGTGGCCGACTGCGTGGCCATCATCGCCACCACCGCGCTGGAATCGACGCCGCCCGACAGGAACGCGCCCAGCGGCACGTCGGCGATCATGCGCAGGCGGATCGATTCCTTCATGCGCTCGACCAGCTCATCCATGGCGTCCGACTCGTCCTTCACCGCCACTGGCGTGAAAGGCATGTCCCAATACTGCTTCGGCAGTGCACGGGCGACGCCACGCTTGAGCGTGAGCGTGAAACCGGGCGGCAGCTTGTACACGCGCTTGAAAATGGTGCGCGGCTCCGGCACGTAGCCGTAGGCAAAATAGTCCTCGACCGCCAGCGGATCGATGTCGCGCGCCAGGCTGGGATGCACCATCAGCGACTTCAGCTCCGAACCGAAAATGAATTCGCCGGTATCAAGGAAAGCGTAATACAGCGGCTTGACGCCGAAGCGGTCACGCACCACGAACAGCGTTTCCTGCTTGCGGTCCCATAGTGCAAACGCGAACATGCCGCGAAAGCGCGCCACGCAGGCTTCGCCCCAGGCTTCCCAGGCATGGACGATGACTTCGGTGTCGGAATGGGTGCGGAAGGTGTGGCCCAGCGCCTCCAGTTCGGGCACCAGTTCCTGGAAGTTGTAGATTTCGCCGTTGAACACGACGACGACCGAACCGTCCTCGTTGAACAGCGGCTGCTGGCCGGTGGACAGGTCGATGATGGACAGGCGCCGGTGCCCCAGCCCCAGCCCGGGCTCCAGATGCAGGCCGCCTTCGTCGGGGCCGCGATGGAACTGGGTTTCGTTCATGCGATGCAGCAGCTCGCGTGAAATCTCGTTCACGCCGCTGGTATCGAAAATGCCGGTGATGCCGCACATGCTTGTTGTCTGTCCCTGTTCTGTCGATTTATCGGGCCGTTCGACGGCCACTCAGCGCCTGTGCCCCAGCGTCTGGTCATATACCGCGGCATACGCCTCGGCCATCGCCGGGATGCTGAAGCGCTGCTCGGCGTGAAGCCGCGCGTTCCCGCCGTGCTCTGCGATGCGGGCCGCCGCCGGTCCACCCAGATATCCCAGCAAGGCCTGTGCCATATCGTCCGCATCGCCCACTGCGGCCAGCCGTCCGGTGACGCCGTCTTCCACCAGCTCCACGTTGCCTCCCACCGCGGTGGCGATGACCGGCAGCCCGCTCGCCAGCGCTTCGAGTATGGTATTGGAGATACCCTCGTTTTTCGACGGCAGCACGAATGTGTCGAATGCCTGCATCAGCATCGCGATGTCATGACGCTCGCCCGGCAGCCAGGCCTGATGCGCCATCCCGGCCTGCTGCAGGAGGTCGAGACAGGTTGCGCGCGCCGGCCCTTCACCGACGATGACCAGTCGCGCCTGCGCGGCGCGCTCGGGGGCGAGTTGCTTCAGCCGGATGAAAGCGCGTGCAAGCGTGGGGTAGTCCTTGACCTCAACCATCCGCCCGACCGATCCGAAGACCGTGCTCCCGGCGTCGGCAAATCCCGGTGGCAGCACCGCCGGCCGCGCGCCGGCACGCGGATGGAATTTCACGCTGTCAACGCCGTTGTAGATCTGGTGCAGCTTGCGCGGCGGCACGCCGACGACGAGACGCAGCCAGCTTTCGAGGTCGCGGCTGACCGCAATGTAATTCGACACCAGCGGCCTCGCCGCACGCCGCAGCAGATTGTATTTCCAGTTCCGGCCATACAGGTCGAAGACGTCGCGCCCATGCTCGCCGTGCACAGTGGCGCGAATACCGGCCGCGGCGGCAACAAACTGCGCTTCCAGCGCCGCCAGATTGCGGGTATGCACCAGGTCGGGCCTGATCTGGCGCAGCAGCGTCCACAGCTTGGTCATCCAGCCCGGGTTGTGCCCCGGCGGGCGATGCAGCGCATGGAACTCGACCGCCTGCGCGGTGATGCGCCGGCGAAAGTCGCTGAAGTCGGTCAAGGCCACCACGGTATGGCGGAAACGCCCGGGCGGCATGGTGTTGAATAGATTGACCATGCCGTTCTCCATGCCGCCGGTGTCGAAACGGTGGACGACATGCACGATGTGTGCAATCACGGTCCGTCGACCTGGTCGAGCGTATGCGCAATTGCAGGCTCCATACCAGCCGCGAAGCGTGCCAGGGTGGCAGCGGCGGCATCGATTTCCTTGCCCTCGTACGGCGTGGCGATCAGCACAGAGAGGCCATCGTCGCGCCTCAGCAATACGCGGTCGAAGGCCAGCAGAAGCTTGCCGAACAGGTCGTTCACGGTAGGCCGGCGATCGATCAGGTTCCATTGCCACACCAGCAGACGCCCCTGCCCATCCCTGGATTCGAGCTTGGCCTGCCGCGCCTGGCGGGGCTGCCCGGCAATATCCACGGTGCGTTGTTTCTCGCCGATATTGATCCAGTGCTCATTTTTTGACTGGCTGACCATGTAATTCTGCGAATTGATCAGTTCGGCACCCTGCCGCTGGGTCGCATAATAATTCAGCTCCAGCAGCACTTTTTGTCCGGCCTGCATATAGGACTGGCGCAACGTCCGGTCGGCGCCAACCCAGTGCGGCACCCAGGTGGTGAAGGCCTCACCGGGCTGCCAGCCGCCCTGCGCCTCGATCTGCAATGCGGGCATGGCCGGCAACGACCGGGCATTGAGCCAGGCGGCATAAGCGGGCCAAAGCCCGGCGATCAGCAGCGTGGCGATCGCCACCGGCAGGGCCATCTTAGCGTATGAACGGCTCGAATTCGCTGTAACCGGCGTTGCAACACCGGACTCTGGCTGGTCATCCTCGCGCCAGAAGCTGCCGATCCAGAACAGCAGCAGCATGACGACACCGAAGAAAACCCAGCCATAGATCAGGTGATCCACACCGACCGCGTATTTCATGCCCGCAAGATGACCGATCATGACGATCATGTAGGCGCGAATCCCGTTGGCAAATATCGGCACGATGCCCGACAAGACCGCGAAGACGAACCGACGCCCCCATGACCGATAGGTGAGATAGGCATACAGACTGCCCAGGGTGATGGAGGCAATGAGGTAGCGCAGGCCGGAACACGCCTCGACGACCGACCAGTCACCGCTGGGAATGCTGAAGAACGTGCCTTCGCGGTAGACCGGGATGCCGGTGACCTGCAGCAATGTCACGGCGAAATCGGCGGTCACGCCCATCAGCGGCTGAATCAGGAATTCGCCCACCGGCACTGCGAACAGCAGGAACATCAGCGGGAAGAATGCCGTCCGTACGAATGTCCATCCCAGCAACGCCCACACTGCCGCGATCAACATGGCAATGACCGCATACTGCGCGACCACATTGACACTGCCGGCATCGGCCAGCAACCAGGCTGCACCGGCCGCAGCCAGCAGAATCAGCCCGCGCAGATCGGGATACGGCCGAATCCGCGCCAGTTCCGCTCGCTTGCGCCAGATGAGCCAGGCGCTGATGGGAAAAATCAGGTAGCCATGCGTATAGGTTTCCGATCGATCCCAAATCTCGATCATCGAATAGAGTGTCGGCCAGAACCCAGCGATGAGCAGCAGCAGGATACCTGCTGTCATGCCAGCGGGCAGCCCCCAGCTATTGCGTGGCGCAGTCACGGGAAGGACATCGGGCAAGGCACTCATGCGGGGCACGTCTCCAGAAGAGGGGATGCGGCGGGCGTCGCATCGAACAGGGCATCGATCATCGATAAATTGCGGGTCCAGTCGTAATGCTCCAGGATGCAGGCGCGCGCCTGCGGGCAGGAGGCACGCGTCTGCAATTGCGCAATGATGGCACCGGCCAAGCCGGCTTCATCCTGCGCCAGCAGAAAATCGCGTCCGGCCTCGGCGCGGATGCCCTCGGCCGCCTGCGCCGTGACCACCACCGGACGCGCCATCGCCATCGCTTCCAGCACCTTGTTCTGGATGCCGCGCGCGATCCGCAAGGGTGCCACGGCACACGCGGCATGCGCCAGATACGGCCGCACGTCGGGCACGCTGCCGGTAACGACGACCCCGGGCTGGCGCGCCAGCGCGAGGACGGCCTCGGTCGGCCGACTGCCGACGATGGTGAACTGCGCGGCTGGAACAGCTTCGCGGACGGCCGGGAAAATCCGTTCGGCAAACCAGCTGACGGCATCGACGTTCGGCCAGTAATCCATCGCACCGGTAAAGGCCACGCCCAGCACGTCGGACTCATAGGGATTCGGGTAGTCGCGCGCCGGTGAGAAATACTCGGCATCGACGCCGTTCTCGAAGGCGCCGATCCTGTCGCATGCCTGCGGGACGCGGCGTTGCAGCAGCGCCGCCTCGTCGCACGACACCAGCAGGGTGGCGTCGAAATCCTGCGCCACCCGTGCTTCCCAGGCCGCCAGTTTGCGACCTTCGCGCGCATACACCCATGACAGGGGCCAGCGCTGGGTCGGGGCATACTGCGTCCACTTGTCGGAATCGACGTCGACCATGTCGAGCACGCGGCGCGCAAGGCCGGCCGGCATGAACTGCGCCATCGCCGAGGAAAACGCCAGTCCGCGCGTCACGCTACCGGAGTCGGCCAGGTCGGCTGCCCAGCGCTTGAGTTCGCGGTTTCGATAATAGGGCAACGTCAATGCCTCGCCGGAGAGCAGCCCGCTCAGGCTCGCCAGCCTGGAACGGCGCGGATGCAGCGGCAACAGTTTGATCGATGCGCAATAGGGCTTCAATGCGTCCTGGTACTGCCAGTCGTCTGGATCGTCGACGAAGGCGCCGAGATGAATGGCGTAATGCTTGCTCAGGTGCCGCAGCAGATGAAACGAGCGTATCTTGTCGCCCTTGTTGGGCGGGAACGGGATGCGATGTGCAAGAAACAGCAGCCCGTCCATGGCGTCAGCCCAGGTTCTTGACGATGTGCGGCCCGATGACATTGGCGAGCGCCAGCGGCATTCTTTTCCAGGCCTGAATGAAGAGACGGTATTTGGGATTGAGCGGATTGATCTCGGGGACGTCTGTGTCCGTCACCAGGAAGTACTCGTAATACAGCGGCGTCGGCTCAAAGCCCCAGTTTTTCTTGAAGTCGAACGAGCCGGTGCCGCGCTTGCTGCGGCCGAAATCGAACACCTTGAGACCGCGTTCGCAGGCGCGCCGCATCAATTCCCAGTACATGAAATCGTTGCCGGCCACCGCACGCGCGGCGTCCACGCCACCGCCGTAATACGGCAGCACCTCATCGCGGAAGTAGAACGACATCACGCTGGCGATCACGTTCCCCTCCAGCGTGATGGTGAGCACTTCGCAGTCGTCGCCGAATTCCTCTTTCAGCAGATGGAAGAACTTGCGCGAAAACACCGGCGTGCCCAAGCGGTGCACGCTCGCCGAATAGGCCTGGAAAAACCGGCTGGTGTCGGCATCGATCTCGCCGACCAGCCCGGCCTTGATGCCTTTTCGCACCATGGCGCGCTGCTTGCGCGGAATGGCGTTCATGTTGGCCTCGACGTCGGGCTCGATGGCCTTCTTGAAAGTGACGTACAGATCCTTGGTCGGCCAGTGCGCATGCTGGGCCGCCTGGTTGCGGTATTCGAGCGCGCCGACCTTGAGCCGCTCGGCCAGTGCCTGCGCGGCCTCGTCGAGCGCCCGCCAGGCGGCGTCGTGATCGGCCAGGATGCCGCCATAGGCGCAGAACGGCAGCGACCCCAGACTATGCCCGAACAGCCAGCTCCTGATTTCGACCAGCGGCAGCACACCCACCGTTTCTCCGCCGCGCTCGGCCAGCAGGAAATGGGTGCGATGGCCGAAGGCCGCCTCGATCACGCGCTTCCAGCCGGCGCGATGGAAAAACGTCGCGTCCGGATGCGCGTTCACATAGGCGTCCCAACGTGCACACTCATGCGCTTCCAGCACACGCACCGTGACGTCGGCTGCCCCGGCATCAGGCATCGAAAGGGGCTGGGATGGCATGTTCAATGTTCTGGCAGGAACACACGGTCGACGCGGTCCCATTCAAAATCGTTCAGCAGTTTGCGCAGTCTGCCCGGCATACGTTGCAGATTGACGTAATGGCGAAAGCGCGTCCTGGCAGACAGGCCGGTCTGACGTGGCTGCCCGGCATCGAGTTCCCAGGGATGGAAATAGAACATGCAGGGCGCGCGGTCCCGGTCATTGACCCGATTCAGCATCCAGCGTGACATCGAATACGGCAGCAGGCGGAACCAGCCGCCGCCCGCGGCGGGCCAGTTGCGTCCCATCAGCGGCACCGTGGTGGGCGGCAGTTCGAGAATGCCGGCCTCGCCATTGGGGCGATGCGGAAAACGCGGCGCGTCGGGCATGCCGTAATGGTCGTGGCGCACCGGATAGATGCTCGAGCTGTATACATACCCTGCGTTTTCGAGCTCCTCGACGGCCCACCAGTTGTTCCGGTTGATGGAAAAACTCGGGGCGCGATAGCCGCGGATGGCAACGCCGCCCAAGTCTTCGAGGATATGCTTGGCACGGGTGATGTCATCGCGGAATTGCCTGGGCGTGAGATCCGATGCCCGCTGATGACCGTAGCCGTGACTGGCCAGTTCGTGGCCATTGTCGACGATGCGGCGCACCACCTGGGGATAGCGTTCGGCGATCCAGCCAAGGGTAAAGAAGGTCGCTTTGGCATCCGCCTCGTCGAGCAGGCCGAGAATCACATCGACATTGCGCTCGACCCGGCACGGCAGTGCATCCCAGTCTTCGCGCCGGATATGTGGCGCAAAGGCCGACACCTGGAAATAATCCTCGACATCGATCGACATGGCATTTTTGATGCGTCCGGCCATTACGCGATCCTTGTCCCCGACAGGACATGAATCCCCTTCGGGGTCGGCAGCCAGTCTTTCAGCGTATGCGCTATGCGCATCGCCGCGCGTCCGTCCCAGTATTCCGGAATGCGCCCGGCCTTGCCGCCGCCCGCCATCACCTCGGCGAACGCGTGGCGGATCGCCTCGGGGTGGGGGCCGACCAGGGTGTTGGTGCCCTCATCGACGGTGATCGGACGTTCGGTATTTTCGCGCAAGGTGAGACACGGCACGCCCAGCGCAGTGGTTTCCTCCTGAATGCCGCCGGAATCAGTCAGCACCAACGCGGCGTCACGCATCAGGCCGAGCATTTCCAGATAGCCCACCGGCGGCAGGATGTGCAGGCCGTCGAGCCTGGCGGTGAAACCAAAGCGCTCGATGTTGCCGCGCGTGCGCGGGTGCAGCGGCATCACCACGGGCAGGGTGCGGTTGATTTCACCGACCACATCGAGCAGCGCAGCGAGCGTCGTCGCGTCATCCACGTTGGACGGCCGGTGCAGCGTCAGCACCGCATACCGCGGCAGCACGGTACCGAGGGTTTGCGCACCCGGCACCGCGCGCTCGAGGTTGCGGTGCAGGGTGTCGATCATCACGTTGCCGACGAACTCGACGCGCGCAGCGTCGATCCCCTCGCGCTGCAGGTTGACCAGCGCGCTGCGCTCGGTGGTGAACAGCAGATCGGAAATCTGGTCGGTCAATACGCGGTTGATCTCTTCCGGCATGCTGCGGTCGTAACTGCGCAGACCGGCCTCGACGTGAATCACGCGCACGCCGCGCTTGGCCGCCACCAGTGCGCACGCGATGGTGGAGTTGACATCGCCCACCACCAGAACCGCTTGCGGCCGCACGCTTTCCAGCACGGGCTCGAAGCGCTTCATCACCTCGGCCGTCTGCACCGCATGACTGCCGGAGCCAACCTCAAGATGGTGATCGGGATGCGGGATGCCGAGGTCGGCGAAGAAACTGTCGCTCATCGCCGCGTCGTAATGCTGGCCGGTGTGCAGCAACTGCGCGGCCACACCGGTCTCGGCCAGGGCAGCCATCACCGGGGCGATTTTCATGAAATTGGGTCGCGCGCCCGCGACGCATAAAACCTGGGTCATGGCTGGGTCGTCAACGCGTGGTGTCGAGGTTGTCCGGCTGCGCGCCTTCAGCTGCCGCGTGGCGTTCGCTCACGGTGTAGAGAATCTTGCGCACGATGGGCAGGATGCGATTGACCGAGCGCTCCACCTGATCAATGCGCTGCGCCAGTCGTGCGCTGTCTTCGCCGTTCAGTACACCATTGGCCTGGGCATGGTTGTTGATGCCCGTTGCACCATTGAAATCCTGGTGCGCAATCTCGTTCTTCAGGTCGGCGATCACCTCGTTGACCTCGGCTTCACCGAAATGATTCTTCTCTTCGAGAAATCCGAACAGCAACAAGCGATCGCAGGTGGTGTTAAGACGCCGCGGAATCCCACCGGTAAAACGGTGCAGCTCAGCGAAGGCCTCGTCATCGAAACCCGGGGTGCCATGCCAGCCGACGGTGCGCAGGCGGTGCTCGATGTAGCCACGCGTTTCGTCTGCGTCGAGCGGCCCCAGGTGGTAAGAGGCCACCACGCGCTGGCGCAGCTGCTGCATGTCCGGGCTTTGCAGGATGCCGCGGAATTCGGGCTGCCCCAGCAGGAAGGTCTGGATCAGCGAACGTTCGCTGCTCTGGAAGTTGGACAGCATGCGCAGCTCTTCCACAGCGCGCGGTGTCAGGTTCTGCGCTTCGTCCACCACCAGCAGCGCACGCTTGCCCTGGCGCGCGGCGGCCGTCAGGAAGTCCTCCAGGTTTTTCAGCAGCGCCGACTTGGTCAGGCCTTCATGTTCCAGCCCGAACGAGGCGGCCACACTGCGCAAGGTGTCCTCCGCATCCAGCTGGGTCGACACCAGTTGCGCCGCGACGACATTGTGGGCCTCGAGCTGGCGAAACAGGTTGCGCACCAGCGTGGTTTTGCCGGCGCCGACTTCGCCGGTGATGACGATGAAGCCCTCGCCCAGCGACAGGCCGTAATCCAGATAGGCCATCGCCCGCTTGTGTCCCTTGGAGCCGAAGAAAAAACGCGGGTCGGGATTGAGCTGGAACGGCTTGGCGCTAAAGCGGTAATAGTCTTCGTACATGGACAATCCGTTATCTGAGTGGTGGCACGGCGCGCACTAAAGGCTTAGCAACGGCTGTGCCATTCCGGGAGCCCGGTCAGAAGCGCATGTTGACCGAGGCCATGAGGCTGTCTTCGTCGTAGTCGGCATTCGCCACGTTCGAAGTTCGTTGGGTACGGCGGAAAGTCAACGCGCCGTTAAGCTTATCGGTAAAGCGGCGGTTGAGGCCGAGACTGAGGCTCAGGAGATCATCCTGTCGCGCGACGCCGTTCGTTAACGAACTATCCAGGCTGGTACGGGTAAGCGACAAAATGCTGTTGGCCGTCACTGTTTCGGACAGGCGATAACTGACAGAACCCGTAATTGCCTGAATATGATCCTGCGCATTCCCAAGCGCCTGATAGAGACGTTTGGTGTCTTGCGCCGAAAGACCGAATCCCAGCTTGCCAATGTCCCAGGACACACCCGCATTGAAATTCTTGATGACAAAAATCCCGTTGGTGGTTGCTATATTCAGCAAGCCGGCGGCAATCAGGTCAGCCGTCGAAACACCGTAATTGCTGTAATAAAGTGCGAGGTCACCCGCCGTAATCGGTCCCACGCACCCCCCTGGATCGCTCTGGGCCTCAATGAGCGTAGAACCATTATTGCAAACCCAGAAAATGCGGCTGCTCTGTTCCAGGAACTGCTGCGAAATGTCGCTGACATTCTCGGAATAACCCACCCGCCAGCGCGTGAGCCGGGTGCGGTGGCTGCCGGACAGGCTGAACGTACGACCGAAATAACGCTCACCGGCCGAGGCTTCGAGGCTCGTGCGGCGCGTGGGCGACCAGCCGAATCCGGCGCTATAGAAAGCGCCACTCGTTCCCGTGCTGCTGAAATAGTCGTTCCAGTCCTGGCCGAACGTGCCGAACACCCGGAACTGGCGGGTCAATGCATAACCGGCGGTTGCACTGGCGCTTTCGAAGGTGACATCGGTATTGTCGGCGGAATTGACCGCGTTGCGGTTTTGTATCTTGCGGAGGGAATAATTGAGCCCCCAACTGAGATCGGTGAAGCGGGTGCCGCTGTTCAGGCTGGCGGCAATCGCATTCGAATTGGCATTGGGCGCGACATTATTCTGGAAAATCGCCCCGCTGGCGGTGTAGCGCACCTGCGCGAAGGCGAAGGTGCCGAAACGCTGCTGAATGTAGGGGCTGATCGAATAGATGCCGACCGTGGTCCGGTTGCTGTTGTTGACGGTGGCATCGGCAGGCGATCCCAGGAGCGAGATCAGCCGCTGCGAGATGTTGGCGTTGCCGTCGATGAACAGGAAATCCTTGACCAGTTCGGCCTTCCCCACCGCGTTGAGGTTGTGATAGAGGTCGTTGTTCTGATCGTTCCCGATACGCTCCACACCAGTAAGTCCATATTGCAGGCTGGCCTGCACCCGGCGCGAGCCTTCGGAGCGCAATGTGAAGCCAGGGGTCTCGGTGAGGATCAAGGCATTCTGGGGATTGTTCGAACTCTGCCTGGCGTTGTCGGTGTAGGTAGCCGACGCATTCAGGTAGGGCGCGAAGCGCCAGTCGATGGCATGCGCGGCCGGGGCGAAGGCCATCGCCATGAAAACAGAGAAAGCGCCTGCAAAAGGAATGTGTCTGTGCGCCACCGCCCAGGCGCAGCAGCGTCGGGACTTATTTGCCGTAACTGCCATAGTAGCCATAGTAGTAGTCTGCGCCCGGAGTCGGCGTGGTTTTATTCAGCAGCATGCCGACGACCTCGCAGGACTGGATGTGGCTCAAGGCCTCGCGCACCGCCTCCTGCGAGGTTTTCTCGGCTTCCACCACCATGACGATCTGCCCCATGTGAGTCGCCAGCACGCTCGCTTCGCTCGTTGCCAGCAGCGGCGGCGAATCGAACAGGATGATACGGTCGGGATATCGGTTGCCGATATCCTCGACCAGACGGGTCATGGCGGCGCTTGCCAGCAACTCGGTCGCGCGCTTGTAGGTACGTCCCGCGGGCAGCACGGTCAGCTTGGCGATGTCGGTCTTGATCAGCACATCGGACAATTTGAGATCCTTGTCCTGCAGCACGTCAAGCAAGCCCTTGTCGGCGTGGATACCCAGGTATTCTGGCACGCGCGGCTTGGCGACGTCGGCGTCGATCAGCAGCACGGTGCGATCCATTTCCATCGCCATTGAAATCGCCAGGTTGATGGCAACGAAACTCTTGCCTTCGCCCGGCAGCGAGCTGGTGACCATGATGAGATTGCCGTTCTTGACCCGCGCGGTGCCCTGGCCGAAGGCGTTGGCGATGAGCGGCCGCTTGATGATGCGGAACTCTTCGGCGATCTGGCTTTTTTCCGCATCCGGCGAGACCACGCCCATGCGATGCAAGCGCGCCAGATTGATCGACTGCACCTGACTCCCGCCTTCCATCGCGAGGGTATCAGGCGAACTGAATATCGGGTCGACCGGGGTGGCGACGAACGGCGCTGCAAGACTGCTGCGCTGCTTGTTGAGCGCATTTTCGATCAGACTGGCGTCGTGGCCGGGATCGCCGGGGCCAACCTGAGGGGCGGGATGAGGCGCTCCCGTGCCAATCTTGCCCGCTGCTTTTTCAATAATGCTCATGGATTCTCCTAGCCAGCGCGCGACACAAGCAGTTGCAGAACCATTACGGCGCCATAGGCAGCAATCAGGCTCCCCAGTGCGGCCAGATACGTCATCAATCCCTTGCGCCTGCGGCGCAGGCTTTCATCGGTTTCCACCCGCGATACCGCCCCCAGCAGCGGCAGGCCGGTCAGCTCACGCAGGGCACGGCGATCAGTCACCGTGCGGCGCAGTTGGCTCATAAGGAAGGCCACCGCGATACCCGCACCCAGTCCGCCCAGCGTCACCAGCGACAGCAGCATCAGACGGTTCGGCCACGCCGGCTTGCTCGGTACGAAGGGCGGATCGATCACACGGAAGTCGACCGTGTCGGTCTTGCTCTCGACATCGCCCGACATGGTGACGGACTCGCGACGCTTCAGCAGATCATCGTAGTTTTGCTTGTAGATGTCATAGTTGCGCGTCAACTGAGTGTATTCCTGCTCCACCTGCGGAATCATGTTGGACGCGTTGCGCAGCTCGGCATACCGGCGCTGATACTCCGCCACCCGCGCCCGCAGGGAGGACACGGTGGCATCCGCTTCCGCGATGGAGATGGTGAGTTGCTGATAGACGGGGTTCTGGGCCTTGTTGGTGTCCGAGGGGTCGGCCTTGCGCTTTGTCAGTTCGGCTTTCTTCTCCGCCTCCAGCTTTTCGATCAGACGCTTGGTCGACTGGACATCCGGGTGCAGGTCGGTGTACTGGAGCCGCAACTGATCCAGCTGCTTTTGCAGCGCCTGGATGCGACCATCGATCTCGCTGGTGTCCGCTCCGGCCACCGCGGACGCCGCAATCTCGGGCTCTTCGTCCGCCAGCTGCCGCTTGAGCTGATCGCGGCGGTTGACCGCTTCCTGCTGGTCCAGTTGCGCCTGGCGCAACTGGCCACTCACCTCGGCCAGCTTCGTATAGTAGTCGCCACCTTGCCCCGGCATCATGCCGATATGCTTCTGCTTGAATTCCTTGAGCGCGTTCTCGGCGTCGTTCAGTTTTTGCAGATAGTCTTGCAACTGCCCCTCGATGAAGCGCGCCGAACTGGATATGTCCTGGCGCGTCTTGCCGAGGCTGGTTTCCACGAAAATGGTCAGCAATGACTGCACCACCTTCTTGGCGAGATCGGCGTTGGCGTCCTGATAGCTAATGGTGTAGAGATTTTCCCTGCCGGCATCCGCGATGGTGATTTTTTCCGCCAGATTCGTGAGCATTTTCTCGGTCTGCTCGGGCGTTTTCGCCTTCACATCCATATCGGTCATGCGCGCGACCTTTTCCAGCGTAGGCCGGCTCACCAACTGACGCGTCATCAGCTTGATCTGCTGCTCGACATTGGGCTCAACCGCCAGCCCGGACAGCAGCGGCCTCAACAGGGTTTGCGTATCCACATAGACGCGCGCCGACGCCTCATAGCGGTCCGGGATCATCATCACCCAGGTCCAGCCGACGACGCACACCAGCCAAGCCACCGCCACGCCCCACCAGCGACGCTGCCAAGTCGCCTTGGCATAACCCAGAATTTGCTGCAACAGTTGATCCATGTGCACGTTCCGCCATCAAGAAGCGCCGCTCATGGCGGCGCAGACACGTTTCAGAACAGGGTTTCCGGCACGACCAGAACGTCACCCGGACGCAAATCGACGTTGGCCGAGGTGTCGCCGCCGCGCAGCAGATCGTCGAGGCGCACACCGAGACGTTCCTGCTTGCCGTCCACGGTGCGCAGGATGTAGGCCTTGTTGCCCGCCGCGTAATCGGTCAAGCCACCCACCGCAATCATCAGATCGATCAGGCTCATGTGTTCGCGGTAGTTCAGCGCCTGGGGTTTGGTCGCCTCGCCCACCACGCGGATCTGCTGGTCGAACGGGCCGATGCCGCCGGCGACGATGACGGTGACGATGGGCTCCTGGATGTATTTTCCGAGCGCCTTTTCGATGTCGCGCGCCAGCTGGCTGGGGGTCTTGCCGGAAGCCTGGATATCCTCGACCAGATTCATGGTCATCTTGCCGTCGGGTCGTACCGGGAAGGTGCCGGATACTTCCGGATTGCGCCAGACAAAAACCTGGACCGAGTCGCCCGGGCCAATCAGGTAGTTCCAGCTGTATTTACCCGTCTCCGCGGGGGCGGGCGGATAGGTCGGCGTGCTGGAGCAGCCTGCCATGGCGGCGACGGCCAGCATGACGCCAGCGCGCGCAAGATGCTTCTTGATCGTGAACATGTCCACCCTCCTCTTATATGCTGTTAATCCGCAGGCATTATGCCAGAGCGAATTAGAAAACTGGTGTCAACGCAAATACTCCTAGCAAGCCGCAGGCCAAGCCGCAGGCCAAGCCGCATTTGGCCCCGGAAGTCCCGATATTCATGGGTTTTTACCCGTTATGTCGCGGCCGAAGCGTCGGTTACCCGACAAGGATGTCGTAAGCCTGTCGCCTGCCGCGCTATCATGCCACCCATGAGCCCTCGTGAGATCGACAGTCTAGACACCCTGCGCCAGCATATTCGCGACTTTGCACAGGCGCGTGCCTGGGAGCGCTACCATACGCCCAAGAACCTGGCCATGGCGCTCTCCGTGGAAGCGGCGGAACTGCTCGAACCCTTCCAGTGGCTGACGGCAGAACAGAGCCAGCAGCTGAGTCCGGAACAACATGAGGCGGTACGCCAGGAAATCGCCGACGTGCTGATCTACCTGACCCGGCTGGCCGACCTGCTGGGCATCGACCTGCTCGACGCCGCCGCCGACAAGCTGGCGATCAATGCAGCCAAATACCCGATCGACAAGGCGCACGGCAACGCGCGCAAATACTCGGACTTCTCGAATGACTGAGCTGTATTACAAGCACCACGTCTTTTTCTGCACCAACCAGCGCGACGATGGCGCCAAATGCTGCGGCGCGTCCGGCGGCCAGCAGATGCGCGACTACCTGAAGAAGAAGGTCAAGCACGCCCACCTCAACGGCGAGGGCAAATGCCGCATCAACAGCGCCGGCTGTCTCGACCGCTGCGACGAGGGCCCGCTGCTGGTGGTGTATCCGGAGGGCGTCTGGTACACCTATGTGGACGAGGCCGACATCGACGAAATTTTCGAGGTCCACCTCAAGCAGGGGCGTATCGTCGAACGCTTGCAGTTGAAGTGAAACGCTACAAGCTGCGCATTCCGGTGCCGGCCGGCAAGCTGGAAACCGTGATCGACGACCCCGAGACCGACCGCCGCGGCCTGCTGCTGGTCGCCCACCCGCATCCGCTGCACGGCGGCAGCCTCGACAACAAGGTGGTGACGACGCTGGCCAAGGCGGCCAATGAAGCCGGCTGGGTCAGCGTGCGGCCGAACTTCCGCGGGGTCGGCATGAGCGACGGCACATTCGACGCCGGCGTCGGCGAGACCGAGGACCTGCTGGCGGTGGCCCGCTTCGTCGAGGCGAGCTACCCCAACCTGCCGTGGGCGCTGGCCGGCTTCTCTTTCGGCGCCTTCGTACAGCACCGCCTGCGCCAGGAACTCCATGCGCAGCGCCTGATCCTGGTCGCACCGGCGGTCACCATGTACGAGTTCGACCCGGTGCCCCCCGACACCGTGGTGATCTACGGCGATGCCGACGAGCTCATCCCGCCGGCCGCGATCCGCCTGTGGGCCGAGCAGCAGCAGCTTGCGGTGAAGGCCATCCCCGACGCCGGCCACTTTTTCCACGGCAAGCTGAAGGAACTGAAACAGGCGTTTCTGGAGGCCTGCCCATGCTGAAGGCGCACGGCCTGACGAAAAAATACGGCGACACCGAGGTGGTGCGCGGCCTCGACCTGGATGTGCAACGCGGCGAATGCTTCGGCCTCCTGGGCCCCAACGGTGCCGGCAAGACCACCACGCTGCGCTTGTTGCTCGGCCTGATCGAGCCCGACGCCGGCAGCATCGAACTCGCCGGCATCGCGGTTCCGCAGCACGCGCGCGAGGCCCGCATGAAAATCGGCGTGGTGCCGCAGATGGACAACCTCGACCCGGATTTCTCTGTACGCGAAAACCTGCTCGCCTACGGCCGTTATTTCGGCATGAGCAAGGCAGCCGTCGCCGCACGCGTGCCGGAACTGCTCGATTTCGCCGGTCTCGCCAGCAAGGCCGACGCGCAGATTTCACAATTGTCGGGCGGCATGAAAAGGCGGCTCACGCTGGCGCGCGCGCTGGTGCATGACCCCGACATCCTGTTTCTCGACGAGCCCACCACCGGTCTTGACCCGCAGGCGCGACACCTTATCTGGCAAGGCCTGCGGCGGCTCATCGGCGCCGGCAAGACCATCGTTCTGACCACGCATTTCATGGACGAGGCCGAGCGCCTCACCGACCGCCTCGCCATCCTTGACCATGGCCGCGTCGTCGCCGAAGGCGCGCCGCGTGCGTTGATCGAAACGCATATCGAACCGGCGGTGGTTGAAGTGTTCGGCGAAGGGCTGGCCGACTGGACCGGCCAACACGCGGCCGGCCTGTGCCAGCGCTTCGAAACCGTCGGCGAGACCCTGTTCTGCTACACCCGCACCCCCGACACCGTCATCGACGCGCTCAAACACGCCCCGGCCCTGCGCTACCTGCACCGACCGTCGAATCTGGAAGACGTGTTCCTCAAGCTCACTGGGAGAGATCTGCGTGATTAAGCATCTGCGACTCCCCCATCTTTCCTGGCGCTTCATCCCTGTATGGCAGCGCAACTACCTGGTGTGGAAGAAGCTCGCGATTCCGTCCATTCTCGGCAACCTGGCCGACCCCATGCTCTACATGCTCGGCCTCGGCTACGGTCTCGGCAGCCTGTTGCCGGACGTGGGCGGCATGCCCTACCTGACCTTCCTCGCCGCCGGTACGGTGGCCTACAGCACGATGAACGCCGCCACCTTCGAGGTGCTGTATTCGAGCTTCTCGCGCATGCACGTGCAGCGCACCTGGGACGCGATCCTCAATGCGCCGCTCACGCTCGACGACGTGATGCTGGGGGAGCTGACCTGGGCGGCATCCAAGAGCCTGCTGTCGGGACTGGCGATCCTCGCGGTGATCTGGGGACTGGGGTTGTACGGCAATTTCTGGATGACGCTGTGGATCATTCCGGTCGTCGCACTGGTCGGTTTCTGCTTCGGCGGCATGGGGCTGGTGATGAACGCGGTGTCGCCGAGCTACGACTTCTTTCTCTATTACTTCACGCTGGTGATCACGCCGATGGTGCTGCTGTGCGGCGTGTTCTTTCCGGTGTCGCAACTGCCCGCAGCGATACAAGGCGTTTCAGCCTGGCTGCCGCTCACCCACGCGATCGATCTGGCGCGGCCACTGGTCGTCGGCCGCATGCCTGACAACATCGTTCTGCACGTCGTCGGACTGCTGGCCTACGGCAGTCTGGGCTATGTCATTGCACTCGCGCTGACGCGGCGCCGGCTCCTCAAATAACGATTCCGTTCCCCAGTCAATTCTGACACGAAGGCGAGCCGCAGACAGTATGACGAATACGGCAAGGCGAAGCCGACAAAGTCAGGGTTGATTGGGGGATGAAATCAGACGCCGGCGGCCTGCTGGTCGGCGTGATAGCTGGAGCGCACCATCGGTCCGCAGGCCGCATGCTTGAAGCCCATCGCCAGCGCTTCCTGTTCGAACTGCGCGAAGCGCTCGGGTGTGACGAAGCGCAGCACCGGCAGATGGTGCTGCGACGGCTGCAGGTACTGGCCGAGCGTCAGCATGTCGACGTCGTGCGCGCGCAGGTCGCGCATGACCTGCAGGATCTCGTCGTCCTCCTCGCCGAGGCCCAGCATCAGGCCGGACTTGGTGGGGATGTCGGGATGGCGTGCCTTGAAGTCCTGCAGCAGCTTCAGCGAGTGCGCGTAGTCGGCGCCGGGGCGCGCCGCCTTGTACAGGCGCGGCACGGTTTCCAGGTTGTGGTTCATCACGTCGGGCGGCGCGGTGTCGAGCATGTCGAGCGCCTTCTCCAGCCGCCCGCGGAAGTCAGGGGTGAGGATTTCGATGCGGGTGGCCGGGGATTTCTCGCGCACCGCCGCGATGCACTGCGCGAAATGCTCCGCGCCGCCGTCGCGCAGATCGTCGCGGTCGACGCTGGTGATCACCACGTATTTCAAGGCCATCAGCGCGATCGTTTCGGCGAGATGGCGCGGCTCGTCGGCGTCCAGCGGCAGCGGCGTGCCGTGGCCGACGTCGCAGAACGGGCAGCGCCGCGTGCAGAGGTCGCCGAGGATCATGAAGGTGGCGGTGCCATGGCCGAAACATTCGCCCAGGTTCGGGCATGAAGCTTCCTCGCACACCGTGTGCAGCTGCGCCTCGCGCAGGATGCCTTTCAATCGTGCCACGTTGGGCACATTGGGCGATTTGGCACGAATCCACGACGGCAGGCGCATGCGCGGCTGCGGCACGATCTTGATCGGGATGCGCGAGGTCTTCGCGGCGCCTTTGTGCTGGATGGGGTCTGCCATAATGTGCTCGGAACAACGTTCAAACCGGATTTTAGCCTATGCGCCTGTTTACCCTGACCCTGCTGGCTGTGTGGGGTACTTCGACCCATGCCGCAACCGACTTCAGTGTAGATGCGGAAACCGGTTTGGCCAGTTGGCAAACCGAAACGGACGGCATCCAGGTGCGGCTGACCCAGATCAGCCCGGACCAGGCGCGGGCCTTTTACCAGGCGCGCGGCTTCTCGCCCGAGGCAGCGGAGCGCTATGCCCACGAATGCGTCTTCATGACGGTGGTGCGCAACATTGGCGACACGCCGATCCGTCACCGGCTGGCTGACTGGCGCTACGTCTCCGCAGAGCAGCCGCCGCGCGCCATCCGCAGCAAGGCCGACTGGGAGCGCCTATGGAAGCAGCAGGGCGTGACCGAGTCGGCGCGCATCGCCTTTACCTGGGCGCAGTTTCCCACCGTGCAGACCTTTGAGCCGGGCGACTGGAACCAGGGCATGACGACCTACAGCATGCCGCGCGGGGGGCAGTTCGACCTGCACTTCGCCTGGCACACCCTGAAGGGCATAAACGCCGACGGCAAACTCCATAGAGGAACACTCGAACAGGTGAGGTGCGCAGATGAACATCCGTAGTCGAATGACAGGTGCGGCGCTCGCCATGCTTTTGCTGCTGGCGCCCTGGACACGCGCCCTCGCGGCCGACCTTCCGCCCTTGTCCCACAGCCTCACGACGCAGCCTCCTCGCCCTGCACCCACGCTCCGGCTGAAAGATCTCGGCGGTACCGCCCACGATCTCGCGCAGCTCAAGGGCCGGGTGGTGCTGGTCAACTTCTGGGCCACCTGGTGCCCGCCCTGCCGCCGCGAAATGCCGTCGATGGAACGCCTGTCGCAGGCGCTCAAGGGCGAAGCCTTCAGCGTACTGGCGGTCGACGTGGGCGAGGATGGCGACACCATCGACGCCTTCACCAGCCAGTTCGACACCGCGCCGAGCTTCCCCATCCTGCTCGACACCCGCAGCAAGGTGATGCAGGCATGGAAAGTGGCTGGCCTGCCGACGACTTTTCTGATCGACCGGCAGGGACGCATCGTCGCCAGCGCCATCGGCGGGCGCGAGTTCGATCACCCCGAGATGGTCGAGGCGATCCGCGGATTGCTTAAGAAGTAGTCAGGCCTTGACCCAGACCTGGCCGGCTTCGACCTTCACCGGATAGGTCCGGATCGGCTCGTCGGCCGGCTCGCAGGTGGGCTGGCCGGTGGTGAGATCGAAGTAGCTGCCGTGCAGCGAGCACTTGATCTTGCCGTCCTTGATGCAGCCGAGGTAAAGCGAGTAATCCTCGTGGCTGCACATCTCGTCGACGACGTAATGCGTGCCGTTCGAGTTGCAGAGCAATAGTTTCTTGCCGTCGACGACGACGCGCTTCATCTCGGCGGGCTTGAGTTCGTCGGCAGCGGCGATGGCAGTGAACTCGCTCATCACTTGACCCTTGCGACGGCCTTGCCGGAATCCAGCACGGCGCGTATCTGCGCCGCCGCATCGGCCACGCTGGCGGCCTTGCCGACATGGTGCAGGATGATCGAGCCGGCCAGCACCAGCGAATCGTAGGTCGCGCCCTTGTCGCCCTTCAGCGCCAGGATGCCCGCTTCGGCGGCAGCATGCGCGGTGGCCTTGATGTCGATCGCGGCGACGATCTCATCCTCGCCCGCTTCGGTCGCGACCGCGCCGGGCAGCGGCACCGCACGTACCGGCTGGTCGATACCGAGCGCCACCGGGTCGACCGTCGCTTCGATTTCGGTGCCGCGGTCGTGGTAATGGAAATACTTGCCGGCCTGGCGCAGCGACGGGATCACCCCGCCCTCGACGCCGCGCACGATGCAGGCGGTGTCGAAGCCGGCTTCGCGCGCGAGGTCGGCGTACACCGGCGGGTACGGCTTGTGCACGTAGCCGGTGACGAAATGGGTCAGCTTTTTGCCCGCAATCGGCTTGGACAGCACTTCCACCGTGGTCAGCACCTGGCGCTTGATCATCTGCGCACGCAACGGGGTGAGGTTGTGCAGGCCGGGGTTGGACTGCGCCTGGTCGATGTAGGTCCAGCCCAGCGCGGGATCGGCCAGGCGCGCCGCGGCCTCCTCGGGCTTCAGATTGACGGGAACCCCGGCGGCCTCCAGCACGTGGCGCGCAGTCACGCCGTACTTGGGGCCGACCTTGTCGAGGCCGTGGCTGACCACGTGCACGCCGAACTCGGCCAGCAAAGGGCCGAGGAAGGGCGCGGCCGGCAGGCAGCGGTTGTAGCCGTCGTAGGGATCGCCGATATCGACCACTTCGTCGACCGCCGCGGTGACGCGGCGGGTGGTTTCGAGCACCGCGTCGAGCACGCCGCGGTTTTCGTCCATCGTCTCGCGCTTCATGCGCAGGGCGATGAAGTAGATGCCCACCTGCACCGGGTCGATCACGTTGTCGATGATGGCCTTGGTGCCCAGATGCGCTTCGGTGCGGCTGATGTTCTTGGACAGGTCCGGACCAGTGGCGATGCGCTGGATGATCGAACGCATCAGCAGCTTGGGGTCGGACGGCAGGGTGTCGGTGCTCATGAATAACTCCATTAGAAGCTACAAGAATACTAATAGTCGACTAAATCAGTCAAGAATAGATCGCGTCCAGCAGGCGCTGGGCGAGCACCTGCTCCGCCTCAGGCAGGGGTATTGCCACGCCGAGATCGCGGCATTGCGTCACCCGCATCCCGGCGTAGCCGCAGGGGTTGATGGCGGCAAACGGCGTCAGGTCCATGTCGACGTTGAAGGCCAGGCCATGGTACGTGCAGCCATGCCTGACGCGCAGGCCGAGCGCCGCGATCTTGGCGCCATCGACATACACGCCGGGTGCACCGGCCAGCCGAGTGGCGGCCACGCCCTGCGCCGCCAGGAAGTCGATCACCGCCTGCTCCATGCGCGTCACCAGCTCGCGGATGCCGTAGCCGCGGCGCCGCAGGTCGACCAGCACATAGGCCACCACCTGCCCGGGCCCGTGGTAAGTGATCTGGCCGCCGCGGTCGATCGGCACCACGGGAATCTTGGTGGTGGCGATCAGGTGCTCCGGCTTGCCGGCCTGCCCTTGGGTGTAGACGGGCGGATGCTCCAGCATCCAGATTTCATCCGCGATATCGGGCGTGCGCCGCGCGGTGAAGTCCTGCATCGCCCGCCACGTCGGCTCGTACTCGACCCGCCCCAGGTGTCGAACGATCGCCTTCCCGCTCACCGCTTGCCGCTCACTACTCGCCATCACAGCGCCATCTTCACCCACGGATGCGCGGTGATCTCGCGATACAGCGCGTCGAGCTGGGCTTTCGAGGTGGCGCGCACCACGCAGGTCACCGACAGGTAGTTGCCGCTGCTGGATACGCGCATTTCGACGGTTTCCGCCCTGAAATCCGGCGCATGACGCAGCACCAGCTCGACCATGGCCTGCGCAAAGTCGTCGCGGCGCTCGCCCATGATCTTGATGGGGAAATCGGTGGGAAATTGCAGCAGGGTCTCGTGTTCGCTCATGACCTCATCACCTGGTGCTTGAAGGTCTGGTACAGCGTATCCATCTGTCGCGCCAGCGGACCCGGCACGCCAGCGCCGACCGGTGCGCCGTCCAGCTTCACGATAGCCATGATTTCCTTGGTGGACGACGTCATCCAGAGCTCGTCGGCGTCGCGCACCTCGGCCTCGGAAATCGCCCTCACCTCGTGCGGAATGCCGTGCGCAGCGGCAAGTTCCAGCACCACGTCGTAGGTGATGCCGGTCAGCATCAGGTTCGACGGTGGCGGCGCCCGCAGCACGCCGTCCTTCACCACGAAGATGTTGCTTGCCGCGCCTTCGGTGAGGAAGCCGTCGCGCAGCATCACGGTTTCGGCGCAATCGGCGTCCACCGCCTGCTGGCGCAGCAGGATGTTGGCCAGCAGCGAAATCGCCTTGATGTTGCAGCGCAGCCAGCGGTTGTCGACCGCGCTGACCGCGCACACGCCGGCGGCCTTCTGCGCGGGCATGGCGGTCACCAGCGGCTGCGCGA
Source organism: Pseudomonadota bacterium (assembly GCA_021836225.1). Next base: position 44,344 of record JAKBJA010000026.1, on the reverse strand, counting down.
ACATGAACACCGTCGGCTGCACGCCTTTGGGAAAGGCATGGTCGCGCGGCGGCTGTCCCTCAACAGGCGTGCCCCGGGTGATCTGGATATAGACCGACTGGTCGTCGAAATCCTGCAACTCGACCAGACGCAGGATCAGGTCGCGCCACGCGGCTACCCCGTGCGGGTTGGCCAGGCGGATGCCGTCGAGACTGCCCTGCAGCCGGCGCAGGTGGCCGTCGAGGCGGAACGGCTTCCTCGAATACACCGGCACCAGTTCGTAGACGCCGTCGCCGAAGACGAAGCCGCGGTCGAGCACCGGTACCTTCGCTTCGGCGAGCGGCAGGAACCGGCCGTTGAGGTAGACGCTCACTTTGCGAACAGCAGCCGGAGCGAATCCCAGCCACGGCCGAAGATGCCGGCCACGCCGACGTCATGCAGGGCGACCAGGGGATAGTCGCCGAGCGGCTGGCCGTCGAGCGTCAGCCGCAGGGTGCCCAGGCGCTGCCCCTTGTTCACCGGCGCCACGATGGGCTGCCGGGTGATGACTTCCGCCTTGACGCGGGGCGCGGCGCCCCGGGGAACCACCAGATGGAAATCCTGCGCGAAGCCCATGCTCACCGAGGGACGCTCGCCCCGGTAGAGGTTGACCACCTTGACGGCTTGCTGGGCGCGATAAAGCGGCACGCTGTCGAAATTCTCGAAAGCGTAATTCAGCAGCTTCAGCGCGTCCTGCGTGCGCTGCGCGTCCGAGCGCGCATCCAGCACCACGGCGATACGGCGCTGGTCGCCGCGCTGCGCCGACGTCGCCATGCAATAGCCAGCCTGGGGCGTATGCCCGACCTTCAGGCCGGTTACGGTATTGTCGCGCCACAACAGGCGATTGCCGTTGTAATACGTGATCCCCTGGAAAGCCAGTTCCTTCTGGCTGAAGAATGCGAGCCGGTCCGGAAAATCGCGCACCAGGGCACGCCCGAGCAGGGCAAGATCGCGCGCGCTCGATTCATGGCCGACGGCAGCCAATCCGGTCGCGTTCATGAAGCGGGTTTTCGTCATGCCCAGGCGTTTGGCCTCGCGATTCATGCGCTCGACAAATGCTGCCTCGCTGCCGTCGGCCGCCGTCACCAGGGTGAGCGTGGCGTCGCTGGCCGACTCCACCAGCATGCCCTGCAACAGCGTCCCGACGCTCACCTTCTCGCCCGGCTTGAGGAAGATGCGCGCACCATCGGCCTCGGTGGCGGCCTGCGGTACGCTGACCATCTCGCCCAGGCTCAACTTGTTCCTGCGGATATCGCCCAGAAGGACATAGGCCGTCATCATCTGCGTCAGCGAAGCCGGCGCCAGCGGCAGATCGGCCTGACTGGCAGCCAGTTCGCGCCCGCTCGCCTGGTCGATCACGATCCAGGCGCGCGATGCAATGCTGGGCGGGGCCGCCCACACCGTTGCAGAAAACAGGAGCGCCAGCCCCAGCCAGAAGGTTTTCATGCTCAGCCTTTCGATCAGTCGCGTCTGACCAGGACCGCCTTCAGGTCAAGGCGTTCCCGTACCCGCGCACGATCCGACTGCGCCGCATCATCGCTGGCATACGGGCCGAGCTGCACGCGATGCAGTCTGCCGTCGCGCACCACACGCGTCTGGCTGGCGTCGATGTCGAGCAGGCGTTCCAGGCGATCGCGGAGCTGCTGCGCATTGTCGGCGCGCGAAAATGCACCCACCTGAAGGTAGATCCCGTCCTGCGGCGTCTTGCCCTGGTTGTCGTCGGTGTCGGGGTCGATGCTTTCCACCCGCACCCGGGTGCTGCCCTTCCCTAGATAGCCCAGCTTGTAGGCGGCGGTATACGACAGGTCGATGATGCGGTTGCTGTGGAACGGTCCGCGATCGTTGATGCGCACCACCACCGACTTGCCGGTGTCGAGCGATGTGACCCGCGCATAACTCGGGATCGGCAGGGTCGGATGCGCCGCAGTCATGGCATACATGTCATAGGGCTCGCCCGAGGAGGTTTTCTTGCCCTGGAAACGGCGGCCATACCACGAGGCCAGCCCCTCCTTGACGTAGGGCTGGCGGGTGGTCTGCGGCGTATAGGTGGTGCCCAGCGCGACATAGGTGCGGTTGGCCCGGGGGTTCAGCGCTTCCTTGCGCGGCACGGCGTCGGGGACCGCATCCAGATTCGCCGGCGGGTGGGCCTCCGGGCCGTCGTCCAGATAATAGCCGCCGCCTTTGGGCGCGGTCGATGCCTGCTTTGCGGGCGGGGTGCTGGCACAACCGCCCAACGCCAGCGCGAGGGCAGCGATGCCCAGTAACGAGATCGTCTTCATGGCCGTATTTTAACGCGTCACGATTTGTTGAGCTGGCGGTGCGTCGCCACGCTCATCAGGATGCCCACGCCCAGCAGCAGCGTGACGAGCGCCGTCCCGCCGTAACTCATCAGCGGCAAGGGCACGCCGACCACTGGCAGAATGCCCGACACCATGCCCATGTTGACGAATACGTAGGTGAACAGATTGAGGCTCAGGGTGGCCGCCATCAGCCGCCCGAACAGTGTCGGCGCGCGCGCGGCGATGACCAGGCCGCGCGCAACGATGGCCAGATACAGCCCGACCAGCAGGATCGCGCCGGCGTAGCCGAATTCCTCGCCGAACACGGCATAGATGAAATCGGTGGTGCGCTCGGGAATGAAGTCGAGCTGGTTTTGCGTGCCCTGCATCCAGCCTTTGCCGAACAGCCCACCGGAGCCGATTGCGATGGTCGACTGGATGATGTGGTAGCCGGCACCCAAGGGGTCGGACGAGGGATCGAGCAGCATCAGCACGCGGCGCTGCTGGTAATCGTGCATCAGGCCCCACACCACAGGCAGGCTGGCGGCCCCCAGGGTGGCGCCCCCGAGGATCACCTTCCACGGCAGGCCGGCAAAGAACAGCAGGTAAAATCCCGACGCGCCGAGCATCAGCGCCGTACCCAGGTCGGGCTGGCGCAGGATCAGCAGAAACGGCACCAGCAGCAGCACGCCGCCGACCAGATAATGCTTGGCGCGAAGCACCGCCTCGTTGCGATGGAAATACCAGGCCAGCATCAACGGCAACGCCAGTTTCAGCAGTTCGGACGGCTGGAACGCAAAGCCCACGTCCAGCCAGCGACGGGCGCCGTTGCGGACTTCGCCGAACAGCGCCACCCCGATCAGCAGCACCACCCCTGCCACATACAGCGGCGGCCCCACCTTGGACAGCAGGTGCGGCGGTACGTTGGCAATCACCACCATCACCCCCAGCGCCAGTCCTATATTGACGAGGTGGCCGCTGATGCGTGCTGCGCTTTGGCCCGAGGCGCTCGTCACCACCGCCAGACTGATGCCCAGCACCAAGACCACCAGTGTCAGCAGGATGCCGTCCACGTGGCGCAGGCCGCTCAAAAACCCATGGCTAGTCCGAGGCATCGTTCCCCTCCGGTTTCATGTTGCCGGGGCGCTTCCCGGTCAGATAATAATCGAACACCGCACGCGCGATCGGCGCCGCGGTGGAACCGCCGTGCCCGCCGTTCTCCACCATCACCGCCACCGCGATGGTGGGGTTCTCGGCCGGCGCATAGGCGATGAACAGCGCATGGTCGCGATTTTTCCGCGACAGGCTGCCGGCATCGTAGCGAGCGCCCTGCTTGATGCCGACCACCTGCGCGGTGCCGGTCTTGCCGGCAATGGTGTAGGGGGCGCCGGCGGCGGCGGCCGCCGCCGTGCCGCCCGGTCGCATCGCGTCCATCATGCCTTGCCGGATCACCGCAAGGTCATCCGGATTGAGCGCCAGCTGCCCGCGCACCACCACGGGCTGCGGCTGCCAGACGTGGGTGAGCGGGTCGCGTATCGCCTGCACCAGGCGCGGCTCGACCCGTTTTCCGCCATTGGCGATCATGGCGGTCGCGGCCGCCAGTTGCAGCGGCGTAGTCAGATGATAGCCCTGGCCGATGCCCGCGATCACCGTCTCGCCTGGATACCACTCCTTCTTCCAGCGGCGCTGCTTCCAGTCGCGCGAAGGCAGCAGGCCCGGCGATTCGCCCTCCAGATCGATGCCGGTTTTCTCGCCAAAACCGAATTTCGCCAGGTAGTCGTGCATGCGGTCGATCCCCATGTCGAACGCCAGTTTGTAGAAATAGGTATCGCACGACTGCGCGATGGCCCGGCGCATGTCGACGAGCCCGTGGCCGCCGTGCTTCCAGTCGCGAAACTGGTGACTGCTGTTGGGCAGGGAGAAATACCCGGGATCGACCGTGATGTCCGCAGGTTTGCGCACCCCCAGTTCCAGTCCGGCCAGCCCCATGAATGGCTTGATGGTCGAACCCGGCGGATAGACGCCGCGCAGCACACGATTCACCATCGGCCGTTCGGGCGAATCGTTGAGTGCCTTCCAGGTTTCCGGATCGATGCCGTCGATGAACAGGTTGGGGTCGAACCCCGGTTTGCTCACCATCGCCAGCACGCCGCCGGTATTGGGGTCGAGCGCCACCAGCCCGCCTGTGTAATCGCCGAATGCCTGTTCGGCAATCGCCTGCAGGTCGCGGTCGAGATACAGGCGCAAATCCTTGCCCGCCACCGGCGGAATCCGCGACAGCGCACGCACCGCACGGCCGCTTGCGTCGGTCTCCATCTGGTCGAAGCCGGTGCGGCCATGCAGCAGGGTTTCGTAGCTCTGCTCCAGCCCGGTCTTGCCGATATGCACCGTGCCCCGGTAGTTCTGCTCGCGCCCGGATTCGCGCAAACCTTTGAGATCACGGTCATTGATCCGGCCGATGAAGCCGACCACATGCGACATGCCGGACCCGGCCTGATAGTTGCGGAACAGCCGCGCCTTCACCTCCGCGCCCGGCAGGCGGTAGTGGTTGGCCGCCAGGATCGCCACCTCCTCGTCGGTCAGCTTGCTTTTCAACGGCACCGTCTCGAACTCGTGCGATTCGGCAAGCAGACGCCGGAAGCTCCGCAGCTCCCCCGGCGTGATCGGGATCAGCTTGCTCACTTCGGCCAGCGTGGCCTCCAGATCGCGGGGCTGCGCCCGTGTCAGTTCGAGCGTATAGGCCGAATAGTTTTCCGCCAGGATGCGGCCTTTCCGGTCCAGGATCAGCCCGCGGTTGGGCGCAACAGGCACCAGCGAAATGCGGTTGTTTTCGGCACGCTGGATGTAATACTCGTGCTGTGTGATCTGCAGATAAAACCCGCGTCCCAGCAGGGCCGCCGCAAGCAGCACCACGAAGGCCGCGCCCGCTTTCAGCCGTCCGTGAAAGCGGGCCAGCTCGCGATCCAGGTTCTTCAGCGGCGTGGCTAGCGGCATGCCCGGCTCACGCCCGATCCTGCGCGCCCTTGCCATGCCACAGACGCACGAACAAGGCGACCAGATACCACAGCACGGTACTGCCCAGCACCGGAATCAGGATGCTCAGTCCGGACGGCGGGTTGACCGCCAGCCAGCCCACCAGCAGCACCACCGTCTGCACGCCAAGCAGGATCGGGAACATTTGGGCGGCCTGCCGGTGCGGATCGAACTGCAGCAGCCGCAAGCGCAGATACAGCACCAGATAGACGCCGATCACATAGGCAATGGCGTGCTGGCCGAACACCGCGCCATCCTGAAAATCGGCCAGCAGGCCGAGAAAGAATGCCGTGCCGAAACCGATGCGTGCGGGTTGATGCAGCGTCCAGAAGAGGACGCCGACCAGCACGAAGTCCGGCCGCACGACCAGCGGCCAGCCCGACCAGGGCAGCTGTTCCAGCAGCACCGCCAGGGTCAGGGTGCCGAGGATGCGGCGCCAGCTGCTGGGGGTCTGGGCAGACACGTTCATCGCGCCGCCACCTGCGGTTCCGCGATCAGCACCAGCACCCCACGCGAGCGGTCGAGCCCAGCCAGCGGCAGACAGTCCACTCGCAGGTAGGGGCTGGATTGCGAACGGGATACCCGGGTGACGGTTGCCACCGGAATGCCAGCGGGATACACCCGGTCGATGCCCGAGGTCAGCAGGCGATCGCCCGGCCGGAGGTCGGTCTGCGCCGGCATGTAGCGAAGTTCCATCTGGCCGTGCCCGGTCCCGGCAGCGAGCCCGCGCTGGCCGGTACGCTCGACGAACACCGGCGTCAGCTGCTCCGCGCTGCTCACCAGCGTGACCTCGCTCGATCCCGGGTACACCCGGGTCAGTTGCCCCACCAGGCCGTCGGCATCGACCACCGGCAGGCCGGTGCGCAGCCCGGCGCCGCCTCCCTGGTCCAGCGTGAGACGCTGGGCAAACCAGTCGTGTCCCTGGTACAGCAGGGCGGCATGCACCACCTGCTGGCCCGGACGGCTTTGCAGCTTCAGCAGCGCACGCAATTCGGCATTTTCGCGCGCCAGTTCCTTCGCGTTGTTCACGCCCACCAGCAGCTGCGTCCGTTCAGCCAGGAGCGCATCGCGCTCTTTTTGCAGGAGACGGTGGCGGGTGAAGAAACCCGTGAGTTCGGCCGCAACCTCGGTGGGAACTCGCATGACTTCGCGCACCGGCTGCAGCAGCATGGAAAATCCGCTACGCAGGCCGTCGAGCGCGTGATAGCGGACATCGACCACCACGCAGGACAGCCCCACCAGTAGCCAGATCGTCAGGCGCGCCGTCGGCCCCAACCGGCGGGCGAACATGAGCTGGCCCGGCATCGCCATCAGCAGGCCCGGTCAACAGCGGCTGCGTTCACTCGTTGGTGAACACCGACGCCAGCTTGTCCATTTCCTCGAGCGCGCGGCCCGAACCGCGCACCACGCAGGTCAGCGGATCGTCGGCGACGATCACCGGCAGGCCGGTCTCTTCCATCAGCAGGCGGTCGAGGTCGCGCAGCAGCGCGCCGCCGCCGGTCAGCACCATGCCCTTCTCGGCGATGTCGGCACCGAGTTCCGGCGGCGTCTGCTCCAGTGCCTGCTTGACCGCGCTGACGATGGCATTGAGCGGCTCGGTCAGCGCTTCGAGGATTTCGTTGGACGACACGTTGAAGCTGCGCGGCACGCCCTCGGCGAGGCTGCGGCCCTTGACTTCCATTTCCAGCACTTCGGCGCCGGGGAAGGCCGAACCCATTTTCTTCTTGATCTGCTCGGCGGTGGCTTCGCCGATCAGCATGCCGTAGTTGCGGCGGATGTAGTTGATGATGGCTTCGTCCATGCGGTCACCGCCAACGCGCACCGAGTTGGCGTAGACCACGCCGCCGAGCGAGATCACGCCAACCTCGGTGGTGCCGCCGCCGATGTCGACCACCATCGAGCCGGTTGCCTCGGCCACCGGCAGACCAGCGCCGATCGCCGCCGCCATCGGTTCCTCGATCAAATAGACTTGCCTGGCGCCGGCGCCGATCGCCGACTCGCGAATCGCGCGGCGTTCCACCTGGGTCGAACCGCACGGCACGCAGATGATGATGCGCGGGCTGGGCCGCAGCATGCGAGTATCGTGCACCTTCTTGATGAAATACTTGAGCATCTGCTCGGTGACGGTGAAGTCGGCGATCACGCCATCCTTCATCGGCCGGATGGCCTGCAGGTTGCCCGGCGTGCGGCCCAGCATCAGCTTGGCTTCCGCGCCCACCGCCTGCACCGTGCGCTTGCCGCCCGCCGCCGCATCGGTACGGATCGACACCACCGAGGGCTCGTCCAGGACGATGCCGCGGTCGCGCACGTAAATCAGCGTGTTGGCGGTGCCGAGGTCGATTGCGAGGTCGGTCGAGAAATAGCTGGTCAGAAACTTGAACATGGTGGCGGCAGCACCCGCGCCAGGCGGGCGAAAGGGCGGAAAAAACAAGGGGCCTATGATACCCTAACGCGCTTCGTTCCCGTAAGTATTCAGGTGCTTCCACCATGTCCCTCACCCAGGACGACGTCAAGCGCATCGCCCGCCTTGCGCGCATAGAAACCAGCGATGCCGAGGCGCAGGCCACGCAGGCCCAGCTCAACAACATTTTCGGCCTCATCGCCACCATGCAGGCGGTGGACACAAGCGGCATCGCCCCGATGGCCCACGCGCAGGAGGTCTACCAGCGCCTGCGTGAAGACGCCGTGACCGAAACCGACCGCCACGCCGCCTTCCAGGCCATCGCCCCGGCGGTCGAGAACGGCCTGTATCTCGTGCCTAAAGTCATCGAATAAGTCATGTCCGACACCTCACTATCCACACTTGCCGCGCAACTCGCAGCCAGGCAGGTTTCCAGCCGCGAACTGGCGCAAACCTACCTCGACCGCATCGCCGCGCTGAACCCGGCGGTCAACGCCTTCATCACGGTCGACGCCGAAAAAACCCTTCTTGAAGCCGCTGCTGCCGATGCACTGATCGCCACCGGCAATGCCGGCCCGCTCGCCGGCGTGCCGATCGCCCACAAGGACATCTTCTGCACCGACGGCTGGCTCACCACCTGCGGTTCAAAAATGCTGCACAACTTCGTGGCGCCCTACGATGCCCACGTGATCCAGCGCTTCAAGGCAGCCGGCATGCCCAGCCTCGGCAAGACCAACATGGACGAGTTCGCCATGGGGTCAAGCAACGAGACCAGCCATTTTGGCGCGGTAAAGAACCCCTGGAACCCGGCCTACGTGCCCGGCGGTTCCTCGGGCGGCGCGGCGGCCTGCGTGGCGGCGCGCATGGCGCCCGCCGCCACCGGCACCGACACCGGCGGCTCGATCCGCCAGCCGGCTGCGCTGTGCGGCATCACCGGCCTCAAACCCACCTACGGTCTGGTGTCGCGTTACGGCATGATCGCGTTCGCGTCGAGCCTCGACCAGGCGGGACCGATGGCGCCCTCGGCCGAGGACTGCGCGCTGCTGTTGAACGTGATGACTGGCTTTGACCCCAACGATTCGACCAGCTTGGAACGCGAAAAAGAGGATTACACGCGCGACCTCGACAAGCCTTTGACCGGCCTGCGCGTCGGCCTGCCCAAGGAGTTCTTTGCCGAAGGCCTGAACAATGAGGTCGCGGCAGCAGTGGACGCGGCGGTGGCCGAGCTGAAGAAGCTTGGCGCCACCCCGGTCGACATCTCGCTCGCCAATTCGAAGCTCGCCATTCCCGTCTACTACGTGCTGGCGCCGGCCGAAGCCTCGTCCAACCTGTCGCGCTTCGACGGCGTGCGCTACGGCTATCGCGCGCCAGAGTACACCGACCTCAACGACATGTATTCCAAGACCCGCGCGCAGGGCTTCGGCGCCGAGGTGAAACGCCGCATCATGATCGGCGCCTACGTGCTCTCGCACGGCTATTACGACGCCTATTACCTGCAGGCGCAGAAGATCCGCCGCCTGATCGCCGACGACTTCAGCGCAGCCTTCAAGTCCTGCGACGTCATCCTCGGCCCCACCGCGCCGGGCACCGCGTTCAAGCTGGGCGAGAAGTCCGACGACCCGGTCGAGATGTATCTGAACGACCTCTACACCATTCCCGCCAACCTCGCCGGCCTGCCCGGCATGTCGCTGCCGTGTGGCTTCGATGCCAAGGGCCTGCCGATCGGCCTGCAGCTGGTCGGCAATTATTTTTCCGAGGCGAAAATGCTCAACGTCGCCCATCAGTACCAGCGCGCCACCGACTGGCACAGCCGCCAACCGGAGGGCCTGAAATGAAGTGGGAGACCGTCATCGGGCTGGAGGTCCACACCCAGCTCGCCACCCGATCCAAGATATTCTCAGGCAGCAGCACCGCCTTTGGCGCCGCGCCCAATACGCAGGCGAGCGCGGTCGACATCGCGCTGCCCGGCGTGCTGCCGGTATTGAACAAGGGCGCGGTGGAATGCGCGATCAAGTTCGGCCTGGCGATCGGCGCCACGCTCAACCGCGTCAACGTGTTCGACCGCAAGAACTACTTCTACCCCGACCTGCCCAAGGGCTACCAGATCAGCCAGCTGGCCAAACCCATCGTCGAGGGCGGCGCGCTCACCATCGTGGTGGACGGCGCGGAAAAAACCGTCCACCTCACCCGCGCCCACATGGAAGAGGACGCCGGCAAGTCGCTGCACGAGGACTTCCACGGCATGACCGGCATCGATCTCAACCGCGCCGGCACCCCGCTGCTGGAAATCGTCTCCGAGCCGGAGATGCGCTCCAGTGCCGAGGCCGTGGCCTACGCCCGCGCGCTGCACACGCTGGTGACCTGGATCGGCATCTGCGACGGCAACATGCAGGAAGGCAGCTTTCGCGTCGACGCCAACGTTTCGGTGCGCCCGGTCGGGCAGACCGAATTCGGCACCCGCCGCGAAATCAAGAACCTCAACTCGTTCCGCTTTTTGCAGCAAGCCATTGATTATGAGGTGCGCTGGCAGATCGAGACGCTGGAGGACGGCGGCCGTATCGAGCAGGCTACCGTGCTGTTCGACCCCGACCGCGGCGAGACGCGCATGATGCGCAGCAAGGAAGAGGCGCACGACTACCGTTACTTCCCCGACCCAGACCTGCTGCCGGTGAAGCTCGACGAAGACTGGATCGACGCGGTGCGCGCCACCCTGCCCGAGCTGCCTGCCGCCATGCAGGCGCGTTTCCAGGTTGAATATGGCGTGTCAGCCTACGATGCCGCCGTGCTGACCGGCTCGCGCGCGCTCGCCGACTATTTCGAGTCTGCCGCCCACGTCTGCGGCCAGGGCAAGCTCGCCGCCAACTGGGTGATGGGCGAACTCTCCGCCGCGCTGAACAAGGCCGAACTCGACATCGCCCACAGCCCGGTTTCCGCCGCCCAACTCGGCTCGCTGATCACCCGCATCCAGGATGGCACGCTCTCGGGCAAGCTCGCCAGGCAGGTGTTCGAAGGCTTGTGGGAGGGTGCCGGCGAAGTCGACGCCATCATCGAGGCACGCGGCCTCAGGCAGATGTCCGATTCCGGCGAACTGGAGAAGATCATCGACGAGGTGCTCGCCGCCAACCCGAAGTCGGTCGAGGAATTCCGCGCCGGCAAGGAAAAAGCGTTCAATGCGCTGGTCGGCCAGGTGATGAAGGCCAGCCGCGGCAAGGCCAACCCTGCACAGGTTAATGACCTGCTGAAAACCAAGCTTCAGTGATGAGACGATGCGCTGGCCTGAGCGCTTCAGGCTAGCATCGTGTAGGTCAGACAGCACTGCCGGGGCATCAGGCAAAGGCCCGGGAACTGCCCGTTATTTTCCCGTCAGTTCGCGGAAGCGCACCTTGTCCGCGGCGTATTTCTCGCGCACCTGATCCATGGCAGCCTGGTTGTTCTGGATGGTCCGCTTCAGTTCCTCGCGCTCCCGGACGGCTTGATCCAGCTGTTCCTGCAGGTTGTGCCCAAGCTTGCGGCCCGCCTTTTGTATGTTCGCGATACGGCTGCGCAGATCGGCCAGATTGGCCTCGACCGCACGGGCCCGTATTTCGGCACCCCGGGTCATCAGCTTGTAATTCTCCAGCGCGCGGTCGCGTGCCAGGTCGATTTCCGCTTCGGTGGTATAGGTCTGGGTCAAAGCGCGATCGAGTTGCGCCTGCCTCTGCTGCTCGGCCTGGATGCGCTTCTGCTCGGCCTGACGCTCGGCTTCGGCCTTGCGTTCCGCCTCGGATTGCGTGCGCTTGATGACATCGCCCTGCTTGTTCATCTCGGCGGCGCCGCTTTTCTGGTAGGTCGGTGGCAGGGTGTCGCCGTAATGCACGCGGCCATTGCCGTCCACCCAGCGGTACATGCCCGCCTGGGCCGGGCCCGCCGCCAGCAGCACCAGCGCCGCGGCCATCAGCGCGCTAAACGCCGTACGTTGAACGGTAAGCGGCCACGGCCTGCAATTCAGTTTGTCGGTTTGCATCGCGTTCCAGAAATTCCACCAGATTGTCCAGCGTGACCACCGCCACCACCGGAATGCCATATTGTTCCCGCACTTCCTGCACCGCCGACTTGTCGCCCGTGCCGCGTTCCATGCGGTCCAGCGCGATCACCACCCCGGCCGGTTCGGCACCCGAGGCATGGATCAGGTCCACCGACTCGCGCACCGAGGTGCCTGCCGAAATCACGTCGTCGACGATCAGCACGCGGCCTTGCAGCGCCGCGCCTACCACCGTGCCGCCCTCGCCGTGATCCTTGGCTTCCTTGCGGTTGTAGGCGTACGGCACGTTCCTGCCCATCCCCGCCAGCGCGATCGCAATGCTCGCCGCCAGCGGAATGCCCTTGTAGGCCGGCCCGAACAGCACGTCGAACGCGATCCCCGAGTCGACGATGGCTTTCGCGTAAAATTCGCCCAGCCGTTTCAGCTTGACGCCGTCGTTGAACAGCCCCGCATTAAAGAAGTAGGGGCTCATGCGCCCCGCCTTGGTCTTGAACTCGCCAAAACACAACACGTTTGAAGCGATGGCGAACTCCACAAACTCGGCTTTGTAATCGGACATTTTTCTGAACTTCTTGAATCAATCTTGATGCGAATTATATCGGCCAACCTCAACGGCATCCGTTCCGCCGCCACCAAGGGCTTCTTCGACTGGCTGCCCATCCAGAACGCCGACGTCGTCTGCGTGCAGGAACTCAAGGCGCAGGCTGCCGACCTCAGGCCCGAGTTCATCCAGTGCGACGGTCTGACCGGCGCCTTCCACTACGCCGAGAAGAAGGGCTACAGCGGCGTCGGCGTCTACACCCGCCAGACACCGCAGCGCATCGTCGAAGGCCTCGGCGTCCCCGAGTTCGACCAGGAGGGCCGCTATATCGAGGCCGATTACGGCCACCTCGCCGTCATCTCGCTCTACCAGCCCTCCGGGTCGAGCTCCGAGGAGCGCCAGCAGGCCAAGTTCCGCTTCATGGACGTTTTCTTCCCGCACCTCGAAGCGCTGATCAAGTCCGGCCGCGAAATCGTCATCTGCGGCGACTGGAACATCGCCCACAAGGAAATCGACCTGAAGAACTGGAAATCCAACCAGAAGAACTCCGGCTTCCTGCCTGAGGAGCGCGCCTGGATGACCCGCCTGTTCGACGAACTCGGCTGGGTCGACGTCTATCGCAGCCTCTACCCGGAACACACCGGCGAGGCCTACACCTGGTGGAGCAACCGCGGCCAGGCCTGGGCCAAGAACGTCGGCTGGCGCATCGACTATCAGATCGCGACACCTGGCATTGCCGCCCGCGCAAAGTCAGCCAGCGTTTACAAGGACCAGCGCTTTTCCGACCATGCGCCGCTGATCGTGGATTACGATTACGTCCCATGACCTTACGCGACCACCCTTGGCTCAACGCCCTCAAGGTCTACACCCACCCGCGCGTCGTCGGCATGCTGTTCCTCGGCTTTTCCGCCGGGCTGCCGCTGCTGCTGGTGCTGGGCACGCTGTCGTTCTGGCTCTCCGAGGCGGGCATCGCGCGCGCGACGATCGGGCATCTCTCCTGGGTCGGGCTGGCGTACGGCTTCAAGTTCCTGTGGTCGCCGCTGGTGGACCGGCTGCCGTTGCCGTTCCTGACCGCGCGGCTGGGAAGGCGGCGGGCCTGGCTGCTGCTGTCGCAGATCTGCATCGCCGCCGCGCTGCTCGGCATGGCGAACACCGACCCGGTGGTGAACCTGGCGCACACGGTGTACTTCGCGCTGGCGGTGGCCTTCGCCTCGGCGACACAGGACATTGCGCTCGACGCCTACCGCATCGAGGCGGTCGAGGTCGAGAAGCAGGGCGCGATGGCAGCGACCTATCAGGCGGGGTATCGGATCGCGATGATCACCGCCGGCGCGGGGGCGCTGTGGATCGCGGCGAGCGTCGACACGACCACGGCCACTTATGACTTCCACCCCTGGCAGGTGGCGTACACGGCGATGGCGGCGCTGATGATCGTCGGCATCGTCACCACGCTGACCATCCGCGAGCCGGAACAGCGCATCGCCCGCGCAACCAGCGAACGCGAGCTGCACGCACGCGAGAAGTTCGCCCATTTAGGATTATCGGACGGGCCGCTGAACGCGGCGGCGTGGTTCTACGACGCGGTGCTGTCGCCCTTCATCGACTTCATCCAGCGCTACAAATGGCAGGCCGCGCTGATGCTGGCGCTGATTGCGCTGTACCGCATCTCCGACGTGGTGATGGGGGTGATGAGCAATCCCTTCTACCAGGAAATGGGCTTCACCAAGGATGAAGTCGCCACCGTGTCCAAGGTGTTCGGCGTGATCATGACCATTGCCGGCGCCGGGCTCGGCGGCATTCTGACGATGCGCCTCGGCGTGATGCGCACCCTGTTCCTGGGCGCGCTGCTGTCGGCGGCGACCAACCTGCTGTTCGTCTGGCTGGCCGGGCGTGGGCACGACATAGGCGCACTGGTGTTCACGGTGTCGGCCGACAACCTCTCCGCGGGCATCGCCTCGTCCGCCTTCGTGGCCTATCTCTCGAGCCTGGTGAACCAGGCCTATTCGGCCACGCAATACGCGCTGTTCACCTCGGTGATGCTGCTACTGCCCAAGTTCATCGCCGGCTTTTCCGGCGAGTTCGTCGATGCCTATGGCTGGGCGGCTTTCTTCACCGGCACGGCGCTGATCGGGCTGCCGGTGCTGCTGCTGGTGTGGCTGGTGTCCCGGCAGGCGCGCAAGCCATGATCGAGTTCTCGCTGCTGACTGCCCTGCTCGCCGGCCTGCTGGGCGGGGTGCACTGCGTCGGCATGTGCGGCGGCATCGTCGCGGCATTTTCCTTCCGCGCCGACGGTTCGCACCCGCCGTTCCGGCTGCATCTGGCCTACAACCTGGGGCGGGTGTCGTCATATGTAGCGTTCGGCGCTTTGGCCGGCGCGCTGGGCGCCTCGCTCAAGCTGGCGGAATTCCTGCCGGTGCAGCAGCTGCTGTATGGGCTGGCGCAGGTCGTGATGATCCTGCTCGGCCTGTATCTGGCCGGGTTCAATCAGTGGGTGCTGGTATTCGAGCGCGCCGGCGGGTCTATGTGGCGCCGGGTGAAGCCGCTGTTCCAGAAGTTGCTGCCGGTGAAGTCGCTGCCGCAGGCAGTGCTGGCCGGCATGGCCTGGGGCTGGCTGCCATGCGGACTGGTGTATTCGGTGCTGGTGTCGGCGCTGGCGGCCGGCAGCGCCACCTCGGGCGCGGCGCTGATGCTGGCGTTCGGCCTCGGGACGCTGCCGAACCTGCTGGGCATGGGTCTGTTCGCCCGCCAGATCCAGCCGTTCATGCAGCAGTTGTGGGTGCGCCGCGCTGCGGGCCTGACGGTAGCGGGCTTCGGTGCGTGGGGGCTGCTGAGGCTGGCGTATTCCGCCATTTTCAGCGCCTGAACCCGCCACGCTTGTGCGCACCCCCCCCTAAAAACTGTCCGGGGGCCGGTACGGATCCTGCCGGCTTACTTGTAGAACTGCTGCTCGAAGCTCATTTCGTGCTTCGGCTCGCCAGCCACTTCGACGGTGGCGTGGAATTTCAGCGTGTCCGGCGGCGCGACGCGGAATTCGCCGAGGTAGTAGATCGCGGTGCCCTCCTTGATTTCGCGCATGGTCACGTTGGCCAGCTGCTGGGTGATGTTGGTGACGTAGACGCTGATCTTGGCCGGAACCGGCGAGGCCACGCCGACCTTGTTCGGCTTCAGCACCGACATCGTCAGCAGACCGCGCGTCTTGCTGCGCTCGATCTTGTAGGTACGGGCGACTTCGGGCAGCAGTTCGTCGGTGGTGATGGCGTTGTAATGGACTTCGAGCGTACCGAATTTTTGCGAGATTTCGGCGTGGGCGGCGACAGCGACGAAACACAGGCACAGGGTGGCAAGCAGGCGCTTCATGGTCTCTCTCCTTTTGTTGTGGGGGCTGCTACCTGAATTCTAGGCGCTTATTTGAAGGTAGCGAGCCAGGTACTCAAGTCGTCCAGCACGCGGCTGACCGCGAGGTTGGAGGCCTGGGCGGCACCGGCGGCATCGTAGGTCGTCAACGGCACCTTCTGTTCAAACGTATGGCGGCCCAGCAATCTGCGCTGCTTCAGGTCCACCAGTTCGGCGCGCAGTTCCAGCCGCACCTGCCCCGGCTCGCGGGTGGCGTCGTGATAGAACTCGACCAGCCGGGTATCCAGCATCAGGTCGCCGCGCACGACCCCGCCGGCGGGAGCGACCTGGTAACGGCCAAGCTTGTCGAGCCGGGCGCGCAGCAACTCGGCGAACCGCCTGCCGGGCCGCTCGGTCCAGCGCGCAAACTGGTACTGGCCGCGGGTGCCGGCACTGCGGCTGAAGACGAGCTGGTCACTGTCGTAAAAGCCGCCGGTGGTGGTATCGAGTACCAGCAGCGTAGGTGCGTCGGCAGGCACCGGAGTCGATACAGTGGCGGGGTCGGCGTCGTTCAGCACGTAATACACCACGCCGGGCGCGTCGGCATTCTGGCCGAAATTGACGCAGCCGCTCAGCGCGAGAACGAAAGCGATCAGGGAAAGACCGGTTTTCATGGGAGTTTCTCTCCGGGGCCGAGCTGCTTCCTGTCGGGTCCGAACAGGATGGTGCGGGGATTCGACAGGCGCTGCCCGGCCGTGGTGAGCACATCGGCACTGGTGCGCACGTCGCGGCCGACGCTGGTCATTTCCAGCGTGCCGGTTTCGCTGAGTTGCTGGACCTGCCGGGAAATCAGGCTGGCGTCGCGCTGCAGTTTTTCCATCGCGACGCTCGCCTCCTTCAGCGCGGCGTCGGCATTCTGTCCGACGCTGGCGATGCTGCCTTCGGCGCGGCTGGCAGCCTGGCCGATGCTGGCGCCGGCCAGGCGGAATTCGTCGGAAGCGTCGCGGATGCTTCGCACGGCCGCGGTGAGATCCTGCCTGTTGGCGGCCAGATGGCCGGACAGCTCGTTGAGGTTGGCCAGCGTCTGGCTGATGGCGCGCTGGTTCTCGTCGGACAACAGCACGTTCATTTTTTCCAGCACCTGCGCCCCGCTCACCGCCAGCCGCGAGAGGGCCGTGGCAACCTTGTCGATGTCGGAGCTGCCCTCGGCGATGACGGGATAGCGTTCGCCGTCGGGCACTTTGTCGAGGAGCGGCCTGTCGCTCGGGCCGTTGGCGATCTCGACGGCGGCGATGCCCGTCACCAGATTGCGCTTGATGAAGGCCACGGCGCCGGTGTGCACCGGCACCCCTTCGTCGATGCGCGCGCTTACCGCGACCGCCTCTTCATGTTTGTTGGAGAAATGGTAGCCGTCGACCACGCCCACCTTGATGCCGCGCATTTTCACCGGACTGCCGACGGCCAGGCCGTCGAGCGACTGCTGCCTGAAATAGATGGTGTAGGTCTGGTAGGCGATGGTGTCGGCCGCGCCCGTCAGCCACGCGATGGCAAGCACCATCAGCGCGACCACCCCCAGCACCAGTGCGCCGACCAGGGTATAGCGGCCTTCAGTTTCCATGCAGGGTCTCTCCGTCCGACGCCCGTGCGGCAAAGTAATCGTTGAGCCACGGGTCGTCGATGCGTTTCAGTTCGGCCACCGTGCCGCTGCCGAGCACGCGGCCGTCCGACAGCACGATGACGCGGTCGATAATGGAAAACAGTGTATCCAAGTCGTGGGTGACGAGGAATACGGTGAGGCCCAGGCTGTCCGCCAGCAGCCGGATCAGCGCGTCGAAGGCGCGCGCCGAGATCGAGTCGAGCCCGGAGGTCGGCTCGTCGAGGAACAGCAGCTCGGGGTCGAGCGCGAGCGCGCGCGCCAGCGCCACGCGCTTGCGCATGCCGCCCGAGAGCTCGCTCGGGCGCTTCTGCGCGGCATCCGGCGGCAGCCCGACCAGTGCGAGCTTGAGCCGCGCCAGCTGGCGACAGGTGCCACGCGGCAGGTCGGTATGCTCGAACAGCGGGGTGGCAACATTGTCTTCCACGGACAGCGAGGAAAACAGCGCGCCATCCTGGAACAGCACCCCGAAGCGGCGGCGCAAAGCGTTCATCTGTTCCGGCGCCGCGTCCCATACCGACTGCCCGAACAGTTCGACGTGCCCCGCCTGTGGCCTCAAGAGGCCGATGATTTCGCGCAACAGTACCGACTTGCCGGTGCCGCTGCCACCGATCAGTGCGACGACCTCGCCGCGCGCGACCGACAGGCTGAGGCCACGATGGATGCTGTGCCCGCCGAGCGTGGTGGAGACGTCATGGACCTCGATCACGGCCGCCATCAGATTCCCAGCTTCACGAAGGTGACGGCGAAGATCGCGTTGAGGATGATGATCGCGACCAGGCTCTGCACCACCGTCGAGGTGGTGTTGGCACCGACGCTGCGCGCGTCGCGGGTGACCGACAGCCCCATGCGGCAGGCGATCAGCGCGATGAAGATGGCGAACACCGGCGCCTTGCCGAGCCCGACCATCAGGGTCTTCAACTGGATCACGTCGACCAGCCGGTCCATGAACATGTGGCCCGAGATGTCCAGCTGCTGCTGCGCCACCAGCATGCCGCCGGCGAGGCCGGCAATGTCGCCGATGAACACCAGCATCGGCATGGCGAAGAGCAGGGCCATCATGCGCGGAATCACCAGCACCGCGAGCGGCGACAGCCCGAGCGTGGTGATGGCGTCGATCTCCTCGGTGACTTTCATGGTGCCGAGCTGCGCGGTGATGGCGGCGCCGGTCCGTCCGGCCAGCAGAACCGCCACGATCACCGGCGAAATTTCGCGCAGGACCGCCAGCAGGATGCCGTCGACGACGAAGATGTTGGCGCCGAACTGCTGCGCCTGATCCCCCAGCAGGTAGGCGAACACCACGCCGAGCAGGAACAGCATGCCGATCACGATGGGAATCGCGCCGGCGAACACTGCGCTCATCTGCGCGCCGAATTCGCGCCAGCGCCAGTCACGCGGCCTGCCTATCAGCACAACCAGCTCCAGGAACAGGTGGCCGACGAAATCGAGCAGGCCGATGACATGCGCCCACATCGACAGCGCACTGCGCCCCATCGTCTCGAGCACGCCTTCGTGGCGCGGCCCGGGCTGCGCAGCCGTGGCCACGTGGTGCCGTTCCACCAGATTCAGGATGGCCAGATGCTGCGGCTGGAAGGCGCGTAATTCGGGCAGCGGGTCGCCCGCCAGCGGCCGTGCAGCCGCCAGCAGCAGCCATGCGCCGTTGGTGTCGAGCTGGGTGACGCCGGCGCCGTCAAGAATGCGCACGGTCTTGCCGGCGAGATCCGGCAATGCGGCGGCGGAATCCGCCTGCCAGTCGCCGCTGGCAATCAGCGCGCCCTGGCTGTCGTCGAAGTGCGCTCGTGCCTCAGTCACAAGGGCACCCTGAGTTGGAAATACATTGAATGGAAATGACGAGAATCTTCCGCATACCGCGTTGCAAATCCTCGCCAGGTGTTCAACCTGGCTGCGGTTTGCGCCTCTTGTGCCCAAGCCGTCAGGCTGTCGGGTATGTCTGCGAAAGATTTCGTCACTTCCATTACGCTGTTTGAAGGGTTACGCATGGGCTCCATCAACGTATTTCCAACTCAGGGCGCCAGTCCCAGCGGATTGTTGGGATCGATGCCGGGCATGAAGGGCAGACCGCGCTCGCGGTGGGTGACCTGGTAGACGCAGCCGATCCAGTTGCCGACCACCGCTTCCGCCGTGTCGTGCCAGGTGTTGTCGAGCAGCGGCAGCACCTGCGCCTCAGGGAAGGCCAGCGCCTCGCCGGCCTGCATGCGACGGCCAAATTCGGACAGCAGCGCCTGTGCCTGGCGGTTGAAGTAGCGCTGCGGAAACGGCGGGAATGCAGACAGCTTGCCGGATGCGGCGAGCAGCAGGTCGCGCTTGTATTCCTTCAGCAGCGATACCGTGTCGTACTCCGGGTGACCCTGGAAAAGCACGGTGCGCAAACCGTCGCCGGAAACTGCCAGGTGCACGCCGGCCTCCGCGCTTTCGACCAGCACCTTGACCCCGGCCGCCTCGAACTGCGTGCGCGAGACATCGTTCCAGCGCGAATGCGGCACATCGAAACGGGTATTCACGTCGGCCACCAGCGGATGCCGGCCGTCGGTCACGCGATGTTCGAACACGCCCCAGATCTTCTGCGGCTGCTTGATGCGCGTCTGACCATGGCGGAACTGCATCACCGCGTGGGTGGCGAGGCAGGAGCACAAGGTCGAGGTGACGTGGTCCCAGGCCCAGTCGATTACCTCGATCAGCGGCTGCCAGAACGGCTCGTCGGCGAGGTTGGCATGGCTGACGTTGGCGCCGGTGATGATGAGCGCGTCGAGCCCCTTCTCGCGAATGGCGTCGAAGCTTTCGTAAAACTGCGCAATGTGCGCCTGCGCCGCCTCGCCGCGCGGCAGATTCGGCAGCGTGAAGGGATGCATGTAGAACTGCGCGATCGGGTTGGACTCGCCGACCAGCCGGTAGAACTGCCGCTCGGTCGCCTCCAGCGCCGCGTCCGGCATCATGTTCAGCAGGCCGACGTGCAGCTCGCGGATTTCCTGCCTGGCCGCGCGCTCGGTCGACAGCACCGTGATGCCGTCGCGGCGCAGGCGGTCGAAGGTGGGCAGGGCGTTGTGCGCGACCAGAGGCATCGTCAGCTTCCCTTGCGTGCGATCGCGGTTTCCAGCAGCGCGAGGAAATCGCGCTCGTTGCGCACCTGCGCCACCTCCTGCGAGGTCACCGTGTAGCCGTGCGGCCTGGCGATCGCCTCGTAGCGCGGGATGCGCGAATGGAACAGGCGCGGAAACACCCAGCGTGCGAAGTCGTCGGGCTCGATCTGCGCGACGAACTCGAGGCCCTTTTCCTGCAAGTAGACCGGCAGGTGCTCGGCGAGAAAGTCCGGACGGAAGTACAGCGGCTTGGGGTCGGACTGCGCGCGGCGGATCAGCGTGTCCTCCTCCGCGCGCGTGGTGGTCTGGATGTAGAGGATCAGCGTGTGTTCGGCCAGCAGCTCCACCACACCGGGTTCGTCCAGCTCGCACAGGCTGCCACCGACATCGTTGACGAAATGCGGGTAGCCGTAGATTTCCTGACCCTTGCGGATGAAGGCCGGCACGTCGCGCATGGCGGCGATCTCGGCGTCGCGATAGGCGGCCTGACGGCGCGAGAACTCGTCGAGCGACAGCCCGCCCCACTCCGGTCCGCCGAGCTTGCCGACGAAGGTCAGCACGGGGCCGAGGTCGTGGATCTTGATGTTGTTCTTGATGTCGATCCAGTCGTTGCGCAGCAATTCGCGCAGGAACGGCACGCTCATAGCCTGCTGCTTGATCAGGTCGAGGATGGGCTCGTCGAGGTAACGCGTGCCGATGCGGTAGTCGCCGGAGAAATGGAACCAGTCGTGGCCGCGCAGCATGGAGGAGATGTGCGTCTTGCCGACGCCGGACATGCCAAGCAGGGTGATCCGCTTGGTCGGCCAGGCGCGGAAGGAGTCGGGGGTGAAGTGCATGGAGTCGGTTTTCGGTGGATTAGCGCGAAGCCTACCGAAAAGCCATCCAATTAAAAAGGGCGCGTTCCCGCTGGCTGTCCGCTTTGGTGCATGACCCGGCAGGAACTGCACCAATCCTGACCGCGCGCGGCCGTTCTTCGGTTTCACCGAGTCGGGGTGCGGGCCAACACGTCCAATCATGGCGGGCGCTGGCAGCGGGCTGTCCCGGTGGAAGGCGGCTGGCACAACGGTTGCTTTGAGAAGTTCAACGGGAAAAGTGGCGCTTTATCGTCCCAGTACCGCGAAGGAGGGCTAGGGTTCCGGTCCCGCAAGGGATGCTGGTCCGAGAGCCACCGGTTCCGCCGTCAGGCGGAGCTCCACGGAGGGACAAAAGCCCGGGAGAACGCGTTGGCCGTTCTCCCGGGACTTATAAACCCGATATCTCCACGGAGTACACCATGCACCTGAATCGTATGCTGAAGACATTGCTCGTCACCACCGCCGGCGCCCTGCTGGCCGACGGCGCTCACGCCGCCCCCACCCTGAAGGGCAAGGACACCACGTCCTTCCATGTCAGCGGCGGGATCAAGAAACCGTCCTCGATTCTGGCCACCCTCGACGACCGATACGTGAAAGCCCTGCTGAAATAACCTCTGACCGCCCTCCCCGGAGGGCGGCGTTCATTCATGACCCCAGCCATGCCCACCCGTTTGTTCCGCCACGCCGACGGCGCCCTGCCCAACTCGCTGGCGCTTGGCTATGCGTTGGCCGGTTATGCCGGCGGGCTATGGCTTATGGCAACCGCATCCTGGCCGTGGGCGCTGGCCGGCACCCTGTGGTTCGTGCACGCGCTCATCATCGCTGCCTACCTGTTCCACGAATTCGCCCACGGCACAATTTTCACCCAACCCGGGGCCAACACACGCGGCGGCGTGCTGATGACCTGGCTCACCGGCAGCTGCTACGCCCGCTACGAACAGCTGCGCCGCAAGCACATGCGCCACCACGTCGACCGTGCCGACGTCGTCAGCCTGGACACCAGAGCGCTGCTGCAATCCGCCCCGGCGGCGGTGCGGCGCATCGTGCTCGCCCTGGAGTGGGCCTACGTACCGGCGGTGGAGCTGCTGATGCACGCCTACGTCGTCGCGCGGCCTTTCCTCGATCCGCACCGGCACGCCGACCGCAGCCGCGTGCTCGCCATCCTCCTTGTCCGGGGGAGCGCTTTCGCAGTACTGGGCTATTTCGCGCCGCGCGCGCTTGTCCTGTACGCCGTTGCCTATCTCGCCATGGTCAGCGTGCTGCGCTTCGCCGATGCCTTCCAGCACACCTACGACGCCTACGCCATCCCGGACAGCGACCCGGTTCCGGCCGACCGCCTGCGCAACAAGGCCTACGAACAGGCCAACACCTATTCCAACCTCGCCAGCCTGCGCTGGCCCCGGCTCAACCTGCTGCTGCTCAACTTCCCCTTCCACAACGCGCACCACGAGAAACCCGCCGCGCCCTGGTACCGCCTGCCGGCGCTGCACCGCGAGCTGTATGGCGCGCAACCCGATCAAATCCTCCCCATGGCGAAGCTGCTGCCGCCCTTCCATCGCCATCGGGTGAAGCGCGTACTGGCCGACGACTACGGCGAAGTCGATCCGCGATCCGGCCGCACCGACGATTTCGTCGGTGCGGTGTCGGTGTCCTTCCTGACTGCGACGTGAGTACCCTGACGCTGTTCCTACCCCGCCAGCAGGGAACCGCCGTCTCCGCCCTGCTGGGCGGCGCCATGCTATGGGGCCTGTTCTGGTGGCCGCTGAAGGAACTGGATGCCGTCGGCATCCATGGCAGCTTCGTGCAGGCGGTCGCCTACGGCCTGCCGGCGCTGGTGCTGCTGCCCTGGGCTTTACGCAATCCCGTGCGGCGCGACCAGACCGCCCTGCTGCTGCTCATCGCACTGCTCGGCGGCTGGGCCAACGCCGCCTTCGCCACCTCGCTCACCACCGGCAGCGTGGTGCGGGTGCTGCTGCTGTTCTATCTGGCGCCGGTGTGGACCATCCTCGCGGCGCGGCTGTTTCTCGGCGAGGCCTTCACCCGCCTGCGCCTCGTTGCACTGGGGCTGGCGCTGGCCGGACTCGCCTTCACCCTCGGCGGACCGGAAATATTCGCTGCGCCGCTGACTGCGATCGACCTGCTGGCGTTGTCCTCGGGGCTGGCCTTCGCGCTCAACAATGTCGCGATCCGTGCCGGCCACGGCTTGCCCGATGCCGCGCGCGCGGTCGCGGTGTTGGCCGGTTGCGCCGTGATCTCGCTCGGATTCATGGGCTGGAACGGCCAGCCGCCACCCGCGCTCGATACGCCGCAGCTACTGGCGCTGGCCGGGCTGGCGCTCGCCTGGGTGCTGCCCGGCACGCTTGCCACCTTCTATGGTGTCGCCCGCCTCGACGCGGGCAAGGCCGCCATCCTGCTGCTGGCCGAACTGGTGGTGGGCGTGGCCTCCGCCGTATTCATCGGCGGCGAAGCGCTGTCGCAGCAGGAGGTTGCGGGCGGTGCGCTCATCCTCACCGCGGCCGTCATCGAAGCGTTCACCGAATCGAACCACGGGGTGGCGCGATGACCCAGGTATTGCGCATGTGGCCGCTGCTCACCGGCCTGCACAAATACGACAAATCGCTGTCGACGCGCAACCGCGGACACGGCGAGATCATCGAGGCACCCATCCTCGCATACCTGATCGAGACGAAGAACGGCCGCATCCTCTACGACGTCGGGTGCGACTACGCCAAGATCGCCGATCCGGCGAAGCGCGACCGCTACTACGACCCCGAGTCCTTCCCTTTCGGCCCGCCCAAGATGCGCGAGGAAGACCGCATCCCGCATCATCTGGAACGCCTGGGGCTGACTGCCGCCGACGTCGACGTGGTGTTCGTCGGCCACCTGCATTTCGACCATGCCGGCGGCCTGTGCGACGTCTGCGGCGCCGAGGTGCACGTGCAGCAGGACGAACTCGACGCCGCGCGCTCCGGCCTCGATGTCGCCGTGTTTCCGGACGACCTCGCCGGCATCATCGATAACTGGAAGGTGCAGCAGGGCGAATACGAGCTGGTGCCCGGCGTGCGCGCCGTCACCAGCCCCGGCCACACTGCCGGCCACATGTCACTGTTCGTCGAACTGCCGAAAGGGCCGCCGCTCATCCTGTGCGGCGACGCCGCCGATCTCGCGGAAAACCTCGAGCAGGAAATCGCCCCTGGCCTGTGCTGGCAGGACCGCGAAGACCAGGCGCTGGCGAGCATCCGCAAGCTGAAAGAACTGGCACAGCAGGAACGCGCCGAGTTATGGCCCAACCACGACCTTGCCTTCTGGCGCACGCTGCAACGCTTCCCGGAATTCCATGAATAGCCCGCACCACGCCCATCTCGCCGAAGCGGCCGCGACGGACACCGCCGCGCCGCTCGACGTCACGCGTCTCCTGACCACCATCACCGACAACCTGGTCGGCATGATCTACCGCTGCCGCATCGATGCGATCTGGACCATGGAATTCGTCAGCGAGGGCTGCCACAAGCTCACGGGCTACCGCCCCGATGAACTGGTCTTCAACAACCGCGTGTCGTACGACCAGATGACTCTGCCCGAGGACCGCGAACATGTCAGCCGCACGATCCGCGCCGCACTCGAAGCCAACGAATCCTTCGACGTGGAATACCGTATCCGTCGCGCCGACGGCCGCATCCGCTGGGTGCTGGAGCGCGGTGTCGGCCTGCGCGATGCATACGGCCAGCTGGCCTGGATCGAGGGCTTCATCCAGGACATCTCCGAGCGCATGGCCACCAGCGAGGCGCTGCGCGAGGCCGTCCGGCGCTACAGCAGCATTTTCGAGAACGCCACCGAAGGCATCTTCCAGACCACGCCGGAAGGCCGCTACCTCAATGCCAACCCTGCGCTCGCACGCATCTACGGCCATGCCTCGCCGGACGCGCTGATCATCCACCTGCACGACATCACACGCCAGCTCTATGTGTCTCCGGAGCGGCGTGCCGAATTCGTGCGCCTGATGCAGGAGCAGGGGGTGGTGCGCAACTTCGAGTCGCAGGTCTACCGGCGCGACGGCAGCATCATCTGGATTTCCGAGAATGCGCGCGCGGTGAAAAACGCCGACGGCAGCGTGCAGTTCTTCGAAGGCACCGTGGTCGACATCACCGAGCGCAAGCAGTACGAGGCCGAGCTCGAGCACCAGGCCAGCCACGACAGCCTGACCGGGCTGCCCAACCGGTCGCTGCTGCGCGACCGCATCGACCAGGCCATCGCCAAGGCGCAGCGCGACGGCAAGCTGGTGGCGGTGGTGTTCGTCGACCTCGATCACTTCAAGCTGATCAACGACAGTCTCGGCCATCACGTCGGCGACTGCCTGCTGCTGGAAATCGCGGCACGGCTCTCGTCGTGCGTCCGCAGCCACGATTGCGTGGCGCGCCAGGGTGGTGACGAATTCGTCATTGTGCTTACCGAGCAGGACGACGATCATGAAATCATCGCCATCGTCAGCCGCCTGCTGGAATCCATTTCGCAGCCCTGGGTGCACCATGGCCAGGAATACGGGCTGAGCTGCAGTATCGGCATCAGCTGCTACCCGCAGGACGGCGCCGATCCAGACGCGCTGCTGCGCAGCGCCGACGCCGCCATGTACCAGGCCAAGGCATCCGGCCGCGGCACCTACCACTTCTATACACGCGAGCTTAACCAGGCGATCAGCGAGCGGCTCGAACTGGAAAACAGCCTGCGCCACGCGCTCGATCGCAACGAGTTCCGCGTCTACTACCAGCCGCGCATCGAGGTTGCCAGTGGGCGCATCGTCAGTGCCGAGGCGCTGATCCGCTGGGACTGCCCGGGCAAGGGCCTGATCCCGCCGGACAGCTTCATCTCGATCGCCGAGGAAAGCGGGCTGATCATACCGATCGGGCAATGGGTCCTGCAGGAAGCCTGTCGCCAGGCCAGCGCCTGGCAGCGCGCCGGTCTGCCGCCCATCGGCGTCTCGGTCAATCTTTCGCCGATCCAGTTTCGCCAGGACGGACTGGTCGATGGGGTGGCGGCCGCGCTGGCCCTGGCCGAACTCGACCCGTCGCATCTGGAGCTGGAACTGACCGAATCCCTCGTCATGCACGATGCCGAGCGCATCAACGTCGCCATGCAGTCGCTGAAGGCGCTGGGCGTCGACATTGCGGTGGACGATTTCGGCACCGGTTATTCCAGCCTGAGCTATCTCAAACGCTTTCCCGTCGACCGCCTCAAGGTCGACAAGAGCTTCGTGCGCGACATCGACAGCGACCCCGACGACGCCGCCATCGTGCGCGCCATCATCACCCTCGGCCATGCGCTCGGCCTGAAAGTGGTGGCCGAAGGCGTGGAAACCCGCGCACACCACGAATTCCTGCGCCAGCACGGCTGCGACGAACTGCAGGGCTATTACTTCAGCCGGCCCGTACCCGCGTGCGAAATGGAAGCCCTGCTGCGCAACGCCGACACACCCCAACCAGGACACGCCGAATGACCCTGTGCCGCACCGGACCGACCCTTGCCGACGCCTTGCGCGATCTGTCCCGACAGCGTCTCGCACCCCTTGCCGGGTCGCCGGATACGGCCGCATCACCTGCACCGGTGCCAAGCGCCTATCTCGGTGTGTGGCGTCGCAGCCTGCTGGAAACCGCCGGCCTGCGCGACGAATGCAGCCACGTCTTCTGGCTGCAAACCCCGCACTGGCACGCCGACCTGCGAATTCCTGCCGGGCGGCCCGAATTCTCCGGCGTCCGCTGCCTGGCCGAATGCGGCGATGCCCAGCTGGCCTGGCTGGCGCGCCAGCAGGGGTTTTGCGGCGTCACCCAGGTCGACGGCGACCGCTGTACCTGGCATCGCCAGATGGATTTCCAGCCCGCCAACGGCAGCCGCGACATCGGCCGCATGGTCTTCGACGGCGAGCGTGTGACCGAAACCGGCGTCGAAGCCGACTACATCGAGATCTGGGAACGCCTGCCGCCCAGCCGCGGCGGCACCGCCGCGCTCGAACTCGTGGTGGAGGCCGGCGAACAGCCCGCCCGCCCCACCTGGTTGCTCGTCGCCGGCGACTGCTTCATGTACGTGCGGGGCCGCGCCCAGCCGCTGCCCGCGGCCACCGACCTCTCCCGCCTCATCGCTCGGACGCAGCCCTCCCGTTCGCAGTTGCTTGACTGGCTGGATGTCGAAATCAGCTTCGGCTACCGCAAGGGTCCGACTCCCTGGCGCATCGAGCATTCCACCCTGCCGTTCCGCGAAGAGACCTTCCTCACCCGCCCCGGCGCCATCCAGCGCCTGGGTTACCAGATCGCCGTCGAAGGCAGCAATGAACGGCGCTGGCGGATCCTGGACTGGAGCTTGGGCGCGTCACTCTGAACGCCCGGCGACGCAAAGGAATGCCGGCGGTTGGACGCCGAGGAAGCGCCGGATGCCGGCCAAGCGCACCGAACCGTCCGGGTGTTCCCCTTACGCCGCCTCCTGCATCACCGCTTCCGGAATGCATGGCAATTCACCGGCTTCCAGCGAACGATAGATGAAATCGATATTGAGCACCTGTATCAGCAACCCCTCCTGATTGCCCTTGATGACCCCCGGCACCAGCGCATCGCCGGCCTCCAGGGCGAAGGGGGTCGGGCTGATCAGCTCTTCCCGGAATTCCGGCACGCCGTGCAGTTCATCGACCAGCAAGCCGAGGCTTTGCTGTCCGTGCCGGACCACGACGACCTGGCTGGTGTGGGTAATTTCGGACGGCTTTCCCCGCACCATTTGGCCCAGGTCGAATACCCAGATGAATTGCTTCTCCTCGCCTTCGTGTTCGAGTGCAAGCATGCCGATACGTCCGGTGAAGCCACCCATCGAAATAGGCAGCAAGGCCGAGGCGGGCAGGGCTTCCAGCACCTGCTCGGCAGGCAGGGCATACAAATCGCCGTCGATGAAGCAGGTTGCGAACTGCCTGCCGCCGCTCGCCAGTGAATCGGGCGCGATGACGGCGGCAGCCCGGTTGCCCGACGCGCGGCGTTCGCGCACCTCGCCAAAGGATTCGAACACCACGGCGATGACGTCCTCCTGGTAACCGTCGCTGACCTTGAACTCGCGATAGCCGTTCGAGACGCTGCAGCCCATGCTGGCGTAGCGGCCGTCGTGGATCGTGATGGTCGAGGTGCTGTGGCCGTTTTTCTGTCGCAGGATTCCCGGATCGATATCGAGCAGCCCCCCCACCGGGCGGGCCGGGTCGGTGCTGGCAATGATGCGCCCGCTGCGGTCGATGAAGAATGCCGTGGTGCCGGCCTTTCCATTCAGGCCGCCGTGCAGCATGGCGGAAAACTCCGGCGCGGCGTCGAATACGATGCCGATCCCGCCGACGATCGTGTTCGGGTTGTCCGGATGGCGAATCGCGGCATGGTAGACATAGGTCGGCAGTCCGCCATACAGCGGCGTCGGCGCAAACGGGCTGACGTGGTAATCCTGCTCGGTCGCCAGCGACAACACCGACGCCAGCGTGTCCTGCCCGATCGTGGTGCCGACCATGGCCCGGTCTTCGCCATTCTGCGCCAGGCGGGTGCTGGCGATGACCCGACCGCTTTCGTCATACACGAAGATCCGGGTGTAGACGGTGTAAAGGCTGTTGATGTAGCCCAGGATGCCGGTGATGTCCTTGACCATGGCCTCGGTTCGCACCGGCGCGGCCAGCGCGCTGCGCAATGCCGGCGTCAACGCCCACCAGCGGCAATCGTTGGCACGTTCGTACAGGTTACGGTCGAGCAGGTCGACCAGCAGGTGCGACATGAATTCCGTCCCGCGCAAACTGGAACTCAGCACCGTTTCGTACAGATTGCTGATGGATTGCGAGAACAGTTCGTTGCTGCGGTTGCCGGTTTCACTGATCTGCTCCAGCACCGACTTCAGCTGAACCAGATTGTCGCCGTTGCCGGCGGTCATGACCTGCCCGTTCCACACGACGCGCTGAATGGTTTCGGCCGCCTGCATGATCTTGTAGAGCGGCGGCGAAAAGGTCTGCGCGTGCGACAACAGGCCGTCGACGATCGCGGGGTCGAGCGACACCCGGGGGCGGTCGCCCCCCTCCATGAACGCCACCTCGACCGGAACCATGACCTGCCCCTGCCAGCCAGGCGGCCCCCTGTAGCCCTGATAGCCGTCGGTGCCGAAGGTCTGTACCAGATATTTGCGTCCGCCGAACATCATCAGGCGGGTGCTGCCATCGCGGTTCACCGGAACGACCGATCCGACGGGCACCCACAGCGCATCGGCGCTGGCGATGACGCGGTTTTCACTGTCGAGCAACAGCATGTTCGAGCGCTCGTCCGGATCGCGATGCGATTCGAAAATGCCCCGCATTTCCTGCTCGAAATCGAAGCAGAGACAGAGGATGCCGACCACCTCGCCGGTTTCCGGATGCAGCATCCGCTGCGAATAGATCAGGGCTTTTTCCTTGCACGGACGCAGATCGGTCGCGCGGAAGGTTTCGACATAGCTGTCCGAATCCAGGGTGAGTCCGATCAGCGGGTCGTTGCTGCCTTCGACTTCGGAGTGCTCGTCGATCTGCACCAGCACGTTGCCGTCCGTGTCCAGCAGCATGATTTCATCGTACACGGTGTACTTGCTGCGATAGGCCAGCAGGCGTGCATGGATGGACTCCGCATTGTCCTGCACGCCGGCGACGAATTCGCAGAGATCGCGGTCGGTGGCGAGAAAACCGACATCGGCCGTGCGCTCATACAGATTGCGCACCACGATGTCGATCACGTAGTGCGCCTTGGTGCCGATTTCCATCAGCACGTTCGCACACTTTTCGTGCACCAGGCTCGAAACCAGTTCATGTTCCAGCTGGTCGAACCCGGCCCGCGTTGCCGCCATGGTCTGCAGAATCGATCGGGTCTCGGCCAGATAGTTCATCTTGGCCGAGGACTCGATCATGCGCCACATCAGGTTCAGTTCGCGCAGGGAGTGTTCGCTACGGACGACATCGCGCATGTAAGGCAGGAATACGTCGTTCTTCTGGGTGGAGGCGTCGCTCATCGGGTCGGTTTTTGCACGAGGCATCGAGTTGAGATGCCTGCAGACAAGCAAGTAGCAGACCATAACCTGCATGGGCGACATGCCTGAATACCTTTATCCACGTGGCATTAGGCGGAATTGTGGGTCGCCGCATTGCGCATCCAGGCTGTTTATGCCCACGCCGCAAGCGCCGCTTCCCTGCTTGGCCGTCTCCATGTCCAGGACCCGTTTTCACCACGGCACGGTTGCGCCAGATGCACGCCACCCAAGTGGCTTTACGCGTCCATGGGCGGTACCGTCCGGTCGATCAGCGTGCGGAAGGCATCAATCTCGCTGCGTGCGCCGATCACCACCAGCACGTCGTCATAGTCCAGCTTGTGGTCGATGCCGCGGGTGCTGAAGATGAGATCCTTGCCGCGCTCCAGGTCGACCACCCCGAGCAGCAGGACGTTCTGCGTCGTGACCTTGCGCAGGCCGGAAAGATGTACGCCATGCAGCCAGGAGTGGCGCGGGATGGTGATCTCGGCAATGTTGAGGTCCTGCTGCCCGAACACGGTCTGCTCCAGCAGTTCGACCACTTCCGGGCGCTGGATCAGTTCGTGTACCCGGGCACCGCTGATCTCGTAGGGGTCGACCACCTTGTCGGCACCGGCGGCGAGCAGCTTGGGCGCCGCCTGCGGGGCCTGGCACACGGCAACGATGCGCAGTTGCGGATCCAGCGCGCGGGCCGAGATGGCCAGAAAGACGTTCTCGGAATCTTCCGAGAACAGGCAGAACACGCCCTCGATGTGGCTGCCGATTCCGACGTCGCGCAGGGCATCGTCGTCCGTATAGTCGATTTGCCGGGCGAGCATGTCTTCCTTGCGCGCCGCCTCCACCAGCGCTGCATCGCGGTCCAGCATGACGAAGGGCGTGCGGGCCATGGTCAGGCGCCGCGCCACCTCGATGGCGAGCGGGTTGCAGCCGAACAGGGCGAAACGGGGCCTCATCGGGACGGCTTCCAGAAGGGGCGACGCTGTCCCAGGCCTTCCTTCAACCGGGACAGGCTGGCCTGGTGGCCGACGACCATCAGGATGTCGTGGGCATGCAGCGTGAAGTCCGCCTTGGGATTGAAGTAGAAGTGGGCATCGCGCAACTCGTAGCGATCTAGCCCGGCCGCCTCCGGGGAGGCGTGCGGGCGAATCACGCCGAACAGCATCAGGTGCTGGGCAACGAAATCGACGTCGCCGACGCGGCGCGTTTCCAGCCAGGATCCCGGCGCGACGCGCACCGGCTCGAGATGGATGCCCCGGGCGCGGGTGATCACGTCGTACAAGGCATCGAAGGCCACCGGCTGGCCGATGAACTCCGCCGCCATGTGGCCGACCACCTCGTAGGGGCGCACCACGTGGTCGGCCCCCGCCTGGGTGAGCTTGCGCCCCGTTTCCGCCTTGTTGGCGCGCGAGATGATCAGGATGTCCGGCGAGACCTGGCGCGCCGTCAGCGTGATGTAGACGTTGCTGACGTCGTCATGGGTCAGGCACAGGATGCGCGAGGCCTGGCGCCCCAGCCCCAGGTTGGCCAGCAGCTCGTTGTTGGTGGCGTCGCCCGCCACCGCCAGGTAGCCGTGGCGATGCGCCAGGCTCACCGCTTCGGGATTGCGGTCGACGACGACGAAGGGATCCCGGCCGGCAGCCAGCCGTTCCGCCACCACCTGCCCGATGCGGCCGTAGCCGCACACGATGGTCACGCCGGAGAGCCGCTCCACGCTGGAGAACACGCGGTTGTCGCGCAGTTCGCCCATCTTCTCGTGGAAGGCCATGACGATGATGGAGGTGGCGAAGGAAATCACGGCGATGCCGGCGAACACCAGCACCATGGCGACGATGCGCCCTTCCGTGGTCTGCGGCACGATGTCGCCGTAGCCCACGGTGGTGATGGTGATCACCGCCCAGTACAGGGCATCCATCAGGCTGGACACCCGGGGATGCGGCTGTTCCGCCTCGAACAGATACATGGCCACCGCGGCGATCAGCACCATGGAGCCGACGAAGATCGACAGCGTGTAGAGCTCGAACCGCTTCTCCAGCAGGACCTCGCCGAAGGCGGTCAGGTTGCGGGCATAGCGGAACAGCTTGAGCAGGCGGAACAGCAGGAAGATGCGCAGGAAGCGCAGCGGCCGGTAGCCGGGCAGGATGGCCAGCAGGTCGATGATCGCCATCGGCGTCACCATATAGGCCAGCTTGCGTTTGGCCACGGCCCATAGCGCCGGGGCCGGGCGAAACCGCGTTCCCGCCAGTTCGGCATGCTCCCAGTGTTCGATCACGATGGCGTGGCTGTCGCTGTACAACCACATGCGCAGCAGATATTCGACGATGAACACCGCGACCACGAAGGCCTCGAACACGTCCGCCCAGAATCCCAGCTCGTGCCGCACGTCGTAGATCAGCAGGAACACACTGGTCAGCACCAGCACGATCATGGTGCCATCGAACACCGCACGCTGGTGGGAACGCAGGTCGGTCAGGAGCCGGCGGAAGAAGCGCTTGATGCCGGCATAGCGCGACGAGGCCTGCAGCCGGTAGGCAAAGCGGATCAGGGCGTCTGACAGGGCCATGTTTGAAGGCGGGCGGGCTGGAACGATGACCCACCGGGCGGGAACCGGGCTAAGGAATTATGGAGCGATTATACGGTTCGCAGGCAACGCGGGACGGCAAGAATGCACCGCACCGGGATTGAATCGTTCAGTTCGCCGCTGCTGCTTTGCCAGTTAGCTGCAGGTAGGCTGCGTCACCCAACCGCTGCATGTCCGCACGCGCGATCTGGCCGGACAGCGCATAGCCGAAATCGTGGTCGATCCAGTAGAACACCTCGACGCCGTTTTCGGTGGCGTGGCGGAACGCCGTCTCGCGATTGCCCGCCACCGCGCGCCGCACGTAGAGCGTGACGCGGCGCCCGCCCGCGTCCTGGTACATGAACTGCGCCACCGGTCCCGACTCGCCCGCCAGCAGGCGTCCGCCCAGCAGCTCGAACCCGAGGGCGCCGAAATCCGGCGCCTTGAGTTGCGTGCCGATGCGCTTGGAAAGCCAGCTCACCAGATGCGCGGCGTGGGTGGCATCGACTTCGACCGGGTGCCGCACCTCGGGGCTGAACACCGCATGCGCGATCGCCGCGTCGCGGGCGAAATGCAGCGGCGCCGGCGCGGGCTGG
Source organism: Pseudomonadota bacterium (assembly GCA_021836225.1). Next base: position 10,917 of record JAKBJA010000026.1, on the reverse strand, counting down.
TCGGCCCTGAGGCCGATGCCGTAGCCGACGAGGCCGCTCGCGACGAAGGCCAGCGCCGCCGCCACGACCTTGTACGGCATGCGCGCCGGCTTCCTGCGGGCGGCGCGCACCAGGTCGATCGGCAGGGGTTCGTTGAGCACGGCGTCGAAGGCGGCATGCAGCGCCTGGTCCTGCGCGGCCCACGCCCGCACCCGCGCGGCGTCTTCCGGGTGGGCCGCCAGCCAGGCCTCGACCTCGAGGCGGCGCGCCTCGGGCAGCGCGCCGTCCACATAGGCATGCAAATCGTCCTCGCGCACGGGGTTTGTCATTTCACCACCTTCAACTGTACGGCGGGCTCGCCCGCCAGCATGTGCCGCATCCGCTCGCGCGCACGGGCGAGACGCGACATGACCGTGCCGACCGGCACGCCCAGCACCTGGGCGGCCTCGGCATACGCAAACTGTTCCAGCCCCACCAGCAGGATAACTTCCCGCTGTTCCTCGGGCAGACGCGCCAGCGCCGCGTGTATGTCGCGCGCCGCCAGCGCCTCCATCTGCCCGCCGCTCACCGGGATCTCCAGCGCCTCGTCGAGCGCCGTGTCCTGCGGGCGGCGGGTTCGCAACTGGTTGACGAAAAGATTGTGCATCAGCGTGAACAGCCAGGCACGCAGATCGCTGCCCGGCTGCCACAGGTCGAGCTTGCCCAGCGCGCGCTCGAGCGTGTCCTGCACCAAATCGTCGGCGCGCGCGACATCGCCCGTCAGCGCCCGGGCATAGCGGCGCAGACGGGGCAGATGCTCGATCAGATCCGGCCGGGCACGCACTCAGGGCCTGGCCGTATGCCACACGTTCTTGACGCCGTCGCCGGTGGTGTCGCCCGGCTTCTGGTCCTTGGCCCACCGATACAGCGGCTTGCCCTTGTAGGCCCACTGTCGGCTGCCGTCGTCGCGGGTGATGATGCTGTAGTCGCCGCTTGCCTTGTCGCCGGCGGTAGCCATCAGCGGCGGCCAGTTCATCGCGCAGTCGCCGTTGCAGGCGCTCTTGCCGGCGCCGGCGGCGTCCTTGTCGAACACATACAGCGTCATGCCTTCGGGATTGGTCAGCATGCCCGATTGCGTGTTCACGGGGGCGGCATAGGGCGTCGCACACGCGGCGAGCAGGGCAAGACTTGCCAGGGCGGAGGTCACTAGGGTTTTCATGGGAGGTCCTTTTCGAGAATTGAGGGGCGCAGTCAGCCTGCATGGACGTAAACACCGGGGCGCCCCGGTTTATTCCCCCGCTACGAAAATTTTCTCCCGTCTGAGTGTCAACCGCATTATCCGGCGATGTAGCGGGAATCCCCACCCTCCCACCGATTTTTGGCTATACCGAGTAAGCGCACACGGGGGAACACCATGGCAAACAAGCTCCACGACGCGGTGACGGAAGCACTCAGGGACGCGCAGGTCAGCGGCGCGATCGCGGGAATCGTACAAAAAGCCGTCCGGGAATCCACGCTGGAGGCGGTGAAGAAGGCCGTCCTGGGGGCAAACCAGGCGAACTACGATCCCTACCGCACCACCATCCATTTCCTCGCCGGCCTCGTCGCCTTCTGCCTCGCGGTCATCGTCGGCATCTTCAATGCCCTGCCCGATCCCCCTGTCTGCAGCTACACCCTGACTTACCACATGCTGGGCGGCGTGCTGGCATGGATAGCCGTGACCGCACTGGTTGCGACCGCCTGTTCTGCCGCGGCGCAGTACCTTAAACATCTTTACCGCGCTGCCCAGCAGAAAGGCGACCCACCCCCAGCGGTTCCCAAGGCGCTGCCCCTCGTTCTCATGGGCCTGCCCATCGTTCCGGGCGCATTCGCCGTCATCTACTGCGTCGGGGCCGGGCTGGCCATCCTGAACAACAATCTGGGCCCGCTCAAGAGCGCCAGTGTGATCTGCAAGCTCTGGCCATTCTGAACAGGCGCAGCAGCGGTACCGAATGGGCCAAATCCCTTGTGAATCGACGAATCCGCCAAGCATAATGGCCGCCGCTGAAAGGGATTTCAGTGCCGTTCATTCACCAGGGGGAAATAAGAAATGCAAGCAAAAGCACTGGCCTTCGCAGGCTGCGTGGCCGTGGCCAGCCTGTCGGGCTGCGCGCTCACCACCGAGCAGATCGCGATCAATTACACCCAGCAGGCAGGTGTCGCCAAAGTTGCCGGCGCCGAGAACGTTTCGGTGAACGTGCAGGTCGCCGACCAGCGGCTGGACAAGAGCAAGGTTAGCAGCAAGAAGAACGGCTTCGGCATGGAGATGGCGCCCATCACCGCCGCCGAGGACGTGGCCGTGACCGTGCGCAAGGCCATCGAGAAGGAGTTGCAGGCGCGCGGTTTCCAACTTGGTTCGGATGCGGCGCTCGTCAAGGTCGCTGCCGACGTGACCCGCTTCTACAACGATCACAAAATGGGCTTCTTCGCCGGCGACGCTGTGGCCGACCTGAACCTGTCGGTCACCGTGAAATCGAAGAACGGTGCGCTGCTGTACTCGAAGCAGATCATTGCGCAGGGCAAGGAAGCGAACACGCAGCTCGCGACCGGCAATAACGCCAAACTCGCACTGGACCGGGCGCTCGAGAATGGCATGAAAATGCTGTTCGAAGACCCGACCTTCCTGTCCGCCCTGCTGGCGGCCTCCGGGTCGCCGTCGGCTTCGAAATAAGCCTGCCCCCGCGTCTGGCTGGTTCGCAACGGCGTGGCGTGTGACAGGCTATTTCTTGATGCGGGATTTGGCGGATTCGATTGCCTCGCCGATGGCGTCCCATGCCAACTCGACGCCGGCCTTCAAATCCTGCCAGGCGCCCTCGCCCGCAGTGCGCAACGACTCCAGCCTGGCGCGGGCCTCATCCTGCCTGACGCGCAGCGCAGCGATCTGCTTCTGATACGCCTCACGCGCCCCGGCCTCGGCATGCTCGGCCTTGGCCTCCAGGGCATCGATTTCGGCGCTTCCTTTATCCAGCAGGGAATGCATTTTCCGAACATATTCGTCGCGCGTGCTCATCGCTCTCTCCTTTGAAGGGTGGGTGCATTCAGTTGCCGTCCCGCGCAAGCGCAGTCGATCTTGTCGCCCATCTCGCCGACCACGGCGTCAGACATTAGCCAGTATAGACCGGGGAGGGAGCGAGCTCCCTCCCCGGGAACCGTCCTCTTTGACGCGGGGCATAATGGCCACATCCCTATCCCTCAGTCCCGCCATGACCACGCCCCGCCTGCCCATCCTGTCCCTGCTCGAAACCCGCGTCCTCGGCGTGCTGTGCGAAAAGCAGCACACCGTGCCCGACACCTATCCCCTGTCCCTCAATGCCCTGGTGGCCGGCTGCAACCAGAAGACCAGCCGCCACCCCATCATGGACGCGAGCGAGGCCGAGGTGCAGGCCGCCCTCGACAGCCTCAGGGGACCCGCCCTGGTCATCGAGTCCAGCGGCGGCCGCGTGCCGCGCTACGCCCACAACCTGGGCAAGGCCCTGCAACTGCCCGCCCAGGCCGTTGCCCTGCTCACCATGCTGATGCTGCGCGGCCCGCAGACGGCGGGCGAGTTGCGCATCAACTGCGAACGCCTGCACAAGTTCGCTGACATCTCGGCGGTGGAAGGCTTTCTGCACGAACTGGCCGAGCGCCACGAAGGCGCGATGGTGGTCGAACTGCCCCGCCTGCCCGGTGCGCGCGAGACCCGCTGGGCGCATCTGCTCAGCGGCGCCCCCGCCATCGAGGAAGCTCCGGCCGCGCCGCTCCCGAGCGCCGAACCCATGGCCGACGTGGCCGTGGGCGAGATCGCCGCGCTCAAGGCCAAGGTGGCACGGCTGGAGGCCGAAGTGGACGCACTGAAAGGTTTGGTCAACAAGCTGTGCGCCGAGTTCGGAATTACGGGCTGACGGCTTGCGTCAGGCGATGATGGCCGTGATAACGCGCTAGCGTTCACCCCCGGGATATGCTTGGATTAAGTACAGGCAGATTGGATTGAAGACACTATTCAAGGAGGCACGATGTTCAAACGCATCCTGGTGGCCGTGGATGGCAGCCACACCTCGGAACTGGCATTGCAGGAAGCGATCAAGCTGGCCGGGGAAGTCCGGGCCCAACTGCGGATCGTGCATGTGGTGGATAACGTCAACCTCAACCTGAGCGCGGAGTTTCCCAACCCGTCCGAGATCTGGGATGCCATGATCAAGGGAGGACAGGCAATCCTCCACAAGGCCGGTGCGGTGGCGACCGCAGCCGGGATCGCGGTGGAATCCGGGCTGATCGAAATCGACACCCTGGGCCACCGTATCCCGGAAATGATCGCCGCAGATGCCGATGCCTGGCCCGCCGACCTGATCGTCATCGGCACCCACGGCCGCCGGGGTCTGAGCCACCTGCTGCTGGGCAGCGTCGCCGAGGGCGTGGTGCGCGTCGCCACCAAACCGGTGCTGCTGATCCGGGGAACCTGAAGAACGTGCCCTGCCAGATCCCCAGAATGTGAACCGTACCTCGACGGCTCCACCCCTTGACCACGCACCCCCTTTCGTCGCCCGGACTTTGCCCGGCGATCTCTTGAATCATGCCTGAAGCTGCCCGGACAACCGACCTCGCCTCCGCATCGGTTGCCGATGCGCTCGCGGCGCTTCAGGTGGATGCCGCAACAGGCCTCACCCACGCCGATGTGGACAGCCGCCGGCAGGCGCATGGCTACAACGAGGTGGCCGAACAGAAGGCGCATCCGGTCCGCCAGTTTCTCGCCAAGTTCTGGGGCATATCGGCGTGGATGCTCGAACTGATCATGGTGTTGTCGGCCTTCCTCGGAAAATACGCGGACCTCGCCGTGGTGGGCGCACTGCTGGTCGTCAATGCCGTGGTGGCCTTCCTGCAGGAGCGGCGGGCGGCAGGCGTCGTCGAAACCCTGCGGCGGCGCCTGCAGGTGAGTGCACGGGTGCTGCGCGAGGCCAGCTGGCAGCTTGTTCCCGCACGCGAACTGGTGCCCGGCGACATCGTCCGCGTGCGCCCCGGCGACCTCGTCCCGGCCGACGTGAAACTCCTCGACGGGGACGTGAGCGTCGACCAGTCGGCCCTCACCGGCGAATCGCAGGAGGTCGACAAGGCGGCCGGCGGCATCCTGTCTTCGGGCTCGATCGTCCGCCGCGGCGAAGGCAACGGCGTGGTGATGCTGACCGGGGCAGAGACCTACTTCGGCCGCACCACCGAACTGGTGCAGACGGCGCGGCCGAAACTCCATATCGAAGCGGTGGTGACCAGGGTGGTGCGCTGGCTCTTCGTCATCGTCGGCGCGCTGGTGGCCGTCGTGTTTGCGTTGTCCCTGATCCACGGCGCGCCGCTCCTCGAGGTGGCGCCGCTCCTGCTCGTACTGCTGATGAGCGCAGTGCCGGTCGCGCTGCCGGTCATGTTCACGGTCAGCATGGCGGTCGGGTCGAAGGAGCTGGCGAAGCGCGGCGTGCTGGTCACCCGGCTGAGTGCCGCGGAGGATGCCGCGACGATGGACGTGCTGTGCGTGGACAAGACCGGCACGATCACCCTGAACCAGCTGGCCGTCACCGGCATCATCCCGCTGGGGCAAGCAACGGAAGCCGATGTGCTGTTCGCCGGCGCGCTGGCATCGCAGGCGGCCAACCAGGACCCGATCGACCTGGCCTTCCTCGCCGCGGCGAACGCACACCATGTCTTCGACAGCGTTGCCGCAGTCACCCCCGTCTCCTTCGCGCCGTTCGATGCGCGGACCCGGCGCACGGAAGCGGTGGTCGAACAGCACGGCCAGCGGCTGCGCGTGATGAAAGGCGCCGTGCGCACCATCGCCGAAGCCTGCGGGCTGCAAGCGCCGGAAATCGAGACGCTGGAGGCGCGCGTCAGCGAGTCGGCCGCGAAGGGCTACCGCACCCTGGCAGTCGCGCGCGGCACCGGGACGGGGAGTCCAACTCTGGTCGGGCTGGTGACCCTGGTCGACCCGCCGCGGCCGGACGCCGCACAACTCATCGCCGCCCTGCGCGACCTCGGCGTGGCGGTGAAGATGCTCACCGGCGATGCGCTGGCGGTCGCGCGCGAGATCGCGCAGGGCGTCGGCCTGCCCAACATCCGGCGTGTATCGGACCTCAAGGCCGCGGATGCGCAGGCCAGCAACGAGGCCGTCGATCTGCTGGCGGGTGCCGACGGCTTCGCCGAGGTGTATCCGGAGGACAAGTACATCGTGGTGCAGCACCTGCAGGCCGCCGGCCACGTGACCGGCATGACCGGAGACGGCGTCAACGATGCGCCCGCGCTGCGCCAGGCCGAGGTCGGCATCGCCGTCAGCAGCGCGACCGACGTCGCCAAGGGCGCCGCGAGCGTGGTCCTGACCGAACCGGGGCTGACCAATATCGTGACGCTGGTCGAGCAGGGGCGGACGATCTACCAGCGCATCCTGACCTGGATCATCAACAAGATCAGCCGCACCCTCCTGAAGGCGGCCTTCGTCGCCATCGCGTTCGTCGTGACCGGCAAGTTCGTCGTCTCGGCCTTCGCGATGCTGCTGCTGGTTTTCGTTCTGGATTTCGCGACGATCGCCCTGGCTACTGACCGCGTTCGCCCATCCAGGAAGCCGGAGACATGGGCCATTGGGGACTACGTCCTGATTTCCGCGGCACTCGGCGTCGCAATGACAGGGGAGTCGCTCCTGTTCCTGTGGATCGGCTGGTCGCGCTTCGGTCTGGCCACGGATAGCAATGCGCTGGGCACGTTCAGCTACCTGACACTGCTCTATTTCTGCGTTTTTTCCATCGTGTCGGTGAGAGAACGACACTGGTTCTGGGCGACGATGCCCAGCACATCCTTCCTGGCGTCGCTCGTGGCTGGCGCACTCGCGGGCACCGCCCTGACCTTCATTGGTCTCCCCGGACTCACGCCCTTGCCCGGGTGGCAGACGTTCGTGATTTTCGCGTATGCGATGGTGTCGTGCCTGGTCGTGAACGAGGCCGTGAAAGTGGCGATGATCAGATGGCGTGTTCCAGCGGCCGTAGCCTAGCGCACCGGGCTGGCGGTCGTTGCGCAGCCACGTCTTCATCGTGCACAGCCCGCAAGGCGGTCTATATTTCAAACCGAAATAGATAGGTGGCTCATGCGGGATTCAACACGCAAGCTGATCGGAGCTGGCATCGCACTCGCCCTGGCGGGTGGAGTCGCCTACGCCGCGGAAAGGAACACGACCATGGAACTGACGTCGAGCGCATTCGCCCCGAATACCGACATTCCCAGCCTGTACACCTGCGAGGGCCGCGACCAGTCGCCGCCGCTGGCGTGGACCGGCGTGCCGGCCGGCACCAAAAGCCTGGCGCTGATCGTCGACGACCCCGATGCCCCCGACCCGGCCGCACCGAAGATGACCTGGGTGCACTGGGTGCTGTACAACCTTCCGTCCGCCACCACCGGGCTCGCGGCGGGCGTGCTGCCTGCCAGCCTGCCGGCCGGCACCCGCGAAGGCCTCAACGACTGGCAGCGAACCGGCTACGGCGGCCCCTGCCCGCCCATCGGCCGCCATCGCTATTTTCACAAGCTGTATGCGCTCGACACCGTACTGCCGGTTCTGCAGCCGGCAACCAAGGCGGCGCTGGAAAAGGCGATGCGGGGACACATCCTGGCGCAGGGCGAACTGGTGGGGTATTACAGGAAGAAAAAATAAGGTTTCCGGAGTCCAATGTGAGAACGGCCACGCGTGCTTCCCGCTTGGTCAAATTGCATGTTGTTGGAAGCGGATGGGTAATAACTGCATCGCACCCCAAAGAGGTCATCGGGTCAGCCGAACCTAAGGGCCAGTTCTCGGCCTGAACTGCCACTCGGAACCCTGGCTCTCAACGGCTTCAACCGCACCAGGGCTGAAGTTCCGCTTCGCTGTATGAATGACTGCGTTGCAGCGGGAAGTCCTCGCTCGCACTATGCCGATCTGCGCGTTCAAACGCGCATCGGGCATGAATAAGCTGACTCATCCAGCATCGGAAGGAGCATCGTTCTTGAGCTCGGCGAACTTTGCGGCCATTGTGGGATTACCCTTGGTCAGCTTCTTGACGGTCAAATCGTCGGCCTTGTTGTTGGCAAGACGGAGGTTGTTTTCTGAACCGAGCAGGGCGTCCTTGGTTTTCTGAAGATGGTCGATGGTCTTGTCGATCTCCTCAATAGCCGTCTTAAATTTCTTGGACGCCAGTTCGTAGTTCCGAGCGAAGCCAGTCTTGAACGCGTCGAGCTCGTTCTCGAAGTTAGTGATATCAATGTTCTGTGCTTTCACCAGCGCGAGCTCGGTTTTATACTTCAATGAGTTCTGGGCGGCATTTCGCAGCAGCGTAATGATCGGGATGAAGAATTGCGGTCGGACGACATACATCTTCGGATAACGGTGGGACACATCGACAATGCCGGAGTTGTAAAGCTCGCTGTCAGGCTCAAGCAGGGAAACTAGCACTGCATACTCGCACCCCTTCTCTGTACGGTCCTTGTCGAGCTCTTTGAGAAAGTCTTCGTTCTTCTTCTTGGTAGCTGTTACGTCGCTCTCGTTCTTCATCTCGAACATGATCGAGACGATCTCGGTGCCGGCCTCAACCGAGTCGCGAAAGATGTAGTCGCCCTTGCTGCCAGTCCGCGCGTCGTTGTCCTTCTCGAAATACGCCCTCGGAAACGCCGTCGCTCGAATACGGTTGAATTCGGTCTCGCAGTGCTGCTCGAGGGTTTCGCCAACCATCTTGGTCGACAGGCGCGCCTTCATATCCCGGAGACGCTCGATCGCGTCATCGCGATCCTTGATCTGCGTCTCGTACTTGTCCTTGAGCGATTTCTCAGCGAGCTGCTTCTCAAGCTCGGCTCGCTCGAGACCGCTCTTCAGTTCTTCGCGCTCCTTTTCCACCGCACTAACGGCCTCGCTAATCGCGAGCTTCTGTGCAACTTCGATAGCATCAAGTGTGGCCTTCAGGCCCTGTATCTCTGCGTCCTTCGTCGCGGCGGCCATCTGTAGTTCACTCACGAGCCTCGCTTCTGCCAGTTCGGAAGCAGCTTGCTTTTCATGCTTCGCCTTCTCAAGTTCGTTAGCAAGCGCGTCACGCTCTTTTTCCACGGTGCGAAGAGCCTCGGTCACGGCGAGCTTCCTCTCGACCTCGCCGGCATCGAGCTTGGCCTTCAGATCCTGGATTTCGGCGTCCTTGGCTGCAGCAGCTTTCTGCAAGTCGCTGGCGACCTTGGTCTTGGCGAGCTCAACGGCATTCCACTTGTCCTGCTCGGCCAACTCAAGCCGCTCGTGCAACTGCTGCTCGAACGCGCTGTCGCGAACCTGCTTCAGGATGTCCGCGTATCCGGCCTCGTCAATCTTGAATGCTTTCCCGCAATGCGGGCAGATGATTTCTTGCATGACTACTTAACCTCCACTTTGGCCAGGATCAGCATAAGTATCGCTGGAACCATTCCCTCGGCTTGTGTGACTGAATATTGGGGTGACACTATTTGTTTAGTGTTCAGCACCCACTGCATCGCAGGGCTAACTTTCAACATAATCGCCGAAAATTTCTACCATCTTTGCTTTCCATGTCACAGGTATGCCTGCCCAATCGTCGCCCCACGTCTGGGTATGTTGGTATGCCTTGAATGGTTTCTCCGAAGTTGGAGCGGTGTATCCCATTTCGTCTTCGATGTTTTCATGCATTTGGACCACTTTGCCACCACCGGCGAGGGCATCAGCAATCGGTTGATTGAAGACCTCCGCTCCGGCAATACCACCATCCCGGTCGTGAACGACGATAGGAGTAATACCCATGGCTACAAGGTATTTCACCAAGCCAATGATGGATGCCTTTCCTCTTGCTTTTACGATTTCGAAGTCCGAGACGATCTTAAGATAGCGCTCCTTAGGAAGACGCTTGAGGGTTTCCTTGATGACAACCTCTTCGGTATCGCCCTCGATAATGATGATGTGCTTCGTAAAGAACACTCGTGCCACGTGATCGTCGACGCGCAAAAGCATCTTCACATGTGCCTTGGCGTCATTTTCTAAGGCTAGAAATGCATCAGTTACATTGAACGGAGATGCAGTTACGCCAGCCACGTTGCACCGAAGGCTGTTCAATATCTGTTTCGGCTTTCGTGCCAGGTCAATAATGAACGGCGAGTGTGTAGTGGCGACAATCTGCGACTCGTGGCCACTTAGTTCGTAAATTGTGTCGCGCATTTGATTGGCTGCGCTTGGGTGTAGATAAATTTCAGGCTCTTCAAAGCAGACGATTAAAGATCGGACATGGTCGTCCTCTCTTTTTGAAAGCCATTTCTGCCGAAACCGAAGCATGCCAAAGGCAGCGGCTCGGATCATTCCTGAGCCTTGATGACTGACAGGCGTCCGAACGTTGCTTGACATCTCAACATTGAATGTTGGTTTCAGCGCAGTCTTCGGATCGCTTAAGCTAGCAGTGGCGTGAAGTTGGGAGTCAGGAAATACACTTGCGAGCACCGCATTCAACTCAGTAATCATCTTCCCGAATTCGGAGCCGCTGTCTTCTGGATCAAGCTCCTGAGCGAGCTTGTTTAGATATTCCTGCGCTTGGGCATAGTTATTCGATGTACCACGAACATCTTCAAACAACTCGTTCAGCGTTTTTCCGAGAACGCCTGCCGAGGTACCTTCAATTTCGCTTACCGAGGTATCTGCAGGTATGAGCAAGAACCGCGGCAACATTTTTAGAACGACACCAGGAATACCGCCGGGATTTTGAAACCAAGTCTCCGAGTCTTTCGTATCCCAAATGGCATCTATCTGATCAAGCTTTTCCTGTGCCGCCTTGCTCGCGCCGATCTGAACCGCCCCGACTTTCGTGGAGGCCATTTGGTTTAAGTGCAGGCCGTTGATTCGGTCTGTTCGGCGAGTTGCCGGTAGTAGTTTGCCTCAGCTTCGGCTGGAGGGATATAACCGATAGGTTCGAG
>JAKBJA010000001.1 GCA_021836225.1 Pseudomonadota bacterium | reverse complement strand
TGGCCGACAGGTGTTCGTTCGCCTCGATCGACGTGGTGCCGACCAGTACCGGCTGGCCGTTGGCGTTGCGCGCGCGGATGTCGTTGATCACCGCCTGGTCGCGTTCGGCGGCGGTGCGGTAGACCTGGTCGTGCTCGTCCTTGCGGATCATCGGCCGATGGGTCGGGATGACCACGGTCTCCAGCCCGTAGATGCTCTGGAATTCGAAGGCCTCGGTGTCCGCGGTGCCGGTCATGCCCGACAGCTTCTGGTACATGCGGAAATAGTTCTGGAAGGTGATCGACGCGAGCGTCTGATTCTCTTTCTGGATCGCCACGCCTTCCTTGGCTTCCACCGCCTGGTGCAGGCCTTCCGACCAGCGCCGCCCGCTCATCAGGCGGCCGGTGAATTCGTCGACGATGATGACTTCGCCCCGCCCGTCAGACCCCGGCTGCACCACGTAGTGCTGGTCCTTGAAGAACAGCGCGTGTGCACGCAGCGCGGCGTACACGTGATGCATCAGCATGATGTTGGAGGCGTCGTAGAGGCTGCCGCCGGGCTGCAAGAGACCCATTTCGGTGAGGATCTCCTCGACCTTTTCGTGCCCGGCCTCGGACAGCAGCACTTGGCGCGATTTCTCGTCGACCGAGTAGTCGCCTTCCGATTCCTCGTCCTTCTGCCGCGTCAGCCGCGGCGGCACCAGATTGACCTGCTGGTACAGCGCGGTGTTCTCCTCCGATTGCCCGGAGATGATCAGCGGGGTACGCGCCTCGTCGATCAGGATCGAGTCGACCTCGTCGATGATGCCGAAGGCCAGCGGACGCTGCACCTTTTCGCTCATCTGGTAGACCATGTTGTCGCGCAGATAGTCGAAACCGTATTCGTTGTTGGTGCCGTAGGTGATGTCGGCGGCGTAGGCGGCCTGCTTGGCGTCGTGCGGCATCTGCGACAGGTTGACTCCGGTGGTGAGGCCGAGGAAGCCGTACAGCCGACCCATCCATTCGGCGTCGCGGCTGGCGAGGTAATCGTTGACCGTCACCACGTGCACGCCCTTGCCGGCCAGCGCATTCAGGTACGCGGGCAGCGTCGCCATCAGCGTCTTGCCCTCGCCGGTGCGCATCTCGGCGATCTTGCCGTCATGCAGTACCATGCCGCCGACCATCTGGACGTCGAAGTGGCGCATGCCGAGCACCCGCTTCGACGCTTCGCGCACCACGGCGAAGGCTTCCGGCAGCAGCTTGTCGAGCGCCTCGCCCGCGTTGAGCGTTCCGGCTTGGCCCAGCCGCGCCTTGAATTCGGCGGTCTTGCCGGCCAGTTCGGCGTCGGACAATTTCTCCATCGCCGGCTCCAGCGCGTTGATCGCTTTCACCTTTTGCAGGTATTGTTTGACCAGCCGCTCGTTGCGGCTGCCGAAGACTTTCTTGAACATGGATTGCAGCATGAGGAATCCGAAATGCCCGCAGGACGCGGTAAATCGTTGAATTTTAACATAGCGCCGCAGGCTTCCTGTGACGCCCGTGTGTCACCCGCATGAGCGCCAACAGTCTCGCGGATTTGCTCGCCAGCCAGCTGCCGAGCGGCCTCGCCGTGCGCGCCCGCGCCCTGCTCGCCACCCAGGGCGCGCTCGAGCGCGCCCTGCCAGCGGCGCTCGCCGGGCACGTGCGCGTGATGCAGCTGGAAAACGGCGTGCTGAGCCTCGCCTGCGACAGCGGCGCCGTTGCCAGCCGCCTGCTCCTACAAACCGATGCGCTGATCACCAGCCTCGGAAAGCACGGGATCGCGGCGACATCCGTGCGAATCAGCGTCAATCCCGAACTGCTGGCGCGCTACGTCCACCCCGTCGAAAAAGCCGGGTTGCCGCCCGCCGCGCTGGATGGGCTGGCACACCTCAACGCGGAAATCGAAGAGGGTCCGCTGAAGGAAGCGCTCGACCGGCTGTTGCAACACCACCGCAAAGGCTGATCAGGCCGTCGCCGCACGCCCGATCTGGCGGCATCCGGGGGCACGCCGGCCCCACCCTAACGCACGTCACGGTTGTCGCGGTCACGTCCCCGGTAAGTCTGGCTGGCGGGCTGCCCCGGCAGCGGCCGTTCTCTTGTCTCCTGCCGGGCGTCGCCGCGCTGCGGCGTGGCCTGGGTACGCGCGGGCTGGTCGCGCGTTGTAGTCTGACTGCGCGTAGTGGCCGCAGGCGGTTGCCCGGAGTCGGTGCGGGCACGCGGAACCTGCACCGTGCCAGGCCCGGGTGACCGACTGGCCGGCGGCACAGCCACGGGAGGCTGGACGGCCCGAGCTGCGGGTGTCACCTCCCGACGCGCGGGGGGCTGCTCGCGTGTCATGGTCTGGCTGCGCACCGTCGTCGCCTCACGCGTCGTGGTCTGCTCACGCCGGGCGGCCGGAGACGGTGAGCGTAGGGCTGGCTGTTTCCTGACCTCGTCATAGCTGGGCGGCCGGGGCAGCGGCACCCGTTCCGGGCCGGCTTCGGCGCCGAAGGGCGGCCGCGGCTTCGTACGCGCATCGTCGTTGCGGCGGGTGGGCGGGATCACATAACGGGGTTCGGGAACAGCCGGGGGACGGACCTGGGGTGCTGCGTCCTTCAGGGCTGGCGTCCGCTCACGCAGCGTGCGCGTGGACACGACAGGCCGCGAGAGGATCTCGCGCGGCGGCTGTATCCCCCTGGGCGCCCCGCCGGACAGGCTGGTGCGTGCGGGCCTGACCGGCAGTTCGCCACGCGCCGGCGCGAAATCGGTGTGGCGGAAACGGGTCTCCGCCATGGCCCGCACCCGTTCCCGCCCGAACTTGTCGGGTGGCATCGTGAGAATGGCGCGCGGCAAACTGGCATTGTGGAAATGGATGTTCTCCACCTTGATGACCGTAGTTTGCCTGATCACCACGTTGTTGACGATGCGCGGCCCACCCCAGCCGCCCCAGTAGGGATGCCAGCGGCGGTGGGACGGTCCCCACCACGGCAGCACCGGCTCGCCCCAGGAGAGCGCCACCCACCACAACCCGGGCAGGCCGACGCTGACGCGCACCGAGACGTCATGGTCGCGGATCATGAACGCCACCAGCGCGGGCGAATACGCCGGCCGCCGCACCACCGGCCCTGGCGCCCACGCCCAGAAACCGTCGATGAAAATCCAGCGGCCGTAATGGAAGGGCGCCCAGCCCCACGGCGCATCGTCGACCCAGGTCCATTCGTAGTAGGGATCCCACACCCAGTAGCCGGCACTGTATGGCGCCCAGCCGGCGCTCACGCCGTAGGGAATCCACACCGAACCGTAGGTCGGCACCACCCGCCAGTGACCGTAGCGGTCGAGTTCTTCCGCACCGTAAACCTCGGGCGGCAGGTAGCGCGCGCTGATCGATTCGCCGATGCGATCGCTGCGCTCGTCGTTCCAGCGGTCCCATGCGTCAGGTGCCGGCGCGGCGTAAGTGGCCACTTGCACCTGATTGCCCGCGGTCACGACGATGTCTTCCGAGGGATAAATGCTCAGCGAGCGCCCGTCGGCGGTGATCACCGTCGCCTCGCCGCCGCGACGGGTGATGAAATGGGTGTCGCGGCTGTTCACTTCCACCCGGTAGTAGCCGGGATGCTCGATCACGAACACCGCGTTCGGCGTACTCACCTCCACCGCGTCGCCCTCCGTCAGGCTGCGCATGTCGAACGACACCCGGCCGCTCGCGACCTTGAACTGGATCCGGCGTTCTTCCTGCTGCAGCAGCGACAACTGGCTCTGCTCGTCGGCGCGCACGAAGCTGCGGCTGCCGAACTGCACCTCGAAATTGGAATTGCTTCCGCTATAGAGCGCATCGCCCTCCGTCAGCGCCAGGTTGGGCTGGGCGCGCGCCCAGTCGGCGGCCCCTTCGCGCCAGTAGGACACCTCACCGTCGATATAGCTCAGACGTGGCGGCGTGGGTGCCCACGCCTCGTCATCCGCCGCATGCGCAGAGGCGCCACAGAGGGCGAACAGGAAAAGCAGGTGAATCAGGCGAAGGCGTCTTAGGGTGTTCATGGGGTCTCCCACTGTCCGGGGGGTCGCAAAAAAATCAGGGGGCAAACCTTTTGCTTTCCCAATTCTCTTTTTATAGCCCTTCGAACGCCCCCGTACTGGGGAAGCAAGCAAATCCACCAGGGTTAAACTTTAGAAACCAAGTTGCCGTTATACGGTTTGCGAGGTCTTAGCCTCGCCGCCTGCACAGGCAAACCGGGACAACTGTTGCGCATATCACTTTGAAGCCGGCAGAAGGAACATGAATTTTCTATTTCGTTCCTGGCCAAAGCAGACTGTCTTGTTATTGCCCAAGGATTTTCAAGACCGGCCACACTTTTGCAAGCACATACGATGCATATGCCCCGATTGAGTTGTCAGAAAACCCGTTCCGCAATCACCGCCCTCGTGCTGGTTGTCAGCGCTGCCGGATGTGATCCGGTGACGCTTACCGCCGCCTCGCTCGGCGCCGGCGTGGGGGTCTCGCATACCCTTGGCGGCATCATTTACAGGACGTTCACCGCCCCCATAAAAACGGTCGAGAATGGCAGCGTCGAAGCCATGCGCGACATGGGCGTCAAGGTTGTTTCGCGCTCGACCAACAAAATGGGCGAACGCGTCATCAATGCAACGGCCAAGGATCGCGATATCGAGGTGCTGCTCGAACCCCTCACCCCGCGAACCACCCGGATGCGCGTCATTGCCAGTAACGGCCTGCTGAAGGACAGTGCCACCGCGCAGGAGATCATGCTTCAAACCGAACGGGTTCTTTCCAAGGGATAAAAGAGGAGACAGGCCATGAAACACCCCGACCACCTGAAAATGCGTTCCCTGCTCCTGGCCTGCTGTCTTGCAGCGGCTTACCCCGCCGCCCATGCAGAGGAGGCCAGCGCAACGACCACCACGACAGAAACGACCAGCACATCCGCCACCACGACCGCCATCGGCACGTCGACCACGACCGAAGCCAAGCTGAGTGCCGAGTTCGCCGAGTTCCTCGGCGGCGAGGAGCAGGCCAGCGCCGTCGTTTCCGGCTTGCGCCAGGGCACCGCTTTCAGCCTCGAGTCGGAATCAGACACCACGAGCACCACGAGCACCTCGACCACCACGACGTCCACCCCATCCACAACCACCATCGATCCGCCTACCGGAACCATGGGCTACGGCAACGTCCGCATCACCCTGAAGCTGGCGCAGGCACAATTGAACCAGATGGGCATCACCCAGCCGACCACCGAAGAACTGTCTGCCGTCCTGCTCGGCGGCGACATCAACGGCACCCAGGTCGACGGCATTCTCGTCATGCGCGCCGACGGCATGGGCTGGGGCCAGATCGCCAAGGAATACGGCATAACCGTCGGCCAGATCATGGGCAAGGGCACGGGCGCGACGAAACAGACCGCCACCGCGACGTCCGCCAGCCAGTCGAAAACCACCGGCAAGGGCGGCTATATTTCGAGTTCGACAACCAAGTCCGGGCAGGCATCGCACGCCCACTCCAACGGTTATATCCCCAGTTCGTCCAAGTCGGCGTCCACTTCGCACGCCCGTTCCAACGGTTACATTCCCAGCGGCGGCGGCAAAGCGAACGGAGCCGGCATCGTATCTGCCGCAGGTGGCAGCATGGGCGGCTCGGCGCATGGCGGCGGCAAGGGGCAGTCACACAAGATCACCTCCAGCACCCAGGGCGCCGGCGTAGTGTCGGCCGGCGGCCAGCATGTTTCCCTGTCGGGTGCCAGCCATGCCGGCGGCGGCTCGAACGCCACGGCGCCCGGGCAGGCCAAAAAGAACTGAAAGACCCCACCTGATCGTTCCCGTTTGGCCTGCCTGATGGGGGAAGCGGGCATGCCTTCGGCGCCGGGTCTTGCAGTGTGGTTTCCCTGACCGGGAAATATTGCATTGCAAGACTTGAGCCCGTTGCCCCAACTCATTCCCGAAAAAACGAACTTAAGTCATGCGCCCGGCAACCCCGGCTGCACGGGAAGCACCGGCCTGCAGAACCTGGCTGACTGGCTTTCACCACATACCCCGTTTGTACACGGCCGCAGTGAGGCTTTGAAGCCTGTACCGTTTGCGATGCTCCCAGGCCCCAAAGTACAGCCCACGGTATCGAACCGATTTTCCACTTTCATGACATAAGGCATTCCGTTCGAGAGTAGCTCGAACATATTGTCATCGGCATGCGTGCCTTTGCCGATCAGACGCTTCTCGGTCTGCCCCGCCGCATCGCAACAGATTTCCAGCAGGTAGGAATCGGCCCCTCCCACCGGCGACCATCTGAACACGAAATCGCGCGCACCCTGGTCCTCGGCCTTGCGGACGGAGAAATTCCTGGGCGAGCAAACATCGAGCGTGGCCGCGTCACCGCAGCCGCCATTGCGACAGGCGCGCACCGCGGCCTTCGCGCCCCGCGCGGGGGTTTCGCACCCGGCGCGCAGGGCTTCCGGCAAGGGCATGCTGAATGCATCGCCGCGCACCAGTTCGGTGGCGCGCGAGCCTTCCGCCGAACAACACGCCTCAACCAGGTAAGAGTCGGCATTGGGGACGCTATTCCAGGTCAAGCCCATGCGCTCGCCGTACTCCACCAGCTTGAGGTTTACGGGCGTGAGCATGCGGTAACTGGTTCCGCTTCCCACGTGACTGATTATCTTGAATTTTCCGATTTCGCCGGTCGGTTGAAATGCAACCACCGTCCAGGCGACGCGGTCCGGTTGCCGGGCGCCAACGGCCAGGTCAGCGTACGGAATCTCGGCGGACTTGCGTGGACGCTCCGTTACCTCCTCAGAATCCTGATCAAAACACTTACAAGCAGCGGTGGACGGAAGGGGGAAACGCATAAATCGGCCAATACTCAGGTTGCATGTATTCGTCAGACAAACCTGAGACGTTGAATCACCTGAGTTCATGACCCAGGTGATTCTGACCCGGTCACTGGGCGTACCTTCACCATCGGCAGGTTTCAAGACCTCCTGCGTCGCCGCAGCTTGCAGGCTCATCATCATCCCGAGCCCCGCAAGTGAAATTTTCAGCAAAACCACCCATCGTACGACTCCAAACATGGAACACCTCCCCGGAAAAACAGCGTTAGTCAAGACAGGCCGACCCAAAGGGACGGCCTGGATTTTCTGTTCTCCGCGTTTTATGTGTGGACGCCGATACGCTTGAGCACGCCGAAGCCGACTCCTTGAGCTTGTCGGATACATTTCTGCTCAATGGGGAAGCGCTTCAAAATCCGGCTTGCGTTTCGGACGGGCGAGTCTCCCGCTCGCTCGCATTTTTTATAGTCCGTGAAGTGCAGGAAGCAAAGGGACTCTGCTTCGATTGGCTGGCTGCAGGACCCCTGAACCGGGGTGTGTCTAGCCGGCTGCCGACGACCCGGCACAACCAGGACGATACCGGGCCGGGGCTGATCCTGTTCGCTCCTTGTTTGGCCCTCCCGGGATTCGAACGCGGCACCCCCTGCACCGCCCACGCCGACTACGGCTTCAATGCGTCCACCCCGCTGCGGATATGCAGATCGCGCTGGGGATAGGGAATGACAATGCCGGCTGTCTTGAAGGCACGCCAGATTGCCAGGTTGACATCCGAGCGTACGC
>JAKBJA010000143.1 GCA_021836225.1 Pseudomonadota bacterium | reverse complement strand
AGGCCGGCCCATTGAAACCCTTTGGGACACAGTAACAGGCATCACGGCATACGCGCGTAATTTGCCGTTTCAGGATTCGCGGGTAGCGCTGGAACGTGAGGCGGGGAAGATTCTGGATATGGCGGCCTAATCTAGTGGCATGGCAGCGCGCACGGATGCGCGGGGGCAGGGAGGCCCCGACTTTGACGCTACTGTGAGCCGGTAGGCTGACACTAGCGCCAATGTCGGCGCAGAGAGAGGTACATCATATGGGTGATCGGGTAGTAATTCAGTTCAAGACCGCGAAGGGTGAAGTCTCGCCGGTCATATATGGGCATTGGGCGGGCGAGGAAGCGCCGGCTGCAATCGCGCGGTTGTATGACCGCATGCGTGACCGCCCCGAAGACGTGTCGTATATCGCCGCGCGTTGCCTTCAAGAGCTGGGGATGACCGATGGGCAGAGCACATCTTTCGGCATATGGAACGCGCCGCCGCACGGAGAGCTGGACCATGGCGACTCGCACGGCGACGCTGGGTGTTTTGTGGTCACAGTCGGGCGGACGTGGCACGTCCGGCAATTCGAGGGATACCCGCCGAAGATTCCGGACAGCCTCGGCATCACTTGGGAATGCGCCGCGCCCGCGTAGCCGCGCATGGGGAGCGCTCGGTAGGGGCCGGGCGCTCCCTTGGGCGGGACGCTACCGCTAGGCCGCACGCCACCGCGCGGCTTAGCGAAAGCGCCACGGGGCGCATAGAGCCGGCGACCGTAGGGGCCGCCGAATAACTTAGGAGTCAATGCTATGTCAGACAATGCCGCAGAAAACGAGGCCGCCGAAGTGCAGGCCGCCGAAGCGGAGCCGCTGGTAACTTGCTGGGATTGCCAAGAACAGGTACCTGAGTCCGAGATTGAAAAAGTCTCAAGGAACCGCGACGTTTGCTTGCACTGCCGTGAAGATCATTGGGTGGAGTGCGATGATTGTGGGGAGCTAGTGGCTAATGATGACATGACGCGCACAGACAATGGCCATGCTGTCTGTCAGAGTTGCTTAGACGATCACTACAGCTACTCGGACACCGAGGGGGAATGGATACATAACAACGACTGCATAACGGCCGAAGATACCGAAGAGGTGGTCTCGGACAGCTACGCACAGCGACATTGGGAAATGGACGATGACGGAAACTGGTACGCAAACGGTTTACCTAACCCCGCCGGGCTGCTGGACTACAACACAAACATATTCGACGTGCGCGACCTCCCGGAGCCGGGGCACCGGCTGGTTTTCGGTGTGGAGCTGGAGATGGAGCCGCGCCGCGGCGATGCGAGGGGGCAAGCCGACGTGGCGGATGCCTTGGGGGCGGATGATCCGGACTTCATCTTAAAGGAAGATGGCTCGCTACATTGTGGCGTGGAGCTGGTCACTAAGCCCATGACGCTGGAGGAGCACAAAGACTGGCGCTGGGCGGATGTGCTGCGCGGTGTGCAAGCAATCGCGCGGTCCGGAGAGGGTACGACAAATTGCGGGATGCACGTACACATAAACAAGGCTGCGCTGTCGCCTTTGGTTCTAGGGAAGTTGCTGGTTTTTCTGAATGCTGATAGCACGGATGAGTTGATCCGCATCATTGCACAGCGCAGTAGCAATGGATATTGCCAAAAAGACTGCAAAGAGTTGAACACAGGAGGAAAGCTTTGGAGGCGCTCCTCATCAAGCCGATACGAGCGCTTGAACGTAACCCGCATTACCTGCGAGGTGCGGATATTCCGGGGCAATCTGCGCCCCGAGCGCGTGCTAAAGAATATCGAGTTTTGTCATGCTGCGATTGCATTCTGTAGGGATGCGTCTATGCAAGACGTAGTGGTTCCCAGCGCGTTCGAGAGCTTTCTACTTAAGCACCGATCGGTTTACAGCAATTTGGTGCGGTTCCTGAATGAGTGCAAGGTGCCGGCCTTTGCGGGCATCGTGCGGGAAACAACGAAGTATAAAAAGCCTGAAGTCCGGGCGGAGGTTTAATGCTATGTGCTTAATCGCATTTTCACCCAAGGGTGAGTTGCTGGAGCGCAATGTGTTCGACTGCGCCCGTGCGGAGAATCCCGACGGCATAGGTGTGATGTCGTGCCTCGGAGTGGAGAAGTTTGTTGGCCGTAGGGCTGGCAAACGCGCATGGAGGTACATGACGCGGGAGCTGTACGGCATACCGCACGCGGTACACTTTCGCTATGCGACGCACGGTGCGGTCAATCGCGCGTTGTGCCATCCGTTTACATCAAAGAGCGGAGCGCTAGTGATGCACAACGGCATACTGAGTAAGACTGCGAAGTATGCCACCCTAGATTGCTCGGATACGTCGCTTTTCGTGCAATGGTACATGGAGCAGGTGCCGGACCCCGCCGAGCAGAAAGAGCATGAACGATTCAAGCGCGGCCTTGAGAAGGACTTGGGCTACAACAACAAGATGGTGATCTATCATCCATTAACCGATAGTTGGACGATTGCAAATGAGGATGAAGGGTACTGGAAGGAGGGGATGTGGTATTCCAATGAGTACTCCCTGCCACGGTACATGCGCTCCTATTGGGATTACGAGTGGCATGGGCGGATCGTGAGTGCAAAAGGCTACGCCAAGCGCTACGCCGAAGAGCTGCGATGGATGGAGGAGGAGCAAGACATCATGGCACCGCCCGACGATGCAGACGCAGTGCGCGCGGCGGTGCGCAGTCCGCTGGCTGTAGTTCGCTGAAGTTGAAGCAACGGGAGGGGAGCATGCTACGTGCTCCCCTCCTGGGGAGGAGCCAATGCCGTTAGTTAACAAGCCACCTCCGTACAGGGGCTGTACCGAGTATGAGCCGCATGTTGCACCGCCGCGTGCATCACGTCGCAAATTGCGCCGCAAAACAGGCCATCGCATCGCTGGAGGCGCGGTGTTCAGCATTGTGATGATTGAAGTAGCACATATGGCGCAGCATGCTATGGAAGGGAACTACGTCGCCGCAGTAGCGGTAGCCGCCAGTTGGTTGAACTTGTGGGTTAAAATGACTGAGGAGAGAAATGATGAGCGTTAAAGAAGACGATGTTTTGCGGTTTGTGTCGGCCTTGGGGGTCTTTGCCATCCTGCCGCCCACTCCGCCCGAGCAGGACAATCCGCTGGCTGTACTTGGGGTGATGTGCATCATACAGGCCGTCGATCGGATGCTGTCCATTCCCTTCCCTGATCCGCAGATGGAAGCCGTCCGCGCCGATTTGTGCAAAAAGCTGGATGACGTGCGGCCGCATGCGCCACTTCCTGCGGAGCTGTTCGAGCGGGCGGGAAGGGTTATGGCGATGGAGGCCGGCTTGTGGATCGCGGCATATGTCAACACGATCATCAACCGAGCCGGAGATGAGCCCTATGAGATTGCGCTCGAATTGAGCAAGGGTTCTACCCCCGCAAGTGCCACTAAGGAGCACAACCATGGAAAGGCTTGAACTGCATCTAGGCGATGAAGCCTTGTACCACGAAACCGTCGAGCAAGGTTTGCCCTTCGGGGCAGACCTGAAACTCATTACCTGCGACGACGGAACGGCTTCGGGTGCCGCCAGCGCAGTCATTGCCTTCACGGTGCAGACCCCAGATGGCAAGCTGCATCCGGTCCAAGCAACTACGACGATGAAGGTGCTGCTGATGGTGCTTACGGTCCTTGCGCAGCGCTACGACGCCGAGGGGCGCTTGCGCCCCGACGCGCCGCTCAGACCGAGCCAGGAGGCCCTGCCGGGTCCGGGTAGCAACGTGCCGAGCTGAGGAGCAAAGCATGAACGCAAGCTTAAGCAAGAACTTGGTAGTGATCCGCCCTGCCGAAGGGTGGGCGCATAGGGCCTGGGTAAAGCTCACGGTATGGATGCCGGCCTTTGGCTACCGGGCCGAGTATCGGCGACTGGCGACGGCGCAAGAGTTTCTGCGCCTCGCTGGGCGGTATGGCTGGGCGCGGGTGGCCAAGCATAGCCGCCAGCTTAGCCCAGCCGTTCGGGCGCGGATTCGGCGGGGTCTAATCTAGAGCTTAGCAGGAGGAAAACTACTGTATATCCGTATAATGCGCCGCTTTTTTTCTAATGCGCCGTCAACGCGCCAGCAATGCGCGGCGCATTGCGATAAGCTCAAAGCCAGTCACCGCGTGGCGCTTGGCGCGTACACTAGCGCCAATGCGCCGCCGCGCTGACTTGCTTATTAGTCGGCGGCGCAATAGGAATCCAACATTGGGGCATCCTAACTTTGGCGCATTAGACCGGAGAGGAGAAATTCAACGCGCCAAAGCCGCCCCACGGCGCATTAGGCCGGAGGGAGCCGGCGGGGGCGCTTGGGGGTACGGCCGGTCGCCGCGTAGAAAATGTCCCATGCCTGATACCGAAGCTTGGCTGCTTCGAGCGCCAGCTCCGTGGCGCGGCGCTGAAGGGCTAGGAACTGCTCCCGGTCGGTGCCAGTCAGCAGGTCGGCGGCGGCGAAAGGTTTGCGGTTCATGGTGCAGAGTCCTGGGAGGAGGGGGTGGGAGCTTCTGGATCAGCAGCAGCCTGGGCAGCGTCCTCGGGCGGCTCTGGGGGGTCCGGGGGGTACTCGGCCGGGGCGATGAATTCCTGCCGCTTGGCGTGCCGTTCGCCCTTGGGAAGCTTTCGGTAGCCAAGCTGGCCGGCGGCGATTGCCGTCTGGAGCGCCTGCCGGGTGCGCCAGCGTGGCATGGTCTTGTCGTCAGGCAGGAGGGGGCGAGTGGTGTCGAGGTCACGGGTCGAGAGTTTGACTCCCAGCTCAAGCTGCTGGCGAATATGCGCCACGAGGTATTCCACGTCGGCCACGGCTTGCTCTTGCTGCTCAGTGTGTCGGCGCGCCCGAACCTCATCGGCCGTAGGCGTCGGCAGGTACTCGATCCAAAACTTGTGGCGCAAAAGCCACAACGGTTCGCCGATCGGCGCGTAGTTGGACTTGGTAGTATGGAGTCGAAGGAGGCGGTGGGTCTTGATGTCCTCGGGGGTGATTCCTATGGGGAGAAGGGTGTCCTTGCCGTTCGCATCCTTGCCCGTTACCGATGTGAGCTGCCGCGCCAGTCGCGCGTTGTCGGTCTTGGCCGAGCCGCCTCGGGCCGCGTACTGATCCACGATACCTTCGCGCACAATGACCTTGGCGACGTGATCGACGAGCTGAACGCACGCTCCCATGGCCAGAGCCGTATCGTGGAGCATGGCCGCAAGGAAAGCGTCTCCGTCGTTGCTGTACCGCTCACCTGCACCGAAGAGCACAGCGGGGTCGAAGGTCACGTAAACGGGATTGAGAGGGGCGATGAGTTGCAGCAGCAGATCGTAGACCGGAGTGCGGGACAGATTGCCTTCCTTGTCTGCTTTGACGATAGGGCCGTAGATCGAGCTGCGCCAGCCGATGATCCGCACTTCCCGCTTTGCCAGCTCGGCTGGCTTCTGGGACAAGTGGCCATTAGCGATGCCGTCTGCAAGTATTTGCTGCAGGACATAGCGCCCGTAGTCCGCACCGTCCTCCGCTGTGACCAGGATGCAGGTGCCGGGATTCTTGACGGGAAAACCGTAGAGCGCGCAGCCACTGGCGATGCGCACCATTTCGTTCATGACGACGGTCGTCTTGCCCGTGCCGCCTGGGGCGGCAATGCTGGCTCCGGCAACCGGCAGATAGGGAGCTACAACGAACTGTGGTGGCTTTGCAGCGTCGATCGCTTCGGGGCCAGCCTGGATATCGGCCAGGATTTCGACCCGCAGGCGCTCAATAGGATCGCCCGTAGCGGGCTCGCTGGGCTTGGGCTTCCAGCCGGCTTCGCGTGCCCAGAAGTAGAGGGTGCCCGCACCGATCGAAGTGGGACGGGCTGTAGCGTAAGCACGGCGGGTTTCCTCCGGCCGATCCTTCTCGGACTTGGCGCTCCAATGCAGCGCATCGGCCAAGCCCTGCTCTCCGAGTGCGCCCTTGATGGCGTAGATGACGGTGATCCAGTCGTCGTAGTCCAGGTCTTCATTGGGGATCGCAATGATCGCCTCTCGGCATTCTGCAATGTCGTGCGCAGCCAGCTGCTCGGGCCGCGCTGCCTCGCGCATGGCCTCTTCACGCTGAGCGGCAAGACGGCCGACGGGCGTGCCGTGGCGTGCCAGAATCTCATCGCAGCGGCGGATGTACTCGCGGGCCTGGGCTTCGGTGACGGGTGCAAGGTCGGCGGAAGGGACGGTGAGCGGATCGCCCTTGCCGTTCCACTGGTAGGGCTGCCCGGTGATGACGTGGATATTGTAGGCCACGAATTGCTGGCCCTTGGCCAGAAATTCGACGCGGTGAGGCTTGTCATCGGGCGAGTCGCCCGGCAGCCGGTAGCCGCGCGTAGCCAGTTTGTTGAAGGGGTGGCCAGTACGGTAAACCAACAGGACTTTGGGCGCTTGCCCGATGCGCCGAGGGGCAGGCCCAAGCATGGCGATGGTGAGCTGCTCCAGTTCCTGCACCACGGCTTCATCTCTGACATCTATGTCAGCGGCGGGGTTTTTGGCCGTAAGGATGCCAGTGCCGGCCAGCATGAAGGCGCGGGCGTCCGAGGGGCGAAAGACGTAGTTCTGCCATTCGCGGGGCAGCGGACGCTTTTCGCGCAGTTGGATCGGAAGGGGGGCGTAGCCGTTGGCGGCGAGCCGGGGTGCCACGTCCTCGAACGTGTCGATGCCGTCTTTTCTCAAGGGGGAGACTCCCAATCAAGCGGAAGCGCTAAGCCGCGCGTTTTTCTCGAATTCGCTATTGATCCAGGCGTCCAGGTCTTGTGGATGGTAGACGGCCCGCCGTCGGATGAGCGAGTAGCGCGG
Organism: Pseudomonadota bacterium; assembly: GCA_021836225.1. The sequence goes on along the minus strand of JAKBJA010000143.1, from coordinate 772 downwards.
GCCACCACCCTCGGATGCCAGTTGCGCCAAGGCGCGTGGCGTCATGGGAATGCCGCGCTCGCTGATGTATTCAGCGGAACGATCACGGGATAAAAGTGTAACCATAATGATACTGGATGTAATTGGAGTGTAACAAGGCGGAACGAAAGTGTATTATCCACCTTCAACCCTCTATTGCAATATGTGTGTAGAGTAGGGTAAAGTAGATCAACATTTGGTGAGGTGAGTCATGAAAGCTAGAGTGGCGATGTTTCAGCGCGGGCTGGATTCGACGTGGATGACGGCATGGAGCCAGCCGCAGTACACCGATGAGGGCGATGCGTGGACGATCGAGGGTTACACTCGCCTCACTGAATGGGTGGATGTCGAGTTCCCCGCACTTCCGCTCGAGGTCATCGTGCCGGCGCAGATCGCGGAATTGGACCGCCGCGCAGAGAAGGTCAAGGCCGAATTCACCGCGAAGCTGCGCGAGATCGCGGACGCGCGCGCGAGCCTGCTGGCGCTGACGCAGGAGGTGCCGAAGTGAGCACGCAGAAAGGTGGGGCGACACCGGGGCCGTGGGTCGTTGTTAAAGGCGAATTGGCTGCATATCCGCATGTCTATCGACCAGAGCGGACCGGCGATGATGGGTTAAAGTATTGGGCAGAACGCATCTGTGTTGTGTATCCAAACGATGCGGACGATGACCGCGTGTATCATCCGATTGCCTTAGCTAACGCTCACCTCATCGCCTCGGCACCGGAACTGCTCGCTCTCGCCAAGCGCTATGCGA
>JAKBJA010000124.1 GCA_021836225.1 Pseudomonadota bacterium | reverse complement strand
GTACACCCCGCTTACCTCCTGAACATGTTAACTATCCATCCGATTACGGCCACGACCGCGAGGATTAGGATGCCGCCCGCAATGTCGGCAAGTGCCGTCTCCACGCCACCCAAATTCGGCAGCGCGTTTGCGACTGCGGTCTTGGCGGCCGCCGCGTCCTTCGACACCTGCGTCGAGGCCTGGGAAGCGGCCGCAGAGGCCGCCTTGCGCGTGATCGCCGGCGCCGGCGTCGAGGTTCCGCCGCTCGCGATGCCGTAGAGAGCTGATCCCGTCACCTGGCTATTGGTGGGCTCCTGCGCCGGCGTACGCCAAAGGGAGTCCCACCAGCTCGTGCCGGCAGCGGAGGAGGGCGATGGCCCGCCTCCGCTCACCGCGATCCGCGTGTTCACGCCGCACGCCCGCCGCTGTGCTTGACCGAAAGCCGGAAGCCACGAATCGCCCACACCACGATGCCGACGATGACCACGCCCGGGATAATGATGTTTTCCCACTGGATGGCCCTGGTCTGGCCGGTCGTGCCGGTGACGGTGTTGGCGGCGCTGCCGATCGAACTCCACAGGCTCGAGATACTGCTGCCGATGCTTCCGAGGAACGTCGTAGGCGTCGAGCTGGTCGCGGTGCTGCTCGTCGAGCTGCTGCCGGCGGCTGTAGACGCCGCGGAGGCACCGCCGCCCACGGCATCGCCGCCCTGCGCGGCCGACGCGGCCGACGGCGTGTTCGCCGTGTTGTACTCGCCGGCGAGGGCCTGGATCTGCGCGTTGAGCGCGTTGGCGGAGTCGGACTCCACCAGGCCGGCGTAGGGGCTGCCCATCGCCTGAAGCTTCTGCTGGATAGCTAGGTTCGCGTTGTGATACACCTGTCCAGCCGGCGTCGCAATGCCACCGGTCTTGCCGTACGCGACCTTGTTGTTCGCCGCCTGCTGGAGGAGCTGGAGCTCGTCAGCGGTTACGGACGTGGTACCACCTCCCTGCGGGGTCTGGACGGTACGATCTGGCGATGCCGTGACGCCGGCCGGGTGCGTTGGCTGGACGGTGGTGCGATGGACGGTCGGAGTCGCGGCCTGCCGCTTCTTCGTCGAGATGGTGACGGAGCCGCCTGAGCGGTGCATGTCAGCCCACCGCCCGGACGATGATGAAGCCAGACGGATGCTGCACGATCTCCTGCACCGTCATGAGCTTTCCGGTCTTCGGGTCTTCGTACTGGTCGCCGACGTCCAGCTGAGCCAACGGCTGAACCTGTCTTGGGCGACCGCTTCTGCCCTGGGGCGTCGGCGTCGGGAACGGCTTGCCCGTCGCCTGGTCGTGCCAGTGTCCGCTCGCTGGATCCAAGACCACGTGCCTCATGGCAAGTCCTCCACAATCACGCCAAAGGCGTAGCTTCTGGTGCCGGAGGCAGAGCTTCCGGCGGTGGTGTTATTGGTGTAGCCGGTCGTAAAGCCCGATGTAGCGTCAAACTGCATTTGCGCTTCGAAGAGCCACGACTGCGGGGAGTTATTCGGCAGCGGCTGAGGATTTGGCACCACCGCAGTTGAAGCGGCCGTCGCAGAGAGCCAATATCCGGCGTTGAATACGATGGTGTCGCCGTAGTTTGAGGTTCCCTGCGTGAACTCGCCGCCGCCGCTGCCCGAACCGATGGCCGCGACGTGTGTACCCGCCGTCGCTCCAGCTGGAGCCGCGATCGTAATGGAGGCGTTCCGGAGCTGTCCGAGCGTGTTGGCAGGCGGGTAGTAGGTGAGGATTTCAGTGCTTCCTGCCGCGATCACTGTGGTCGGCGCCTGTGTGATCTTTTCGTAGGACCGGCTCGGCAAGGTCGCCGTGGTCTGCTGGAACTGGGGTACGCCCATCAGGAATGCGCCCCCTTTACCAGCGTCACCGTGACGCTGAAGTCGTAGGTATTCACTCCGTCAGTGTTCGTGTAATCCACGCCGATCTGATCCACGCCAGCCCTGAGCTCGAAGTCAACGTCGAGCGGCTGGTACAGGGAGTCGCCGTCGATGTACGCCTTGCCCGCTGGCGCGAACATCAGCAGCGGGTAATGGGTGTTCCTGCGGATCACGACGGGCACCAGGTGCAGCGAGAGCTGATTGCCCTGGTAGAGCTGGAGGATGATCTTCGACGCGCGGCCGTCGAACGGCACCTGCACTGAGAGAGTGCCGGAGGCCCCGGCCGCGACGGCCAGGGCCAGAGGGATTGGGAAGGTGTACCCATCCGGCATTCCGGTTACCTCCCCTTGCGACTGCGGCGGTGCTTCGAGTGCGAGCGGTGGTGCCGCTCGCGCAGCTTCTTCTCATGGGCCTTCTTGGCGGCCCCGTACAGCTCGCGCATCAGGGCGCCGCGTCGAACTCGGCCGCGCTCATCAGCATGGTCGTGTTCGCCGCCGAGGGAGTGGCCGCCACGTCCGCCTTGAAGTACATGACGAAGTACCAGTAGGGCGGGATGAGCGTCTGAGACATCGCTGGAAACGGTACCTGCTGGCGACGGTCGGAAGCAGAGGTGCGAAGCTGGTCCGTGCGCATCTCGAATGCGACAAACTGCGAGCGGTCCTGCGGGTTGTGGACCTCGATGCGAATGACGCCATCGATGTTGGCCGGCGTCGCGTTCTGCAGGTTCAGGTAGATGCGGCCGGTGGCCGTGTCCTGTGCGGAGTGCTGGCCCCAGCCCAGGGCGACGCCGACGCCCTCAGGGACCTGGTATCGTCCGATCTCATGGAAGTTGCCGTCAGCCGCCACGGCCGCGCCGTTGAGGGCGAAGTTGGCGGCATTCAGCGCGGAAGCGTGCCCGTTCGTATAGGTGTACACTGTTTGCTGCCCTCCTTAGCCCTGAGCCACGTAGCCGAGCGCTGCGGGTCCGGTGGGGTCGGCCGGGGTGTTGGGCGCTGCCGCCGTGGTAGTGGCGACGCCGCCGCCGAGGTTGAGGCCGCCCATGATCTTCGCCAGCGTGGCGTTCTTGGCGGCCTGGGCCTTGCCGAGGGTCCAGATCCAGAGGGCGATGGCGCCGCTGGCCAAGAGCACGAGGAAGCCTAGGACAAAGCCAATCCACGTGCGCAGGCTGCCGGCGTCATCTTCCTTGCCGGAGAGAGGGTTCTGGAACTCGAGCAGGTTTGCCGTTCGACCATCTCCCTAAGGGTGGTGGGAGGAGCTGCCCCGCATTGTATTGGTGCCTGCACAGGCAGTAGGGTTGCTCCTCCCCCATTTCAAGCGTAAGGCCCCCGGTCAAATGCCGGGGGCCATGAAAGTTGGATCGTTTGCTTGGCGTAAATCGCGGAAGAGTGAGGAATAATCAGGCGCCATGGCAAGCGACCGAAGCATTTCCCTCGAAAATCCCTGATTACTCATCCACGGCCGCCAAGGTTGCCGGAACGCCCTGAGGAAAACCGTTGTGCGTACGATCTCATAGTCAATGGCTTCGACAAGCGGCGAAGCCCAGCCGATCTCCAGCGAGTGGTGCCGCTGGACGTACCACTCCTCCGCGAGGAGCGGATGCACACGGCCTGTACGCATCAGGAGGTGTCCCTCGTCGAATACCACCCTTCGCACCGGTCTGTCCAGTCCGCCGAGGCGACGCATGGTCAGGATGATCCACGCTGCCTCGTCTTGGTAGTAGCGTGCGCCGGCGCTGCGGTAGACGAGCGGGACGCCGGATGCGAGGGCCTGGCGCACGAGCGCCGCCGAGGTATGAGGGCCGATCTCCGCTGCGCCTGGCACCTTGGCGTCATGCTGCGGGTCCCAGTAGATTCCTCCAGCCGGCGCCTCGGAGAGCCACTGTGCCGCGGCGTAGCTTTTGCCTGAGTCCATGACACCGCAGAAGCCGGCGCTACCTTGCCAGGTCACCCAGCAACCCTCCCCGTATCGCACAAGTCGTCCGACGTCGGATCTGCTGGCGAGGGGGCGCCCTGCCGGGCGCCCTTCTGCCGTGCGGCTACGCCGGCTATGGTGCCAGCTGAACCCAATCGTGAGAAGCGATCGCTTCTTGCGACGGCAGGTATGGCTCTGCATTGGGTACCCCGCCGTCCGAGTAGATCAGCATGAAGTAGCCCGCAACCGTCATGACGTGGTCGTCCTCGGCCCAATTGGGTCGGCGTACCTTTTCCGCCCGCGACCATCACGCTGACTGCCTCTCCCCAAGTCATACGGTCGCGGCCGGAGGTGTCTTCCCCCCCCTGATGGCATCCCACACGGTCTCGACGGCGCCAAGGACGACGTCCACGAACGCGTACGCCAGACTGCCGAACATACCCTCGAGGCCACGGATGAGACGTCCGAGGCCGGGCCGGCCGTTGAAGTTGAGGGGGTGGGTTACATAGGTCTCCAGCGGGGTTGCGACGGCCGGCGCCAGGAAGAAGCGTCTTGTGCTTCTGGACGCCTGCGGCGGTCCGGATGGGACGGCGTCTGCCGGTCCAGGTGGTGATGCCGTGGCGGATGCCAGTCCGGCCGCCTCGTCGATGATGGACCGCTCTTCTGCGTCCATCAGCTCGCCGACGTCTGCTGCTCGGTCGCAGCCTCGGGCGTATCGATCGCATCGGTCGCCAGCTCGAATGTGGCCGACACGTAGAGATACTCGCTGGCCGCAGCGGTCTGGTAGGCCAGCAGGTCGTTGCCGGCCGCTGCCTCAGGGTCGAACATGACGCGCTGCACGAGGTTCGGATCACCCTGGATCTGCTGGAGGTGAAAGACGCGGAACACGGTCTTAGTCGCCACTGGACGGAACCCCCTCATTCCAGTTCTCCGCATTCGACGCAGACGCGACGATGGCCCGCGCGGTACGCCCGCTCCATGCGCCTGCTGCGCCGGGGATCGAGCAATGCCCACGTGTGCTGGTGCGACGCCTGCTCCGGTTTCGCCGGCGTCGCGGCACGGCTCGGTTCGGGTCGCCTTTCGGCGCGCGGTGTAGGGTGCTGCGGAGCGTTTCGCCGCAGTTCCTCCAGCTCGCGCTGTAGCCGCTCATTGTGCCGCTGCAGTGCCGCCCCCGTCAGCGGGGTTCCCTTCGCCATCTGATGCCCTCCTCTGCTGGATGAGCTGCGCTCCCCTCAGGAACGCGGCCAGGATGATGATCGGCGCGGCTATACCCACGAGGAGGCCCGCGATCCAGGCGTCTAGGTGGATGCCGAGCCACCAACCGCTTGCGAATCCCGTATTTATCCGCCTCCTTTCGGTCGCTCCTCTCAGGAATCAGGGCCATAAGTCGGGGCGTCTCCGCCAGGATCACCACCTCCCGATGTCGACTTATGGCCCTGTATCAAGAAAACGAGGAGGGATTCGAGGCCGTCGCTGCGCTCCGTCCACTCCCATGAGACGGTCGCGACTACGGGATCGGTCGCGTCGTCCGGCTGCTGCAGCTCTGGCGCCTCAGGCGGGTTGTAGAAGACGCCATACGAGCGCAGGGTCCGGAGGCCCCGCGTCCACTCGATGTACTCGCGCACCGCCTCATCCGGCCAATCGATCACGCCAGGCGTAACGATCCACGCCTCCGGGTCCGCACCTGCCGCGATCTCGTCCGGATGAGGGTGCCTCGCGCTGGCGGCCAGCTTTGAAGGGTACTTCAGCAACTCGCGCAGGCTCTTTGAGAAGTCCGGTCCTTCCTCTTGGCCCGGTTCGACCTTCTGAAACCGCACGATTTTGGCGCCAGAGATCTCTGACCAGGTTTCCTGCACGGCCGCCCAGTCGAAGTTCTTGTCCCAGTCTATGGCCAACAAGCCGTGCAGGTGGACATGCCAGCCATGCACGACGCTGTATGTGGTCTCGATGGACACGGTGCTGCCGGCCACGGCGCCCCATACGTCGCGCCGGCGGAGCAGGGTCCACCAGGCCCACAAGCGTTTCTCCTGCGCCTTGAGCTTGGTCAGCGGCACGCTGGGAGTAGTGAGGGTCACGAACTGCATGCGGTAGCGCTTCGCCGCCTCCTGGGCTACGGGCAGGTAGCGTCGCACCCGCTCATTGGCGTCGTGGGCCGCGCAGTACGGGCACAGGCGCGAGTGGTCGCAGCGGATGGTCGGGTGCGAATGGAGGTGGCCCGACGCGCGCACGTCGACGCTGCCCCGCTTGTGGCAGCTCTCGATCTCCATGCCCCATTCTGCCGAGTAGAGACGGGCCACGCGCTCTCCCATCGCGCGCGCGATCTTGCGGGCCTTGATGCGGCGCGGGTGACGGAGCTTGTCCTCGGCCGCCGCGAGGGCTTGCTGTGGGGTGTCAATCATGGGCGGTGCGGTCGTAGACGAACGCGCGGCCGGCCGCTCGGAGGACGGCGCCTTTGCAGGCATCCAGCGCGGCGGCGGTTTCCGGGTCCGACCGCTGGATCTTCTCCAGAACCCGGTAGAGGCTTCGCAGCTCGTCCACCAGGTGGGGACGGGGGAGCGCCCGCGCCGGCGCTAGCGCTGCCATAAGATGCGCCTGCCAGTTGCAAATATAGAGTCCGTAGTCACGCGTTCCACGGCGACCTGTTCGATGCTGCGTTGCCCGGCCGGCGTGCGGCCATCGGAACCGAAGAACTGGAACACGAAGCGGTCCTCGTATACGTGCAGGACGTAGCCGCTGACGCTCCAGATTTCTCCCGATTCGATCACCAGCAGAGCAATGGGCAGGTTAATGCGCTTGGCGTTCAAGAGCAGTGATCGGGGCACGATGCGGGCCATATGAAAGCACCTCCAGCAGGACATTGCGCCCGCTGAAGGTGGCGTGTTATGATTGCGCCGTCCTTCAGCAGGGACTGGGAAGGCGGTTCGCGATAAGCGGGCCGCCTTCCTGCATGTCCCTTGGACTATTCGACACGATTTGCTAGAGCAGTTCCACGAGGGCCACTAGGGCCCCTACGACGAGCGTCGCGTCCACCACGACCGCCATGCCGTCCGGCGCGGTCAGGACCACCTGGCTGCCTCTGACGGCCGCCGAGAGCTTGGGCACGGTCGGCGCGCTCTTGCTCGCCGGCGTCGCGGCTGCCGGCGAGCTGTCGGCGGGGTCGTACTTGGTCAGGCCGTACTGTGCCACGAGCTGAGACAGGGTGCCGCCGCCGTAGTAGTGGCTCGAGGCGTAGGGCGATGCGACGAGCGCGGCGATCTGCGCGTCGATGTGCGGCCCCGCCTGGCGGATGCCGTTGTAGGCGCCGAGCTGCTGAACGCGGCGGTAGTCGCGCCAGAACGTGTCGAGGTTCGGGTACCAGGCGCTGCCGCCGTGGTCTGACGAGGGAACGAGGCCGGTGTAGCTGACGCCGGCCAGGTTGTTGCCCAGTGCGGCGAGCGTGCTCGTGCCAATCGCGCTTTCGTCGAGGATCTGCGCGAGCTGCAGCGACGGCAACCAGCCGGTGGCCGCATAGTCGGACTGGACGAAGGGCACGCAGTAGGTGATGAGCGCCTGGGCGCTCGGGAAGCGCATTACTGCTGCCCTGAGGTAGGGGAGGCGGGCGTCTTCGCGGCCGGCTGCTGAGAGGTCTGCGACGTCTGCTGCACGTGGCCAGAGAACCATGCGACGGCGACGGCGCCCATAAGCGGCCCGTATACCGTCAGCATTTGCGGCGTCATGTGCCCAGTCACGTCAATGACCACGAACGAGGCCAACACCGCCAGGGTAACAATGGTTCGTTCCAAGTATCCGTACACCCCGCTTACCTCCTGAACATGTTAACTATCCATCCGATTACGGCCACGACCGCGAGGATTAGGATGCCGCCCGCAATGTCGGCAAGTGCCGTCTCCACGCCACCCAAATTCGGCAGCGCGT
>JAKBJA010000131.1 GCA_021836225.1 Pseudomonadota bacterium | reverse complement strand
TTTGAGTTGAGCGAGGCCAAGCGCTACATGCCGGCGTTTATGCGGCCGCCGGAGATCGATATTCGCGGCCCGCTGCTCAAGGATCAGGACTTTCGCCTTGAGGTGGGCCTGAACGGAAAGCATCTGCCCGAGCGCCAGCTCGACGACGTCTACCGCTTCTCGGTGCCGGCGCTGGTCCATTACGAGGACCGCTGCTCGATGGCCTTTGCGCGGGAAATCCGCCTGCCGTTCCTGGATTACCGGCTGGTATCGATGCTGCTGCCTGCAGCTCCGGAGTTGAAGCTTCGCGAGGGCTGGACGAAGTGGATTTTTCGCAAGGCGATGGAGCCGCTTCTGCCGTCGCAGATTACCTGGCGCAAGGACAAGCAGGGCTTCATCAACCCGCAAAGCCAATGGCTAAAGCACGATCTGCGGCCAAAGGTTGAGGCGCTGCTGGCCGGCGAGATGCTGAGCGCGCGCTGCGGCCTGATCGACCAGGCCGGGCTGCGCCGGCGCTACGCCGCCTATTGCCGGCAGGCGCCAGGTCGCGGCGCAATCTCGTTCAAAGGCATTTTCAATGCCGTCTCGCTCGAGGTCTGGGCGAGAGGCTTTGAAGGCAGCGCTAGCTATACGTGACGGCGAGGGGGTCGCCGGGTGAGGGGCGCGGTCATCTCTATGCATATTCTCCACGTGGTTGGGGCGCGTCCCAATTTCATGAAAATGGCGCCCGTACTCCAGGCGCTCACCGGCCGGCGCTCGGTTTCCCAGACGGTGGTGCACAGCGGCCAGCATTTCGACGCCAACATGTCCGAGGTTTTCTTCGAGCAGCTTGGAATTCCGGCCCCTGACCTAAACCTCGGGGTGGGCCCGGGGAGCCACGCGGCGCAGACCTGCGAGATCATGAAGCGCCTTGAGGGGGTGCTGCTCCAGTCCAAGCCCGATCTGGTGCTGGTTTACGGCGACGTAAACACCACGCTGGCCGCGGCGCTGGTTTGCTCCAAGCTGTTGATCGAATTCGCCCACGTTGAGGCCGGGTTGCGATCGTTCGACCGAACGATGCCCGAAGAGATCAATCGCGTGGTCACCGACCAACTGGCATCGGTGCTTTTCACCCCGTCGGCGGACGCCAATCAAAATCTGGAACGGGAGGGCGTGGCGAAAGAGCGCATCCGCCTCGTTGGCAACGTTATGATTGACACGCTGGTCAGGCTGCTGCCCAAGGCTAGCTCGACAGGCCTTAAGAACATTCCGGCCCGGCATCTGCTCGTCACTCTCCATCGCCCTTCGAACGTGGACGACGGGATGCGGCTGAAAGAGATACTTGGGGCGCTGGCCGAGTTGAGCCGGCTCATTCCAGTGGTGTTCCCGGTGCACCCGCGCACGCGGGCCCGGATGGCATCGCTCGAGCTTGACTCCCGGCCAGGGAACCGGCTGCTGTTGCAGGAACCCGTCGGCTACTTGGAATTCCTGGGCCTGCAGCGCTCGGCGGCCGTCGTGGTGACCGACTCCGGAGGAATCCAGGAAGAAACCACCTTTCTCGGCGTCCCATGCCTGACGCTGCGCGAGAACACGGAGCGCCCTATTACAGTCACAATGGGTACCAACAAGCTGGTCGGGCACGAGATGGCCGCGCTGCAGCGCGAGGTGCGCGCCGTTCTGGAAGGTCGCGCGAAGAAGGGGAGTGTCCCGCCGCTTTGGGACGGGCGCGCGGCGGAGCGGATCGCGGCCGCTATCGCGTGAGCCCAGGGCATCCCGCCCTGGCAGCCCGGATGCGCATACTGATTCTCACCCAGTACTATCCGCCGGAAACCGGCGCCCCGCAGAACCGGCTGTCGGACCTTGCTCGCAGGCTCAAGCGCCGCGGCCACAAGGTAACGGTTCTAACCGCGATGCCGAACTATCCGCGCGGGCGGGTATTCGAAGGCTATGGCGGGCGCGCGCGGCTAGAGGAGACAATTGAGGGGATTCGGGTGGTCAGGACCTGGGTTTATGCCCGCGAAGGTGCCGGCTTCTCATTCGCGCGGCGGTTGCTGAGTTACCTCTCGTTTTGCGCGAGCTCATTCGCCTTCGGCTGGAGCAAGACTGGACCGCTCGACGTTGTGATCGTGGAGTCGCCGCCGCTGTTCCTGGGTTTGTCGGGATGGCTCATAAGTCGGCTCCGGCGCGCCGCAATGGTGATGAACGTCTCTGACCTGTGGCCCAGGTCGGCGGTTGAGATGGGTCTGCTGCATGATCGCCGGCTCGTAAGCCTTGCCACCGCGCTGGAGGAGTTTCTTTACCGTCGCTCAAGCCTGATAACCGGCCAGGCCCGCGGCATACTCGACGACATTCGGCTGCGCTTCCCGGATAAGCCGGTGACGCTCATAACCAACGGCGTTGAGCTCGAAAGCTACGCGCCAGCTCCGACGGGATCACGGGTCAGGGAGCAGCTGAGCCTTGGCCGGCGCTTCGTGGTCGGATACGCCGGGCTGCACGGGATCGCGCAGGGCCTCGACGTGCTCATCGAGGCCGCACGCCTGATCGCCGCGGGTGGGGACGCCGATGTGTGCTTCCTCTTGGTCGGGGACGGCCCCGATAAGGCGAGGCTCCAGGGACGCGCCGGGAGCGCCGGGCTGCGCAACGTGCTCTTCCTGCCTCCGGTGCCGCATCGAGAGATGCCCGAGGTGTTCGCCGCGTTCGACGTCGCGGTCGTTCCGCTGAAAAGGCTCGACGTATTCAAGGGCGTGCTGCCGTCGAAATTGTTTGAGGCGATGGCGGCCGGCAGGCCCGTCATCGCTTCGGTGGACGGAGAGGTCCGCGAGATCGTGGAGGCGGCCAATGGCGGTCTCTACGTCGAGCCGGAACGGCCGGACCTGATGGCCGCGGCGATCACGAGGCTTTACCGCAACCCAGCCGAGCGCCAGGCGCTGGGAGCGAACGCGCGTGAGTACGTGATCAGACACTTTGACCGCGAGAAGATCGCCGAGTCCTTCGAGCGCTCCCTCATCGAGACGCTGGGACAACGTCGCTGACCAAAGCGGGTCGCTCGCCGGGCCTTTGCAGCTCCGCTGCGAAAAGAGCAAACACGCAGTGGGGCAGAGGGAGCACTTTGGGTGCCGCGGCAGTGGCGCCGGGCCTGCCGGCCCGGCCGTGCGGCCGCTTGGCGTGCGGGGTCGCTGAGCCAGCAGCGGCCGGGAGGTAAGGAGTGAACGACGTAGCCAGGAGCGCGATCGAAAGGTTTCGAAGCCGACGCGCCGTGGTGGGCGTGCTGGGGCTGGGCTATGTTGGCCTGCCGCTGGCCTGCCTGTTTGCCCAAAAGGGGTTCAGGACCGTCGGCTTCGATATTGACCCGGCCAAGGTCGAACTGCTGAGCCGTGGCGAGAGCTACATCGGGGGCGTCTCGGCGCAACGGATCGCCCCGCTGGTACGGTCGGGCAAGCTTGTGGCAACCGGGGATTTCGCCCTGCTCGACGAATGCGACGCTGCCATCATCTGCGTGCCGACGCCTCTGAGGGAGGGGCGGATGCCTGACCTGCACTACGTCATCGACACCGCCCGCGAGGTGGCGGCGCGGCTCCATCGCGGCCAGTTGGTTGTGGTCGAGAGCACGAGTTATCCGGGAACGACCGGCGAAGACGTCCTCGGGGTGCTCGCGGCTTCGGGTCTTGCCGTCGGGAGCGACTTTTTCCTCGCCTCTTCGCCCGAGCGTGAGGACCCGGGCAATCGGCGCTTTCGGACCGAGACAATTCCCAAGCTTGTGGGCGGCGTTACGGCCGAATGTCTCGAAGTTGCGGTCGCGGCTTACGAGCAGGTGGTCGAGCGCGTGATCCCCGTCTCCTCCGCGCGGGTTGCCGAGGCCGCCAAGCTCCTCGAAAACATCTACCGCTGCGTCAACATCGCCCTGATCAACGAGCTCAAGCTGCTGTTTGAGCGGATGGGTTTGGACGTGTGGGAGGTTATCGACGCCGCGGCAACCAAGCCGTTCGGCTTTACACCCTTCTACCCCGGACCCGGCTTGGGCGGCCATTGCATACCAATCGACCCCTTCTATCTGACCTGGAAGGCGCGCCAGTACGATTTCACCACGCGCTTCATCGAGCTTGCCGGAGAAATCAATACGGCGATGCCGGCCCACGTCGTCGAGCGGCTGGCACAGGCGCTGAACCTCGAGGGCAAGCCGCTCAAGAATTCGCGGATTCTGCTGCTTGGCGTGGCCTACAAGCGGGATGTTGACGACACCCGGGAATCGCCGGCATTCGGGATTATTTCGGAGCTGCGCCGCCGCGGCGCCATCGTTGCCTATCACGACCCCTATGTGAGCAAGCTGCGTTCGCGCCATCTTGAGGGAGAGCTGGCCTCGCTGGAGCTTACGCCCGAACTGGTTGCCGGCAGCGACGCGGTGGTCATCGTCACCGACCACTCCGGGGTGGACTACCAGATGGCACTGAAGCAGGCGAAGCTAGTGGTCGATACGCGCAACGTGACGGCTCCATATCGGAAAGACGGCAGCAACGTAATACTCGCGTAGGGATCGGGCGCATGCACCCCGCGAGCGCTGCTTTCGGTCCGTCATCAACCGCGAGTGCAGCGGTCGAATGGGCATCGATCCTGTCCCCCCCCGCTCAAGTGGTTCAGTAATGCACCCTCTATCAAAGCAACATACAACACTCGGCGTAATCGGACCGCATGAGGTAATGCTCGCAACGCTGTGAAATCCCGCTGAAGGCGGCGTAACCGGCAGCCTTGGCTGATATGACGGCCCAGCAACTTTTCTACCAGTTGACAGAGACTACCGCGCGGCGAGTCCATCGCCGTGCGCGGATTCTTCACTGCGCGGACCCCGCTCATAACAGCGTTCGCCCTGTCGCTGCCATTTGTGGGAGCGCTTATAATCAACAGAGCATGCCGAGATTCCGAGCGGAGCGACCACGGCCGGTTCCAACGCTCCTGGAGAGGTGGGACATTCGGGTTTTCGGCGAAGAAGGCCGCGGCGCGCGGCGATCGCTTCCGCACCGGCGACAGCGAATTACCCCAGCATAACATCTGCGCCGCAAGTAATCACCGATAAAGTGAGCGACGCAGAGGCCGAAGAGGAGCGCATCAGGGCGGCCTACGCGCGGCGGCCCGTCGAGGACTGGCGCTACTCGCCTTTCAACCCGGCCCATCTTCTGGCTATGCAGCAGCTCGAGACGGGAATGCTGGCCCTGTTGCGGCGCAACCGACGCACCCAGCTAAGTTCTTACAGGGTTCTCGACGTCGGCTGCGGCGCCGGCCGTTTACTAAACCGCCTGCTCGGATGGGGCGCCGCTCCCGCCAACCTCGCCGGCGTGGACCTGCTGCCCGACCGGATCGCGGAGGCCAGGTCGCTTCTGCCCGCCGAGGTGCGGCTTATCTGCGCGAGCGCCCGGCAGCTCGAATTCCCGGCCGAGAGCTTCGACCTCATCTTCCAGCTTACCGTTTTCACCTCGATCCTCGACCCCGAGCTGAAACGGCAGATTGCCGCTGAGATGCTTCGGGTGTTGCGGCCCGAGGGACTGATCGTATGGTTCGACTACCATATGAACAATCCGCGCAATCCCGACGTGCGCGGGGTCGGCAAACAGAAGATTCGGGAGCTTTTCCCCGGCTGCCGGATCGAGCTTCGCCGTATCACCCTGGCGCCGCCAATTAACCGGCTATTGGCGCCCTGGTCGCCGCTTCTCTGCCAGTTGCTGAGCCGGGCGCCGTTCCTCTGCACGCACTATTTGGGCGGCATCTGTAAGGCCTCCTCTGGGCGCGGAATTGGGCCTTCACTTACTGCTGAATGAGGTGGCTACCATTGCGAGCAATACGCGACTTAGCGGCAGTCTCAGGCGTCACGCTGGCTCTGCTGCTGCTGCTTGAGCTGGCACTGAGGGCGTTCTGGCCGCAGCGAGAGGCGGTTACCTATGTCGGTCATCGCCGGGCGCTGGTCAAAGACGAGGTCATCGGCTGGGTCAACAACCCCGGAGCAGACCTGGAAGTCCAGACGCCGGAGTACCGCGTTGAATACAGGGTGAACGCGGCTGGTTTGCGCGACCGCTCGCTGCATTCCCGCCCGCCTCATCCAGGGTCGCTCAGAATCTTGCTCCTGGGCGACTCCTTCACCTATGGGCATGGCAACAACTACGGCGACATCTGGCCCGTGCTTTTGGAGCGCCGGCTAAGGGATTCCGGCTATGACGCGGACGTCGTCAAGGCGGGCGTGCCCGGTTACGACACGCGGATGGAGCTTACGTACCTTGAGCGGCTCGCCCCGAAGTACCGTCCAGCGCTCGTCATCCTTGCGTTCTTGCCCAATGACCTTTTCACCAACACCGACTTCGCCGCGCCCGTACCGGATATAAAACTGATCACGGGAGCCAAACTACCCGGCGTTGTCGACGGGCCCGAGGCTGCGTTGAGAGCAGCCGCCGGCAAGCTTGATGTCGTCGTGCTGGCTGACCGGCTGCTGCGGTCGGTGGACGCCATCTACCTGCGCCTTTACCTTGCCACGCCCCGCGCGCAGTACTACATGAGCCCTCCGAATGCACGGCTGTCAGCCCAGCTCTCCCTGACGGAGAAGCTGCTTGGGGCGGGGCTTGCCTACTGCAGGTCCCGCGGTGTGGCGTTCGCGGTACTGTCCATACCTCAGCAATTTCAGGTCTTGGCGGAAGCGCACGGTCCCATTAAAGGCATAGACCCGGGCTTATCGGACCGAACCCTAAGCCGTTTCGCGGCCGCGAAAGGATTTGCTTGGATGCCGGCCTTGCCCATGATGGCTGCGGCGTATCGTGCAGACGGGGAGAATCTTTTTTACCGAAGGGACGGGCACCTCAATCCGCGCGGCAATCAACTCGTCGCGCAATATCTTGCCGGCCAACTGATCGCGCGGGGCCTGCTCGCGCGCGCCGGGCCCCCAAGCGTACCCGGCAGCGGGCTGTCGCCCGCCCGGAACACCAGCGTGGGCAGAGAGGAGCGGCCAGCGCGCGAACCGTAAGCGGACTCGCAGAGCGATGCTCAAGCGAGCGACTGACATCGTGGTCTCGTTTTTCGGCTTATTGCTTCTTTCTCCCGCGCTAGCCGTGATCGCGGTGCTCATCAAGCTTGATTCGCCGGGGCCGGTCTTCTTCAGACAGGAGCGAATCGGGCGCAACTTTCGGCCGTTTTTCATCTGGAAGTTCCGCACCATGGTGAACGGCGCGCCCCGGCTTGGCGGGCCGATAACCGTGAGCGGAGACCCGCGCGTCACCCGCCTCGGCCGCATGCTTAGACGCTGGAAGCTTGACGAACTCCCCCAGTTGATCAACGTACTTAAGGGGGATATGAGCTTGGTCGGTCCTCGGCCCGAACTCGCGGAGTACGTCGAGCGCTTTCGCGCCGACTATGCCGAAATCCTGAAGGTGCGGCCCGGACTTACCGACCCGGCGTCGCTGAAATACCGTGACGAGGAACAAGTCCTGTCTCTTGCAGCCGACCCAGAGGCTGAATACGTTAGCCGCGTCCTGCCCGAAAAAATCCGGCTCGCCAAGGCGTACGCGGCGCGCGCTTCGCTGGCCGGGGACCTGAAGATCATGGCGCTTACCCTGCGCGCGCTCTTCAGCAAAGGGGCGGTGGCGTGACGGGAAAGCTGCTCCGCTACCGCCGGGCGATCGTCGTGGCGATGCACTTATGCCTCGTCGCCCTGGCCAACTACGCCGCCTTCCTGCTGCGCTTCGACGGGCATATCCCCGACGACGAATGGGAGCTCTTCACCGCGATGC
>JAKBJA010000025.1 GCA_021836225.1 Pseudomonadota bacterium | reverse complement strand
CGCCTGGCTGACTTCCTGGGCGGTCTTGTGCACTTGGTGGCGCGCCCACGCCGCCAGGGATTCCTGCCCCATTTGGCGCATCTCATCGATAATGCGCATTTCAGCGGCATCCGCTTCCCTCAAGTTGCCCGACTCGTCTTCGACCGCCAAGAGTAAGACCCGATGCGTTCCCTTAGAAAGGGATTGGCGTTCAGCTTTTCCAGTAATTCCGCGTCACTCAGGTGATTTGCAGACATGCTCGGCCCCTCTTGTCGATGGTTAAAACCCGCAGATTACCCCACATCAGTTTGAATCGCACCCGTTTCTAGCCCGTCAGGTTGACCGTCCGGCCGCAAATCGCTATCATAGGCAACTTTGCGATTCCCCGATAGCTCAGCCGGTAGAGCGACGGACTGTTAATCCGCAGGTCCCTGGTTCGAGTCCAGGTCGGGGAGCCAGAGAATTCAAAGGGATAGCGCACTCCGCTATCCCTTTTTAAATACCCGTAGGTCTTTCATAGGTCAATAACATTCGCAAAGCTCTCCCGATAAACAGAAACTTCATCGGCCACCATTTTACGGTAGGGTGGATTGCAGACGACTACGTCAATGGTTCCGGCAAGTGTATCTATCCCGAATTTTTCATAAAAAAGGGTGAATCTCGTTTAACCAATTGATATTGTACCGGCGCGCGCCATTTGGCACTGATTTGCGATTTATTTGGCACAACAATTTATTGAAATTCGCCCAACGAAAACAACTTTTTCCGCAGCCGCCACACATGGTTCACCTGGCCGCGCGTCGAAACCCACCCCATCCCTTGTTGCATTACTGCCCTTTTATCGATTTGCGCCAGGCGGCGGCCATCGCACCAACCTGCCGTAGTAGTCCACCTCGCGGTGAGCTTTCGGTAGGCGCGCTCATGATATGACCCACGAATCTAGGGCTGATCAGCTTGCGCTCCGCACCAATGCGCAATAGGGCATTGGTCACTTCGAGATGATCCGTGAGCGCAAATACTTTGGTCCTGGTGCCTGAGCTGGCGGCCTGAACCACCAGCTCAGGCAAGGCAAACAGCGCCGATTCCAGCCGCGCGCCATAGCGGTAGCGATGGCAGCGTGGAATCTTGTCGAGAACAGGCATGGCTTCGACAATCAACTGCTCGCACAACTCCAGCACTTTCAGTCGCGGCAGGTCCGCAGCCCGGCCACTGCCGTGGCCAGGCAAATCAAGCCCCAAGCTCATAGGGAATCACTGACACCGCGCACACCGATATTGCCATTGGCATACCAGGCAGCGGCATTCAAACTGAGCGTGCGAGCGCCCGCGTGGACACCCTCAACCCAATCGCCACTGGCGACGGCGTAGCGCCAGGCAACATGGCTCACCTGGCCGCGCGCTTGCGCTGAGTCCTGGCCGGTATTGACCACCGTAGCATCCCATGCATAGGCGCCAGTGGTAGTGTCGAAGTGGTGACCCAGGCGCTCCCAGAGATTCCCGACGCAGTCCACGAAATTGGCGCAGCTGACTGATTTCTGCAGGAATCCGGTATTGCACGGCCCGGTATTGGTGGTCAGCGTCCACGCGGTATCGTTGGCAGCATCCAGCCCTTGAGGCGCGCCGTCGGCCATCATCAACCATTCTTCAAAGGTCGGCTCGCGCATCCCGGCAGCATGCACGCCACGGTGCAGATCCAGCTCGTTGTAGCCGCCTGTAGAGCGCACCGGGCTGACGTTGTATCTGCTGCCAAACACTACGCTGGGCCATGCGCCAGATATCGGCGACAACAGGTAAATGCTTCCCCATCGGCCCGGAGCGAATTCCGCCATGCCCTCGGGGGCTGCCTTGGGACGGGTGGCGAGATCCCACACGCTATTGGGCACAATACCGGTGGCCGGCAGGAATGCCGCATCGAAACGATTGGCAATCGGCCGGGTTCTGCCGACATGGAACCCACCGATCTTGCGCGAATTGCTGGCGTTATAGCCGGTTGGCGCCGTGGCATTTTTGCTGGCCACCAGCTTGGCCACGCCGCTCGCCTGCTGGACAGCGTAGACATAGATGTCATCGCCGAGCGTGACGGCGGAAAAGCTCGCGTCGTTATTCGCAACCAGATAGGGGTTCCAGGCCGTGGCAGCGCTCAGGATATAGCCAAACCCGTTGCCGCCGATATTCAGCATGCCTGCCGGGATATCCAGGGTGTCGCCGGCGCTGTTTTTTGCCAGGCGGCCCCGCACCTGGAAATAACCGGCCGACATGGCCGGGATTGCAATGATGTCGCCCGCAGCCATGATCAAGCCTCCAATTCAGTGATGAGTGATTCAATTTCCGCCTGGCTGAAGCCAAGGGCAAACAGCCGCGCTTCGTTGTCGATGGCGCTTTTTAGCTGCTGGCGCTGCGGATTGGCATCGCTGGGCTCTACCACGCAATAGCCTGGCATGGCGCCGTCTGGCGCCTCGCCAGCGGCAAGCACCCGGTCAAAGACGTAGTGCTGAGCCGCCTCGAGCAACCCATGCAGCTGGTTAGCAACAACATGCCGGTCTGCCTCGCCGCTTCGGGCAAGAGAGACAGCGAGGTCAAAATCTTCCCGAGTTTGCAGGATTCGCGGAATACCATACATATAAAACTCCTTATTGCTCGATGAGGACCAGAGCGCCGTTGGAAACGCCCAGCCGGTAACTTTTGACGGCGACGGTGTCGTGCACTTGGATAGCGTATTTCAGTTGGGAGTTGTTGGCGGGATCGAGGGTCTGGCCAGAATCCAGAATCGCGTTGCAAAGCTCCTCCTGCACGCCGTTGTACCACTCATACCCCGGCACCGTGGCGGGCAGACCGGCCGCCGGGTCGCCGCCGGTGAAAAACCCCGGAGTGCCGCCCGCCGGTGGGGCCGGAATTGTTGCGATCGCCGTGCTGCGCTTGACTCTCTGCATGTTCTATCCTTCCTTGTTAAGAATAAGCAAACAGGACGTATGATTCCGCTGGCGCAAGCCTGCGCATCACACATTCCAACTGTGTATTACCCCACACCCGTAGCGGCATCTCGCAATCGTCCACGCAGCTTTGCTCGCGGATCGTATTGAGCGCCGCGTTGACCTGCCAGGCGAAGGCCCAGGGGTCATCGTAGACAGCGTGCTCGCAGTCGTGCTCGCAGGTGTGGGGGCGGAACTTGGTAATGGTGACGGTGTAGCCGAGGGACGCTGCCTGCGCGGTGAAATACGGTACGCTTTGGCCGCCGACGCTGGTGAATTTTGACAGCACAGCCGCGCGGCGCTCCCGGGCGCTGACGGCAGCCGGTGCGCAACTGTCGGGCAGTCCCAGCACCCGCTCCCAATCCGCCAATGTTTCAGTGGCGTTGCGTGGGTCAGCCTCGCTGAGCAGCTCCTCGGTGCGACGGTCGATGCGGGCAAGCTCGTCGGCCTCGGCGGCAAGGAGGCGTGACAGCACGGCGCCCGGCCTGCGGGTCCAAGCCGCACCGCGAGGCAGCAGGGCCTGCAGCATGGCCAGGTACTGGTCGGCCGTCATTGCCATGTGATCGCTCCCATGACGGAGATCTGGCCAGCCGGCAGGGTGACGTTAGCCGCCGGCGCGACCAGCACGCTGTCGGTCTCGCCGGCGGCGCTGCTGATCGCCTGGCGGATATGCGACAACAGAATGGTTCCGCCAGGCGCATTCTCGCGGCTGAGCAGATCGGCCAGCTCAGCCTGCACAGCGGTCTGCACGGCTGCCGTATTGGGCGTCAGCTGAATGGTGAAATTCAGCGGCACTGCCACCGGTGCGAACACCGTCACTGCGGCGATGACCGAGCAACGCGCTTCGATGTATGCCTGTACTGCCGAGACTGTTGCGGCGTCCGGAATAAGCCCGCCGGGGGCGCCATCCATGACGAAACACAGGCCCACGGTGCCGCCACCCAGGTACTTTGGATAAGACCATGCCCGGGTCACGCCGGGCACCTCCAGCGCCCAGGTCTCATAATCGAAATCAGCGCCGCCTTGTGGCGGCTGTCTCAACCGCCGCAACAGGCGCGAGCGGATGGAGTCGTCAGATTCAATGTCCAAGCCGTTGACCAGCCCACCGGCGCCCACTGTCGCGGTACCGGCCACACCTGAAATAGGAGAAACCAGGGAGAGAGACGAACCGCCCGCGGTATTGCCGGCCACGCCGGCAACCAGCGCGGTCACGTTGACCAGCGCCACGCCGGCAGCGACGGTCACATCCGCATCCGTGGTAAATTCTGCGCCATCCGTCCGCTGCAACACGGTCCCGGCCAGAATCACGGCGCCGTTGGTGCCCGTGAATGATACCTGGCCAGCGGCAAAGGTAGCCTGCTTTTGCGGCACTTCCAGGAAGATCGTCGCCCAGCGCAGCAGATATTCGCTCTCCGCCGTGTCCGGGAATAACTGCCTGAACATCCAGTCCAGATAACCATAGAGCTCGTGGTTTCCGCCCGCGCGGGTTTTAGCCAGCACGTTGAGGTTCGTGCGGCGCAGGGTGGCATCCGCCCCCTCCAGGCGTGAGGTGATGTCCGCGACGGCGCGGTCGACCAGGTCTTGCAGCGCGGGCCGGGTGAAAGACATTTACATTGCTCTCCAAAGGGTTTCGTAACGGTAGCGGGTGGGCGACTTCGCATCCGGGCGATAAATGGCGATGGCCAGGCCCAGCATGCCCGGGCGGATCACCTGCGCATCCACCTCGATGCGGCTGGCCACGCCATCGTCCACCAGCCACTGCAGCGCTTCCAGCGCATACTCGCGGGCTTTGTTGAGGGCGGCCGAGCTCTGTTTTTCGCGGGAAAGCAGCCACAGGCGCGAGCCGATCTTGTCGCCCGGGGCCGCCGGGAAGACGTCGCCCCACCACCCGCGGCGGTCATTGCCGCCGTCCGGGAGTTCGTCGTCCGCATCGGCCTGGCGATCGGTGAACAGGGACAGGATCACCGCGGTTTCCAGGCCGTCGTCTTCGACGAGACCGAGGGCATCCAGGGCGTAGTCGGCGCCCTGGTCAAAACTCACAAATTCGGTGCGGATATCGGTCATTTACATCACCTGGTTCGGCTGGGCGGTCACCGTGCCAGTCTCGTTATGGGTATGCCCGCCGTATACCTGGCGCATGCCGGCCATGCTCTTGTTGCCGTGGTCGCTGATATCGCCCTGGCCAACGATGTTGCCGGCCACATGCAGATCGCCCGTGGCATCGATCAGCGGCGCGTCCAGGATGATGTGCGGCGTATTGGTGACGGTCACCGGTTTGCCCGCGCCGTTGATCACGATCCCGGATCGGGTCAGGTGCACTTTCTGCCCCTGGTCGTCGTATAGCGCCACCTCGCCAGCCTGCAGCCCGATCAGCCGATAGCGCCGGTCATCCACCGCGATCACGATACCGTGGTCGTGATTGCCGCCTACGCTCACCATCACCGCCTCTGCACCCGGGAAAGGCACCGAGGTATAGCCGTACTCCTGGAAGCGCTCCACGTCGTCGCGCACTTCGCCCTGCAGCAGATCGACCTGCACGACCTGCACCTTGAGCGCATCGTTAACCATCGAGATCACCGCACGGTTGACCATCAGCATCACGCGGCGATGGATCGGCGCCATCATCTTTTGCATGAGCGCGATCATTTCCAGCCCTCGCCCTGCGGGATAGTGGAAAGGTTCGACGCGTATCCAGCACCGGCGTTTGCCCGCAGCCACTTCCTGTTGTCTCCGCGCACCCGTACAGCCGCGCCTTCCTTTGTTTTCTGGGATATCTTGCGATCCAGGCGGGCAGCCTTCACCCCGGCCAGCAGGTCGAAGGCTTCGGGACGGCACAGCTCCAGCTCGGTGGTGGTGCCGCTGTTGTCCAGTTTGTAGGTCACCGAGGTGATGAGGAGATCGAGGTCGGCGTAAAGCAGCGGCGAGCGCAGACGCACCAGGTAATTCGGCCGCCACAGCCCGGCGCCATGCTTCCACCCCTGCACCGTGATGGTGGCGCGGTTGGCGCGCCCGATGCGAACGCTCATCTCCCATTCCGCGCGCTGCTTGAGGGTGGCGATGTGCCCCTGGTCTTCCGCCAGCACCACGATGGGCCGGTAACGGTCCACCACGGTGTCGTCCGCACTGCCGCCGGGTCCGGCTGCATCCCCGGCTGCGCCGGTGTCGGCGCCCCGATGCTGGCCCTTGACCACGTAGTGGCTGAAGCGCTCTTTCCAGTCGAACTTGCCGCGGGCGCGCTTGATGTTGACGCCTTCCACCAGATCCGTGGCCACGCGCTCACGCCCGGCGCGGGTGATGAGGAGCCCGCCCTGGCCGTCGGACGCCAGCAGTACCGCGCGCCAGCGCGCCGCCCGGTCGAGGGTTTCGAAGGCGCGCTCGCCTTCATTAATATTGAAGCTGGGAAAAGGCGCGCCAACATCGACCAGCGCTTTCACCCCGATATTGAAGGGCGCGCAAACGTCGGCTGCGATCTGGTCCAGGCGGCGGTTCTTCCACTGGCCGGTTTTGTAGATCGCGGAACAGTCTACCAGGTCGCCGGTCTTGTCGCGTCCGGATACGGCAATGTCGTGGGTCTGGTCGTCATAGCCCGGCTCGGTGCCGTCCACATAGCCGGTGATCACGGTCTCGCCATCGAGCATTACCGCGCACGGATAGCCGGGCAGGATCGGGCTCGGCGCGTCCTGCCCGGGCCAGCGCTCCGATACCTGGAGCTGGAAGGTGCCGGCGATCTGCTCGATGCCGGTCTTGATCTCGACTTGCTTCCAGCCGCCGAACACGGCGTTCCGGACTTTCAGTTCGACGATGCCGTCAGACATTGGCCAGCGCCTCCGACACGTTACTGCGTAGCAGCCGATTGCGGGAGGAGGCGCATGCTGGCATTCCCCGCACCAAAGCTTCGCTCACCGCGTTCATGCCAGCACCTCCAGTGGCATGCCGCCGGGCACGAACCCGGGATGGCGCACCTTGTTGCGCGCGACCAGGTCCGCATCCATCGTGGCATCGCCGTAGATGCGCCAGGCGGCGACCAGTGCGGGCAGCGTCGCCTGCAGCGTCGCCGTCGTCAGGCGCGCCAGGTTCGCGCCGCGCGTGCTGATGTCCATCACCATTGCCACGCGCAGCGCGGCGAGCGCTGCGTAGACGTCATCCGCAATGGGCACGCTCTGGCCGGCGGAATTCAGCGTAGTGGAAGCCATTTCCGCATCCAGGCGGTCCGCCAGCTCGGTCCGTACTGCCTGCGCCTCGTCATAGCTTGAAAAATTCATCTGGCTGCTGGCGCGCGTGGCCTCCACCAAGGCGGCGCGGCGCACCAGATCCACCACCGCAGCCTGATTCACGGCCTGCTGGATTCTGGATGGCGTGGTGACCGGAACGGCCGTCACCGTGATGGCTGGCGGCGTGCCGGCAGGCTCGTCGCCGGCGTTGAATAGCCCGCGCACGTTATTGAAAGCATCGAAGGGCGCGCGCGCCATCGCCCGCAGCGCGCCGATCTGACCGATGACGGCACCGCCGAGCTGGAGGGGCGGGCCGATCAGGGTGGTCAGCGTGGCCGAAATCGTGCTGGCGGAATGCAGGAATTCGGACACCAGGTCGCCGCCCTGGCCGAACCGGTTCACCGCATTAACCGCGTTAAGCGCCGTGGTGAGGACGCTGCCGGCTGCGGCGGCGACGAAATCCGGGAACCCGGCCACGGTGAACTTGCTGGCAAAGTCGTTTTGTACAGCAGCCAGGGCATTGTCCGCTTGAGCATTCACCAGGGCGGCGGTGTCGGCGCGCACCGTCGGCTGCGCATTTTCCCCGGCCTCGACGAACGATAGGGAAAAGCGCGCCATCCCGCCCTCGTCAGCGGATTCCGTGATCCGCGCCGGAGAGGCCAGCGCGACGGTGAGCGTGCCGCGGTAGGGATGGACCAGGGTGCCGGAGCCGGGCTGCTCCAGCGCAGCGATCAGCTTGTCACGGGCGGCCATGTAGTCCGGGCCGATGACGTAAGCCTCGAGGGTGAATCCACGCGCCTTGCGTCCCATGTCCTCCGCATAGGGGTTGTCCCGCTGCGGATATTCGTGGAGCACCGTGCGCCGGCCCAGATCGCCAGCGGTGGACTTGGTGAAAAACTGCGCGCCGCGGAACGATGCCGGTTGCAGCTTGCCGCGCCAGGCGGGAATGTTGGCGGTCATTGCGTCACCATCGTGTGGCCGGCGTAGGCGGTAATTCCCATGCCGCCCTGTGCCCGTTTAACGCTGACTGTTGGCTTACGCCCGTCGTCATGCACCACCACGTCCACCTGGCCACTGACATGGGCCTTGCCAGCTCCGGCGGCGGAAGGCTTTTCCGGGCCAAGGGTCTTGGCCACCAGGTTGATCGCGGCGCCCGGCAGCGTATATTTCCTCATCCAGTCCGGCATCCAGCTATTGAGCTGCCGGATGCCGTCCTTGAGCCAGTCCCAGAAATCGGAGAACCACTTCTTGACCTTATCCCAGTGGGTGATGACCCAGATCGCCGCCGCCGCGATCCCGACGGCCAGGGCAACCAGGGGGTTCGCCATCGCGAAGCGGGCCACCATCAGCACGGCCTTCCACAGGTCCTTGCCGATGGCCACCGCCAGCAGCCGAACCATCCAGGCGAGGCCTGACACCACCGGGACGAGCCTCCGGAAAACCCGCACCACCGGCCCGACGATGGGCGCCACCAGCGCCACGTAGCGCAGCACCCCGGCGAAGGCGAGACCCAGCGCCCCCAGTCCGAGGGCGACGCCGGCGAAGAGCAGTACAGCGGCGCCGAGCCACTTGGCCAGCGTCTTGTGCTGATCGACGAACTCCATGAGCGGGCCGCCGGTCAGCTCGTTGAGCTTGTCGATATACAGTTTGAGCCCTTCCACCAGCGGGACGAGCATCCAGCTATTGAGCTGCCGGATGCCGTCCTTGAGCCAGTCCCAGAAATCGGAGAACCACTTCTTGACCTTATCCCAGTGGGTGATGACCCAGATCGCCGCCGCCGCGATCCCGACGGCCAGGGCAACCAGGGGGTTCGCCATCGCGAAGCGGGCCACCATCAGCACGGCCTTCCACAGGTCCTTGCCGATGGCCACCGCCAGCAGCCGAACCATCCAGGCGAGGCCTGACACCACCGGGACGAGCCTCCGGAAAACCCGCACCACCGGCCCGACGATGGGCGCCACCAGCGCCACGTAGCGCAGCACCCCGGCGAAGGCGAGACCCAGCGCCCCCAGTCCGAGGGCGACGCCGGCGAAGAGCAGTACAGCGGCGCCGAGCCACTTGGCCAGCGTCTTGTGCTGATCGACGAACTCCATGAGCGGGCCGCCGGTCAGCTCGTTGAGCTTGTCGATATACGGTTTGAGCCCTTCCACCAGCGGGCCGGAGAAGGCGGCCATCAGGTTGGTCACGGTGCCGGTGAAGGCGCGCCAGACATTGATCCAGGTCCGGAGGATGCGGTCGATCCGCTCCTGGAGCGCTGCCTGCTCATTGAAACTCTTCATCGCCGCCTGGTAGCCGGCCTCGCCGTACTGCGCGAGGATCATCGCCGGGCGCGCGGCCTCGATGCCGAACAGCGCGTTGCTCACTTCGGACACCCCTTTGTCCCCGTACTTGGCCTGGATGATCTTGAACTTCTCGAATTCCTTGATCATCGCATCGAGGCCGCGGAAATTCCCTTTCTTGTCGAAAAAATCGAAGCTGATCCCGAGGTTGCCGAGAATGTCCTTGCCGACGCCCCTCATGCCGCGGCGCGCGATTTCCAGCATCTTCGGTCCGGTGGCCAGGCGTTGCAGCATCATCGCCATATTGGTGCCGAAGCTGGACCCGTCCAACCCCTTGAGGTTGGCCATGCCCTGCAGCACCAGCATCTTCTTCATGTTCTCGGCGCCAGACAGGTGGAGGATGTTGAGCTGGGCCGATTGGTAGGATGCCGCCACGCGCAGTTCCTCGGGCTTCATGCCGAAGGCGAACTTGGCGCGTTGCACGGTATCCGCGGTCTTGGCCAGATCGCCGTCGCTCAGGTTGTAGGCCTCGCGCAGCTTGACCACGGTTTCGCCGGCCGCCTCCGAGGTCATATCCAAGACCACCCGCAGGTTGGCGGCGGCATCGAGGGCGCCGCCCAGCAGCTTCTCGGCGGGCGTGCCCAGGCTGATCATCGTTTCCGCGAGTTGGGCGTAGTCGGCGGTGGTGCCGGGGAGCTTGTTGCCCAGCTCGACTATTTGCTTTTTCAGGGGCTCGAACGCCGCGCCCACCTTGCCGCCCCTCTGCATCATGGAGACCTGCAGGCCGGTAAGCGCCTCGTCCAGGTCGGCATAGGCCTTGATCGGCCCCGCGGCCGCGCCGGCAGCCAGGAACCCGTCCGCCATCAAGCCGACGGAGACAGAGCGCAGCTTGTCCGCTTTCTCCCGCAGCTTATCCAGGCCGCCGGTGGCGGCCTTCAGATTGCTGGTCATCCGGTCGTAGAGCTGGAGGGTGATCCCGATCATGAGCAGGTTGGATGCCATGCTGCTATACTCGCTCCATGAAAACCTTCTTCGCCGCCCTGGTGCTCCTCTTCCACCTCTCCGCCTCGATCTGGCTGGCGGTGTCCGAGGGGTGGGTCTCGGGCCTGGTGTTCTTCATCGTCTTCGCCGTCCTCGCCGGCATCCTGCTCATGGTGCACGACGCAGTTTCGCGCCTGTTCAGGCCCCGAAGCCGGTAGGCGCTTCCCGTTCCGCCAGGCGCATCGCCTGACGGTGCCACAGGTCCAGGTCCTCCAGCTCCATCTCCCACAGGGATTCCGGCGGGAAATGGAAGACGTAGGCGATGTCGCCTAGGACGTCTTCCCAGTTCCCTGGAACCCGCCCAAAAAACCGCTCATCACCTCCACCAGCGGGCCTAGGTCTTCCGCGTCCAGATCGTCCAGCACCGAGGCCGGCAGCGCGGTGAGCTGCGCCGCCAGGTCGAGCATCATGGCGAAGGGCTTGTCCAGGTTGCCCAGCGCACGGAAGTCGCGGGCCTTGGGCTTGCGGATGTCCAGCGTCGTGATGGTCTGGTCGCCAAACTGGACCGGGTGCAGCAAGGTAATGGTTTTGAAGATTTCAGCCATGATGGGTTAAGCCCTTTCGCAAGATATGCCTTCGAAGCGCAATGACACTTCTCCTTTGGAGAGTTCCGGCGCCTTGGCGAGCCAGGCGCTGCGCAGCATGTAGGTCTGGCCGGTGTCGGTCTGGAAGGTGACCGATTCGTTGTTGAAGGCGGCCAGGGCCGACAGGTCCGTATCCGCCTTGTGCGAGATGGTGCATTCGATGAACGGGATCTCGGTCTTCTCGCTGTAGCCATGCACGCCCGAGTCGCCGGCGACGCCGGTACGCGATACGCCGCCGAAATCCAGCTTGGCGCCTTCCTTGGACGCCAGGCGGCTGCCGTCCACACTGACGAAGACGCGTCCGGTCACCTGATTGGGATTTGCCATTTAAACCTCCTGTTAAAGCCTGTATTGCACGGATGCCGCGAACACCAGGAACTGGTTCACGACGTTTGGCGGGATCACCGCGTTGACCTGCGTGGGGCTGGCGGTGGACCGGACCACCAGGAGATCGGCCTTGAACTGGTCGAAATCCTCCACCAGGCCCACATCTTCCAGCTCGCGGAACAGGCCGACCAGCTCCGCCCGGATGATGCTGGGCGTGACGATCGCCTGGCCGGGGGCGAAGTTGGTGCCGTCGTCGGCCAGCTTGTAGCGCGGGAACTTGAGGGCGATACGGGCGCGCACGGCGTAGCGGATGTAATCCACCGTCCACACCGTGTTGAGGTCGAGATAGCTCACGTCCGCGATGCCGAAGGAATTGGTCTGGTAAGTGGTGATCACGCGCTCGATCAGCACGCGGCCGCCGTCGTCCACGATGAAAGTTGAAATGCCGTCGTGCAGCAGCAGGTCGCGCTCCTCGCGGGTAAACCGGCTGGCGACCGGCGGCGCCATCAGGCCCGGCAGCTCCAGTGTCTGGAACGGCCGTGCCGGATCGATGGCGCCGTTGAATTCGGTCACCGATCCCCACGCCGCCGCGGTCACCCAGGGCGCGACCGGCATGTTGTAGATCCCGAAAATCGAGCTGTGCGGCGAATTGCGCGCACTGCCATAAGTGGACAGCCCGGCCTGAGTGGCCGAAACGCAGCCGAAGGCATGACCGGTCTTCTGCGACATCGGGCCCCAGCGGGTGCCCAGGAAGTTCTCCAGCGCCGCCATGTTGGCGGCATCGGTCCAGGGCGTGATCACCGTATAGTATTGATCGCCGCCGATGGCCGTGAGCGCGGCGTTCACATCGGGGTTGCCGGTGCCGCCGGTCAGCGCGGCAAAGGCCACCACCAGTCCGCCCGGCGTTTGTTCGCCGTCGTAGTAGTTGAGGCGCAGATCGATGCTGTTGCCGCACTCGCCCTTGTGGCGGGCGGTGAGCGTGACCACGGCGAGGGCGGCCGACGCGGTCACCGGCAGGTCCAGGTTGGCATTGATCGCCGCGGCGATGTTGGTCGCCGTGGTGGCGTTCGCTTCTGCCGCCGCGACGCCCACCTTGACGGCACTACCGGCAACGTACAGATTCAGTGTGCCCGCCTGGGTAGGCGCACCGGACACCGTGATGGTGCCGGTGGCAGCGACGCCGGCGACCAGGTCATCCAGCGCGCACGCCCACATTTCGGTATAGGGGTTGGCTGCCTTGGCTGCCGCAACCATCGCGCCGAGCATGGAAGCGCGGCCGAAGTACTGTTTTGCCTGGTCGCCGGCGAGCACGCGCGTCGGCAGCGCCGCGGCGACCGTGCCGGCGGCGAGGCGCTGGCCGAGCACCAGGATCTTGCGGGTCTGCTGCGGCAGCCCGGTGAGGGCGCGGCTGTTGTCGATCTCGATAAACTGCCCGGGGGTGCGGATGTCGAGCGGAATCGAGTTGAACGATACGTTATCTGGCATGGTGAAGTCCTTTTCCGGTTAGAGGTTAGCCCTGGGTGTTGGCTGCAGCCGCAGCCGGTTTCGTCTTCGGCGCCTTGGCCTCGACGACGTCGCCGTCCTGGATGCGGCGCCGCCAGTAAAGGCTCAACTCCACCTCCTGGCCGTCCGCCGGCAAGTGGCCGCTGTTTTCCGGCATGCGCACTTTCACGCCGGGCCGGGGTTGCAAAAATACCTTGTGTGTCATCATCGTCTCCTAGGGAAGGGTTACCTGATCCTGGGCATCCGGCTGCCCGTTGGTGTAGTTGGCCTGTGACCACTCGGCCTGGGTAGCGGCGGTCTCGAACGGCGCGACGTCGTAATCCGCGTGGAACGTGGTGAAGGCTGCCAGGGTGGTTGCGTCGATCGGGTACGGCAGCTGCAATTCGCTGCCCTCCACCTTCACCGTGGCCACATACACGCCGTTCTGGAACAGCAGCTCCTCGTGCAAAAAGTCCACGCCGCGCGGCCGCCAGGCGCAGCTTGCGGTGCTGGCGCCGTTGAATATCCCGAGCACCGCATCGATCATCTGGTACAGGCCGAGCGCGATGCCGTCGCCCTGGCGAGCGGCCTTCTGGCTGGCGGCGTTACGCGCCACCAGGGCGATGCCGAAGCGCGGCAGCGCCAGGCCGCTGGCCTCGATGCCGAAGCTGGCAGGGGCTACATAGATCGCCGGGGAACCGGTGTTGAAGCGCTTCACCAGGTTCTGTCCGTCCAGCTGGGGCAGGCTGTCCACTTCCTTGACCTTGGCGCCGAGCGCGGAGCTCTTGATGAGCGCGATCAGTTCGTTTTCCAGTTCGGTCAGCATGTCAGGCCCCCGCTTGCGCGGCGATGCGCAGCAGGCGCAGCACGCGGTTGATCATTTCCGCTTCGTCGTGCGCATTCACGCCGAGGTACGGACGCGCCGGCAGGGTGACCGACTTGGTGCTGACAAACGCGCCATTGGCCAGACGGAAGCGCAGCGTGCCGCCCGGCATCTTGGGTTTGATCGTGCCGCCGAACTGGTGGATGGCCGCATAAGCGCTGTCGGCTCCCCAGGCTGACCAGTCGCGGCCGGAATCGCTGGAAATCGAGTCGCCCAGATGACCGCTGGCGGTCAGGGTCTTGCCGCCGCTGATCTGGGCGCGCAGGCTCTGCTTCCAGCGGCTTCCGTCCGGCGCCGTTTCGGTATGAAAGCGCTCGCGGGTGGAAGCTTCGCCGTAGGCAGCGAGATCCCGCATCGCCGGCGCCGGGTCCGCTCCCAGGCTGATCAGCCGCATCAGCGCCGAGCGCACGCGGGCGTCGTCGATACTGACTTCAATGCGGATGCCGGCGCTGCTCATCAGTAGTCCGCCAGCGTGTCGTTATTGAACGTGGGTGTGCCCACGACCAGCTGAGCCGTTCCGGTCGGCGCCGGTGCGGCCGTTGCCCCGCTGGGCCCGATGCTCACTTTGCGGTCGCGCAGCGACTTCATGAAATCAATCGCCGCCTCATAGCGTTTCTGCACCTGGTCGGGCGGGCTGTCGTCGTGCAGGAAATAGCGCGCCAGGTTGCACTCGGCCAGCACGATCGCCTGCGGCGGGTTGGTGAGAGGCACGGTATAACGCCCCAACAGGTAGCCGTTGATGGTGTCGTAGGCGTCCTGCAGGGCCAGATTCACCACCGCCAGCGCCGCCTGGATAGCGGCCTGTTCAGGCGCCGTGTAGGCTGCCAGGCTGCCGCCGGCGGCTGCCGTGGACAGCATGTCGGCGGTCACCTGGCGCGGGATGGAGCGGTCCGACAGCTGCGCGATTTCTTCAGCGTCGAACCGCTCCATCAGGGCAGAGACGGTAGCGTAGGTCACGATGGATTAGCCCTGTGCCGCGGCGATGGTTGCGGTTTGCAGCGCATCCCAGGCTGCATCGCGCTCGGCGGCGGAGACCGGTCCGGCGGTGACGGCGGCGAGCGCTTCGGTAGCGGGCTTGCCGTCCTTGAGCCATAAATCCAGATTGGCTGGATCGAGCTGGACAATCGCGGCCTTAACGGCCTCGAGGCGGGCTTGCGGATCGGCAGGCGGGGTATCCGAGGCGACCTGCAGACTGCCGATGTGGAGCAGCTCTTCCAGATGCTCCAGCTTGCCCTCGATGAATTCACCGATCCGATATAAAACGCCGTCATGCTTGACGGGAGAAACGACCTCGAATTTTTCCATGACATGCTCCTGTTCGGTTTTCCTGGCCCCCCCCGGCCGGCTATCTTCCGGCCCGGGGTGGCTCTTCCTCTTCGGCGGGGTATACGGTTAAGCCGGCGTCTGGATCAGGTAGCCCGAGGTGATGCCGGATAGCACCGGCGCGCGCTCGTAGTTCACCGGGTAGATCCAGCTCTTGGTGCTGGCATCCCAGTAGGTCGGCTCCACCAGCGGGTTGCCTTCCATTGTGTAGGTGTAGCCGTAGGACGGCTCTTCCATGCCGGACGGCGCGCTGGGAACGTAGGCCAGCACCGCGTTGTTACCCCAGATGTCGGTGGAGACGTTGGCGTCGTCGAAGGTGATGGCCTTGCCGACAATCACCTTGTCCACGTTGAACAGGCCCGCCAGCATCGCCGGGGTGATCTGGGTGGCATCCACGTTCACCGAGCCGTTGTACTGGAAGCGGTTGATCACGTTCTGGTTGTTCTTGGCCGCGTTGAACGCCTGGGCTGAAAGCACCAGAACGTTCGGGTAGATGCCCACCGCAGCGCGGATGGCTTCGCGGCCGGCATCGATGTCGGTCAGCGGCATGCCGGTGCTGGCGGACCATTTTGACCCGCCCGCCAGCGCTACCTTGTGGGTCGCGTCGTAGTTGGCTGCGTTGAGGGCAAGCTGCGCCTGGTCGTACTCCAGGCGCAGTTTCAACGCCTTCATGGTCATGTTCACGGCGCGGGCGCCCAGATCGATGCCCGGCACCACCTTGGCGTCGCGCATGTATTCACGCGGCACCTGGCCTTCCAGCGAATCCTGCAGCAGCGCGAAGTGCTTGCCCAGGTAACCGAACTGTATGCGCTTGGTAACGCCGCCAGGTGAGCGACGGGCGTTGTAGAGACGGAACGCCTCGCGGCCGAACTCGAGGATCTGGCCGCCGCTCACCTGTACCGGAACAGGGGGGAACAGGTTCAGTCCGATCAGTTCGGAGTTCTGGTAACCCTGCGCGACGTTGGTCAGGATGGGATCGATGACGCGGGTCTGTGAGCCGGACAGCACACCGGCCATGCCGAGGAACAGCATATGCTCATGCCCGATCAGCCCCATGTGCTGCATGAACAGGGAGACGGCCACCGCAGCCAGCATCATGGCGGCTACGGCCCAACGGTTATGCGTGAGAAATTTCATTTTAAGCTCCTGTAAAAATCGTGTGTGGGTGCGGCGGGTTAACGGCGCAGCAGCACTTCGATGAAAGCGCCGGCGCCACTGGCTGCCTCCAGGGCGTGGCCGACCACGAACTGCGGCAGATCGCCGCCGGCGAGGATCGCGCCGTTGGCCGCGGTGGAAGTCACCGCCGTCGCACCGGCGGCAACCGTGAGCGGGTCGGCCGGAATCACCCGGCCCTGGGCGTCCATCTGCAGCGCCTGGCCGACAGCGATGATCGCGCCCGCCTCGCAGGTTGCCGTACCGATCACCGCTGCTTCAAACGGCTCGCCGATGGCGGCGGGGCGTTTGGCGATACCGGCGATCCTGGCGCCGGCGGCGGCGATCTGCGCCCCCGCAAAGTCCACGCCGCGATACTGCGCGACGGCGGACGGAGCGGTGAAGCTCAGGCTGAAAATATCGTGTGCTTGCTGGCTCATGAATGTCTCTCCTTAGTGGCCGCCGACAGCTTTGACGGCGGTGACGTAATCAACTTGGTTGGATTCCTGGTAGGCCAGGGCCTTGCTGTGGATATCGAGGCCGGACGTGTCCACGTCGTAGCCGGGCGCCGTGGCGAAATCCGCCGCCACTGCCTGGCCCTCGGCTTTCGATACTTCGCTGAATTCCACCTGCTTGGGCAGCGCCGACAGGAACGCCTTGAATCCCTCGATGACCGGCTGCGACTGCTTGGCATCGCCCTCGCCGAATTCGATCACGCCGGATTCGGCTTCGACCTGGTCCATGAAGGCGACGATGAATGCCTGGCGTGCCGGCAGCAGCTTGCCCTGTTTCACCAGGTCCTCGGCGAAGGCGGCGTTGCGGGTGTGGCGATCGGCGGCTTCGCGCTGCGCGAGCTGCTGCTTGAGCTGGGCGTTTTCGGCCTCCAGAGCGGCCTTTTCTTCAGGCGTCACATGACTCTCCTCTCGTGGTGGTTCGACTTTGGAAATGGGTTCGGCATATTGAGGTGCGGGATCGGCGGTCTCATCAGGGCTTTCCTGGCGCGCTTCGTCTTCCAGCGTGGCGACGGCATAGCCTGGAATCACCTTGTCCGCTTCGTCCAGGCCGAAGCGGCTGATGATCCACTCGCGCATCTGCCGCCACAGGGAGGCGTTCTGCAGGTCGGACCAGTCCGCGAACTCGATCACGCCTTCCTCCGCATCGGCGAATTCGGGCGTGCGCAGGCCCTTGACCGCCGGCGGCTGTGCGCCCAAAAATCCGACGTGGCGCAGGTAGTACACGCCGGGCACGGGGTTCTGCGGGGAGTCGGGGGTATAGAAGCTGGCGGAAATCTTTTTGAAACGGCCGCCGCTGACCATCTCGGCAAAGGCGGCGTCCACCTGGTCGGGTGCGGCATCCAGCGCGCCGTCGGCGAAAGACAGGGCCTTGACCCAGCCGTAGGCCGGGGCGTCGTGCCGGGGATGGCCAACCACCAGCGGCGCTTCGTGCCGCGCCGGGTCGTAAGCCGCAGCGCACGCCCGCAGGTCGGATTCGGAGAAGTCCAGCACCGCGCCGCTCATGGCGGTATGGCGGCCGGGCTTGAAAATCTGGATGGGCTTGGTCGTATTCATGCCCCCATTGTGGCGGGGGCATGCGGGTGATTCTGCTAAAATGTTTTAGGGGTTTGCAGCAGGGTTGCGGGGGGAACGGCGGTTGCAAGATTAACCGGGTGCGAAGTCGTCCGCAAGGCTCTGGTGTAAATCTCATCCAGCACGCAGGTCATGAATGCCCCTGCGGCGCGATTTAACGGGTACTTAACGCGGCATTCTGCCGCCGGACAGGCGTTGGGTGCCTGCCGCTAATTTTTTCGCGCTATGGCTCTGTATTGCGGCCTGAACTACAAGTCCGCGTCGTTGCTTGCTTTGCGCCCCGATTCCCGGCTTGCTTGCGCCTCCGCATTCCTTGTCGCATACTTTGAATAACGGGCGTGACACGGTGATATTCCCCCGGCCGTAGCACGGTCGCAAGACCGGAGCGCCATGTGGGGTTGCCGCGCAAGCGGAATGGGGGGCCCCACCGCCCGTCACTGATTTTTCTTCTGCAGCCGCCTGATTTCCTCGTCGCGCTTCGCTGCCTTGCCGGATAGCCGGCGCAGGCTGGTCATGAACAGCGCCTTGCCCGACTTGGTGGCCTTCACCACCGTCACGTAGCCGCCGTCCTCCCACAGGTAGATCAGCGTGTTGCCGCCATCCTGGATAAGCTGCCCGGAATCGATCGCATCCTGCACCAGGGCGTATTCGTCCGCGGTCAGCTCGGGATGTATCGTACCCTGCTTTTGCAGCGTCTCGGCCGACAGCCGCACGGTCTGCGTGCCTGCGCCCAGGCGCTGGGCGTCGGCTGCGGGGATCACGCCGATCGGGAACACCCCCTGCGGATTATTGAAAAAATTCCTGAGGGCAGCGCCGCGCACCAGGTCTTGCACTGCAGCCACCGCCAGATCCGGGGCGGCGCCGTCCACCTTCTCGGCCAGATAGCTGTTCAGCGCGCCCATGCGGCCGCCCGGCGGATAATGAAAGGCCGGATCGACGCCTTGCGGGATCTGCTGGATCGCGCCGGTGCGTTTGTTCTGATAGGTGTAGTCGGGCACCACGGGCGCGGTGCCCACCTGGCGGCCGGCGCGTTGCAGCATGCCTTCGGTCTGCTGGATGACGCGGCACTTGCAGCCCCATACCTTGACCGGCATATGCGCCTGCCAGAACGGATCGTCCACCGGCAGCACCATGCCGCTCCAGGACAGATGCAGATGGCGCGGATGGGCCGAATGGCCGCCTGAATACATGAGATACGGGAAGCTGTCCTTGGTCTGCTGGATGCGCGCCCATTGCCCCTCGCCATGAGCGGTGCGCAGGTTGGTGTCGTAGATGACCCGGAGGCGGCGCGTGCTGCCGAGCTGCACGTCCTTCACCTCGCCGGTGACCGGGTCGCGCATGGCCTTGACGCCCCACCAGCCTTTCTGCTGCAGGGTCGGCTTGAGATTGCGGCGAAAATCCGCAAAGGTTGTGCCGTCGGCCAGCGCACGGTCCACCTCGGAACGGATGTCCTTGAGGATGTCCAGGTGCATGGCCTTGGCGACGGTAAACGCGGACTGGTGCTCTGCCTGCCACACATCCCGGTAATCGAAGCCGATCTGGTAGCCCTTCTGGCGGAAGAAGGCGATGGCTTCTTTCGGCGGCAGCGGCTTTAGCTCAACCATCGGCCTCGCCCGGGTTGACGCGTCCCCAGACATTGGCCACGAATTGACCCTGGGCGAGCAGCTCGGTGAGCGCCGCCGGATCCATCTGGCCGATCACGTCGGGCAGGCGGCGGTTGAATTCCGCATAATCATGGCAATCGTTCGCCAGTTTCAGGATCGGCTCGATCACCGGGCTGGTGACCCGCTCCCAGTCGCCCGACAGATCGGCCGCCAGCTGGTCGAGCTCGTCGCTGTCCGCGGATTCCGCAAAAGCTGGATTGTCCGGCGTGGGCGCGGTCGGCGGCTTGGGCGTGGGCATCCCCACATCCTGCCAGTCCCCGCCGTAGGTATCCTGCACGTAGCGCAAGGTGGGTCGGTAACCCATCGAGAACAGGCTCGCGTCGCGTTCGGCGCGCGCCTTCAGATCCTCCGGCTCCTCGATGACGCGGCGCAGCTTGGGCAGCGCCGCGCCGGGGAAATTCCATTCAGTCAGCCACTTCCCCGGCCCCTGCATGAAGCTGTCGCAAATCAGGTCGGCGTCGGCGCGCACCAGATCCTGCCGTACCTGCATCTGTACCTCAGCCTTGTTGTGGCCGCCCACCGCCTCGCTGGTCATCATCTGCCCCAGTACCACCTTGGAGATGGCCTGGTTCATCTTGTCGTGCAGGGTGGCATAGTCCACGGTTCCTGAGCGCGCCGCCTCGATCAATTCGACCGCCATGCCCTCGGGGATGGCGATGCCGGTGTCGGTGCTGATCGCGGACAGCGCGGCGAGCAGCCGGTCGATGTCCGACTGCTCCGAGCCGCGCGGGTAGACCCCCTTGGCGGTCGGCTGGGCGAACTTGTCGAGAAACTTGAGCCACAGCTTGATGCCGTTTTTCTTGAAAAACACCGGCCAGTACAGCCAGTGGGCCAGGCCCAGGCCATAGGGCTCGTCGTCGTTGTCGGCGCCGCAGGAAAAAGCCCAGAACTTGCGCGGCGGCAGCACTTCGCCTTCCCACATGTTGGCGAAGGTGAGCATGCGCAAGGTTTCGTCCGGCGCGAAACGGAAGCGCCGCGCCTTGCGCACCTTGAGCCGGCCCAGGTTGATCGTGGTGGCGTCGCAGGCCCACAGGCACTCTCCGACCGAATATCCGTAAAACACGCCGAACAGCATCTTGTCGGTGAGGTTGTCGAAGCCGATGTTGAGGAGCGTTTGCTTGATGAAGTCAGCGGCCTTCTTGTCCAGGCGCGAGGGACCGCCGGGAGTGACCTCCCAGGGCACGGAAATCACCGCCAGGCGGCGCTGCTGGAAGGTGGACATCACCTGGTCGTCGCGCAACACCTCTTCGTAGTAACGCAGATCACCGCCGGCGATGCGCAGCACCGTGTCCTGCGAGATGAGCAGCGGCCCGAGAAAGCCGCGCGTGATATCGCGGCCGTCCTGGGTGGTGGCGATCTCGCCCGGGTCCGGCCTGACGTTCTTGTCGTTCGGGTCTTGCGCCATATCAATATCCTCTTAAGCTCATGTCGCCGTCTGCCGGGAAAAACCCGGCCTCGGCCCTGGCGGATGCGCGATCCTGCTGGAGCGCGCTGTATTCGATTGAGCCACTGCGCGTAGTTGCGATCACCCACAGGATATGCAGCGCCGTCAAACCGTCGTAGTGGTGCTGTGTCATCGCCTGCGGCCAGGTGTCCAGCTCATCGAGCAACTGGATAAGCTTGGGGTGAAACAGGATGCGTGGCTCGAAGGCGTCGCTGATGAATGGCTCGATGCTGTCGATGCGGACTTCGGGAGCCACCGTCGCGGTCATGCCGACCAGCGGCAGCGGCACGCCAGCGGCCATCCCGGCCAAAATGAAGCTTTGCCGCATGTGCTCGTAGGCGTTGTTATTCTCGAAGCCGATGGCGCGGCATTTGTACTCGCGCTGCATCTCGATTAAATCGTGTTCCAGCTTGGATGGCACGCGGCGCTTGATGGCCGCCTCGACCACGTGCAGCTTTTTGGCAAGCGTGTCATAGCCGCCCACCAGAATGGCCGACGGATCGGACGTCTCACCCTTGCCCATCGATGGATCACAGGCGCCGAAGTAAACCCAGTGCTGGAGCTTCTGTACCCAAAACTGGATGTTCGCGAACACCTTGTCATCGTCGCTCTTGGCCACCCCCTGCATTTCGGTGTCAAATGCCCGGCGGTTCTTGGCGCGCTGGCGCATTAGCCAGAACAGCGAGCGCACCGATGGCCAGCTGGTGATCGCGCCTTTGCTCATCTCCTCCTGGTTGCGGTCAAAGAACGCGCGTGATGGCATGGCCTCCTCCGGGCACACCTCGCCGCGCTTGCTGAATTCGTCGGCCATACGCGGGTCATCATTGCGCATCAATTCTTCGCAGTTCTCCCACAGATCCATGCGGTCGGGGAAGCGCTCGATGGCCTTGAAGTGATGCACCTTGTGGCCGATGGTGGTTTCCGCGCGGCTGATCGGATCGCCGCGCGCCAGCTCGGTCCCAACACCCAAAAACTTCACCGAGCCATCAGGCGGGCCGAGGTAGTCGATGGCCTTCTCCAGCCAGTTCCAGCGGTTTTCGCGTTCAGTCGCGCTCTTCGCCTCGGCATCGGTGATCAGGTCGTCACCGAACAATAATTTTGGACGGCTCGCACCGTGGAAAGTGCCGCGAATCGCCTGCTCGGCACCGAACGGTTCCACCTTCATGCCGGTCCTGGTGACGATGTCGCCCACCTTCCAGGTCGGGCCACGTCCGCATGCCTCGGGGAAATCCAGCGCCAGCGCACTGTTGACGGTCAGTTCGGTCTTGATGACCTCCAGCAGTTTGGTCGGCAGCCGGGTTTCCGCGCCCAGCACTACGACATAATCGTTGGCAGGCGGTACAGTGCCTTCCCATCCGATCTCACTGCGTATCTCCGAGCGCTGCAGCAGCTCCTGTACCGCGCACCATACCGGCCCGACCTTGGTCAGCAGGCTGGACTTCGCTTCGCCGCGGGGCGCCTTGAACCATTCCTTGACGCCCTGCGGCTGGCGCAGCAGCTTGGGGAACCGCTCGCAAAAAAACGCCTGGAACAGCGACGGCTCGCCGCGGATGTGATGCGGGAAGTAGGTATAGGCAAAGAACTTGAAGTCGCCATCCTTCAGCACGCGCCGACGGCGTTCGGCAATCGCCTTGGGAGAGGCATCAAGCCCCGCGGCATGCGCCTCGATCTCGCGGCGCAGTTCGCTTTGCAGGGCGCGCAGCTCTTCCAGGAAGTTTTTTTCGGTGAAGCTCACCCGAATGCCTCACTGAGTTTCTGTCCGAACTGATCCAGCATGTCCGAGAATGGCTCGGACAAGTGCGGATAACTGTCGCGGATGAACTTGACCTGGAGCTGCAACACCTCCATCGCCACCGCCAGCCTGGAGAGCTTCGGGTTACCCCTGGCCACGGCGGACATGGTCTTGTTGTAGGCATCACTCAAGCGGCTGATGATCTCGGCCTTGGCCAGCGGCTTGATGTCGGTGGACGCCTTGACTTCGGTCAGCGTGCTCTGGAACAGCAGCACGAAGTCTTCCATCACCGCCTGGGTGACGGCTTCGGCGCCTTGTCCGGACAGCCGGGCAGCCGCGCGCGCCCGGTCCCAGTCGTCGCCGCCGTCTCCGGCATCGCGCTTCCAGCGCGACACCGTGCCAATTGAGGCGTCAATCCGCCGGGCTATCACCTCCAGGGTCAACGCCTCGTAAACATAAGCCGCGCGGGCGGCGGTCTTTTTTTCCTTGGGGTGGGCCATCAATCACAATCCCAGCGTGTGCTTGCCTTTTTCGATCAGCAGCGCGACGCCGACCGCGACCATGCCGCCCGCCACCGCGCCATAACCCGCCGCCTTGGTCTCCACCTTGCGCAGACGGCTGTCCAGCCCGTCCAGCTTGGCGCCCTGGGTGTCCTGGTTGGAGATCACCAGATCCAGCTTGCCCTTGATCTCGCCCAGCAGTAGGGTGTGTTCGTCGCCCATGATTATCTCCGTTGCTTGCGTTTGCGAATGTGTTCGAGGCGCTGCTGGCACGCCACGCACAGGGTGATGCCCGGCACCGCCAGGCGCCGGGCTTGCGGGATGGGGTCGTCGCATTCTGCGCAGTGGGTGGCCGATTCGGCCAGCGGCTCGGGCAGCAGGGCGGCGCGCTGGTTGCGCTCGTATTCGGCCAGTTCTAGTTCCTGGGCGCGGTCGAAGTCGTCCATCAGATCAGCCCCGCCAGCGCCATCACCATCTTGTCCATACACCCACCCCCACGAACGTATCCATGCCGCCCGCCGCACCGCCCAGGGACTGGTCCAGCGACGCGGTCACGCCCACGTGCAGCGCCTTGACCTGCACCAGCCCTTGGCGCGCCTCGATGCGCACGGCGGCGGCGCCGTTCTTGAGGCCGACGTACATGCCGACCTCGCCGCGCGTATCCCATGCCAGCCAGGGCAGCGGGTCGCGCTTCACAAAGGTCTCGGATGCGCCGGTATCGGTATTGATGACGGTGGTCACCGTCTGCGGATGGTCGTCGGCGCGCACCTGGCTGGCGGCGATGACCTGGCGCGCGGCGTCGTCGATGACCGGTCTGGGCAGCTTGAGCCGGGTCTTGAGCCGGGCGCCGCCGGTGTAGACGCGCACCGGCGCCTTGATGGCTACCGGCAGGGTGGGGGTGGCCTTGATCTCGGGCGCGGCCGTGGCCGGTACCGAGACATTGACCGGCGCGGCCGGTACGGCGCTGCGCGGATGATTAAACCACAGCGCCAGCAGCGCCACGATCGCCACCAGCACGGATATCAGCGTGATGACGACCGAGGGCCGCACCGGCCCCAGTGAGGCGGCCTGATCTACCACTTGCTCAGCCCCTGGGTGGTGACGATGCGCAGCACCGCGTTGACGACCGGCAGGCCGACCGCGAGCGCGGTGTAGAAGTTCACCGGCAGATACGGCTGCAGCAGGTTGGTGTTGGCTTCCAGCGCGACCAGCGCGGCCGCGGCCGCGTTGACCTGCAGGGTCTTGGATTGCCACCAGGGCTTGCTGGTGGCGGCAACGGCATCAGGCATGATCTGCTCCCATATTGCGTTTCACCTGGTCCACATAGTACTGGTTGACGAACCGGCCGCCGGCCGTGCGCGGGCTGCCGGCGTTGTAGGCCGCGATCACGCCGTCCAGCCCCCATTGGGTGAGATAACGGTCGCGCAGCGCGGCCAACTGCCGGCAGCCGTATTCCAGGCCGGTTTCCGGGTCGCACAACTCGGTCAGGAAAATGCCGGTGAAGCCGCGCTCGCGCGCCACCTGGCCCATGATCTGCATCGGCCCGAAGCTAGTGGCCCGGCCCATGCGCTCGGTATGCACGGAAACGCCGCCGAAGCGCCGCGGCGCCGCATCGACGTAGCGTGCCAGGAAATCCGGTTCGAATCTGGTGGCCCAGGGGTTGCCGGCGGATTCGGTCTGCACGATGGCCGCGACCAGAAGCGTCTCCAGGCCGTGGCGGGCGGCGGCGGCCTGAATCTGGATGGGATTGAGTGTGTTCATGCAGCCATGCTACGCATGGCGATGGACGGGGGATGATTAAAAGGTTTTGGGGAATAAAAAGGGGCGCGGAACGCGCCCCTGGGGAACTGTGAATTTACGCTGGGTTCAGCGCCGGGTCAATTCAAGCCGTCAACTGCCCGGCTTTGCCTTATCTTTCGGCATCAGCGACATCAGCAGCATGCGTATCTCCTCGGCCACGTTAGACACGGCTGGAACCGGGGCAGGCGCATGGGCAGCACGCCAGGCGGCCATATCGATCACGTTAGTGGGTTTCATGCTGCGCCCCCTTTGCGCCGGCGCGATAGCAAGGCGTGCTGCCGAATGGTATTGCGGTTGTGCCCGGTGATGTTCTCCGCCACCTCGCGGGGGATGCCGTAGTGCTCAAGGATGCCGATCAACTCCGTCACCAGGTAGGTTTTCTTGCCGACCAGCAGCCGCTGCGCCGTCAACCGCTCGTATTCCTCTGGCGCGATCACGATGGGCGTGGCGGACAGGCGCGCCTGCATGGACTCCAGCCTTTCGCGCTCGGCCTCGTATTGCTCGGGGGTGAGGGTGGCGGGCAAACCCCGTTCGCGGCGCAAGGCTTCAACCTGGCCGGGGCGGACCAGAGGCGGTTCTGGCACTTGGTAGCCGCCAGTCTTGCGGATGGCTGGGAGCACGTCGCCCGCCAGCCACATCTGGAACGGCAGCGCCTTGGGCTTATCGGAACGATTGAGGAAGAAGAACATGCCGGCCTCGGAAAGCACGGCCATGTCTTGCACGCCGGAAGGGGTGTGAATCGGATGCACCCCCCTCCATAGCTCTGGTACGTGGGAGGTGACGCGCGACGGCTTACTCGTTGGGGCATAATCGAGCGCGGCAAGAATGTCCTGGGCGACAAACCACGGATCGCCGTCCTGATGCACGACCCGGACATTATTGGTATGGAAATTGAATGCTGTGAGTTGGTTCATTTTGTTGCTCCTTATCAGGGAAACCCCACGAAGGCCGTGGGCGGCCGGGTGCTGATAACCGGCAACAGTCGGCGGGCGTATTCGCGGCAAGCCGCTATTTTATTAGCCTCACACCCGGCCATAAGGAACTATGGACGTAAAAAAACCACAGCTTTCGGGCGCGGTCTCCGCTGTTACATCGTGTTATCAGCACTTGCGGCATAATATGCGCCCGATTTGGCACTGGTGTCAATCAGCAGGACATATCGAAGCAAGTCCACCAGAGGGCTGCGCACTTTCGTATTCCGTGTAGAATTCGCACAGCCATTTTCCAGTTTGCAATGTTCCCGCATCCAGTTTTGCAACCCCGGCAAATTGCAGATAGGTTAGGTCGCGGAAATTTTGCGGAAATGTCTTCTTGTCCATGTCGGCATAGGCCCATCCGATGGCCTTCCCGTCTGTCCCTGGCACGTCTGATTCAATCCGCACACGAGCCACGTCAGGCCTTCCCATGAGCGGTTCGCCAATGTGGTGCACTGTCGTGGCAAAACTGTTCCAGTCCTGCGCGCCGCCCCAGAACGTGTCCGGGCCTTTGATGGTAATCTCCACCAGGTACGTCTTGTTTGGGGATTTAGAATAGAGCTGCTCGGTCAAGCTGACTTTGGCATCGTCACCGGCGAGCGCCTTGGCATACTGGTCAAGCGGAAGATTGATACTGGGTGGCAGCGCCAACTTATCGCTTTCATCGCCAGCCCCAAGCCATATTGCCATGAACACGAAACCGATCAGCAAGGCCACGCCACCCTGCACTGTTTCGCTCCAGGCTTTGCGCTGCGCAAAACTCACCCACCACCCCATCAACCCCAGCGCCACAATCAATATCAACCAGCCCATTTTTCTCTCCCCTACGTTAGTTGAACCGCAATCCTATCAAAAAAGCCCGCCCTGCCGCTTGCGCATTTCGGCCTCGCGCACTGCGTCGACGATCTGGCGGATGCGCATCTCGGACAGCTCATACTCGCGCGCCAGCCGGCCGTAGTTGTCGCCGTTGAATTTCCCGAAAATTTCCAGGTCGCGCTGGGTGCATTCGTAAGTGATACCCTTCGGGATGTATTGCATCTGGCCGCCCCATTCCCGGCGCACATGCTCTGCCAGGGCGTGCCCCAGCTCCTTGGCGCGGCTTTCATCCAGCCCTTCTTTGGCCAGGAACAAGGCCGCCTTGTCGGCGAGATCCTGGAGCAGCTCGGGATAGTCGCTCATTCCTCGTCCCTTGCGTGGCGCGCGGACACGTTAGCGACGCAGTCGCCCGTTTGCGGGGAGCGCGCCTGTGCCACGCCTCCCGCCCCGGATGGCTCCGCCAACGCCGTGTCGGCGTGGCGCCGGCCGTCGATGGCCAGCGCCGCGATCAGCTTGCCGAGCTGCTGATGCGTGCACCAGTCGAAGCGCGCCAGGCCGAACATGCGCCGCGCCATGCCGTCGGCGTAGGCGTCCGGCCGGTTGCCGGCGGCGATCAGCAGCGCGCGTATTTTCGCGACCAGGGCGGCTTTGGACTTGGCCGGCGCCGGGCGGTGCCTGGCGGTATTTTTCCAGCCCCGGTCCTTGAGGTGGTCGAGCACCTGCTTGCGCCCGGCCCAGTCCAGATCGGCGGCGCTTTTCACCCGCGCCACCGTCCACAGCATGGCGCGGTAGGTGTCGTCGTCCATGCCGAGCTGCTGGCGGGCGATGTGGATCTGGGCGAGTTCGCGTTTGCGCAGGTCTGGGGCAGTAGCTTTGTTCATGGTTACCTCCGTTAAACCGTCTCCCGCAGCCCGCTATGTTTAACGGGCTGGAAGCGAGGGTCTAGGCTACGGCGTCCTTGAGGGCTTTAACCGCCTTGAACGCGGGCACGCGCTTGGCCGGGATGGCGATCTCCTCGCCGGTGGCCGGGTTGCGGCCGGTGCGCGCGGCGCGGGTGGTGACGCTGAGCTTGCCGATGCCCGGCAGGACGGCCTCGCCGCCTTCCGACAACGCGGCGGTGATGACGTCGGCGGCGGTTTTGAGGACGGTTTCCACGGTGATTTTGCTTTCGCCGACGATGGCGGCGACTTCGGAGATCAGCCCTGCTTGGTTCATGGTGTTGCTCCTTTTTTGCTGCGGTTGAAAAACGGTTTCGCCTAGAGGCGCCTACTTTTGGTGTGGTTTGGGTTTGGTGGGTTACGCTGCGCTAACCCACCCTGCATTTATGTTTGCGCCCCAGCGTGCATTGTTAAGCTTTTTTCTTGCC
This sequence comes from Pseudomonadota bacterium, assembly GCA_021836225.1. The sequence continues at coordinate 9,349 of JAKBJA010000025.1, read as the reverse complement.
CAGGGTGCGCTTGTGCACCCACATGCTGGCGACGATGGCGAGCGGGCCGGTGAGCAGGTACACCGCCATCAGCGGCAGGTTGCCGTTGGGCACGATCTTGAGGATCATCAGGTTGCCGCTGCCGATGGCGAACGAGGTCATGAACGCGGCCTTGTAGTGGCCGTTGTTGACGTTGAGGCTCTGGAAGCCCAGCGCGAACACCACCACGAAGGTGCTGACGAACAGGATGAATGCGGTCATCGTCATACCCCGGCGATATCCAGGCTGATCGGCTGGTACTGCTCGGTGTCGCCGACCCGCTCGTACACCCGGAAATAGGTCTTGCTGCCGGCCACCTGGATGCTCTCGCCGATGGCCCGCATGGCCAGTTGCCATTTTTCGTCCTTGATCTCCAGGCGGCGCAGACTGAGGATGCGCGCGGTGTTGACGCGGCCTTCCTTGTCCACCTGGAACGCGTCGTTGATCAGCGCGCGGATCTCCGATCGGGAGCCCTCGCTCCACAGGTGGATGCACTCGTTGACCAGTTCCTTGGCGATCTGCAGGCGCTCGTCGAACGCCAGCGACTCGGACACGGCGCGCTGCACCTTGTATTTGCCGTCGAAGCTCAGCAGGCTGACGTTGCCCTTCTTGCCGCCCATCGCCACGCCGTACTTCTCGCCGGAGAGCTGGATGAACGCCTCGATGTCGCCGAACACGCCGGCCTTGAACTTGGCGAGCTGCTCGGACTGCGCTTTCGCCTTGGCCACGATCTCATGTACCAGCTCGTCGCGGGTGCGGTCGATTGCGCGGATGGTCTCGATGGGCCATAGGGCGCCCTTGGCGTCCTGCATGTAGCCGTCCGGAATGGGTTTTTTTGCTGCTTTCACTTTGGTTCTCCTTGGTTGAATGGTCTTGTGGTTTGGGTTATGGCCTATCCGTCGTAGCAGCCGCAAGGCGGCATCATGTCGTCGCGTTCGATGAATAAATCTTTTTGGCTTGCCCGCTGACGCCAATATCCGGTGGGTTTGTCCCTCCACTGAAAAAATCCTTCGCGCCCATGACGCGCGACAACGCTTTCTTCCAGACGAGCGATTCTCTCGAATTTGCACGGTTGGTTTTGTGCTAGAGAAATAACATCGGAAACCCTCGAAAACGGGCAATGCCAACATCCGCTTTTAATCGGCACAGCAAGCCCTGCGTCTCGGATGATCTCCTCGCATCCATCACGGTCGATGTCCAGATCGACTAGTGGATAGACCTTCCCGTCGCGCTCTTTTGCCCGGTGAGCCTCTCCAGCGTCAATGCCGATCAGGCTGATCCCGCCGCCATTGGCGGCGACGTGCGTCTCAATGGGCTTTATCTTGCCCTCCACGGTACAGGTACGCAGGATGCGCGACCCGGTAACGCATAGCCGTTCCCATCGTTGCAATGGTGTTTCCTTCGGACGAACAATGTCCAGCGCATGTCCGTGGAGATCGAGCCACGGCAGAAAGTGGTCAGTGATGTATGTATAGGTTTCGTCCTTTTCATCCCCCGTATCCGCCCACACCATGCGGAATGGCTGGTATTGCGGCAACTTGCCCAGCACCAGTAACACGGCCAATGCCGTGCTATTGACGCCGCCGCCATAGGAAAGCCAGTAGGTCATTCCCATGATTACGTCCTCAACCTCATCTGCCCGATCAGATCCTCCAGCGCCACCTTGCGCAGCCGGGATTCGAGCATCAGGCTGTGCATCGCCCGGCCGCGCAGGAACCGGCAGGTTTCCTCCAGCTCCTGCGGCGTGGCGGCGATGTAATAGCCGGTGTGGGGCGTGCCGCACACGGCGGTGCCTTCCTCGCGCAGCTCGCAAACCAGGTGCCGCACGCGGCGCATGGAGATGTTCAGATTCGACGAGATCTGCGCGGCGGTCGTGCCGTTGTTTGCGCCGATGTGGCGGGAGAGCAGGGTGAGCAGCTGGCTGGTGTTCATGTGGCCTCCTTTAATGCCCCCTCGCCCGCAGGCGGGAGAGGGTTGGGGTGAGGGTGCGTCTTGAGTGCTTGCTTGACCTGGTCCATCCCCGCTTTTGCCGATTCCGGGCTGGACTTCTCCGCCTTTTTCTGGGGCTTGAAATCGCGGTGGCTGGCGTGGTCGCCGACCGGCGTCACTCCCCGCGCTACGGCCTCCTTGCCCGTCTCCGCCGCCGCTTCAGCCTTGCCGGCCTGGCCGGCGATGACCTCCAGCAGGTAGCCGTGGGACTTGAGCGGTAACGTGAGCTTGCCTTCGTCGCGCCGGGTGATGATCTCGTCGATGGCGGCGATCCACGTTTCCACAGGCGCAGCCCAGGTGCGGCCGTGACGTTCGATCCGCGCATCCCGGATCATGTCCAGCAGCTCGCCGAGCAGCGAGGCGACCCGATCCCAGGAGAGCTGGCGCTGCGCCGGGCGGTGCGTGGTTGTTGCCGATTCATCGGCTTTACAACCACGGCCTGCCCCTTGCGGGCGGAACAGGGCGAGGTAGCGGATCAACCGCTTGCCGACCGGGGTCTGTTCCAGCGCTTGGACCAGGCTGGTGCGCGCCGCTTCGTGGCCGATCAGGGCGTCGAGGCTGGAGGATGCGCCGCAGGAGGGGCAGGTCATGCGCATGCGGTCACCTTTCCAGCTTGTGCACAAGCACGCCCGGCCTGGGGCTGGTGGTGCCCCTCGGCAACGCCGGCGGCGTTTCCGCTATCGGGACGAATCCAGTCCCTTTGCCGCCGGCAACCTTGATAAAGTCGACTTCGGCCTTGGCGCTGTTGATGATGACTTGGCCGATTTCGCTCACGGCCCTGGCGCGTTCGACGTCCATCGGGTTGTCTTTGTCCTGGAGCGCGGCCAGGGTTTCGAACAGGTGCTTGCGCAGCGCGGTGATGTCGTTCATGTCGCTTTCCTCTCACGTTTGTTGATCTGACGGGTAATCGCTCCCCGGAGCTGCGCCAGTTCGGCAATCTCTTTCGGGTAGTTGTGGATGGTGTTGCGCGCCATCAGCTCGGCGCGGGTGAGCAACTCCAGGTTTTCCAGGGCGATGTGCCGCTTGTTGCCGTCCTTGAACGTCACGGCGCGGCCTGCCGGCAGCGGCCCATTGGCTTCTTCCCAAACGATGATATGGACGCCGCGCCACCGCTTTTGCAGGGGCATATCGTCGTTGATCTTCCGCTGCAGGTAGCCCCCCTTGCTGATGCGCTCGGCCCCGATCGGCTTATATAATTCGGCCGCTTTCCCGCCTCGGTGGCCGGGCTTGAACCGGGTTGCTACGCCGCCGATCTGCAGCCCCTTCATGCCCTTGTTCCATGTCTGATGGCCTTTTTGAAATTGGCTCCCGGAGCCGATCTTTTTGGTCATCAATGCCCCCTTTCTACCCACTCGACCCGGCAGCCAAAAACATCCACCCGCATCATGGTGGCGCGCGCCCCCATCACCGGGAACAGCTTGTAGGCAAATCCTTTGTAGGCATTCGCCAGCCAGGCGCACTTGGCGCAGGTCTGGATCAGGATCAGCGGCACGGCATGGGCGCCGACATCCAGCCCCAAGACGTGGAAGCCCTCCGCCTCCAGCCAGTCGAAACAGCGCTGGGCGGCGATCAGGCCGGTGAGGATGTGGCTGTTCTGGTCTTTTTTCTGTTGCGGTACCGGGCGCTGATAGGTGTTCATTGTCTCGCCCGTGCGAGCGGCTTTGCTGCCGCTCGCGGCGGGGACACTCTTTACGGGTGCGGTTTGCATGATGGCTCCTTTAATTTTGCATCGGCGTGGATCTGATCGAGCTCCTGGGACCATGCCTGGCCGAGCTGGATCAGGATTTCGTCGTCCGACTGCTGGGCGCGGTCTGCCAGCAAACGGCCGGTGACAAACAGCTTGCGCAGCGCCTGCATTTCCACGCGGCGTCGATTGATGGTGCGGTTCATTGTTGTGTCTCCTTGTTGGGGCAGGTGCGGCAGGCGCGCCAGTGCTTCATGGCGCGGGGGCTGCTGGTGGGGATGGCGGACTGGGCGTGCGCATCGCACTCCTTGCGGCTGATGTCGCGCGCCAGAAACGGGCAATCGGTGCGGGCGAACGCCTCCATCACCCGCGCCGCCATCCTGTCGGTGCCGGCGCCATACTTGCCGGACAACAACAGGGATACGGCGGTGCGCGACACCCCCAGCTTTTCCGCGACATGGGTGCGGCTGCTGGCGGACACGGCCTGTTGGAGCAACTCAAGCCAGGTCATGGCTGCCCCCTTTCTGGTAGACGCGGTCTTCGTTCTGGTCGTAGACGTCGCCGTTGCCGCGCCGGATCGGGGCTTGCGGCCCGGTATCGCGCACCAGCATCCAGCGTTTCTTGCCGGGCGAGGTGGGGGCGATGCCGGGCGTGCGCCGCTTCATTTCGATCAGGTAGCCGGTGGCGGCCAGCGCGGAGACGTAGCGGCCGATGTTGTTGAGCGGGTCCTGCGCAGGCTCGGAGCCATCCAGCACGCTGCGCGCGAGGTCGTCCAGGCCGAACTTGCCCTTGATGCGGATGGCGCGCCACACCTTGACGCGCAGGGTATCGTTGACGATGCGCGGGGTGCCGCGCGGCCCGCGCGGCCCGGACTTGATCTCCGCGCCGCTCTGGATGTAGCTCACGCCGGCCGGGGTGGCCGCATAGACGCCGCATACCGACAGCGCGAAGCCGCGCCGGGCCAGATTCGCCAGCGCGTTCTGCGCTGCATTGCGGCTGCGGTGGAACAGCGCGGCGGCGTGGCTGGGCGTCATGTCGTGGCCCTCGGCCAGCATGTTTAACAGGGTTTGCATCAGCCCCATCTCAGCGCCCCCCTGCCAGCTTGACCAGCTTGGGCCGCCGTGCCTGCCAGTCGTGGGTGAGCGCCTGGCCGGCCACGTCCTCCAGCGTGACGACGGCTTTGCCGGCGCGCAGACCGGAGCGCTCGACCACGGCGATGGCGTTGAGGATTTCGCGCACCCGGCCGGCGCTGCTGCGCTGGATTTCGGCCACCAGCTGGGCGTCCACCTTGATCTCGCACAGCTCGTCGCACAGCTTGCGGGTGTCTTCCAGGCTGGACGCCGAGAATTCCACGGCGCGGGCGATGCGGCTGCTGATCTGCGGGTGGCGGGCGATCTTGCCCTGTATTTTTTCCATGCCGGCGAGGATCACCAGGGTTTCGGTGCGGTCGGCGAAGTCGCGCACCTTTTCCAGCACGGCGGCGTTGTTGTGCAGGCAGTGGTCGGCCTCGTCGATCACAATCGGGATCTGCTCGCCGGCGATTTTCGCCAGCAGGCGGCCGAACAGCTGCTCGGCGGTGCCGCTGGAGTCGGTCTTGAGGAACTTGGCCAGCTCGATCAGGAAGTACTTGGGCGTCCAGTCCACGTTGGCGCGCAGGTAGATGGCGTCCTCATGCGTGGCCCAGTGGTCGAGCGTCTCGCTTTTGCCGTAGCCGGCGTTGCCGAACACCAGCATCAGGCTGGCCTCCGCCGCGCCGCGCGCCTCGACCGCCTGGATGCCGTCGACGAACGCCAGGTAATTGGCGGTTTTTACAAAGTGCTTTTTCATCTGCTAAACTCCTCCTTGCTTGCTGCTGTAAAAAGACGGGTTGCACCCCGCCTGACTCAAAGCCGTCTGGATTTGACGATTCAGCCGGCAACCTTAAAATCTCGTTTTTCCAGTTCGCTCCACAGCCCGTACTCATCCAGCGCATTGCTGATGGTGCGCGAGCCGTTGCGCGCCTGGCTGGCGAAGTAGTTCCTGAAGCCGTCGTTCCAGTCTTCCGGGTGATCCGCCAGCCAGGTGAGCAGGCTGTAGTCGCCCATCTGGGCCAGATTCGGCCTGGGCTCCGTGACGGGCTGCTGGATGAGGTGCGCGGGTTCCCTGGCCGGTGTGATATCCAGCGGCGGCAGGGTCGTCGCTTCAATGCTGGGCAGCGCATCGTAGGTGTTGCCCAGTTCGGCCTCGGCTTCCTCGATGATCCGTTCTCCGCGCTTGACCTTGCGATCCACACGCTCCATGTGCTTCCTGACGGTGAGCGAGGTCGGGAAGTAGTCCCGCTCGTTGGCGTTCCAGTCGGCGCGGCAGATGAATTCGCCATTGATCCGGCGCACCACGACAAAGGCCGGATTGTGGATGTCGTAACCCACCAGCACCTTCTGGCCGTTCACGCGCATCAACTCCTGGCTGAAATAGATGTTGTTCCAGAGCCGCACCATGCCGCGTTCGGCGGTGCGCTCTTCGTGGGGCCGGAACAGGTCGATCAACTCCGCCTCGTCGAGCATCACCACGTCCTGCTCGCGCGCGCGCTCCGCATAGGCCGCGTCGGGCGTGGTCTTTACGGCGGAATGCACGTGCTCGCCGTTGTACCAGAGGATCGCGGCATTCAACGCCTGCTTGAATTGCTCTACGCTGGGCAGCTTGGGGCTGGTCTTGCCGGCACGCAGGTCTTTCTCGATCTCCAGGGTGGTGCGGCGCAAAAAATCCCGGTCGGCGCCGCTGCCGGAAAAGGTAGGAAACGCGCGCGCCAATGGGATCATCAGCGTCTGCCAGGTGCGCTCGATGATGCCGCGCCCCTGCGGCGAGTTGGGGATGCCGGTTTCGTGGTGGATGCCGAGCCGGCCCAGCATGCCGGTCAACGGGGCGTCGAGCTGTTTGGCGGTCTGGCCCGGGCCGTTATCGCTGTAGTAGATGAGCGGCAGCCCGTGCCGGCTCACCGCATGGCGCAGGGCATCGCACACGGCAATGACGTTTTCCGAATACGAAACGCTCCAGCCCATGATCTTGCGGCTGGCCACGTCCATGATCAGCGTGGTCTCCGGGGTGAACGGCCTGCCGTGATCGGGGTGGGCGATTTTGGCCTTGAAGCCATGCCCGTCACCCGTCCACACATCATTTGCCCAGAGGTGTTCGGTACCGCGCCGGATATAGGGCAGCAGCGCCTTTAAGCCCGCGCCCTGGTTGCGCCCGCGATAGAGAATTTCCGGGGCGTGGGCATTGATTTTCTTGACCAGACGATAAGCCTGGTCGTAGCTGAATGGCACGTGGCCCAGGCTGTTCCATTCCGCCAGCGCGGCGGCTGTCGCCTGGGTGAGGGCGGGTTTTTGCGGCCGCCGGAAATGTTTGAGGAGCAGCGGGCCCCAGGCCGGCATGGAAAGGTCTTCCCGAATCTTCCTGGGCGCGGCGTGGCCGCGCTCGGCGATGCGTTTCAGCCAGTTGTAGTAAGTTTTCTTATTCAGCCGCTGGCCGGCGCGGCGCTTGTCGTGGCAGTTTTCCAGCGCCCAGGCCAGGTGCGCGTTAAGCTGCCCGGCGGCATGCGTGGTATTGAGCGCGTCGAGCGCTTCCACCACCGGCAGGCCGGATGCTTCAACCCATTGCACGATGGCGCGAATCGCGCCGTCGATGTCCTTCTGGCGCGTGTCTAGACTTTTTCCGCCAGATAGCGCCGGAATTCCGGGTCGATCGAGTCGTTCACGTAGTTCACCCCTTCCTGCGTAATGTTGATCACCCCGTCCACCGTCTCGATCAATCCCGCCGTCAGTAGCACAGGCCACCAAGGCGGTTCCTGCCCCTGCCCCGGCGCCAGAATCGCTGCTCCGTTCGCCAGGCCGGCCAACAGTCCGTGGTGTGGCAGTGCGTAGCGCGCCATCCGCATCGGCGCATCCATTTCCCACAATTTCGCCAGCGCTTCCGCTTTCGTCATGTCCGCCATCTCGTGTCTCCTGATTGATCAAACAAACCCAAACCATTTTGCGCGCGGCCTGCGGCAGCATCGCCAGCGCGTATTCCCTGCCGCCGCCACGGCCGGCGCGTTTTTGCCATTCCCAACCATCGCGGTCGGCCATCTTTGTCAGCCCGCGTACGGTTCCAGGCAACCCGGGCAGCCCGGCCAGCTCGGCGGCAGACAGCCAGCGCTTTGCCTCGCTCATGCCAGCCTCCCGCTGTATGGGTGAGGGTTCAGGCCCGTGCTAAAGTCTCGTTTCCACACAAAACCATTCGCCATAGGAGAACCCTCATGAATCATGAAACCTTGATGCAACACGCCGTTACGCTCGCCTCGGCATTTGTCAAAAATGGCGACCTGCGTCATAACGGAAACTTCAGGGACGATGGGAGTAGTCATACGCATGAGCAGGTCACGCTTCTTGTGATCCAGATGTATCGTGCTGTTGCTGAAGCGTCTCTGGACGCTCCACAATCGTCGTGGGCTGCACGCGCTCTGCGTGGGGAGGAAGAGCCTTCTGGTAGTGCATAAAACCGCCTTCCCCTGTGAATTTATTGCGGGGGATGTAGTGATCTACCCCAACAGCTGACTGTTTAATCATTGGAAGAACCCTCATGACCGACTGGACGTTGTTGAAATACGATGCCGGGAGCGCTGTTGATCTAACAGCCCACCCTAATGGGGGCGTATGCGTCCCCCATGAAAATTTCTTGCTCATTGCTTCCCCTCCAGATAATGCTTGATCGCCTTTTCCTGCCGGGCGAGATCGGCCTTTTCCTGGTCGATGCGGCCCAGCTCGGCGAGCAAAACATCCTTGCCGACCATGACCTTGCAGCCGCGCTTGGCGGCATAGAATTTGAGCAGCGCGAAGCCGCCCGTCGCCGCGTCGAAGGTGATCGCCTTCTCCATGCTGATGTTGTGCGTCTCCCTGGACTCCGCCGTATAGGCATTGAGCATCGCCAGCGACACCTCCTTGCCGGTGAGCCGCGTCATGCGCGCCGCCACTTCCACCCGGTCATGGGCGCAGTCTTTGAGCGCCTGGCTCATGACGGCGGCGATCTCCCGCGCGTAATTCATCGCGCCGGGCGTGCTCGGCGCCGGGGTGGGCACATCGAACAGGTCTAGCGTCAGCAGGTCTTTTACGCGCGCCATGTCAAGCCGCCTCCTCTACGTTTACATTGCACGGTTTAACGCAGGTGGTATGATTCAGTCTGCCCTTATGTGCATATACTCGGTCGCGGTTCCTGGCCATGCTGGCGGGCTTGTGCATCGGCTGTCCGCCGATGCCGCGCCGGGGGCGGGTAGCGGGGTCGTAGCGGCTGGGCCAGATGGTTTCGGCGGGTATGCCAATGGCCTCGGCAATGATTTTCTCGGCGCGCGGCCAGGCACTGCGCAGTGCCATGCGGATGCTGTTCGGCGAGTACCCGTGATGCGTTGAAAGGCCGCGTAGCGTCCAGCCGGCCTTTTCCAGCGCGGCCTTGATGTCGGCGATGTGCCAGTCCTGTTGGGCTGGTTTTTTTGGGGTGTTTAACTTTGTCATGGTTCTATACTAGTACCATGTAACATTATTTATTTCGTATTATAGTGCCATCTGTCATACTGGCGGAAACCTCAAAAAAGGAGTCCGCCATGTCACCGAGATACCGGGTAACGCTCACCGAACAAGAGCGCAACGA
>JAKBJA010000166.1 GCA_021836225.1 Pseudomonadota bacterium | reverse complement strand
AGCCAGCTTGTCGCTGTCCTGGGGCACGCGGGCGACGAGGTGCAGGCAGTTTTTGCTGTAGATCAGGTTGTAGGGAATGTTCTGCTCGTGCAGGCGGTCGATTTCGAGCCAGGCGTCGGCGGGTTCGGTAAAGCGTCGACAGGGCAGCGGATAGGACTCTTGGCCGCCGTTATGGGAAAAGCGCGGGTCCTGTACCGGCAGCGGATCTTTCTGCACGAAGCTCTGGAAATGCAGGTGGTTGACCGAAGCGCCGGCGCCATGGCTGTTGTAGCCGAGGCAGAGGCCGCGCATGTCGGCGTGTGCGCACAGGTGCCAGGCCCAGCCGTGCAGTTCGGGTGTGAGGTATTGCGGCAGCTCGCGCAAGGGCTCGGGCACCAGCAGGCCGTGCAGGCGGGCGAAGGGAAACTTGTTGTACAGCAGGCGCGCCGGCTTGCCGGCGAGTTGGCTCTCCCACAGTATTTCCTTGGCAAGGAAAGGCTTGTTGAAATGGAATCCGGCTGGGTCAAAGGGGTGCAGCAGGGCTTCGAACTTCTGGCCGCTGATGCGCGGCGGGCGGAGTGCGCGGATGGGGTTGAACATCACGTCCCATGCGCCTGCGCGGCGGCTTTCCATCAGACCCAAGTGGTCGAATCCGATGGTGTTCAGCTTCAGAAACACCATCACGTCGTCGTCGGGCTCGGTGAGAATCTGACCGCGCCGGAGCGTCTCAGTGAGGGTTGCGGCCAGTTCGGCGTGGCGTGCCGTCAGGGCGGGCGCGAGCTGCGCCCATAGTCTGGTGTCGTAGGCGGCGTTGGCGAGCACGAGGATGTAGACACCGAGACTACGATGGCTTTCCAGCATAGCGGCGAGCCTGTCGGCAAAGCAGCGTTGCAGAGTCGAGTACGAAGTGAATGGGAACATGCGGCTGTGGCACGATGGGAATAAATTCCATATGGTGCCATCCCGCCGGCGCGGCGGGCATTCAGCTTTTTTGGGCAGCGATGTACTGCGCTTATAGCTCGCCGTTGGCGCCGGCGCGCATCACGCTTTCCATTTTTTCGCGGATGGACAGGAAGCCGCTGCGCAGTTCCGGCGTCATGCCGAGCTGCTTGCCGGCGAGATTGAGCCAGGTGATGTCCCAGTCCAGCATCAGTACCCAGATGTTCTTGTTGGCGTCCTCCATCACGGCGATGCGGCAAGGGAAGAACACCACCATCTCGGGCAGGACTTTCAGCAGTTCCCGGCCGATGGCAATGTCGCAGAAGCTGAGGACTTCGACGCGCGGCGCGTCCATGTCGCCGAGCATGGCCTGAAAATCCCGCCACATCGCGTTGTTGCCGACGAATTTTAGATTGACCTGGTTGGCGCGCAGCATCATCGACTGCACCACGTCGTCGAAGCTGAGTCCAGGCTTTGCCTGGTACTTGACGGCGAAATGGTTCATCGCCTCGCGTGCATCCATCTGCATCATGTTGGCCACCATCGGCATCGCCATCTGTAGCCAGCGTTGTCTTTCCTCTGGGCTGAGGACACGGTTCATCTGGTAGTCACGATAGGGCGGCGGCATGCCCCGCTGGATCAGCACCGGGCCATAGGGCGTGGGGGTGACGCCTATCCAGCTTTGCTGTGGGGCTTGTTCGGAGGCTGCTGCGGGCGTGTCGGCGGCAACTGCCGGCAGGCTGCAAAGCCAGGCGAGAGCGAACAAAAGAATGCGGGTCATGGGGTGTCTACCGGATGTTGATGTTTTCATCCTAGGCGCCGTGGTGCGTGCGTCAATGCGGCGTCAGGCATGTGCGCGAAAGTGGTCTTCCAGCATTGCCAGCGCTTCTTTGGCAGCGGCCAAATCACCGTTCTTTGCACTGGCCTCGATGCGGGCGGCGCCTTCCTGGATGGCGCTGGCCATCACGCTGGCTGCAGCACCTTTCAGTGCGTGTGCTTCCTTGCGACACGACCCGGCATCGCCTTGTTCGATCGCGCGTCTGAGTACGGCCAGACTGGCCTCGGTGGTGCTGAGGAAAACCTTTTCCAGATCCTGCACCAGCCCCGGATTTCCGGGATAGCGTATGAGGAGGGCAGGAATATCGAGCAGCGGGGGGAGGGCTGCGGCAGGCCGGGGCTGCGGCAGCCATTGCAACAAAGAAGCTGCCAGCGCAGCTTCGCTGTAGGGTTTGCTCATGTAATCGTTGGCTCCGGCGGCCAGGCAGGCTTCCCGAAAGCCTGCGCTGGCATTGGCGGTCAGCGCGATAATGGGGATGTGGCGGGTATCCGTCGGCAGCTGGCGGATCTGCCGGGTGGCTTCCAGACCGTCCATTCCCGGCATTTGCCAGTCCATCAGCACCAGGTCGAAGTCATCCTCCGCCAGCATGCTCAGTGCCTCCTCCCCACCAGGCGCCACGGCGTATTGCAGGCCCATTTCGCGCAACTGATGGGCAAGCACTTTCTGGTTCACCGGGTGATCCTCCACCACGAGAATGTGTCCCTGCAGCTGTGTGACCGGCTGGGTCGGCAGTTCCGCCAGCGGCAGGGTCGTGGCAGGAAGATGCAGCAACAGTGTGAAGCAACTCCCCTGGCCGGGGGAGCTCTCGACCGTGAGTTGGCCGCCCATCAATTCTGCCAGCTGGCTGCTGACTGCGAGTCCCAGTCCAGTACCACCATAGTGGCGTGTGGTCGATGAGTCAGCCTGAGAGAAGGCCTGAAATAGGCGCCCCTGGGTATCGGTGCTGATGCCGATACCGCTGTCCCGCACGCTGAATCGGCAATCGATTTTGTCATCAACCGCTTCGAAAGTCGCATGCAATTCGACTTCGCCCGACTGGGTGAACTTGATGGCGTTGTCGACCAGGTTGAGCAGGATCTGACGGATGCGGGTGGGGTCACCCAGCAGTGCGGCGGGCGCCTGATCGGGCAGCGACAGCGTCAGGCACAGGTTTTTTTCCAGCGCGCGCGCCTGGAACAGTGCGGTCACGCCCTGTGCCAGCGCGACCGGCGAGAAGGCAATCTGCTCGATGTCCAGCTTGCCCGCATCGATCTTGGAGAAGTCGAGGATGTCATTGATGATGGTGAGCAGGCTTTCCGCCGAGTTTTTCAGGGTGGAGACGTATTCGCGCTGACGGCCGTCGAGCGGCGTTTTCAGCAGCAGACTGCTCATCCCCAGAATGCCGTGCATTGGGGTGCGTATTTCATGGCTGACGTTGGCGACAAATTGCGATTTGGCGTGCGCCATTTGCAGGGCGGCTTTGCGGGCGGCTTCCTGGGCGGCTTCAGCGGCGCGGCGTTCTGAAACGTCGCGCATGATCGCCTGGATCACCGGCCGGCCTTCCAATTGCATCGCGTGCATGGCGATCTCGGCCGAGAAAACCGAGCCGTCCTGGCGCCGTCCCTCCCAGTCCATCACCGCATGCCCCTGTTTTTTTGCCTGTTCGATGGCCTGCATCGCGTGGTCGTAGGCCGTCATGCCATTTGCCTGCACTGGCGCACCGAGTTGTGCAATAGTGCTGTTGAGGAAGGCGGCGACCGAGTCCATGCCAAACAGCGACAGCGTTGCTGGATTGCAATCGGTAAAGCCCTTGTCGTCGAGGATGACGACGGCATCCGAGTTGGTCTCGAACAGGGTCTGGTATTTCTGCTTTTCCGCTCCCAGCTGGCTTGTCTGGGTCAGCATGCGGCGGCCTACCAGCAGGGCAACCAGGGTGGCCAGCAGCGTGGCGAAGATGCCCAGCACCAACATCAGATTGCGGGTGGCCTGGTAGGCGGTGAAGGTTTTTCCCAGCGCAGCTTCGTTGGCTTTGCGCTGCAGGTGGGTCATGTTGTCGAGCGCTTCGACCAGGCGGTTCTGCAGGGGGATGCCCTCTTCCTGCAGCAGGGTCAGTGCGCCGTAATTGTTCTCTTCGAGCGCAGCTTCGATCACGCTGAGCATGACCGGCTGGTTGGTGAGGGTGATGGCATCCAGTTCGGCCATCAGCTGTTTTTCCTCAGGCGTGCTGAGCATCTTCAGCAGCTGGCTGCGGTCCCCGGCGTAGCGCCCGCCATATTCCTGGAACTGAATGAAGAGCGCGTCTTTTTCCCAGGGGTCGATCGAGACCACGATGTTGTGCATCAGCACCGCCCGGTCGCGCAAGGTGTCGCGCATCTGCGAGGCCAGCCGCGTTTTGACGTTATTGAACGAAACCACCCGCTCCAGTTCGGCATTGAGGCGGGCCATCTCGGTGACGCCCAGCCCGATGACCGCCAGCATCAGTAGCAGGGCGATGGTGAAACCAAGGCCCACATTGAAAAGCAGGCCGCGCAGCGGGTACGTGACGCGCGCGCTTACGGGCGTGTTCGACTGCCTGGTCGATTTACCAAAGCGCGGCATGGACGTCATGGGCGCTTATTCCCGCCTGAACGCAACGACGTGATCGACCGCCAGCTTGATGCCGATCTTTTCGCCGATCGCGTGGTTGTGGTGCGAGGGCACCAGCGACAGCGCGCGCTGGCCGCTCGGCAGCTTCAGCGTGTAGAGGAACTCGGCGCCACGGAAGGCCTTGTTCTCGACTTCGGCGAGCAGCAGGCTGTCGTCGTCGTGGACGATGTCGTCGGGCCGCAGCAGCACGTCGACGTGGCAGCTGCGCACGCATTCGTCGCAGCCGCTGGCGCCACATTCGACCGGGATGTGGCCGTTCAGCACGCCGAGCTCGATTTCCACCTGGTGGTCGTTGATGACCTCGCCGGTGAGCAGCGCGCCCTGGCCGACGAAGTCGGCGACGAAGCGGTTGGCCGGCTCGTGGTACAGGTTGTAGGGCGTGTCCCACTGCTGGATGCGGCCTTCGTGCATCACGCCGACCCAGTCGGCCAGCGAGAAGGCCTCGTGCTGGTCGTGGGTGACGATGAGCGCGGTGGTGGCCTCGCGCTTGAGGATGTCGCGCACCTCAAGCGACAGGCGCTCGCGCAACTCGACGTCGAGGTTTGAAAACGGCTCGTCCATCAGGATCAGGCGCGGCCGCGGCGCCAGCGCGCGGGCGAGCGCGACGCGCTGCTGCTGGCCGCCGGAAAGCTGGTGCGGGAACTGCCCGGCATGGCCGGCCAGCCCGACCAATTGCAGCAGTTCGTCGATGCGCGCCTGCCTCGATTCATTGGAACCGTCGCGCAGACCGAAGCCGACGTTCTTTGCGACCGTCAGGTGAGGGAACAGCGCATAGTCCTGGAACACCATGCCGACGCGGCGTTTTTCAGCGGCGAGCATCCAGCCGGGACGGCTGACGACCTCGCCGCCGATGCGGATTTCACCATGCTGGATCGGCTCGAACCCGGAGATGCAGCGCAGCGCCGTGGTTTTGCCGCAGCCCGACGGGCCGAGCAGGCAGCCGATCGCGCCTTCGGGCAGGGTGAAGGAGAGGTTGGAAATGATCTGTCGTTTGGCGTACGACTGCGACACCGAATCGAGGACCAGTTCAGCCATGGGAATGCGCTCCGCGCCAGGTCAGGAGAATGATGGGAATGATACCGGCAATGACAATCGCCAGCGCAGGCAGCGCGGCACGCTCCCACTCGCCTTCCGAGGTCATCTCGAACACCCGCACTGCCAGCGTGTCCCAGCCGAACGGGCGGGTCATCAGGGTGATCGGCATTTCCTTCATGATGTCGACGAAGGCCAGCGCCGCGGCGGTGAGGAGGCTGGCGCGCAGCATCGGCAGGTGCACGCGCGCCAGCAGGCTGGCGGCGCCGGTGCCGAGGTTGCGCGCGGCTTCGTCGACGTTGCGGGTGATGCGGTGCAGGCCGCTGTCGATGGGACCGAAGCCCACCGCGAGGAAGCGCACCAGATAGGCCAGCAGCATCACCAGCAGCGTGCCCTTGAGGATTTCGGTGCCGTCGAAGCCGAACCAGGCACGCCCGCTGTCGATCAGCCAGTTGTCCAGCGCCGCCACCGGGATGAACAGTCCCACCGCCAACACGGCGCCGGGAAAGGCATAGCCGAGGGTGGCCAGCCGCTGGGTCCACACCATCGCCGAGCCGGGCCGCTGGCGTCCGGCGTAGGCGAGCAGCAAGGCCACAGCCACCACCATCAATGCGCCGATGCCGGCCAGCAGCACCGAATGCCAGGCAAACGCCCAGTAGCGGACGTCGAGGTCCCCGGCGATGACGTCGCGCGTCCACAGCGCAAGCTGGGAGACGGGGATGAGGAAGGCGATCGCCAGCACTGCGCTGGCGTACAGGAAGGCCAGCGTGGCGAACGCAGGCGACAGATTGATGCGGCGCTGCGCCGCGCTGCGCCCCACTGTGCTGTAGCGCATTTGCGTGCGCGAGCGCTGCTCGAACACCACTGCGACCAACACGAACAGGATCAGGATCGAGGCGAGCTGCGCTGCCGCCGCCAGCGAAAACAGGCTGTACCACGCCTTGTAGATGGCAGTGGTGAAGGTGTCGTAGTTGAAGATCGCCATGGTGCCAAAGTCGGCCAGCGTCTCCATCAGCGCCAGCATCAGTCCGGCGGCGATCCACGGCCGTGCCATCGGCAGCGCTACCCGGAAGAAACCTTGGGTTCGGGATAAACCGAGCGATTGGGCGGCTTCCAGCGCGATCGCGCCCTGCGTCGCGAAGGCGTTTTTCGCGATGAGATACACGTAGGGATAGAGCGCCAGCGACATCACCAGAATGACGCCGCCGCGCGATCGGATCTCCGGCAGCCCGGTGACGTTCCAGCTTTCGCGCAGCCAGGTCTGCAGCGGACCGGTGAAGTCCAGCAGACCGATCGCGACGAAAGCCGTGACATAGGCGGGCAGCGCCAGCGGCAGCAGCAGCGCCCAGTCGAATACGCGGCGGCCGGGGAATTCGCACATCGCCGTGAGCCATGCCAGCGAGACGCCCAGCACGCTGACGCCGAGTCCCACCCCCAGCACCAGCCACAGGGTATTGCCCACCAGTTCGGGCAGGACGAATTCGGTCAGGTGGGCAAGGATGTCGCCCTCGACCTTGGCAAACGACGAGAAGGTGACCACGACCGGAACCAGCACCAGCGCGGCGATTGCGAGGGCGAACAGCATCCAGCCGCTGAGGCGGGGTTTGGCGTCAGGTAAAACAAAAACGCCCGCTGAGGGCGTTTTTGCGAGAACTGCGGTGTGATCGGACAAGATGGCCCTTATTTATAACCGGCACGATCCATCAATTTTACGGCCTTGGTCTGCAGGCTGCCAGCCTCCTTCACGTTGATGAGATTCTGCTTGAAGCTGCCCCAGGCCGCTACCGTCTTGTCCGGCGCCACTTTCGGGTTGACCGGGTATTCCAGGTTGACGTCTGCGAACAGGTTCTGCGCCTTGTCGGACGACAGCCACTCGATCAGCTTCTGAGCGCCGGCCGGGTTCCTGGCATGGCGGGTGACGCCTGCGCCGGAGATGTTGACGTGCACGCCGGACGTCTTGTTCTTCAGGTTCTGGTTGGGCCAGAAGATCGCCAGCGGCAGCTTGGGGTTTTTCTCCATCAGGCGGCCGAAATAATAGGTGTTGACCAGGGTCACGTCGCACTGCCCGGCGGCCACGGCTTCCATCGCCTTGGTGTCGTCGGGGAAGGGGGAGGTGGCCAGATTGTCGACCCAGCCGCGAACCATATCCTCGGTTTTGCCCTCGCCGTATTCAGTGATCATCATCGCCACCAGGCTCTGGTTGTAGACCTTCTTCGAGGTGCGCAGGCAGAGACGGCCTTTCCATTTCGGATTGGCGAGATCCTCGTAAGTCGACAGGTCCGCGGGCTTAACCTTGCCGGTGTTGTAGACGAGGGTGCGAGCGCGCACCGACAGGCCGAACCACTCGTTGTCCGGATCACGCAGGTGGGCAGGCACGTTGGCCTGTAGGGTCTTCGACTGGATCGGGCGCAGCAGGCCTTCTTCCGACGCCTGCCACAGGTTGCCGGCATCGACCGTCAGCAGCATGTCGGCCGGGGTGTTCTTGCCCTCGGCCTTCAGTCGTGCCATCAGCGGGCCTTCCTTGTCGGTGATGAACTTGATCTGTACGCCGGTGTCGCGGGTGTAGACGTCGAACAGCGGCTTGATCAGCTGTTCGTTGCGCGCGGAATACACCACGACTTCTTCGGCCAGCGCGGGCAGAACAGCGGCTGAGAGCGCCAGGGCGGCGAGCAGTTGGGTCGGTTTCATCTTGAGCTGATCCTCAAATTTTACGGTATGCGTAATCGTACTAAAAATGATAACCGTTATCAATAACTAAAAGAAAAAAATGATTGGATCGTGTCACATCAAGGCCGCTCGAACTGGATCAACGTTATCAATGCACCTTCGAACACCGCATCCATGCGGATGGTACCCGGACGCTCGTCGAGTTTCAGTCCGGGCTGGGCGGACGGCTCGATATCGATCAGCGTAAGCAACTGCGCAGGGAAATCGACTTCCAGCGATACCCGCATCGGATAATAGCCGTCGAGAAACTTGCGCATATAGGGACCGTTGAGCAGGTTGAAATACCCGTTGCCGTTGTTGCGCAAGGCGCGGGTTTGTGCCGAGAGGCAAAGTCGCGCACCGCGCTCGACATTGCGCAACTGCACGCTGGCACCCTCGATCCAGGCATCTTCGATGTGGGTGAACGTGTCCACCCTGAGGTCACGCACAAAGCCCTCGCGAAAGGTTATTTGCGCGCGCGGCACCGGGTCGAGATTGTCGTGGCATTGCGACAGGCTGACCCAGCCCGAGCTCAGGCTGTCGCTGTCGATGCGGATGCGATTCTGGTGATGATGAAGCGGCTTGTCCGGTAGGGTTTCCAGGAAATGCAGGCTGCCTTCATTGACATCCTCGGCGCTCTCAAAAGTAAGGTCGGCTGCGGCGTGAGCCAGGCTGACGCTTAAGGCTGCGGGCAGCGCCAGGCCGCGCCAGAGGCGGCAGAACAGGGCTTTATTCGAAGGCTGCATCTGCCGGCTGGTCCTGGCTTGGGGGCAGGACGCGACGTGCGCCGTCGAAACGTTCGCGCCAGTAGCGGTCGTTGAGGTTGGAGACCATGACCGAACCTGTGCGGCTGCTCGCTGCGTGCACAAAACGGTCATCGCCCACATAAATGCCGACATGGGAAAACGCTCGGTTGAGGGTATTGAAAAAGACCAGATCACCCGGCAGAAGTTCAGCTTTCGCCAGCGGCCGGGCGACTTCGCTGATCGCACGGCTGTCGCGCGGCAGCACCACGCCGGCAGTCTGCCTGAACACATGGCCGACGAAACCACTGCAGTCGAGCCCGGTCTCGGGCGATGTGCCGCCCAGGCGATAGGGGCTGCCGACCAGACTGACCGCGTAGATCGGAATGTCTTCCGGCGGTGTGTTGGCGTGGGCGGTCGGCACCATCAGCAAAGCCAACAGGGACAACAGCGCGACAGGGGTCATGGGCTAAAAATCTGCTCTATAGTGAGATGGAAAACGGCCAAATCCAGCGAATCTTTACTTGAGGACTTCACCATGAATGACGCGCACACACCTGCTGCAAGCGAAACCAGTATCCCTGAAAATGCGCAACTCGTGCAATTGCGCGACGAGGCCGCGTCTGCGGTTTCCGGGCCTGACCTGCGCGAGCGTGTGCGCGAGTTGACTGCGCGTGCGCTGCACGAGCGCCGGGTGGCGCTGAACGACATGCGCGAGATCGTCAGCGTGATCACGTCTGGCGTAGGAAGCGGACTGAGCGCGCGCGGCGGCGAGATCAAGGAAGGGCTCAAGCAGGCTGTGTCCGGCCTCGATGATGCCGTCGGCAGTGCCGCGCAGGCAGCGTCCTATACCCTGCGCGAAGCCGCCGAACAGGGGAAGGCATTCAAGGACACTGAACTGAAAGCCAGCCTGGAACAGTTGCGCGACCTCGAGTCGCAGTTTGTCGATACCCTGAAGCAGACCGCCAAACAGTCCGGCGGCAAGCTGAAGGAAGAACTCGAAACCCTGAGCGAGCATTTGAAACACAGCGGCACCCGCACCGGCGAGCAGGTACGCGAGGCGCTGCAACAACTGGCGGGCGGCGTAAAAGCCGGCAGCGAGGCAGGGCGCGCCGGCTTGAGCGACACAGCCAGCACGGCCACCGAGCGCCTGTCGCAGGTGGCGAGCGGCATTCTGGAGGCCTTGTCCGACTCGCTCAAACGGCAGAGCGAACGTCTGCGTTCCTGATACCATCTAAATGGCAGCGGAAATGCCTCCGCTGCACCGCTTGCGGCCAGCCCGGATGTTTCATAAATTAACGCGCCCCTCGCTGGTCTTTTGATTGATAGAAAAGATTTTGCTCAGTCGGTCGTATGAATAACTACGACACTTCTTCTCAAAATTTCCCTATCAACCAAAATCCTGCGTGATTATGGGCGTAGCCCGGTATCCTTCAGGGCATCACGCGAATTTATGAAACATCCGGGCTAGACTCACGGCATGACTGATTACAAACAATAACGATGCTTTGGGAAACCATTTCGGTCGTGCGCGACCTGCCGCGATTGCATGAAATCGCCTCGGTGATGATTCGCTATGGTTGGGGCGACCTGGTGCGCGTTTTGGGCATCAGCGGCGTACTGGAACGCGCCGGGCGGGTTCTGCACTGGCACAGCACCAGCGAGATCAGCCAACTCGAAGCGCCGGTGCGCATCCGCCGCGCGCTGGAGGAACTGGGGCCGACTTTTGTCAAGCTGGGCCAGGTGCTGGCGACGCGGGTGGACATGTTTCCGCCGCACTGGATTGCCGAATTCGAAAAACTGCATAGCCAGGTGCCCGCGGTGCCCTATGAAATTCTGCATCCCGGCCTGGTGGCCGCCATCAAGGGCGAACCCGCCGAGGTGTTCGCCGGGTTCGACCCGGTGCCGCTGGCCGCGGCATCCATCGCGCAGGTGTATCGCGCCACGCTCAAGGATGGCACGCCGGTCGTCGTCAAAATGCGCCGTCCCGGCATCGAAGGGGTGATCCGGGCCGATCTGCGCATTCTGGAACACGCTGCAAAATTGCTGGAAAGCGAGGTGCCGGATTCCCGGCGCTACGATCCGGTGCATATCGTCTCGCAGTTCCGTCGCTCGCTGAATCGCGAACTCGACCTGGCCAAGGAGGCGCGCAACATCGACCAGTTCGCGCGCCACTTTGCCGACGATCCGCTGGTGAAGATTCCCCGGGTCTACTGGGAGTTCACCAACGACCGTGTCAATGTGCAGGAGGAAATCGTCGGCATGGCCGGCGTTGCGCCCGACAAGCTGCATGCGCAGGGGCTCGATCCCAAGCTGTTGGCTGCGCGGGGCGCCGATACCGTGCTGCGCATGGTGCTGGAGCATGGCTATTTCCACGCCGACCCGCACCCCGGAAACGTCCTGTTCCTGCCGGACAACCGCATCGGCATGATCGATTTCGGCATGATCGGCATGCTGACCAATCCCCGCCGCAATCAGCTCATCGATCTGTTGCACGCGCTGACGCGCACTGACGAGCAGGGCGTGCTGCAGGTGCTGCTCGACTGGAGCGGCGAGTCGGTGCGTGATGAAGAACGCCTGGCCTACGATGTGGTGGAGCTTCTGCAGAACTACGACAACCTGCAGCTCAAGGACGTCAAGGTCGGCGCGCTGCTGAATGACATCACCGCCCTGATGCGCGACAACAACCTGGTGCTGCCGGCCGACCTCACCCTGCTGTTCAAGACGCTGATCACGCTGGAGGGCCTTGGCCAGCAGCTCGACCCCGAGTTCCACATGATCGACCATGTGACCCCGTTCGTGGAACGCATCATTCAGCAGCGCTATACGCCGCAGGCACTATGGGAGCGTGGACGCAGGAGTGTGCGGGAGACGCTCGAGGTCATGGCCGACGTGCCGCGCGACCTGCGGCACCTGCTGCGGGACATGCGGCGGGGGCGCGTCAAGGTTGACCTCGACCTCAAGCGGCTGGACCAGTTCGGCCATCAGCTGGACAGCGCCAGCAACCGGCTGACCATGGGCATTCTGACGGCGTCGCTGGTGGTGGGCTCCAGCATCATCATGACGGTGGAGGGAGGGCCTCAGCTGTTCGGCCTGCCCCTGTTCGGTCTGCTGGGATTCCTGATCGCGTTCTTCAACAGTCTGTGGATCATCTTTTCCATCTGGCGCTCGGGCAAGCACTGACACTCTGCCTCAAACATTACATGCTGTCCCCTGGCTGGCAAGGCTGGCGGCTAGTTCTGCCAAAGGAACGGGCAAGCTCAGCAAATAACCCTGCACGTGGGCAATGCCCAGGCTCTCGACCTTGCGCAGCACGACATCGGTTTCCACTCCCTCGGCCACCAGTGAATAGCCCGCGTCGCTCATCATGCGGGCGAAGTCGGCAACCACCTTGCCGGCGCGGTTGTCATGGCCCAGCTTGTTCACCAGCGAGATGTCGAACTTGACCACATCCACCGGCAAGTCCACCAGGTAGCGCAGCGGCGAATAGCCGGTGCCAAAGTCATCCATGGCGATGCGGTAATTCACCGTGCGCAACAGATCGAGATAGGTGCGCACCTCGGCCATCTGCGTGATGAGCGAGGTTTCGGTGATTTCCAGCATCAGCGGGTGGCTGGCATTGTGGCGCGACAGTTCCAGCAGGTGCGAGACGATTTCAGGGTGCGAAATACTCAGGGCCGACAGGTTGATCGAGATACCGCATCCGGCCGGCAATTGGCCTGACGACAGGTCGGCATCGACCTGATGCAGCACCGCCAGATCGAACTCGGTTTCCAGGCGGCGGCTGCTGACGACCGGCAGGAACGCATCCGGCATGATGAGGTCGCCGTGGTAGCGGATGCGTGCCAGTGCTTCGTAATAATCCACTTTGCGTCCGGGCAGGCTGTGGATGGACTGGTAATGCATTTCAACCATGCCGGGCGTGGCCAGCGCCTGGAACAGTGCGCTGGTTTCCCGGCTCGCCACCAATGTCTGCGAGGCGCGCTCGGTGTCTTCGCCATACAGTGCGATGCGGTTGCGCCCGGGCTGCTTGGCGGTATACATGGCAATGTCGGCCTGCTTGGGCAGTTCGTCGATTTGCTCAAGCTGATCGGGCGCGCAGAAGGCGATGCCGATGCTGATACCGACCGGTTCGACGATTCCCAGGTCACTGAAGGCGGATGCATCGAGCAGGCTCTGGCAGCGCTGCGCGATCTGCTTGGCCTGGGCCGGCGTGGTGCGCGACAGGAACGTGGCGAATTCGTCGCCGCCGAGGCGATACAGGCGATCGTTGGCGCGCAATGCCATCACCAGTGCATCGGCAATGATGGACAGCACGCGGTCGCCCTTGGCGTGGCCGTAGGTGTCGTTGATGGTCTTGAAGCGGTCGCAGTCGAACAGCAGGAACGCCACGCCCTGCGGTGCGGTTTTCAGTTCCTGGCGGAAGTTTTCCCAGTCTTCCTCGTAGGCACGCCGGTTGTGGCATCCGGTCAGCGCATCCTGGCGCGCCTGAGTGTGGAATTCACGGTTCTGGTGTTCCATCGAGCCGTGCAACTCGCGCAATTGCAGCTGGTAGTCGTAGAGTGAACGGCGGATATTATCCAGTTCGCTGATGCGCATGGTCTGCGAACGCGACGGATTGGGGCTGAACCGGCCGTGCTGCATGGCATCGATGAGCTCTGAAAGTCGCTCCAGCGGACGCACCAGCAGACGGTTGTACGCCAGGAAGACAAGCAATGCCGTGACCACAAGCAGCACAAACAGCGCGAGCAGGGTGCGCGACAGGATGGTCTGGAAACGCAGTTGTTCGGGATCCGGACGGGCACTGAAACGCAGGCGCGGAAACAGATCCGACACAGCCAGCGTTTCGCCCGGCTTGAGTGCCAGGCTGACGCTGGATGTGTCTATAAAATGAAGTGTGTCCTGCTGCAACAGGGCCGGCATGAAATCGAGCCGGATCAGTCCGTGGCCGAGCAGGGCCTGTCGCTGCTCGTCGCTGTATACCGGAAACGCGTAATACAACGCAACAGCGCCTGCCTCGTCGATCAACCAGCCGGAGTTCTGATGCGGCAGCATGCTGGCTGGCAGCCTGGCCGGCATGCTTGATTTTTCCGGGCTGGGTTCAAGCAACAAGCCCGAGTGGTCGTACAACGCAGTCCGAACATAGCGGTTATTCAGCATGCCGCTTTCGTATACCCGCTGATCCCGCCAATAGGTGTAATACTCGGGCATCACCAGTTGTTGCCGGGTTTCGTCCCAGTACGCAAGCTTGACGGCCTGTTCTTCGGTACGGCTCAGCAGCCGCTGAACGGCGGCAGACAGTTCGGACTTCGCCGCGTCCAGGTTTTGTTGTTCCAGGCTATGCGTGACGGCACGCGTTTGATAGGCGGCAAAGCCCCCGATCAGGCTTACCAGCACCATCAGCCCGGTGATGAAGGCAAGCGCGATCTGCTTGATGGAGACGGAGTCCGGCCATTTCATCGGGAGGGGGCCTGTTGAATGCGTTCCAATGATTCGAGCGTGTGTTCCAGCAGATCAAATTCATGCGCGCCATCCATGAAATGGCTGGCGCCTTTCACAATCACCATGGGTGCCTGCATATGCTGCAGCGCCTTGAGCCAGCCGCGTTCCAGCATGTTGTCCTCTTCACCCATGATGAGATTTACGCCAACCGGCGATTGCCGCAACGCGGCCAGCACGCGTGCCTGATCCCAGCGAGCGTATGACAGCAGGCCTTCAGGGGTCGAGGGATACTTTTTGCAGAATGACAAGGTCTGGGTGACCAGCGCGCGCTGCTTGCCATGCACACGGTTTTCCAGCTGTGCGATCAGCGCGGGGCGATTTGCCGTACCGATCTGGGCTTCGATCAGCGAAGCACCGATATAGGCTTTTACAGCCGAATCCGGTTTGGCCGAGAGATAGGCCAGCAACTGCAGGCTGCCGAAACTATGGCCGACCAGTACGATCGAGCGGTGGCCACGCGATTTCAGCCAGGTCACCCAGCGCCCGATTTCGGCCACATCGTCCTCCATATTGTGCTTATGCACTGCTTCGCAAGCCAGGCTTTGTGTCCGGTTGGGAATATTGAGGCTGAGCGTGGGCGACAGTACCGAATAGCCTTCATCCTGCAGGCCGCGTGCCAGCGTAGCCACAGTGGAAAATTCGCGTGTTTGCAAAAAGCCGTGCAGCAGCAGTACGGCAGGCTTGCTGCGCTCGCCGACCAGGTATTCGGCGCTGGCGGAGATACCGGGGCGCATTTCCTGCTGGGCAATCTCTGCGTGGGCCGCAGCGGGGAAAAACGATATAAGCAGGCAGAGCAGGTAAATGCGCATGGAAGGACCGGCAGACGGAATCTATGAATCCAACGGTATTTAGCGGGTGAAACTGAAGTGAACCAGTTCGGCTTGTGCTGAATGTTACACTTCGACCTGAAATCCGGTCCAAAAATGTTTGATCTGACACGCATCTTTTCCCCCGATGGCGCCTGTGCCGCGGTACTGCCAGGCTGGCGCGCACGGCCGCAGCAGCTGGCCATGGCCGAGGCGGTCGAGCGTGCGGTCGCCGACAACAGCGTGCTGCTGGCCGAAGCCGGCACCGGCACCGGCAAGACCCTGGCCTATCTGATTCCCGCACTGCTGTCGGGCGGCAAGGTCGTGATCTCCACCGGCACCAAGGCGCTGCAGGACCAGCTATTCCATCGCGACCTCCCGGCCGCGCGTCGCGCGCTGAAATCGCCGGTCAAGGTGGCGCTGCTGAAAGGGCGCGCCAATTATGTCTGC
This sequence comes from Pseudomonadota bacterium, assembly GCA_021836225.1. The sequence goes on along the minus strand of JAKBJA010000166.1, from coordinate 21,846 downwards.
CACCATCATCTGCAACGCAATTTGAGCGACGGCCGTTTCGCGAACCGCGACGATGCCGCCTGGCTGCAGAAAATCGCCCGCTTTGCCGAAACCAGCGGCAGTGGCGACCGCGCCGAAGCCGAAGGCATTCCCGAGGACGCCACCGCCTGGCATTACGCCATCTCCAGCCGCGACACCTGCCTCGGCAGCGAATGCAGCCACTTCAAGGACTGCTTCGTGATGGCCGCGCGCAAGGCTGCGCTCGAGGCCGAGGTGGTGGTGGTCAATCATCATCTCTTCTTCGCCGACCTGTGGCTGAAGGACGAAGGCGTCGCCGAGCTCTTGCCAGCGTGCAACACCGTGATCCTCGACGAGGCGCATCAGCTCGCCGAAACCGCCGCGCAGTTTTTCGGTGAAACCTTGTCCACTTCGCAGCTGCTCGACCTGGCTGGCGACACCAAACGCCTCGCTGCGGTGAAGGCGGGCGACTTCCCCTCCCTGCGCCGCGCCGCCGAGGACCTGACCAAAGCCACGCGCGACCTGCGCCTGGCCTTCCCGCAGAACCCCATCAAATCGACGTTCGCCGAATTGGCGCGCTACGAGAAATGGCCGGATGCGCTAAAGGCGCTGTCAGCGGCACTGGATGAAACGGCGAAGCTGCTGGAAACCCAGGCCGAGCGCGACGCCGACCTGAAGAACTGCTTCGAGCGTGCGCTGGCGGTGCAGGCTACCCTGGCCAGCTGGCAGCGCGACGAAGACCCCGAGCATCCACGCGTGCGCTGGCTGGAAACCACATTGAGTTCGCTGCTGCTGCACGCCACGCCCCTGTCCGTCGGTGCGATGTTCGGCGCCAAGCTCACCGAGCGCGCGCAGGCGTGGATCCTCACCTCTGCCACGCTCTCCGTCGGCGGTGATTTCACTCATCTGAAAACCCGGCTCGGCATCGAGACCGCGGACACCCTGTGCGTCGACAGCCCCTTCGACTACCCGCGCCAGGGCGTGCTCTATGTGCCGCAGGGTTTGCCCGCGCCCAATACGCCCGAATTCACCGACGCCGTAGTCGAAGCTGCGCTACCGGTGCTGGAGGTGAGTCAGGGGCGCGCCTTCATCCTCTTCACGAGCCTGCGCGCGCTGGAGAAGGCGCGCGGCCTGCTGACCGATGCCTTCAAGTTTCGTGGCTGGGACTTTCCGCTGCTGGTGCAGGGCGACGCGCCGAAGAACGAACTCCTTGCGCGCTTCCAGCAGGCTGGTAACGCCGTACTGCTGGGGAGTCAGAGTTTCTGGGAAGGCGTCGACATGCCCGGCGATGTGCTGTCGGTGGTGATCATCGACAAGCTGCCATTCCAGCCGCCGGACGATCCGGTCGTCGCTGCGCGCATCGCCCAGGCCGAGAAGAGCGGTGGCAAGCCGTTCATGGACTATCAGCTGCCGCATGCGGCGATCAGCCTGAAGCAGGGCGCGGGGCGGCTGATTCGCACCGAGACCGACCGCGGGGTGCTGATGATTTGCGACACCCGGCTGGCGGACAAGCCGTATGGACGCTTGTTGTTGAATGCGCTGCCGGCGATGACGCGGACGCGGAAGCTGGAAGTGGTGGAACGGTTTTTTGCTTCGCATGAAGCTCCGCCTGTCATTGCGAGTGAAGCGAGGCAATCCAGTACAGGCTAAGCGCGAAGCACCGCCCAGTTGTTGGGTTTTCACCCGCTGAGTACCGTTGGCCGGGGGTAGCCCGGCGGCTAGTCACTTTTCTTGTCTCGCCAAGAAAGGTAACCAAAAGAAGGCGCCCCCGACAGCCACGAATTCCCGAGAATCGGCCCTGCCGAACGGGCGTCGAAGAACTCGCCCCGCTTTTGCTGGGTTGTTTTATTTTGTGAGCGGGGCTCAAACACCTTCGCCGCTGATCCGCCCGGCAGGGCCGATTCTCGGCGTGGCTGCAAGGGGAAAACGTCAAAACCAGGCCGGTGATGACGGAACGGTTTGCATACATGGGTGAGCCTCACTGCGAAGCACTCGATCCGGTTCGAGACGACTGCTCATAGTCAAACTGGTTTTGACTTTCACCCCCTTACAGACCCGCCGAAGATCAAGCGTGTCGGGTGGATCAGCGGCGAAGGTGTTTGAGCACCGCTCCCAAACTAATTAACACTACAAAAGCGGGGCGAGTTCTTTGCCGCCCACCCGACGCGCTTGATCTTCGGGAATTCGGGTATGTCGGGGTCGCCTTTCTTTGGTTACTTTCTTTGGCGAGGACAAAGAAAGTGACTAGCCGCCGGCCTACCCCCGGCCAACGGTCCTCAGCGGGTGAAAACCCAACAACTGGGCGGTGCTTCGCACTTACCTTTAACTGGATTGCTTCGCTTCGCTCGCAATGACAAATCGGGCGTCACGCGCTCAAAGCGTCTGCACAAACCCCAACACCTCCGCCGCATGCCCCGGTGCCTTCAGCCCGCGCCAGCTCTTAACCAGTTTCCCATCCACATCGAACACAAACGTGCTGCGCTCGATACCTCGCACCGGTTTGCCGTACATGTTCTTCAGCTTCATCACACCGAACAGTTCGCACGCGGTTTCATCCTTGTCGGACAGCAGCTCGAACGGAAAGCCCTGGGCGCCCTTGAAGCCTTCGTGCGACTTGATGCTGTCGCGCGAGACGCCGACGACGAGGGTGTTGGCCTTGGCGAAATCCTTGTACAGATCGCGGAACTCCTGACCTTCGAGGGTGCAGCCAGAGGTGTTGTCCTTCGGGTAGAAGTAGACGACAACATTCTTGCCGCGGTGGTTGGACAGCTTGAAGGTAGTGTCGCCGGTGGAGGGCAGTTCGAAGTCCTTGATGACGGGTTCGCTCATGGCGTGTCTTTCTGTTAACGAGTAGAGGATTTCAATAACACGATGACCGCGCCGGCGCCGCCGTCGACGGTGCGCGCCTGGCAGAAGGCGAGCACGTCTTCGCGCTGCATCAGCCAGTGGCGCACCTTGTTCTTCAGCACCGGCAGTCGGTTTTTAGAGCCGTGGCCCTTGCCATGGATGATGCGCACGCAGCGCCGGTCTTCGATCATGCAGCGGTTGAGGAAGGCGGCCAGCGCGACGCGGGCTTCGTCCCCGGTGTGGCCGTGCAGGTCGAGTTCGCCCTTGATGACCCAGCCGCCGCGCCGCAGTTTTCTGATCGCCGCGGTGGGCACGCCGGGGCGCGAGAAGAACAGTTCCTCGCCGGTGGAAACGGCGGCTTCCCAGTCCCACGGATCGGCGAGCGCATCAACCAGTACCTGCTGCTCGTCTGCGTGCCGTTGATGGGCGACGGGTTTGGGGCGCGGACGCGCGATGTCCGCGCGATCGGAAGGGGGCAGGGGAGTCGCGTCGGCGACGGCGCGGCGGAACAGCATCGCGCCGTCCGCTGCGGGTTTGGGTTTATGCGGGGCCTGGTGCAGCGAGGCCGGCGTGGCGGCCTGCTCGCGCAGCACGCGGCGCATGCGCGCCAGCGCCTCGAACGAGGCGGGCGCAAGCGCACTGCGGCTGCGCTTCATCTCACTTGGTCTTGCCCAGCGCGTCGAGGTAGCGCTCGGCGTCGAGCGCGGCCATGCAACCGGTGCCGGCGCTGGTGACGGCCTGGCGGTAGATGTGGTCCTGCACGTCGCCGGCGGCAAACACGCCTTCGATGTTGGTGGCGGTGGCATTGCCCTTGTTGCCGCCCTTGGTGACGATGTAGCCGCCTTCCAGCGTGAGCTGACCTTCGAAAATGGCGGTGTTGGGCTTGTGGCCGATGGCGATGAAGATGCCGGTAAGCGCGATGTCGCGGGTTGCGCCGTCCTTGGTGCTCTTGATGCGCATGCCGGTGACGCCGGTCTTGTCGCCCAGCACTTCGTCCAGCGTGTGGTCGAGTTCGAGGCTGATCTTGCCTTCCTTGACCTTCTCCATCAGGTGGTCGACCAGGATCTTCTCGGACTTGAAGGTGTCGCGGCGGTGCACCAGGGTGACGTGTTTCGCGATGTTGGCCAGATACAGCGCTTCCTCGACCGCGGTGTTGCCGCCGCCGATGACGGCGACGTCCTGGTTCTTGTAGAAGAAGCCGTCGCAGGTGGCGCAACCCGACACGCCCTTCCCCATGAAGGCCTGCTCGGACGGCAGGCCGAGGTACATGGCCGAGGCGCCGGTGGCGATGATGAGCGCATCGCAGGTGTAGGTGCCGGAATCGCCGATCAGGGTGAAGGGTTTCTCGGTCAGCTTGGCGGTGTGGATCTGGTCGAAGATGATTTCGGTCTTGAAGCGCTCGGCGTGGCGCTGGAAGCGGTCCATCAGCTCAGGGCCCTGCACGCCGTCGACGTCGGCCGGCCAGTTGTCGACTTCGGTGGTGGTCATCAGCTGGCCGCCCTGCTGCATGCCGGTGATGACGACGGGGGAGAGGTTGGCGCGCGCGGCGTACACAGCAGCCGAATAACCGGCGGGGCCGGAACCGAGGATGACGAGTTTGTGGTGTTGGGTGCTCATGGTCTGTGCTCGGACGATGGGAAAGCCGGCTATTCTAACCAAACTTGACCGCGGCATTTCCATGCTGGCTGCCCGGTATAATCCCGGCATTCTGTGTAGAGCATTGCCCATGGCGCGTCCCGCTCCCCGTTCGTCGCAACCCCTCCCGCCCCGTATGCAGCGCCTGCTGCGCGAAGCCCGTGCCTTGCTGGTGGGGGCGGCTGCGCTGTCGCTGGCCGCGATTCTGCTCACCCACAATGTGGCCGATCCCGGTTTCAGCACCACGGGTGACGGCCCGGCCATACACAATCTCGGGGGCAAAAGTGGCGCCTGGTTGTCCGATCTGCTGCTGATGCTGTTCGGCGTGTCGGCCTGGTGGTGGGTGCTGCTCGCGGTTGCCTATGTCATCCACACCTTCCGACATCTCGACGAAACCCCGCTGGCGGGCGGGCGGCAACGCTGGCTCAAGCTTGGCGGTTTCGGCCTGCTTCTGCTTGCCAGCACCGGTATCGAGTGGCTGCGCGCCTGGAACTGGGCGGTGGCGCTGCCCGACGCGCACGGCGGCGTTCTGGGTGCCGGCGTGGGCAATGCGGCGGGTGCGCTGCTGGGGTTCACCGGTGGTTCGCTGGCACTGCTGCTGCTGATGGCGGTGGGGTTCAGCCTGTTCACCGGCGTGTCATGGCTCAGCATGGCCGAGCGCACCGGCGAATGGGTCGAGCAGGCTTATTGGAGGGTGATCCAGACCTGGCAGGCGTATCGCGACCGCAAGCTGGGCGAGGTGGCGCAGCAGAAGCGCGAAGCCAAGGTGTCGGTGGTCAAGAAGAAGCTTGATGAAGCGCCGCCGATCCGCATCGAACCGGTGGTGAAGGAAGTGCCGCAATCCGAGCGCGCTGTCACCGAAAAGCAGGCGCCGCTGTTCTCCGACCTGCCCGATTCGCCCCTGCCGCCGCTGCATCTGCTCGACCCCGCCGACGAGGCGGTCGAAACCGCCAGCCCCGAGGCGCTGGAATACACGTCGCTGATGATCGAGCGCAAGCTCGCCGAATTCGGCGTCGAGGTGAAAGTCGTCTCGGCCTCGCCCGGCCCGGTGATCACGCGCTACGAGATCGAGCCGGCGGTGGGCGTGAAGGGCAGCCAGATCGTCAACCTGGCCAAGGACCTGGCGCGCACCCTGTCGGTGATCAGCATTCGCGTGGTCGAGGCCATTCCTGGCAAGCACACCATGGGGCTGGAGATCCCCAATCCCAAGCGGCAGATCGTTCGATTGAGCGAAATCCTCGGCTCCAAGGCCTATCACGACAGCGCCAGCCCGCTGACCGTCACGCTCGGCAAGGACATCGCCGGCAACCCGGTGGTGGCGGACCTCGGCAAGATGCCGCACCTGCTGGTCGCCGGCACCACCGGCTCGGGCAAGTCGGTCGGCGTCAACGCGATGATCCTGTCGCTGGTGTACAAGTCCGATCCGAGCGCGGTGCGCATGATCATGGTCGACCCCAAGATGCTGGAACTGTCGATCTACGAGGGTATTCCCCATCTGCTGGCGCCGGTCGTCACCGACATGAAGCAGGCCGCCAGCGCGCTCAACTGGTGCGTCGGCGAAATGGAACGGCGCTACAAGCTGATGTCGGCAGTCGGCGTGCGCAACCTCGCCGGTTACAACCAGAAGGTGCGCGACGCCAGGAAGGCCGGCACGCCGCTGACGCACCCCTTCAGCCTGACGCCGGACAATCCCGAGCCGCTGGAAACCATGCCGATGATCGTGGTGATGATCGACGAACTCGCCGACCTGATGATGGTGGTCGGCAAGAAGGTCGAGGAACTCATTGCGCGGCTGGCGCAGAAGGCCCGCGCGGCCGGCATCCACCTCATCCTGGCGACGCAGCGGCCCTCGGTCGACGTCATCACCGGCCTCATCAAGGCCAACATCCCGACCCGCATCGCGTTCCAGGTTTCCAGCAAGATCGACTCGCGCACCATCCTCGACCAGATGGGCGCCGAAGCCTTGCTGGGGCAGGGCGACATGCTCTATCTGCCGCCCGGTACCGGGCTGCCGCAGCGCGTCCATGGCGCTTTCGTGTCGGACAACGAAGTGCATCGCGTGGTCGATTACCTGAAATCGCTGGGCGAACCCGAATACATCGAAGGCGTGCTCGAGTCGCCGGAAGAAGCAGGCGAGGGCGGCGGCGAATTCGGCGAGGCGGCGGAAGCCGACCCGCTCTACGACCAGGCCGTTGCCTACGTGCTGAAGTCGCGTCGCGCGTCGATCTCGTCGGTGCAGCGCCAGTTGCGCATCGGCTACAACCGCGCCGCCCGCATGATCGAGGATATGGAACGCGCCGGCCTGGTGTCGGCGATGCAGAGCAACGGTAACCGTGATGTATTGGCGCCCGGAGGCGACGCATGAGTTTTTACGCACTGATTCCCGCCGCCGGCTCGGGTTCACGCATGGGCGGGAGCATTGAAAAGCAGTACATGCCGCTCAATTCGGTTCCCATGATTGCGCACGCGATGATGGTGCTGGCACGCGAGCCTCGCCTGTCGAAGATTTTCGTTGTGCTGTCGCCCACCGATAAGCGCTGGAACAACTACGAATGGCAGGGTTGGGAAGAACGCATCGAGGTGCTGCGCTGTGGCGGCGCGACCCGTGCCGAAACGGTGCTGAACGGCCTCGACGTCATGTCCAGGGTCTGCGCTGCTGACGATTGGGTGCTGGTGCACGACGCCGCGCGCCCCTGTTTGCCCGACGAATTGCTGGGCAAGTTGCTGGATGAAGTGGCGGATGACCCGGTGGGCGGTCTGCTCGCCGTCCCGGTGGCGGATACCCTCAAGCGCGCCGCAGCCAATACTGAATCCGGCGCACGCGCCGAAGCGACTGTGCCGCGTGCCGGCCTGTGGCAGGCGCAAACGCCGCAGATGTTCCGTCATGGCACGCTGGTCGAAGCGCTGCGCGCCGCCGGCGGCGACATGACCGACGAGGCTTCGGCCATCGAACGGCTTGGCTTGCAACCGAGGCTGGTCGAGTCCGACAGCCGCAACCTCAAGGTTACCTATCCGCAGGACCTGGAACTGGCGGGCCTGATTCTGGGGAAAATGAATGAGTGATATCCGGGTCGGCCACGGCTTCGACGTGCACGCCTTCGCCGAGAACAGAAAACTCATCGTCGGCGGCGTCGAGATTCCCTACGATCTGGGGCTGGCGGGCCATTCCGACGCCGACGTCCTGCTGCACGCGATCTGCGACGCGCTGCTGGGTGCGGCGGGGCTGGGCGACATCGGCCGGCATTTTCCGGATACCGACATGGTGTTCGCCGGCATCGACAGCCGCATCCTGCTGCGTCGTGTGGCCGAACAATTGCGCGAGCGCGCCTGGCAGGTCGCCAACGTTGACGCGACCATCATTGCGCAGGCGCCGAAGATGGCCCCGCACATCGCGCGCATGACGGCGCACATCGCCGACGACCTCGGTGTCGCCCTTGACCGCGTCAACGTCAAGGCCACCACCACCGAAAAGCTCGGCTTCACTGGCCGCGGCGAAGGCATCGCCGCCGAGGCGGTGTGCCTGATCGAGCGTGGTTGAACCGGTTCCGACCGAGCCCCGTCTAGGCGAACCCGGCACGCTACGGCTGTTCTTCGCCCTGTGGCCGGACGACGCCACCCGCGACGCCCTCAACCGCGCCGGCAAGTGGCTGCACCAGCACTGGGGCGGCCGCCGCATGCGCGCCGATACCCTGCACATCACCCTGGCCTTTATCGGCAGCACGCCGGTCGACCAACTCGAATCACTGGCCGCTTGCGCCGACACGGTCAAGACCGATGCATTCGAACTCATCCTCGACCAGGCTGGCTACTGGCGGCACAACCGCATCGGGTGGTTCGGCGCCAGAGAGGCGCCGCCGCAGCACCTGGAGCTGGTCGGCGCGCTGAACACCGCCCTGCAGAATGCCGGCTTCCCCATCGATGCGCGTCCACATGTGCCGCACGTCACCCTGCTGCGGAAGTCCCTGGGGGGTGAGGTCCCGGAGTGTGCGCCCGTGCGCTGGCTGATCAAGGATTTCGTGCTGGTGAAATCCGTCACCGAATCCGATGGCGCGCACTACGAGGTGGTCCGCCGCTGGCCGCTCAATTTGAATCAAGGCTAAAAAAACCCGCGCCGACTCGACACGCGCGTGGCGTTTCGGTTATGATGCGCCCCGCATTAGGCGCGTAGCTCAGCTGGTTAGAGCACCACCTTGACATGGTTAGTGCCGATTTGTAAGTCCTTGATTTATAAAGGACGAAAAACAAGAAAAGGCATAAATCGCTCAAAATCGCTAGTTTTTTTGCCAAAAAATAGCCAAAAGGAGCGTGCGTGGCCAAACTTTCTCGGGGCATTCAGCTCATCGACTGGCGCAACGCCGACAAGTCGAAATCCATCCGCTATCGCGTGCGCATCCAGCGCAAAACCTTTCAGGCCGACGAGCTATTCGAGACGCTTGAGGACGCCGAGAAATTCCTGGCTGACACCAAGAGCGAGAAGGGCCGTCAGGCTCTGCTTATGGAACAGGCCGACAAGGATGCAATCCGGCGAAAAGCGCTTGCGCTAGGAATCAAGGATTTTCTCACCGGGCCTTTGAGCCTGAGCAGCTATCTCGATCACCACGCCGCCAAACACTACCCGGAACCCCCCGACGACGCACCCGAGGCGAAGAAGAAATGGTGGACAACGCAGGTTTCGCGAATAGAGGTCATCAAGCGCGTCAAGGTCGAGGTTGGCAACGCGGTCGGAAAAAACGGAGAGCCCCTGACCGGGCGTGTGGCGCTAGTGGCGTCCCGTATCCCTGATTTGCGCAGAGAGTTCGGGACTCTCCAGCTTTCAGAAATCACCCGCAAGACAGCCAACTCGTATATCGAGGAACGGCAAAAACAGGTTTCCCTCTCGACTGTAAAACGGGATGTCTCGTTTCTCCGCAGCTTTTTCAATACCCTCTATGAAGGTGATGAGGAAGGGGCGAAAGCCTTGGGCGAGAACCCCTTTGAGATCCGCTCTGTCCTCAAGAAACTTGAAGGGGCTGACAAGCGGCGTGCCGTCAGACTTGAGGACTTCGGGGAAGATGCGCAGGAGCGGCTCTTTGCGGCACTTCGCGCATGCCGGAATCCCGAAATGCTCAGAATTGTGGCCTTGACCCTGGCGACCGGGATGCGGCGGGGGGAAATCCTCTCCCTAACCTGGGATCAGATTGGCGATGACTTCATTAGCTTGCGGGCCGAGCAGACGAAGTCGAAGGAGCCAAGGAAGGTTCCACTAACGGCCGAAGCGCGCGAAATCCTCGCGCAGTGTGAAAAGGACAAGAGCACCGACGGGCGAGTGTTCAGCTATACGGCTGATGGATTTAGAAGCGTCTACAGGCGTGTTCGGATAAAGGCGGGGTTGCAGGGCTTCCGCTTTCACGACCTTCGGCATGAATACATTTCCCGTATCCTCGAAACCCTCTCATCGCCGGTGGCTGCTGCGGAATTGGCCGGGCTGACCGTGCGGCATGTCGAGGAACAGCACGCAAAGCCACTAGAAAATCGCAAGGCGCAGAAGAACGGCATCCAAACCGAGCACGGTTTGCGCTTGGCGGTCGGACACAAAGACAGCCGGATGACGCAGCACTATGCTTCCGGCATCGCCAAGAAGGTGGCCGAGAATATGAGTAAGACCACTTCCGCGTCCAAGGCGTATCCCATCCTGATTGAGGCGGCAGAGGGGAAAACGGCTGTCTTCAGTCCTGATTTTGGGCTCTCGGCGGCGGGGGAAAGCGAGGCGGAAGCGCTAGAAATCATCAAGGGCGAAATCGTTGAACGCATGAAAGGCGGCTTGTCGTTGCCAAACGCATCCTCTCCGCTTGAGCTTGCAAGGCAGTTCCCCGGCTACTTGATAAAAACCCTCGCGATCCAGTAAGGGACCCGCATCTCGCCTGCACCCTAATAATTCCGAGTATCGGGGGCATCCGGAGTCGCGATAGAATGCCCAAAACGAATAAGGGGGCAGTATGGGGAGGATGCGCGTTTTGTCTGATAAAAAACGAGGGTGGATGCTCATCAGCACGGCTGATAGAGCAAGCCGTGTCCGCCACCGATAGCCTCTAGGAAGACTAGGGGCTCGCTTAGTGATTTCTGCCTACCACGCCAAATATTACGCATACGAGCTGACTCGGCGCCACGACGCCGACGGTGTGGATCGCCTTTCCCAATCGTTGTTTGATGCCAGCGTCGATCTCAACCCTCACCAGATCGACGCGGCGCTGTTCGCCTTGCGCAACCCGATTCAGCAAGGCGTGCTGCTGGCCGACGAGGTGGGACTCGGCAAGACCATCGAGGCAGCGCTAGTGCTTTGCCAGTATTGGGCCGAGCGGAGGCGGCGCTTGCTTGTCGTGTGCCCCGCCAGCCTTCGCAAGCAGTGGGCTCAGGAGCTGCTGGAAAAATTCGCACTTCGCGCCACCGTTCTCGATGCCGTCAGCCTGCGAAAGCTGCGATCCGGCACGGCCTTATCGACTCTGGAAAGCCTGGCTGGCAAGCAGGTCGTGATTGTCTCCTACCAGTTCGCCGCCAAGCTGGAGGCGGAAATGCGGGCGATCCCTTGGGACTTGGTTGTGATCGACGAGGCCCACAAGCTGCGCAATGCACATCGCGCCAACAATCGCACTGGACAGGCCCTGCGCCGTGCCTTCGACGGCCGGAAGAAGTTGCTGCTGACGGCGACGCCGCTGCAAAACTCCTTGATTGAGCTTTATGGCCTCTCGACACTCCTCGACGATCATCTTTTTGGCGATGAGGCAGCCTTCCGCAAACAATTCATGTCTTCGGGGGCAGCACTATCCAGCTTGCGCGACCGGCTGCAAACCTTTGCCAAGCGAACCCTGCGCAAGCAGGTGCTGGAATATGTCCGCTACACCGAGCGCAAGGCCCTGACACAGCCCTTCAACCCAACCGATGACGAGCAAGGTCTCTACGAAGCCATATCCGCCTTCCTCGCCAAGGAAGACTCTTACGCACTGCCTCGGCAGCAGCGCCACCTCACGGGCCTGATTCTTCGCAAGCTGCTGGCCTCAAGCTCCCACGCCGTGGTCGCCACACTGACCACCATCCGAGGGCGGTTGGAAAAACTGCTCGAAGGGCAGGGCGATATCGACGACGGTCTGCTGGAGAAGCTGATCGAGGATGAGGACATCGAGGAAGACTACCTCGAAGAGCCCGGCGATGAGGATGAGGAAACGGCCGAACGCGAACCCGCCAAGTTCGATCCTGCCGCCGTGCGGCTAGAGATTGCCGAAATCAACAGTTTCATCGACGCGGCCGGACGCATCGAGACCGATACCAAGGCGCAGGCATTGCTCACTGCTCTCGATCTTGGCTTCAGCAAGATGGACGAGTTGAAGGCCCCACGCAAGGCCATCATCTTCACCGAGTCGCGTCGCACGCAGGACTACCTTTTCCGTTTCCTCACCGCCAACGGCTACGGCAACAAACTGGTTTCATTCAGTGGCACCAATACAGGCGAAGATTCCACGCGCATCTATCAGGAATGGATGGAAGCCAACAAGGGCAGCGACCGAATTAGCGGCTCGCCGCAGGTGGATCGCCGCACAGCCCTGATCGACCACTTCCGCCGCATGGATGGCAACGGCGCGGACATCATGATCGCCACCGAGGCCGGGGCCGAAGGCATCAACTTGCAGTTCTGCGCCCTCATCATCAACTACGACCTGCCGTGGAACCCGCAGCGCATCGAGCAGAGGATCGGTCGCTGCCACCGATACGGCCAGCGCTACGATGTGGTGGTCATCAACTTCCTCAATACCCGCAACCAGGCCGACCAGCGCGTGCTGGAACTGCTGACCGAGAAGTTCAACCTGTTCTCCGGCGTATTCGGTGCTTCCGACGAAGTGCTGGGGCGTATCGAAAACGGCATCGACTTCGAGCGCCGCATCCTGCAAATCTACGACACCTGCCGCCAGCCAGCCGACATCGAAGCCGCGTTCGCCGCCTTGCAGTCGGAGCTGGAGGAAGACATCGGCAACCGCATCCGAGAAACCCAGACCCAGCTGCTGGAGCATTTCGACGAGGATGTGCATGACCGCCTGAAACTGCGGTTGGACGAGGCCGAAGCGCGCCTCGACAAGATCGGCAGATGGTTCTGGGGCGCAACCCAGCACATCCTCGAACGCGAAACCCATTGCGGCGCTCGGTTCGAGGAAGCCAACTATGCGTTTTCGCTGACTCGCTCGCCGCTGCCAGAGGCTCCGGTCGGCCGCTATCAGCTTGTTCGCGGTGGCGCACAGCCTGACATGCTCGCTCACGCCTACCGTCTCAATCATCCGTTGGGTGAATGGGTGCTGGACAGTGCCAGGACAGCGGCCACGCCTCCGGCCGAGCTCACCTTCGATTACAGCCACCATCCGACGCGGCTTTCGGTCATCGACCAGCTACGCGGCAAGAGCGGGTGGCTAACGCTCAACCATTTGACTGTCGCTGCCTTCGACACATCCGAATCGCTGCTGTTTTCGGCCCTCACCGACGACGGTCAGGCGCTCGATCAGGAGACCTGCGAAAAACTATTTTCTGTGCAGGCGGCAGGCAAGGTGGCGCCTACGACTGCGGCGGCACCCGAGGCACTTGCCGCCAATGCCGAACGGCTTACCCAGGCACGCATCGCCGAGCTGCTGGAAGCCAACCAGAAGCTGTTTAACGAAGAGCGCGACAAGCTGGAGAAGTGGGCGGACGACAAGCTGCTGGCGGCCGAGGAAGGTCTGCGCGAAACCAAGGCACGCATCGCCCAGCTGAAACGCGATGCCCGCAAAGCCGCCACGCTGGAAGAGCAATCCGCCATCCAGAACGAGCTGCGCGAACTGGAACGCCGTCAGCGCCGTCAGCGGCAGGACATCTTCTCCGTCGAGGACGAAATCATCGAGCGGCGCGACGAATTGATCGACCAGCTCGAAAAGCGCATCCAGCAACACACCGAAACCAATAACCTGTTCACCCTGCGATTCAGGGTGGTTTGAGCACCGAGAGACACGACATGGCAACTGATACCAAGATGAACGAAAAGAAACAGCGCCTGCTGAGCCTGATGCGGGAAATGTTCCAGCTTGATCAACCCGATCTGGATTTTGGTCTTTATCGGATCATGCACGCCAAGCGTGCCCAGGTGGAAACCTTCCTCGAATCCGAATTCGACCAGCTCATCGACAAGGTATTCGCCAGTCGAGGCGCGCGGCAGGAAGAGGCGGCGAAGCAGGAATACGAAGCTGCTCGGCAGCAGGCTATCGAGTTCGGCGCGCCCGACCCCGAGGCGGCGCCCAAGGTGCAACAAGCACGCGCCCGCTATGATGCAGTTCGCTTGACCGGCGGCGAGGACGCCGAGATTTACGATCATCTGCATCGCTTCTTCTCGCGCTATTACGACCAAGGCGATTTCATGTCCCTGCGCCGATATGGCAAGGGGGCGGCGGGCGGCGCGGAAACCTATGCGGTGCCCTATGACGGCGCCGAGGTCGTGCAGCATTGGGCCAACAAGGATCAGTATTACATCAAGACCACACAGAACTTCGCGGAATTCAGTTTCGACCCGCGCAAGGCGCTGCAAAAGGACGAGAAAGGCATCAGTCGCCAGCTCTTTGACGATGCCGCCGCTAACGGCCAAGCCATCAAGGTTCACTTCCGCATCGTCGATGCTGCCGAGGGCGCTCACAACAATGTGAAGGCGAGCGACAAGGATGAACGCTACTTCATCCTTGACGACGAAACCCCCATTGCCTGGGAAGGCAAAGAGCTTGTTGTGCGAATCAATTACCGGCCTGACTCCGAGAAGACTGGACAGAAAGGGAAGTGGCAAGAAAAGCGCAACGATCAATTGGTGCAGAAAGTGCTCGACGCCCTGGCGGGGGAGACGGGCGATAGCAAGGCATTGGCAGAGGAATATCACTCGGTGCTGAGCAGCGATGTGCCAAAGGGCAAGGATAAGAAGCAACCGCTGCTGGCCCGCTATGTCGGCCAATACACCGCCAGCAATACCATGGATTATTTCATCCACAAGGACCTTGGCGGCTTCCTCCGGCGCGAGCTGGACTTCTATTTGAAGAACGAAGTCCTGAAACTGGATGACTTCGTGGGCGGCGAGGATGCCGATGTGCAAGGTGGGCTGACCGAAGCGCGGATGAAAGCCATGCAGAACGCGCTGGAGAAGGCTCAGGCCATCCGTTTGTTGTCTCAGCGCCTTGTCGACTTCCTTGCCCAGCTCGAAGACTTCCAGAAGAAGCTTTGGCTAAAGAAGAAGTTTGTCGTCGAGACTCATTACTGCATCACGCTAGATCGCATTCCAGAGAAACTCTATCCCCAGATCGCTGCTAGTGATCAGCAGCGCGATGAATGGGTAAGGCTGTTTGCAATTGACGAAATCAAGGGAGATGCCGTGTCGCCAGCCTACTCGGTTCCTCTGACAGTTGAGTTCTTACGGGCGAATCCATTCTTAACCGTAGACACCGAAATTCTTGGGCCTTCCTTAACCAATATGATCCTGCAAGAGATCGAGGAGCTTGATCGGCAATGTGATGGATTGCTTATTCATTCTGAGAATTTCCAGGCACTACGGATGTTGGATAGCCGTTATCGGGAAAGCACGAGCTGTGTTTACATTGATCCGCCATACAACACCTCTGAGGAGAGCTTTCTTTATAAGAATGCTTATAAGCACTCATCGTGGCTATCCATGGTCGATAGCCGCGCTCGGCTTGCAACCAACTTAATGCAAGAGACTGCGGTATTGTGCTGCGCTATCGACGACCTGGAAATGGCCTATCTCCAGAACACTCTAGATGGTGTATTCGGCCTAGAGAATCGACTTGGAAATCTGGTAATTGAGATCAAGCCATCGGGGCGGACAAATGACAAATACTTGGCAACTAGCCACGAATATATTCTCTTTTACGCAAAAAACCATTCTTGCGCTGCAATTGATTTCTTCCCGCTAAGTGCAGATCAGGTTGCTCAATATAGTGAAGGTGATGGGGAAGAGAGCTTCAAATGGAGAGACTTTCTAAGAACTGGTGGGTTCTCAACGCCAGAGGAACGACCGAATTCTTTTTACCCGATTTACTACAACCCTGAAACTGATACGGCATCAATTGAGATGTTTGACGGGGCTGTCGAAATCTTGCCCCAAGACAGCGAAGGAAAAAATAGGGTTTGGCGGAAGACCATCCCCTCATTTCTTGAGCATTTAGAGAAAGGGGAAATCAAGTTTACAAAGAATCGCAAGGGCGATTGGAAAGTCCAGATTATTGACAGAATCAAAGAAGGAACCCGTCCAAAAAGTGTTTGGGTTGGGCCAAAGTATGATGCCTCATCGCATGGAACCAAGCACCTCAAATTGCTATTCGGGGATTCCTCGGAGTTCTCATTTCCAAAGAGTGTTCATGCAGTCTATGACACATTGTTTGTCAATACTTCCTCGAATCCGGAGGCCTTGGTCTTGGATTTCTTTGCGGGCTCGGGAACGACAGGCCAAGCCGTAATTAACCTGAATCGTGATGATAAAGGGCAGAGAAAATATATCCTTGTAGAGCAGGGTGAATATTTCTCCTCTGTTTTAAAACCAAGAATTCAGAAAGTGGCGTATGCGACGGAATGGAAGAACGGAAAGCCGGTAGCCCACAATACTGGTGTATCTCAAGCCATCAAGATTATTCGCCTCGAATCCTATGAGGACTGTATAAATAATCTGTCGTTAAACGATGGTGGCGCAGCTATTGCTAAGGCTGGCGATGAAGCCATGAATCGCAATTACCTTTTGCGATACATGCTCGATGTTGAAACTCAAGGCAGCCAAAGCCTGCTCAATGTGGCGCAGTTCCGCGATCCAACGGCCTACCAATTGGAAATCAAGAAACCCGGTTCCGACGAGCGAGAAAAACGTAATGTCGATCTGGTGGAGACCTTCAACTGGCTTGTCGGCCTGCATGTTGACAAGCTACACGCCGGTCGGCGCTTTGCGGCGACCTTCGTTCGTAATCCTGACCCGTTATTGCCGGAGGACGCCAACACCCGCTTGCAGGTGGAAACCCTCACCGAGGCAAAGGATGGGGCCTGGTGGTTCCGGCCAGTGGAGGGATATGTGCGAACCAAGCCGGGTGATGACCGGCACCGCCAGAGCGTGCTGGTGCTATGGCGCACGCTGACCGACGACCCCGAGCAGGATGCCGCCGCGCTTGAGGCCTTCCTGTCCCAGCAGATGAAGTTCGATCCGACGCGCCGCGAAGATAAGACGCTCTACGACATCATTTACATTAACGGCACCCACAACCTGCCTAATCTGGGCAAATACGGCGAGGTCCGCCTGTTGGAAGAGGAATTCCAGCGCCGCATGTGGGCGGGGGAGGATGCCTGAGATGGCAGCCGCGAAGAAGACAACCAAGGTTGCCAAGGCAGCGAAGGGCTCAGGCAAGCAAAGCGATCCCTTCATCCACAAGCTGGTATTGAACGCATGGATGATCGAGCAGTTTGGTATCGACCCGCTGGCAGTGCATACGGACGCGGAAGACCGCACCATTCCGGCCATCCGAAAGTTATCGAATCCGATCCTGGATGAGGAGCTTGAGGGGCTGCATGCGGATGGACGACATCGTTTTTTCCATGAGCTGAACGCCAACTGGCCAGCATCGGCGAAGTTTGATTCCGCCGAACTGGCGAGCTATGAGGACAACATCCTTGCCCATACCAAGGCGCTGAACGATTCTCGTATGGCCAAGGGTTTGCGGCCCATCGTCTGGAAGTATTACCAATGGCTTTCGCTGTTGTTCGCTGAGCGCTATCTGGACCTGTTCTTTCACCAGCCGGCGGAGTTGCTCGACTCGCTGAATGATTTCCTCGTTCGCTTCAACCAGTGGCGCGCCGATGCGTCGTTGCCCACGACGATTGAGCCTTTTACGGTTGCTGACCTTAACCGGCTATGCTTTCAGAACGCCACCGGCAGCGGCAAGACGCTGCTGATGCACGCGAATGTGATCCAGTTTCGGCACTATGCGGAGGCGTCGGGTCGCGAGAATGAATTCTCGCGGTCGGTGCTCGTGACGCCCAACGAATCCCTGACCGAACAGCACCTGCGGGAAATGGAGCTGAACGGTCTCTCGACGCAACGCTTTCGCGCAGACTTGCTGGGGTCGCCCAACCTTGCGCGCGTCGATGTGATCGAGATCACCAAGCTCGGCGAGGTGAGGCGGGAAAACACGGTGGCTGTCTCGGAGTTCGGCGACAACAACCTGCTGCTGGTGGACGAGGGCCACCAGGGCTTGGGAAGCGATGAAGAGTCTGGCTGGCTGAAGCGCCGCGAGGCCATTTCCTCGCGTGGCTTCGTCTTCGAGTATTCGGCAACATTCGCTCAGGCCGTCGCCGCAGCGGGGAATGAGACGATTACTCAGGCCTATGCGAAAAGCGTCCTGTTCGATTATTCCTACCGCTACTTCTACGAGGATGGGTTCGGCAAGGACTACAGCATCCTCAACCTTGCCGAGGATGGGGCAGATGCTCGGCGCTATTTGACGGCCTGCCTGCTGGCCTACTTCCAGCAGCTTCGACTCTATGACCGCGAGGCCCTGGCGCTACGCCCCTTTCATCTGGAGAAACCGCTTTGGGTGTTCGTTGGCGGTAGCGTGTCCAAGGCGAGTGGGGGCACCAAGGAAGAGCAGGCGTCCGTGTCCGATGTGGCGAAGATTGTCGATTTCCTCGGCAACTTCCTCGCCGACCCTATTACCAGCAAGAAGGACATCCAGCTGCTGCTGACTCAATCGGGTGCGGCCAACGGAATGGTCGATGCCAACGGCAACGACATTTTCGGCAACTGCTTCCCGGTATTGCAGGCCATGCTGGGCGGCGGCAAATCATCCGATGAGATTTATCGTCTGATCCTCGAAGAAGTCTTCCACACCAAGGCGAATGGCGTCCTGCGGATTACCCGCATCAAGGGCGATAGCGGCGAGATCCACTTGCGCGTCGGCCATGCCGAGCATCCTTTCGGCCTGATCAATGTGGGCGATGCCAAGGGACTGGCCGACCATATCGGCGAACAGATTCCCAAAGATAGGGTTGAGATCGTCGATAGTGAATTCGATGATCGGCCCCTGTTTGCGTCGGCATCGGATAGCCAGTCATCGGTGAATATCCTCATCGGCGCGAAGAAGTTCATCCAAGGTTGGGACTGCTGGCGGGTTTCGACCCTGGGCCTGATGCATGTCGGCAAGTCGGAGGGCTCACAGATCATCCAGCTGTTCGGCCGTGGTGTGCGACTCAAGGGCTTCGATTGGAGCTTGAAGCGCAGCAGCCGATGCACGCGCGTGAATGTGCCACGCCCAGCCAATATCCATTGGCTGGAGACCTTGCAGGTGTTCGGCATCGAGGCCGAGTTCATGCAGCGCTTCCGTGATTACCTTGCAGAGGAAGGCTTGCCGGGAAACGAAAGCAAGGAAGTCATCGAGATGCCGATGCACACCACGCGCGACTTCGGCAAACGCTTGAAGGTGCTGCGGCCCAAACGCAAGAAGGACGACGGCAAGGAATACGATTTCAAGAAAGACGCGCCGCTCCCCATCCTGAAGTTGCCATTGCCGCCCAAGCTCATGGCGCGCCAGATCGAGCTGGACTGGTATCCCCGCATCGAGGCGGTGGCAGTTGGAAAGGCAGATGTTGCACAGGCTGCGGCCAAGCAGACGCAACTGTTTCGCAGCCACCAGCTCACGCTGGTGGATTGGAATGCGGTGTTCTTTGAGCTGGAAGCCTACAAGCGTGTGCGCGGCTACGAGAACATGCTCATACAACGGGCCGACTTGCCTTTGCTCTTCGAAGATGGCAAGAACGGCTGGTATACGCTGTATGCCCCTGCTTCCGTAATGCAGCCTCGCACATGGGCCGAAGTGCGGCAGTGGCAGGTGATTATCACCACGCTGCTGAAGCGCCTGATGGAGTCGCTGTTCAATAACCAGGTCGATGCGTTCTTCGAGCGCCGCCTCGAATATCGCGAGCTGACGGTGGAAGACGAAAACCTCCCGCAGTCGGGCGATGGATGGCAAATGATGGTGGACTCCAGCGAGACCGCGCTGATCGCCGATCTGAAGAAGCTCGCCGATGATGTAGAGAAACTGGCGCAGTCCCTCAAGAAATCGGGCAGCGCTGCACCGCTACAAGACGAGCCAAGCACAAGCGGGAATCCTCCCCGTGCCTTGCTGGGCGGGATTCACCTTTACTCCCCCCTGTTGCACATGCCTGATGGCGTGGCGGCGACATCGCGGATCAAGGTGCTGCCCGTGGCGCTGAAGGACAGCGAGTTCAATTTTGTGAAAGACCTGCACGCCTACCTGACCGCAAGTGGCACTAAACATGATGGCAAGGAGTTCTTCCTGCTGAGGAACAAGGCAAGGGGAGGGGGTATTGGCTTCTTCGAGGCCGGCGGCTTCTATCCCGATTTCATCCTGTGGGTGCTGGATGGCGCCAAACAGCATATTGCGTTTATCGAACCGCACGGCTTGATCCACGAGGGCAAGTTCAGTCCAAAGGTTCAGTTCTTCAAGACGATCAAGGATATTGAGAAGCGGCTTGGCGACGACAAGGTATCGCTGTCGAGCTTCATCGTCTCACCCACGCAGATTGGGAATCTGCAGAAGGGCTTCGGTCTCACCAAGCTCGAAGAATTTCTGGAGATCAACATCTTGCTGATGAAGAACGATACGGAATACATTCGCCGATTGGTCGAGGCGCTTTAATCACCTTACTAACAAACAGTCCAAGGAGACACTATGCCAACCGCAAGAAAACCCGCGCCCGCACGGTCTGCACCAAAGAAAACAACTGATGCGACGACTGTGGATCGCGTTGCGGAGCTGAAGAAGTTCTTCAAGGATTATGCGGCCGGCAAGGAGAAGTCGGCTATATACAAGAACGAGGTGGATTCGGCATCCGAGCTGCATTTGCTGGTTGCCGTGGAAGCGGCTAGGGATGAACTGGAAGATGTGGATCAGGAAGAAGCAGAACAGGAATATGCAGAATTGGAAAGCGTCATCAATAAAATTGGCGGTGTCGATGTAGCCAACAAATATGGCGAGACACCGCTACATTGGGCCGTGGTCGCTAAATCCAGCTATTTGACGGAAGTGTTTATCAAGCATGGTGCTGATGTAAATGCGCGGTCTGACTATGGCGCGCCCTTGCACTACCAGGCCGCTATCGGATATGGAATTTCGATTTTTGACATTCTTCTTAACGCTGGTGCTGATGTGAAGTTGCGCAACAAACAGAAGAAGCTGCCAATCAACTATCTGCGTGCGCCATTTAAGGGATATTTTCAGGAACAGGTAGAAGCACACAGGATTCGCCTTCTGGCGCGCGAATTTAAAGCTGGCAGACGCCCGTCCCTCAGCCTCGATGCGATGAGCGATGCTATCGAAGGTGCGCTCAGCCTACATGATGCCCACTTTGAACATGAAGGAAACCCTAACTATTACCTTCAGAAGAATGGGGTATACCTGCGCTTCGGAAGCCCGTATTGCAGCACCTGCAAAATGTCTTTTGGCGATGAAAAAAAATATGCAAGGCACATGATGTCTATCGATCACATCCTCAAATACGCCGACACGACCGAGGCAGCGATGCTCGAAGCAAGGGCATACCTTGAAGCAAAGGGTATGTTCCATTCGCTATACCGTCAGCATATCTCGAAGGAAGAGGCATTGAAGGGTTATCCGGAGGGAATAAATGAGTGATTGGCACGCATTTATTGAGGATGATGAAGACACTTTGGTAATTTGTGTAGTCAGACGACACCGAAAAGCGTGGCGAATACAAAAAATATTCGCGCGACAGTGTTGACAGTTGCTATTCGCTTTGAGATAGGTATGTCAGTCCACTGCTTTCTGGACAGCTTGGGAAGTCCGTTTCATCTGCCCTTAGGGCGTTGTGAGTTCACTGGCCTCTGGCTAGCTTAGAAAGTCTGTGTTTCATCTGCCCTTAGGGCGTTGTTGTGTTCACTGCCCTCTGGGCAGCTTGCAAGTCCGAAGAATGCCGAGGAGCGATCCTCGGCATTTTTCTTGGGAGTGCGCGAAGTGCGCTCACTTGGCGAGCCCATGCTTGCGAGCCGTTCCAGGGGGGCTTAGTTGAGAATTGCAACTAAGTAAAATGTATATATACAAAATAATCAAGTAAATCAACAACTTACAGTTGACGCGCGAGCGGTGGCCAGGTATAGTGGCGGCTCTTGGATGAGGTATCCAAGAAGCCCCCGCGGGTGCATGGTCTCGCACTGGAGTTAGCGGGCCTTCTTGCAGAAGTGCAGGAAGCGCAACAGGCGGTAGCTCCCACCTTACGGGAGCGGAATGTGAAAAGTTCGGCATTCCGGTGTTT
>JAKBJA010000023.1 GCA_021836225.1 Pseudomonadota bacterium | reverse complement strand
GGTTGAAATTCCGGTGCGCTATTGCACCTGGTCGGGCATCGCGATGAACCTGTCGGTGGTGCTGCTGGGCGTCGCGTTGCTGGCGTATCTGTTTTCCGAACTCTGACTCCGGGCGCGATTCCGCGCGTTTTCGGTGTGGTGACGTGTTAGACAGGCTGCCGTGTTTGGTACATGAAAAAGCCCCGCTGGCTTGCGCCAGCGGGGCGTGATCAACTGCCGTCAAACTAGCCGACGACAGGCGGAAGCCCTGTTCAGGGCCGCCTCATTCAGTCCTTGTCGTGACCTTTGTCATGGCCATAGTGGTGGCCATTGTCGCCTTTCGTCTTCTGGCAAGGCGTGGTGATCATGATGGTGCGATCGACCTTGCTGGCGGGGTGCTGCACGTTGATGTAGGCGGTGTTCGACTTGAAGGGGTCGAAGTACAGGCCGGTAGCCTCGGCGCCGACGGTCGTCAGGCTGGCCCACTTGCCGACGGCTTCGGCGACGCCGTCATTGTCGTCGTCCTTGGCGAACCAGGTGTCCTCGAAGCCGCCCGGCTGGTCTTCGACGATGTAGATGTTGCCGTCGGCGTCGATCGCCAGGTTGTCGGGGCTCTTGAAGGCGCTGCCGACGGGCGCGCCGGTGGCCATGTCCAGCGTGTCGCGACTGGCGAACAGCTTGACCGTGTCGTTGCGCAGGTCGATCGAGAACACCTTGTGGTTGGTGGTGGTCGCCACGAACAGCATCTGCTTGCCGTTTTTCAGGGTCTTGACTTCCAGATCTTCGGGGCGGTCGAAGTTGGTGCCCAGGAAGGCGGGCAGATTCGGCGTGGCGCGGCCGTCGATCGCGGTCAGGCCATTGGGATCGGTGACGATCACGGCGCCCGGCAGGGCAACGCCATTGACGTCGGTCAGCGGAACCCAGGTGGCGGCGCCGGTGGCTTCTTCAACCGTGCCGTCGCCCACGCGCAGCACGAAGGTCTGGCCGGCGGCGAAGAAGTCGTCGCCGTTGTCGGCCTGCGGGTTGGCCGAGGTGAACTTGAAGATGTGGCTGTCGTTGCGCTCGTCGATGAAGTACAGGTTGTTCTTCTTGTCGAACGCCAGGCCTTCGTGCGAGACGCGCGGCAGGATGTCGCGGTGCTTGATCACGATGTCGGCGGGGGCGGCCAGCGGGTTGACCACTTCGAACAGGCGGCCATAGTGGCTGGTGGGGACGGCAGCCGGGTCGCTCCAGGACTCTTCGGCGGTCAGGAAGCTGCCCCAGGGGGTCCAGCGCGAAGCGTCGAAGGATTTGTGGCTGTCCAGTGCGGGGGCGACGGACGGGCTGTGCCAGATGGTTTCGGTCTGCATGGTGCGCAGGTCGGTGCGCTGGATGCCGGCCTGGCCGGTTTCGAACACGGTGAACAGGAAGCGGCCGGCTTCGGGGCCGCTCTCGTTCACGGTGTGCATGTCCCAGTTGCCGCTGTCGAAGCGCTTGGCCTGGGTGATGTCGCGGGTAGCGATGTTGATCTGGCTGAAGTGCGGCGAGGACAGCACGAAGGGGGCGGACTCGGGCAGCGATCCTGCAACCGTATCGCCGACCAGGGGGGTGAAGTCTTCGAAGGAGGTGCCGCCGGCGAAGGCCGTGGACCCGGCCAGGACCAGGCCGATGGCGAGCGAGAGTTTCTTGAGCATCATGGTGGAGTTCCCTTTGGAAGCATGAATGGAGGTTGTGCCGGTCGCAGCGTTTTCAGGTTTCCCTCGACGCCACACTCAGTCGACCCGGTACACGAGGCATCCTATCGATCCCTTGTGTCATGCATATTTCAGCCAGCAGGATATATCTGGTTCTTCCAGCTCATGCCTGGCCCGCCGGCCAGACAGGGCATGCTCGCCCAATTTCCAGGCTCGTGCGAAGCCGGAACTCGCATACGCGCTACACAGCCGGATTTGAGACTCGCTTACAATCGCCTTATCTTGAAGCCCATTCCGCATCGTCTCCTGTTGTGCGCATCGCTTGCGCTCTGGCCGTCGTGGGGCCATGCAGCTGCGCTCGATTTCCCTGAGCGTCCCGGTGCGTTCTGGCTGCAGCTCGATGCGCTGCCAGAACGACCGCAGTCGGCAGTCATGCAGGACGCCCCCGTTCGTTTCGGCAGCCTGTCCGCGCTGACCGAACATGCGCTGCGCGCGCGGCCTGAATCGCGCGCAGCCTGGCTCGGTATCCAGGCCGAAGCGGCACGGCTGGATGCAGCCACCGCTGCCAACTGGCCGATGCTCACCGGGCAATTCAATTTCACCCAGAGCCGTGCACTGTCCAGTTCCGGAGCATCGGTGCCGACGCTCCATCGTTACGGTCCCAGCCTCACTCTCGCCTATGTGCTCTACGATTTCGGCGCCCGCGCAGCCAGCATCGACGCCCAGCGCTACCAGCTCATCGCCAGCCTGCTGAGCAACAACCGCACCCTGCAGAACGTTATCGCCGAAGTCGAGGCGGCCCACTTTGCGCTGCTGGGAGCAAAGGCGCAGGTCGAAGCACTGGCGCAACTGGAAATCTCCTTGCGCGCCAGTCTCGACGCGGCCGACGTGCAACTGCGCGGTGGGCTGGTCTCGCGCGCCGACCAGTTGCGCGCACGCGCGGCACTGGCCGAGGCGACGCTCGCACGGCAGGCTGCGCAGCGCGACCAGGCCAAGGCAGAAGCGGCACTGAAGCAGGCGGCGGGCATCGCGCAGACGCAGGCGCTGGTGATCGAGTGGGAGATCGTGCCGCCGACTGCGCTTGAAGCCAGCACATTGCTGGCGGATCTGCTGGCTGAAGCACAGCGCCAGCGCCCTGACCTGCAAGCCCTGCAAGCCGCAGCGGCGAGTGCGCGCCTGGAGGCCGAACGCGCGCGCGCGTCGCGCTGGCCGAGCCTGTCGCTGGTGGCCAATACCGGCCGCACTTTCTTCCTGGAAGATGACCGGGTGCCGTCGACCACCTACAGCGCCGGAGTGAACCTGTCGGTGCCGCTGTTCGACGGCGGGCGACTGGCGGCCCAGGCGCGCGCCGCCGAACGTGATGCCGAACGTCTGCAGGCCGAAGCCGAGTCGCAGCGCAGTCTGGTTGCGCGTGCGGTCGTCGAGGCCTATCACGATGTGCTCCACGCACAGGCGCAGCGCGAGGGCGTGGCGGTGCAGTTCGACAGCGCCAGCGAATCGGCCCAGGCGGCCGAGGCGCGCTACAAGGCAGGCGTCGGCAGCCTGCTCGAACTCCTGACCGCGCAGGCTGCGCTCGCGCGTGCGAGGCAAAGTGCCGCCCAGGCCGATTCTGAATGGCTCGCGGCGTTTTCCCGTTTGAATCACGCACTGGGCCGTTTGCCCCCCGTCACTTCCGCGAACCCACCATGAAACTGCGCATTCTTCTCCTCGTCATCGTGCTGGCCCTGGTTGCCGGCGTGGTGTACCGCATCCAGACCCAGCAGGCAGGTGACGCCAGGAAGGGCGGTGGAGACCGTGCCCTGAGCGTGAAAACCGTGCCGGTGGCGGTACGCGATTTTCCGCGGGTGATCGACCTGCCCGGCACGCTGGAAGCGGCCCAGCAGGTTGCAGTCGTCGCCCAGGTGAGCGGCACGGTGCTGAAGCAGCATGTGCAGGAAGGCGATGCCGTGCGCGTCGGGCAGCTTCTGTTCAGCCTGGATGCGCGTCCTGCACAGGCGCGCATCGCGCAGAGCCGGGCCATCCTGACCGGCGCACTCGCCGAGACCGCCGAGGCGGAGAAAAAACTGGAACGCCTCGCCCCGCTGATGCAGTTGGGCTATATCAGCCGCCAGGAATTCGACGACGCCCAGGTGGCGCTGGAAACCGCGCGTGCGCGTGCCGGTACGGCCCGCGCCGAGATGGAGTCGGCGCGACTTGATGTGGAGTATGCACAGATTCGCGCGCCGATCGCCGGGCGCGTCGGCCGCATCGGCATCCGTGCGGGCAGTCTGGTGCAGGCGGGCGGCGAGCCGCTGACCACGCTGATCGCGCCCGGCGCACTCGACGTGCGCGCCAGCGTGGCCCAGCAGGACTGGCCGGAACTGGCGGCAGCCCGCGCGCAAGGCAAGGTGACGGCCGAGGTTTTCCATGACGTGGACCGCACGGTGCAGGCGCAGGGCGAACTGGTGTTCGTCGATTCGCAGATCGACGCCGCCACCGGCGCGGTTCCGATCAAGGTGCGGCTGAAGGCGTCGCCGCCTGCTCTGCTGTCGGGACAGGGCGTGCGGGTGCGCCTGCTGCTGGGCGCCTTGCCGGATGCCAGGGTGGTGCCCGAGGCGGCGCTGCAGCATGCCCAGGAAGGTGCCTATGTCTATGTCGTGCGCGATGGCAGGGCGGTGATTCAGTCGGTCGAACTGATCCGCAGCCTCGATGGCGAGCAGATGGTGGAGGGCGACCTGCGCGCAGGCGAGCCGGTGCTGATCGAGATTCCGCAGCGTCTCAAGGCGGGCAACCCGGTCACGCTCGAAAGCGCGCGCCGATGAATCTGTCGCGGCTGTTCATCGAACGCCCGGTCGCCACCCTGATGCTGGTGCTGGCGATGGCGCTGTTCGGCGCGCTCGCCTACACGCAGCTGCCGGTGAACGACCTGCCGCAGGTGGATTTCCCCACGCTGCGGATCAGCGCCTCGTTGCCCGGGGCCAACCCGGAAACCATGGGCAACACCGTGGCGACGCCGCTGGAGCGGCAGCTGGCGACGGTGGCCGGGATCGAATCGATGAGTTCGCAGTCGAGCCAGGGCTCGACCAGCATCACCCTGCAGTTCGAACTCGGGCGCGACATCGATGCCGCCGCGCAGGACGTCCAGACCGCGATCGCGCAGGCGGCGCGCAACCTGCCGCAGGGGATGGACCCGCCGCAGCTGCGAAAGATCAATCCGGCGGATTCGCCCATCCTGTATCTGGCGCTGTCGGCCGAGCGCCTGCCCTTGACCGAGCTCGACGCCATCGCCGATTCGCGCGTGGCGCAGCGGCTGTCCAGCCTGTCCGGCGTGGCGCAGGTGCTGGTGTTCGGCTCGCAGAAATACGCGCTGCGGCTGTATCTCGACCCCGCCAAACTGCAGGCGCGCGGCCTCACCTTTGCCGACGTCATCCAGAAGGTGCAGACGGCCAACGCCAACCTGCCGTCCGGCACGCTGGACGGCGCCACACGCGCCTACACGGTGAAGGCGCCGGTGGCGCTCGCCAACGCCAAGGATTTCGGCGACATCATCGTCGCCTACCACGACGGCACCGCGCTCCGGGTGAAGGATCTCGGCCGCGCCGAGGACGGCGTCGAGGACGACAAACGCCGCACCTGGTACAACGGCACCCGCGCGATCGTGCTGGCGGTGCAGCGCCAGCCGGGCGCGAACACGGTCAAAGTCGCCGAGCGCATCCGCGCGATGCTGCCGCAGATCGAGGAAGAATTGCCCGACGGTGTCCGCCTGCAGGTGCATTCCGACCGCTCGCGCTTCGTCAGGGATTCGCTGCACGAGGTCAATTTCACGCTCATCCTCGCGCTGGCCCTGGTGGTCCTCGTCATCTTCGCCTTCCTGCACAATGTGCGCGCGACGCTGATCGCGGCGCTGGTGCTGCCGAGCTCGCTGCTCGGCACGTTTGCCTTCATGCATCTGGCGGGCTACAGCCTCAACAACCTGTCGCTGATGGCGATCACGCTGGCGATCGGCTTCGTCGTCGACGACGCGGTGGTGGTGATCGAGAACATCGCGCGCCATCTCGACATGGGCAAGACCCGCATGCAGGCGGCGCTCGACGGTGCGCAGGAGATCGGATTCACCGTGCTGTCGATGACGATCTCGCTCGCCGCCGTGTTCCTGCCGATTCTCTTCATGGGCGGCATGATCGGGCGGCTGTTCCAGGAATTCGCGGTCAGCATCGGCGTCGCCGTGCTGCTGTCCGGCGTGGTGGCGCTGACGCTGACGCCGATGCTGTGCGCGCGTGGCCTGGTGCACGAACCGCTCAACAATCCGCTGTCGCGCGCCTTTGATGCCGGCTTCAACCGCTTCCGCGGCTTTTATGGCGATACCCTGCGTGCGTCGATGCGCCATCGCGGCGCGATGCTGCTGTTTTCGGTTGCGGTGCTGGGCGCGATGGTCTGGCTGGCCGGCCAGGTCAGGCAGGGCTTCATCCCGCGGGTCGACTCCGGCATGATCTTCGCCAGCGTGCAATATCCGGAAGGCATTCCGTTCGAGGAGCTGTCGACGCGCCAGCAGCAGCTCGCGTCCATCGTCCAGCAGCACCCGGCGGTCGAAGGCCTGATGTCCTCGGCCGGGCAGGGCGGCGGCGGCGTCACCGGCGGCAACGTCGGGCGGCTGGTGATCCGCCTGACGCCGCGAAATACGCGGCCCGGCGCGGATGCGGTGATCGACGAACTGCGCGCGGCGACGCGCAGGATCGGCGGCGTCAACGTCACGTATCAGAACCCGGCATCGATCAACGTCGGTGCACTGGTGTCCAGCAGCGACTATCAGCTGACCCTCACTGCAGGCGATTTCGACATGCTGAAGGCGGCTTCTGCCGCAGTCGAAAAGCGGCTGGTGTCGGTGCCGCTGATCGAGGACGTCAACAGCAATCTCGAATTGCGCAATCCCGAACTGCGCGTCAGCCTCGATCCGATCGAGGCGGCACGCCTCGGCATCACTGCGCAGCAGGTGCAGCAGACCCTGTACGACGCGCTGGGTGGCCGCCGCATCAGCGAAATCTACGGCGCCAGTGACCAGTACGTGGTGAGCATCAAGGCGCTGCCCGAAGCGCAGCTGAACCCGGCGATCATCGGCCAGCTTCCCCTGAAGACCGCGTCGGGCGGACTCACCCGGCTGGACGCGGTGGCACGGGTGGAAGCGGGCGTCGGCCCGATCGCGGTGCACCACTACGGCCAGCAGCCCGCCGTCACCCTCTCGTTCAACCTCGCGCCCGGCGCCTCGCTCGATGCCGCGCTGGGCACCGCACTGGAGGCGGCGCGGGAAGTGGTGCCGGCGGAGGTGGCGCTGCAGCTCACCGGTGCCGCGCAGAAATTCCAGGAGTCGACCGTACAGCTGCCGCTGCTGCTGCTGTTCACCGTCATCATCATCTACATGGTGCTGGCGGTGCTGTACGAGCATCTCGGCCACCCGCTCACCATCCTCACCGCGCTGCCGCTCGCCGGCTTCGGCGCGCTGCTGGTGCTGCTGATGATGGACGAGGAGCTCAACATCTTCAGCTTCGTCGGCATCATCCTGCTGGTCGGCCTGGTGAAGAAGAACGGCATCATGATGATCGACTTCGCGCTGACCCGGCAGCGTGCCGGCATGAGCGCCGAGGACGCCATCGTCGAGGCCTGCCAGGTGCGTCTGCGCCCGATCATGATGACCACCTTCGCCGCGATCTTCGCCACGCTCCCGATTGCGATCGGCTTCGGCGCCGGCGGCGAGGCGCGGCGCCCGCTCGGCATCGCGGTGGTCGGCGGGCTGCTGTTCTCGCAGTTCCTCACGCTCTACATCACGCCCACCTTCTATGTGAGCATGGCGCGCATGGAAGCGGCGCTGACGCGCTGGCGCGCACGATTCGCCTGAGCGATTCAGGTTGCCACTGGCGTCATGAAAATCGATTGATGTTGTCAATCGTATTTATCCAGATTTTCCGTTAGATCAATATATTGATGATCTCTAATATCGCTCCTGTCTTGATTGACATTGCGAATCAACCACACAGGAGCGAATCATGCAGAACACGAAGTCCCCGACCATCCAGAACCTCGAAGCCGCCTTTGCCGGCGAATCCATGGCCCACATCAAGTACATGTGGTTCGCGCGCCAGTGCCGCAAGGTGGGCGACGAAGCGACCGCCAAGGTGTTCGAGGACACCGCCGCGCAGGAAATGCTGCACGCCTTTGGCCACGCCGAGCTGCTCTTTTCCGACGAGACCATGACGCCGGCCAAGTGCCTGCAGTACGCAATCGATGGCGAGACCCATGAGTACACCGAGATGTATCCCAAGTTCCGCCACGAGGCGATGATCGAGGGCAACACCGCCGCGGTGGCCGAGATCGACGAGCAGATCGCCGAATCGAAGGAGCATGCCGAAATGTTCAAGAGCGTGCTGGAAAAGGCCGCCAAGCGCTTCGCCGCGCTGGCTAAGGTCGAAGAGAAGCACGCGAAGCACTATCAGGCGCAAAAAGACGCGATTGCCGCCTGAGCGGATCACTGAAGACTATTTGATAATTGAAAGGACCCATCATGAAAGCTTGGCAATGCATCGTTTGCGGTTACATCTACGACGAATCCAAAGGCGACCCGGAGCACGGCATCGCCCCCGGCACCCGCTGGGAAGACGTGCCGGAGAGCTGGGAATGCCCGGACTGCGGCGTCTCCAAGACCGATTTCGAGATGATCGAAGTCACCGCGGTCTGATCGTCAGCTGTACCGGGAGGTGCTTGGTGCGCCTCCCGCAATCTGAATTCAGGAGTTATTTATGCACCCCATCGTCATCGTCGGTTCCGGCCTTGCCGGCTACACCCTGCTGAAGGAGATCCGCAAGCGCGACGCGACCACGCCGCTCACGCTCGTCACCGCGGACGACGGCGCGTTCTATTCCAAGCCCAACCTGTCGAACGCGTTCGCCACCGGCCGGACCGCTGCGGCATTGGCCAGCGCCAGCGCCGAGAAGATGGCGGCGGACCAGAACGCGATGGTGCTGACACATACCCGTGTGGTGGCGATCGACACGCAGGGGCAACGCATTCATACCGATGGCGGCGAGCTGGAATACCACCAGCTGGTGCTCGCACTCGGCGCAGACCCGTTTCCGCATGGGCTTTCCGGCAGCGGCGCGGGCGACGTGCTGGCGGTGAACGACCTGGCCGATTATGCGGCTTTCCGCAGCGCCATCGACGGCAAGAAGCGCATCGCCGTGCTCGGAGGCGGCCTCATCGGCTGTGAGTTCGCCAACGATCTGGTGCACGCCGGCTACACCGTCGACGTGGTGCATCTGGGCGAGTGGCCGCTGGAGCGGCTGCTGCCGGTCGAAGCCGGGCAGCGTCTGGCCGACAGCCTCGCCGCACTGGGGGTGCGCTGGCATTTCGGGCGCACCGGCAAGAGCGTCGAGCGCATGTCGGACGGCTACCGGGTCACGCTCGACAACGGCGAAACCGTCGCGGCGGATGTCGTCCTGTCGGCGATCGGCCTGAAGCCGCGCACCCAGCTCGCGCAGGCGGCTGGCATCACGGTCGGGCGCGGCATCCAGACCAACCGCCTGCTGGAAGCCAGCGTGGCTAATGTGTACGCGATGGGCGACTGCGCCGAAGTCGACGGCCTGAACCTGCCCTACGTGCAGCCGCTGATGGTGCAGGCGCGCGCGCTTGCCGCCACGCTTACCGGCACGCCGACGCCGGTGGTGTATCCGGCGATGCCGGTGATGGTGAAGACACCAGCGCACCCGGTGGCGGTGCTGCCGCCCCGCATCGGCGCGACCGGCAGCTGGAAGGTCGAATGCAGCGACACCGGCGTATGCGCGCTGCACCTCGATGAAGCCGGCCGTTTGCAGGGCTTCGCGCTCACCGGCAGCGAAACCGGGCGGCGCAACGCCCTGGCCAAGGACATCGTGGCCTGATCATCTGGTCACGGGGGCGGTGGGCTGCAGCGCGTCGATCAGCGGGCAGCTTACCTGGCCGCGCCGGCTGGCGCAGCGATCCACCAGCTGTGCCAGCGCCGCTTCGATGCGCTGCAGGTCCTGCAAACGCTGGCGCACGTCGGCGAGCTTGTGCTCGGCGATCGTCCGCGCTTCCGAACAGCGGGTGCCGTCGTCCAGCTGCAGGAGCTGCGCAATCTCGTCCAGCGTGAAGCCGATGCGCTGGGCCGCCTTGATGAACAGTATCCTCGCCACCTCGGCCTCGCCGTAGCGGCGGATGCCGCCCAGGGGTTTGTCCGGCTCGATCAACAGGCCGCGGCGCTGATAGAAGCGGATCGTTTCGACGTTGACGCCTGCCTCGCGCGCCAAGGCCCCGATGGTCTGTCCCTGAGTGGTCATGTGGCCTCCTAAATTAATTGTGCTTGACACCGTAGTATGGTACGGCACTTAAGCTTGCGACACCCTATCCAAGAAGGAGGCGACATGTCGCAAGAGAAAACCGGGCGTTTGCCGCTCATCGGCGGCGTCATCGCTGCCATCGCCGCCTCCCTGTGCTGCGTTGGTCCCCTGGTGCTGGTCATGCTGGGCATTGGCGGCGCCTGGGTGGCGAATCTCGCCGTGCTGGAACCGTTTAGGCCTTACTTCCTCGGGGCAGCCGTCATCGCCCTGTTCTTCGCCTGGAAAAAAATTTATCGCGTCCCGGCCGCTGCTGCCTGCACACCAGGCTCCCTGTGCGCCATGCCCCAGACAAACCGGGTCTACAAGGTGCTGTTCTGGGTCGTGGCCGTGCTCATTGCGCTCGCTCTGGCCTTCCCCAGCCTCGCCCCATTGTTCTACTAAAGGAGTTTCGCCATGAAAAAACTCATTCTTGCCTCGATCCTCGCTTTCGCTTTCACCGATGCAGCATTCGCTGCCGTACGCACCGTCACGCTGTCCGTGCCCGGCATGTACTGCGAGGTGTGTCCAATCACTGTGCGCAAGGCGTTGCAAAAAGTGCCCGGGGTGTCCAAGGTCAATGTCTCCTTCGAGAAGAAGGAAGCGGTTGTGACTTTCGATGATGCCAAGACGAGCGTCAAATCGCTGGAAGACGCCACATTCGAGGCGGGATACGAGTCCACCGTCAAAGCCCCCGCCAAGGAAGGAAAAGCCAAGTGAGCGAGCGGATCCTCCACGTGACGGGCATGACCTGCGACCACTGCGCCGCGTCGGTGAAACAGGCGCTGCAGGCGGTGGCCGGCGTGACCCGTGTGGACGTGTCCTACCCCGAGGCTACGGCACGTGTGGAAGTGGACGCGGACATTCCCGCATCGGTCCTGCTCGATGCCGTGCGCGACAAGGGCTACGGCGCGGAAGTGGGTGGAGGCGCGTGTTGCGGGAGCACCCCCAAGTCTGCCGCCAGACTCAGCGTCGCCATTATCGGCACCGGTTCGGCAGCCTTTGCCGCGGCCATCCGCGCCGTTGAGGAAGGCGCCGAGGTGACTGTGATCGAGGCCTCGACCGTCGGCGGCACCTGCGTCAACGTGGGCTGCGTGCCTTCGAAGATTCTGATTCGTGCCGCCCATGTGGCACATCTGCAAGCGCAGCACCCGTTTCCGGGTCTCGCCAAACACGTCCCGGCGCTGGATCGCAAGGCGCTGGTCGCCCAGCAGCAGGCGCGGGTGGAAGAACTGCGCCACGCGAAATACGAAAGCATTCTGGAAACCAATCCTGGCATCAATCTGCTGCGCGGCTTCGCGCGCTTCGAGGATGCCGGGACTCTCGTCGTTGACCAGGCGGACGGCAGCGAAAAGCGCATCGTTGCGGACCGCATTCTGATCGCCACCGGCCGCTCGCCACAGATTCCGGATGTGCCGGGGCTCGCCGGCACGCTGTTCTGGACTTCGACCGAAGCATTGGTCGCCGAGGAAATCCCGGCCCACCTGATCGTATACGGCGGTTCGGTGGTCGCGCTGGAGCTCGCCCAGGCCTATCTGCGCCTGGGCAGCCGAGTCACGCTCGTCGCGCGGGGCGCCTTGCTGTCGAAGGAAGACCCGGCCATCGGCGAAGGCCTGAAGGCCGCGCTGGAAGCGGAAGGCATGCGCATCTTCACCGGCACCAGGGTGACGGGGGTGCGCTACGACGGCAAGACGTTTGCACTTGAAACGACCGCGGGAACCGTCACCGGCGAGCGGCTGCTCGTGGCCGCCGGACGCAAGCCGAACACGGCGGGGCTCGACCTGGCTCGCGCCGGGATCGAGACCG
The DNA here is from genome assembly GCA_021836225.1 of Pseudomonadota bacterium. The sequence continues at coordinate 25,980 of JAKBJA010000023.1, read as the reverse complement.
ATGCGACGGGCGCCATTATTGTGGACGACCACCTGCGCACCTCGGCGCCCAACATCTTCGCGGCGGGCGACTGCACCAATGCGCCCCAGTTCGTTTATGTGGCGGCGGCGGCCGGCACCCGCGCGGCGGTCAACATGACGGGGGGCGATGCGGCGCTGGACATCTCGGTCGTGCCCGCGGTCGTGTTCACCGATCCGCAGGTGGCAACCGTGGGCCTCACCGTCGCCCAGGCGGAAGCGCTCGGCATTGCCACCGACAGCCGCACCCTCAGCCTCGACAATGTGCCACGCGCGCTCGCCAATTTCGACACCCGTGGTTTCATCAAGCTGGTGGCGGACAGGAACACGGGCCGGCTGCTGGGGGCGCAGGTCCTGGCGGGAGAAGGGGGCGAGATCATCCAGACGGCGGCACTGGCCATCAGGAGCGGCATGACGGTGACCGACCTCGCGGGCCAGTTGTTTCCCTACCTCACCATGGTGGAGGGGTTAAAGCTCTGCGCGCAGACTTTCACCAGGGACGTGAAGCAGTTGTCCTGCTGCGCGGGGTAACAAAACAGCCGACGGGCTGCTGCTGGCTTTTCCCTGGTATGCATCGTTGTTCTATTGACGAGGCTGTATGAACACTTCAACCATTCTGGCGGCTGTGCTGGTCGCGATATCCACCCCCGCCCTGGCTGCGCAGAAGACCGTCACCCTGGCCGTACCTGGCATGACGTGCGCGGCGTGTCCCATTACGGTGAAGAAAGCGCTGACCCAGGTGGAGGGCGTGACCCGCGCGGAAGTCGATTACGACAAAAAGCAGGCCATTGTGATCTTCGATGACGCCAGGGTGAGCGTGAATCAACTCTCCCGCGCCACGGCCGATGCGGGCTACCCCTCGTCCGTCAAAGGCGCGGCCCGATGAGCACCATCACCCTCGAATCCACCCTGACCTGTCCCCTCTGTGGCCACGTCAAGACCGAAATCATGCCCACCGACGCCTACCAGTGGTATTACGAGTGCGAGGCATGTCAAACGGTGTTGATGCCCCTGCCGGGAGACTGTTGCGTGTTCTGCTCTTACGGCACGGTGCCGTGTCCGCCGATACAGGCGGGCAGCAAACAGGAAGGGTGCTGTCAGGGCTGAACGGTCCTCAGGGCCCGGCTGGCGGGTGCCCCTTGCAGGCCATCTTGCGCTTTCTGGCGGAGCGAAGTTCGTTCGCATCTGCATAGCCAGCATGGATGACTTGCGCGAGAATGCCGCATGGACATCTTCCGCATCTTCCACCTGCAATGCGCGCGGCGCCTGCCCGCGCTGCCCGACACCCATCCCTGCTCGCGCCTGCACGGCCATTCGTTCAGGGTCGAGCTCACGGTCAGCGGCGAGATCGACCCCGCGCTCGGCTGGGTGCTCGACTTCGCCGACATCGAGGCGGCCTGGCAGCCGATCCATGTCGCGCTCGATCATCGTAATCTGAACGACATCGCCGGGCTGGAAAACCCCACCAGCGAAAACCTGGCGGTGTGGCTGTGGCAGCAGCTCAAGCCCGCGCTGCCCGGTCTGAGCGCGGTCAGGGTGATGGAAACCCACGACTCGGGCTGCGTCTACCGCGGCTAGCCCGGTTTGCTGCTGCGCTTAACGCCCCATGCTGGAGAAATCCAGGTCGGCATGCGGGGTGTCCGCCACATTGGCATCGATCATCAGATAGATGTCTTCATCGACGATGTCTTCGGCAGGGTGGTGGGCAAATGCCGAGAACGAGGCGAGCAGGGAAGTGAGGACTGCAACTTGAAGAACGCTTTTCATAACCGGTTTCCTTTTGAAGATTAAAACAGAACGTGTTGCTCAGCGTGCTGCGTTCGCCTGTCGATGCGCTCGCGTCTGCTGATGGGGTGCATCTTGAACGGGCGAGGTGTCTGCAGCGTGTCCTGCACGTTTCGGTGTGTGACAGTCTGTTTCAACGGCCGGAAAGCCGTTCGCCCAGAAACCCGGTCCGCAAAAAAGAAAAGGGCACACGAACCGTGTGCCCTTTCCCCTGCAACAGCCTGCCGATCAATGGGTGTGCTCGGTGCCGCCGTCTTCATGGCCGCCGTCTTCATGGCCGCCGGCCCCACCAGACTTGCCGTGGAAAATCTTGCTTTCCGCCGACTTGCTGCCGCCTTGCGAACCGTCATGGTGCGAACTGCCGCCCTTGTGGGCGCTGCTGCTGTGGCTGCTGCCACGGTCGCCGCCCATGTACTTCGGCCCCTTGCCCTTGCCGCCTGACGTATGGCCGGAAGAATGGCCGTCGTCGTGGCTGTCGGCCGCGTAGGCGGTTGCCGTGCCCGTTGCCAGGCCTGCAGCCAGCAACGCGATCGTTGCCCATTTGCTGTAAACGTTCATGCTGTAACTCCTGTTGCTGAGGTCCACTGGGCGGCGGGCCGCCCAGTGGACTTCATTAACGAACCGCGTTGTCGTGGACGAACTCGATCACCTGCAGGTAGTCGTTCGCGGCCGCCGCGAAGTCGTCCGCCCCACCCACTGCGGTCGGGTCAACCCAGTTGGTGCTGCTGAACACGGCTTCATACAGGTTCACCACGGTCGGCACGTACACGCCATCCTTCAGCACCAGCACGGTTGCGGTCGCAGTGCTCCACGTCGTGGCGCGATCGTAGTTCGTGGTGGAGAAGTCATAGTATGTGGTGCCCGTGTTGATCCCCAGGATGGAATTCATGTAGACCACGGTGTCCACGGTGATGGTGCCGGTCTTGTCCGCAGCCGCTGCAAACAGCGAAGCGGGGTTGAAGCCGGCCGGCAAGGTCACACCGGCAATCGAACCGTCTTTCATGTAATCCAGATACAGCGCCAGGTTTTCCAGCGGGGAGTCGATGGTCACGCCATTCACAACAAGACGGCCGGTCGAATCCAGCGTAATCACGGCGCCCGCAGCGGTCAGCTTGGACAGCGCTTCATCCAGCGAATGCTGCAGCACCTTGGTCGGCGCACGGCCCACGCTCAGGCGGCCCAGTTCGACTTCGGCGCCATAGACGTCATAGGTAACACCGCCTACGGTTACGGTGGGCAACAGATCGCCTTCCGCATTGTAGGGAATGATCACCAGATTGCCTGAGGCATCCTTCAGCGGAACCAGATTGCCGGACGCATCGTAGACATAAGCGATCACCTGAACCAGGCCATCGACAGTCAGGATGGGCACGCCATTGGCGTCGCGCAGCAGCACGACCATGTCACCAAACAGGTCACCCTTCTTGCTGCCAGCACCTGCCGGCTTGCCGCCGCCGCCCGACTTGCCGCCCTTCACGCCCGCCCACACCGGACGGTCGCTATCTTCCGAGGGCTCAGCGCGGAAAATCTTGTCAGCGCCCTTGCCCTGGCCACCCTTGTTGGCGGCACCTTTCTTTGCCCCGCCCTTGTTGGCGCTGCCCTTCTTGGCACCGCCATCCTCAGCTGCCTGGGCGGACGAAATCACGCCCAGATCAAGGCCGGTCATGGTATTGACGGCCATCGGAACAGCGAGCATGGCGAACATGGTGCCGCCAGCGAGGATTAGTTTTTTGAAATTGAATGCGGTGTGTGTCATGTATCTCTCCATTGTTTAAAAATTACGCCTTCCCTCACCTTGTTTTCGGTATATCAACCGAAAACAAAACCCTTTTACTTACAATTGAAGACTAGCTGGTCTTTTTTAAGAAAGCATTGATTTTTCGCAATTCAGGACAGTTTTTTTGCTGCCGGATTGCGTGCTCAGAAGCGGAAGCCGAGGCCCAGGCGGGCCAGACTTTCACTGTTATCGAAGTGCATGTCATCCGGATTGGCGCCGCCAGCGTGCGTTGTCACGAAATCGACCGTATCGTTGTAGCGGGTGTAGCTGTATTCCATGCGCACGAAGGCATTTTCCGAGGCGGGAATCTCGGCGCCGAGGCCGAAGCGGGTTCCTGCGAGTGTGTCGCTGCGGTCGATCCAGCTGCCCACGCCTGCTCCTTTTTTGTAAATGGTGTTGAAGCGGGTCTGCACCGCGCCAATGCGGCCGTACAGCAGGCCGCCGTTGTCGAGCGCATAACCCACCCGCAGGCCGGCGCCGTAACCGCCACGCTTCTCGACCGCAAAGTCCCGACCGCCGTCGGAGTCGCCGCCGGTCTGGCGTTCGTGGTCCCAGCTGAAGTTGGCCGCCTCTGCTTCCAGTTCGAGGCCAACATAGACCTGGCTGAACGTGTGGCCGTAGCCAGCGAAAAAGCCGCCGGTGAAACCCGATTTGGCGAAGTTGCCGGTGAAGTCATAGGGACCCTCGGCACCGCCGCTGTCCATATGCGTTCCGGTCAGCTGCGTGGCCATTGTGCCGTGGCCGAGGTTGGCACCCGCGTAGAGGCCGCGTAGCTCGGTGGCCGAACGTGTGGCCACTTCCGGGCGCCCGCCGCCGAAGCGCCAGCCGAGTCCGATGCTGAACACGTTGTCCTCGGTGTCGAAGAGTTCCGTCGTCGTGGCAGCGACGTCGGATTGGTAGGGCACGTCGTAGTCGTCGTAGCGCGTATAGCTGTAGTCGGTGCGCACGAACAGGTTGCGAGAGGCTGGAATTTCCAGGCCAATCCCGAGGCGGGTACCGGTTTCGGTGTGGTCCTGATTGAAGGCGCCGCCCGTGTACTGGTTTTCGGTGTAGTAGGTATGGAAGTCGGTGCGAATCATACCCAGCTTGCCGACCAGCAGGCCGCCGTCAAGCTGATAGCCGGCGCGAAGGCTCAGGCCGTAGCTGGCGTCCTTGTCCACATACACGGTGGGCGCCTTGGGCTTGTCCTTTTTGTGGTACCAGTTGGCGTCGCTGTCGCTGCCATCGAGCTCGAGGCCGAGATACCAGTTGTTGATTTCGGTGCCCCAGCCGGCGAACAGGCCGTAGCTGGCGCCGAAGCGCCCCATGATTGCCGCGTCGAAGCCGCCGCCGCCGCGCGGTCCGTAGGTGTCGGTGGTGAGGCCGCCGTGGCCCAGTTGGGCGCCGGCGTAGAAGCCGGATAACACGCCCTGCGCGCGCGGCGCGGCGGGGGCGCCCGCCCCGCGCTCGGGAATGATCGAGTAGTCGCGGCTACGCGCCGGGGTGTAGCCGACGCTGACCATCACCTGGTTGCGGCTGTACTGGGCGGCGAGGTCGTTGGAGTCGCGGTCGATGATGCGCAGGTCGGCGCCGACGAACACGGTCGGCATCACGTAGTAGCGCAGGCCGGCGCCCGCGTCGATGATGCTGTCGCTGCGGTCGAAGTCCTTGAAATCGCTCTTGGTGTAGGCAGCACGGCCGTTGACCGACAGCTTGCTGGTCAGGCGGCGCTCCACCTCGAAGCCGTAGGTGGTGTCGAGCGAACCGGAGGCATAGTCGGCGCCGTCGAATACGGTGGTTTCTTCCAGCGAGCGATCGATGAAGCCGGTCACGGTCGTCAGCGTAGTGGGTTTCCACACGGCGAGGGCGCCGAAATACGGTTTGCTGAGGTCGGAGAAGCCGCTGTAATCGTAATCCTGGCGCATCACGCCGGCGAACACCTCACCTGCCAGGCGCTGGGGCCGCAGGGTGAATCTCAAACCGGCCGCGGCACGGGTGCCGTCGGAATCGCGGTTGAAGGTCTGGCCGGTGATCAGCTTGTCGTATTCGCGATTGTCGGTGGCGAACTGCCCGAAGATTTCGTACACGGGCGACAGCACATAACCCAGGCGCACGCCCAGCGAGCTCAGGTCGTGGTCGCGGTAGTCGGTGTCGATGACGGTGCCATCGCCCAAGGCGCCGTCCTTGTAGTCGTACTGGTCCCAGGTGCCGCCAACGCGCAGGCGGAAGGCGCCGAACTCGTGCGCCACGCCCAGATGCGCTTCCTCGTGGTCGTAGCGGGTCGGCTCGACCTGCGTCAGCAGCGAGCCGGGGGTGGAGCGGTCTTCGTGATCGCGGCTGTGGCGCGCGCCGCCGAAGATGTTGGTGCGGGCGCCGAGGTCGTAGTGGCCGTCGAAGCCCAGCCAGTAGTCGTTAACGTCTTCCGAGTCGTGGTTCTGGTAGCGGTCGAAGTCTGCGCCGACGTCGAAGTTCAGCGCGTGCTGCTTCCAGTTGGATTTCAGTTCCAGCGACGGCGACAGGGTGTAGACGACATCTTCGGTCACGTAGGTGCGATCAACGGACAGGGGACGCTCGGCGTAAATGTTGTCGTCGTAGGTGACGGCCAGCGTCACTTCCGGATACAGCAGGAAGGAACCCCAGGGAATGCCGGGGAATTCTTTCGGCTGGGCCGGGAACACCGAGGTCATCGGGCGGGTGGCCAGCACCGGGGGAACCGTTGCGGTCGGGGTACCGGTGCCCTGCTGGGGTGCGTTCTGATTCTGGACCGGGGGAGGGGCGGGCGGTGCACCCCATACGTTGAAGGAAGTGGCGCCGAACATGGCGGCCATGCACGCGGCCAGCGGCTTCAAATGGTGCTTCATAAAGTCTCCCTGGGGCGTGCTGTCTTGTGACGATGCATTACGCCCGGTTATTTTTACTGGATTGAACTGTTAAAAGTCTGTTATGAAAAAGCTTTCTCGCGATTTTACTGGGCTTCCCTGGCCGTTAGCCCTGATTGACAATTGTCAATACAACATTGTGACCATTAAACAACATTAATTTAACCATGGGCCAGATGGGCCAGGCCGGCGTGATCGCAAACGACATCGTTGCCCTTATCCGTATGGACCAGGCCGCGCCGCTTGAACTCCGCCATGATGCGGCTGGCGGTTTCAGTGGTGATGCCGAGCAGTGCGCCCATGTCCTCGCGGCTGGGCATGGTTTCAGGCTGGTTGCCGGTACAGCCGAGCGTGATCAGCAGCCGTGCCATGCGGGCCTCTGCCGGGCCGGTGGAGAGCGCAGCGATGAAATGGTCGGCCTGATCGACCGAGCGCTGCCAACGCTGCAGCAGCGCCTGGTGCACGTTGCGGTTGGTCTGATCCAGATGCGTCACCACCTCGCGTGGAATGCGGCACACGTCGGCGTCCTGCAGGGCGATGGCGGTGTGGTGGTAGGGATCGCCCAGCAGCGTTTCCAATCCCGCCACATCGCCCGGCCGCAACAGGCGCACGATGCGCTGGCAGCCATTGGATAGATCGACCTTGAGCTTGATGAGCCCGCTGCGCACCGTGTAGACGTAGGGCGACGCCGTTCCCTGCTTGTACAGCACCGCATGCTGAGGCACATGCAGGTTGTCGATGGGCTGCAGGATCGTGTCCAGTTCGTGCGGCGACAGTCCGGCGAACAGGACGAAGTTGCGAACCTCGCACACCGTGCATTTGGCCCGCCCCTGCCATTCGATATTGGTGCAGTTCGGCTTCATCGGACCGGCCCTGATCCCCCTGGACCGTGATCATGCAGCGAACACCAGCTTGTTATCAAAATCCGGTTCCCCGTCAATCAAGACACGTTGCCTGTCCGTGAAGAGGCGTGAGCATGTTCATGCTCGGCGGACAGGCAGGCCAAGTGTACATTACAAATGTACTACGTCGCGCCACCGGGGAACTTGAGGCGGCAGACTGCGTGCCAAGCGGAAAATTTCTAGCGTGTTTCGGACGGCGGCTCGATGTCAGGGTGGCCCGGCTCGGCAGGAATCGGCGTGGCGAGGATCTTGTCGATGCGCTTGCCGTCGAGGTCGACCACTTCGAAGCGCCAGTTTTCCCAGACCAGCACATCGCCGGTCTGCGGCAGCTTCCCGGACAGCCACATCACCAGGCCACTCAGCGTGTGATAACGGCGCTTGCCTGCTTCCGGCACGCTTTTCAGCCCGAGCTTGTCCATCAGTTCGTGAAGGGGAATCAGGCCATCGAGCAGCCAGGAGCCGTCGTCGCGCTGCACGGCCCAGGCATCCTTCAGGTCGCGCGACCTGAATTCTCCGGTAAGCGCTTGCAGCACGTCGGCCAGGGTGACCAGGCCGTTGATCTCGCCGTATTCGTCGATGACCAGCATGAGGTGGGTGCCGGCTGCGTGGAACTGCTCGAGCAGGTCGAGTCCGCTGAGGCGTTCGGGCATATAGACGGCCGGCTGCAGCAAGTTGGTGAGGCTGGGCGGGGCGCCGGACAGCATCGCGTCGAGCAGCTGCTTGGCGTTGAGGATGCCCAGCACGTCGTCGAGCCCGTCCCGGCAGACCGGAAAGCATGCGTGCTCCGACGCGGCCACGCGCCGCAGATTCTCTTCCAGCGGCAGCGCGGTATCGAGAAAGACGATGTCGGCGCGCGGCGTCATCAGCGATTCGACGGGGCGGTCGTCGAGGCGGAACACGTTGCGCACCATCTCGCGTTCCTGCAGTTCGATCGCGCCGGACTCCGAGGCTTCCTGCAGCAGAGCGTGGATTTCCTCCTCGATGATGTCCTGCCGGGCGGACGGCTGCCTGCCCAGCAGGTGCAGCATCGCATCGGTCGACAGCGACAGCAGGTGAACGAAGGGCCGCGTCAGTTCGGCCAGCCACTGCATCGGCCGCGCGAGCCTGCAGGCGATGCGCTCGGGATCGAGCTGGCCGATGCGCTTGGGCACCAGTTCGCCGATCACGATCGTGACATAGGTGATGATGATCACCACCAGCGCCGTGGCGGTGAGTTGGCTTGCCTCGACCGGCGCCCCCAGCGTCTGCAGCCAGCGCGCCAGCGGCCCCGCCAGCACGGCTTCGCCGATGATGCCGTTGAGGATGCCGATCGAGGTGATGCCGACCTGAACCGTTGACAGGAAACGCGTCGGGTCGTCATGCAGTTCTATGGCGACCGCGGCCGAAGCGCTGCCCTCGTCGGCCAAGCGCGCCAGGCGCGCGCGCCGCGCCGTCACCAGTGCGATCTCGGACATGGCGAACACGCCGTTCAGCACGATCAGTGCGGTCAAGAGCAGGATTTCCATGGCGTGATCCGGTAGGGGGAACGGAAGGGGAATCTGAATCGTAGCTTGGCTCGAGACGGATGCCACATCCCCTCACGGTCCGGCGCCTGACATGAAAAGGGCGGCGCCCGCCAAGCGGACGCCGCCCTGTCCCCGATGCGAGCAGGAATTACTGGATTGCCAGCTTCTTGCCGGCGGTGGCCGGCTTTTTCGGCAGCGTCAGTTCCAGCACGCCGTCGGTGTACTTGGCCTGGGCCTTGGCTTCGTCCACATCGTGCGCCAGGGTGAAGCTGCGTGCCACCTTGCCGTAATAACGCTCGGAACGCAGCACTTTCTCGCCCTTTTTCTCTTCCTTCTCCGTCCTGGTTTCAGCGCTGATCGAAACCTGGTTGCCTTCGATGCTGACGTGAATGTCTTCCTTCTTCACGCCGGGGATGTCGGCGTGCACGGTATAGGCATTGTCATCCTCCTTCACGTCCATCTTGATCTGCATCTGCGGCTGGCCCTCCAGGAGAACGGGGCGCATGAAGAAACCCTTGAACAGATCGTCCAAGTCGCCGAACGGGTCGGTACGAGCGAGATTGAAGGGGTCGTAACGGGTGAGGTTTGCCATGTTTTTACTCCTGTAAACAAATGATTTTTGGATACACGCTTAAGCCGCTATCACGGCTACACACTCAATTTAGACCCGCGTCCGGCTAATTCAAGACCCCTCCATCCCTTTGTGTTGGTCCATGCAAGAGATGCATTGAGAGGTGCGCCCGCTGGCCGCTGCTCTATGCTGGATAAGCAGACGCCGAACTCCATTCCCCGTGCACATCCAGAGCCTCACCGCCGAGCAATCCCTCGCCAGCCTGCATACGGCGGCCACCGGGCTGGCCGTCGCCGAGGCGCAGCGGCGCCTCGCGGAGTTCGGCCCCAACCACGTCGAGGAGGTGGCGCGCGAGCCTCTGGTGCTTCGGTTCGCACGCGAGTTCACCCATTTCTTCGCGCTCATCCTGTGGCTGGGCGCGGCGCTGGCGTTTTTTGCAGAAAGCTTCGAGCCCGGGCAGGGCATGGTGCGGCTGGGCGTTGCCATCGTCGGCGTCATTCTGATCAACGGCATCTTCTCCTTCTGGCAGGAATACCGGGCCGAGCGCGCGGTCGCCGCGCTGCGCGAGCTGCTGCCGCAGCAGGTGATGGTGCTGCGCGGCGGCGAAATCGTGGAACAGCTCGCCAGTGCGCTGGTGCCCGGCGACATCGTGCTGCTGGAAGAGGGCGACTTCGTCCCGGCGGACTGCCGGCTGATCGAGGCGTTCGGCCTGCGCGTGAACAACGCGACGATCACCGGCGAGTCGCTGCCGCAGGCGCGCAATGCCGATCCCCATCCCGAGGTGTCGCCGCTCTTCGCCAAAAATCTCGTGCTGGCCGGCACCTCGGTCGTGTCGGGGCAGGCACGCGCCGTGGTGATCGCCACCGGCATGCGCACCGAGTTCGGCAAGATCGCGCATCTGACGCAGACCGCGGGCGAAGCCACGTCGCCGCTGCAGCGCGAGATCGTCCGGCTCTCCCGCATCGTGGCTTTTCTCGCTTCCGGCATCGGCGGCGCGTTCTTCCTCATCGGCCAGGCGCTCGGCCTGCCGTTCTGGGAGAACCTGCTGTTCGCCATCGGCATCATCGTCGCCAACGTGCCGGAAGGTCTGCTGCCCACCGTGACACTGTCGCTGGCCATGGCGACGCAGCGCATGGCGAAGCGCAATGCGCTGGTGCGGCACCTGCCGGCGGTGGAGGCGCTCGGCTCGACCACGGTGATCCTTTCCGACAAGACCGGCACGCTGACGCAGAACCGCATGTCGGTGCGACGGCTGTGGCTGGGTGGCGAATTCTTCGCGCAGGAGGACATCGCGACGCAGCCGCGTCTGGTCGTGAATCACCTCCCGCTGTTCGTGAACGCCGCGCTCTGCCACAACCTGAAGGAGGTCAACAGCCACGGCAACCACGAGTGGCTGGGCGACCCGATGGAAGTGGCGCTGGCCGCCATGGGCCGGGATGCGGCCGGCTCGCTGGTTGGTTTCGTGCGCCTCGACGAAATCCCCTTCGATACCGACCGCAAGCGCATGTCTGTTCGCGTCGCCACGCCGCAGGGGCGCATGCTCTACTGCAAGGGGGCGCTGGAGACCGTGCTCGGGGTATGCGACCGGGCACTGCTCGCCGGCAATGTGGTGCCGCTCGATGCCGCAGCGAGGGATCGTTTGCTGGCGGCAGAAAACGAAATGACCGGCGCCGGCCTGCGCGTGCTGGCCTTCGCCCATGGTGCGGCTGACCGCGGCGCGATCGATGACGGCCTGCCCGCCGATGAGCGCGGCCTGATCCTGTCGGGCCTGGTCGGGCTGGAGGATCCGCCGCGGCCCGAGGTGCCGGCGGCCATCGCGCGCTGTGCCTCGGCCGGCATCCGCGTCATCATGGTCACGGGCGACCACCCGCATACCGCGCAGGCCATCGCCCGCGAAATCGGCCTGCTGAAAACCGACCAGCCGGTCGTCATCACCGGCGACAACCTGCGCCGCCTGTCGCCGGCCCAGTTGCAGCTGGCGCTGGATGCACCGGAAATTCTGTTCGCCCGCGTCGCCGCCGAGCAGAAGATGCACCTCGTTGAAGCACTTCAAAAAAAGGGTGAGATCGTCGCCGTCACCGGCGACGGCGTCAACGACGCACCGGCGCTCAAGACCGCCGACATCGGCATCGCGATGGGGCTGAGCGGCACCGACGTCGCCAAGGAAGCCGCCGACCTGATCCTGCTCGACGACAACTTCGCCAGCATCGTCACCGCAATCGAGGAGGGGCGCGCGGTGTTCGACAACCTGCGCAAGTTCCTCACCTACATCCTCTCGTCGAACATTCCCGAGCTGGTGCCCTACCTTGCCTTCGTGCTGTTTCGCATACCGCTGCCGCTCACCATCATCCAGATCCTCGCGGTCGATCTCGGCACCGACATGCTGCCGGCATTGGCGCTGGGCGCCGAAAAGCCCGACCCCGAGGTGATGCGGCGCCCGCCGCGTGCGCGCAGCAAGCGGCTGCTGTCGTGGGGACTGATCGCCCGCGCCTACCTCTTCCTCGGCGTACTCGAAGCGGCCGCCGCGATGGCCGTGTTCTTTGTCGTTCTCGACGCCGCCGGATGGCAATACGGAGAAACCCTGGCGCGAACCGCGCCGCTCTATCTGCAGGCCACCACCGCCTGCCTGGCGGCGATCGTGGTGGCGCAGGTGATGAACGTCTTCCTGTGCCGCCATCCGCTCAAGTCCGCGCTTTCCTTCGGCCTGTTCAGCAACCCGTTGATCCTGCTCGGCATCGCAGCGGAGCTGGGCCTGCTGCTGTTCATCGTCTACACCCCGGCCGGCAACTGGCTGTTCGGCACCGCGCCGGTGGGGATGGAGGTCTGGCTGTTTGCGGTGACGCTGGCGTTACTGATGGGAGGGATGGAGGAAGCGCGCAAGGCATGGCTGCGGCGCGCACTCAGATGACGCACGTGTGGCTGCTCTACCCACGGGCCGGTGCCTTGGTTAAAGCGCCAAAGCATCCCCGCCTACAACTAAAGTTGTATATCAACCTTAAAACACATGTCCTAGGGTGATTTCAGCGGGTGCGGGTTGGTGGGGGTCCGGCTTTGTCGGGCCTCATTTGCAGTTGTTCTGACATCCCAGGAGAAGACCATGGCAGCGGCAAAAAACAAGCTGGACCGGGTATTGGAGGACGCACACGAGTTGGAAGGCTTTCTTCATGCCCTGCTACCGGCCTTGGATGAGCAGAAGCTGCGCCAGGGCGACGACGTGCTCCGCTACGCAAAGAAACTCAAGCTCAAGATTCCCGAGTCGCTTCGTGGAGAAGAGGTCACCTGGGAGGCCGAACATGCCGATTCGCCTCGCAAACGCGGCAGTGAATCCGTGGTGTTCGTGAGGCCGGGACAGGCCGACGCAGTCGGACTGGTCATTAAATGCGTCAGGATCGGGAAGTGGAAGTTCTGCCTAGAATGCGGGTTTTTTTATTGTCGGATTGTGGCCACTCGAAGGTTCTGAGTTACGTGCAGGCGTTTAGGCGCTCCCGCTCTGATAGGGACGCGTGCGAAGTTACGCTGGCTGGTGGCTCGGTTCGCTCCTTGGCCCCGACCGCAGCCCGGAATGTTAAGAAGGGACCGATGTCATGGCTCGCCCACTGATGCGATGGCTGATTAACCTGAACCCCCTGAACTGCCACGACGAGGGGGATGGGATCGGGGATGCCGAGCCCTACCTCTGGACAATCTTCTTCAAGTGCGATGGCTCTTCACTGATGGTCTCCGATGCCGGGAAGATCGAGGGGTCCGCGGTGATCATTCCCACACAGGGAAGCCATGGCAACCTGAATCGTGATGACGTGGATGCCGGCGATACCGTCTTCATCCCGTCCGTACTGGGATCGTTCAGCGATTCAGTGATCCCGATCCCGGTGGCGCCCGCCATCCAGCCTTTGCTTGGGCAGGAGGATCTCCCCGGCTTCTTCGGCGTCGTTGTTGTTCTCATGGAGGAGGACAACGTAACCGACAGCGGTGCGGAAGCCGGCCACCAGGCGCTGAACGCGGCAGTTCAGAGTGCAATCGACAAAGTTCTCCAGAGCCTGGGGGCCGGCCATACCGTCATCACCCCGGAGGACATCGCAAGCGTGACGGCAGGCATCGACGACGCGGTCTCCGATGCCATCAGCGAGGCGCAGGGCGTCTTCGCGAACATTTGGTCATGGCTCAATGCTGACGACCAGATAGGGAACCAGGTCTTCGTGTTTAACCAGGACCAGTTCGTCACGCCCGACCATCCCGACCAGCGGGTGGGCACGCTTGGCTTCTCACAACGTTGGCGAAACCATGGGGATTGGGAGATTCATGGTGCCATGGCCCTCACCGAGCCCTGCCTCGCAACCTCGACGGCATCCGTCCTGGCGGGAAAGGGAAGTAAATCAAATTACCTGGGCGGGAGTTCAGCGAAATTCAGTCGGCAGCTTTCAGCCATGCGCTCCTTCCGGGACAGCTACTTTCACCGGTACGAAGGACTGCAAGGCTGGTGGAATCTCGCCGCCCGAAACACCCCGCACGTGACTTACCTCACGATGCTGGATCCTCAGATGAGGAAATCGGTTGGGGTTTTGTTCAAGGGCATTGCGGACGTTCTAGGGGACCTCAACGCCCCGTTGCCGAAGGACTTTCTCGATCATGCCCAGCGTGCGACCAAGCTTGCAAGGAAGTCTACCTTTCGCAGGCTTCGCCTGGACGCCAGCAGGGCAGAAGCAGTCCTGCGAAAGCTGAAGCCAAATTCAACCGGGCAAGACGCGCTAAAACTGTTTGCAAAGCATTCACCCGCACGCTATCCAAAGCAAAAAGGGCACCGGGCTAGCTAACTCGCCGGAAAGCGGGCCATCAAATAACGCACCAATTTGCGCCACGCTATCCCGTCCATGCACTGCAGTTGAGCGCATCGCGTACATTGCGCCAGCCAGAATCTCGCCAACCCATTGAAATCAAAGCGCTGTACCGCCTTGGCACAAACTCTGCTGACATCCTGGGCGAGGAGCCATCATGTCTGTCGTTTCATCTGTCTGTTGTTATTGCGGCACCGGCTGCGGGGTGCTGATCGAGGCCGACGCCGGGAAGATCACCGGCGTGCGCGGCGATCCTGCGCATCCGGCCAACCGTGGCAAGCTGTGCACCAAGGGCGCGACCCTGCATCTGTCGGCACAGGCGTCTGGACGCGCGTTGTTTCCCGAGATGCGGGCGGACAAGGGCTTGCCGCGCCAGCGCGTGAGCTGGGACGTGGCGCTCGACCACACCGCCGAAAAATTCAGTTCCGTCATCCGCGACCACGGCCCCGATGCGGTGGCCTTCTACATCTCCGGCCAGCTCACCACCGAGGCCTATTACGTCTTCAACAAGCTGGCCAAGGGGCTGATCGGCACCAACAACGTCGACACCAATTCACGGCTGTGCATGTCGTCCGCGGTGGCGGGCTACAAGGCGACGCTCGGGGCCGATTCGCCGCCGGGGTGTTACGACGACATCGACCACGCTGGCACGATCTTCATCGCGGGGTCGAACACGGCGTACGCGCACCCGATCCTGTTCCGCCGCATCGAGGATGCGCGCAAGCGCAATCCCGCTCTCAAGCTGGTCGTGGTCGATCCGCGCCGCACCGACACCGCGGCCGAAGCCGACCTGCATCTCGCCCTCCTGCCCGGCACCGATGTGGCGTTGTTCCACGCCATGTTGAACGTGATGCTGTGGGAAGAGCTGATCGACCGCGACGCCATCGCCGCGCACACCGAAGGCTGGGAAGCGCTGCGCGACCTGGTGCGCGATTACACGCCGGAGAAAGTCGCCCCGATCTGCGGCGTGGCGGCGGCCGACATCGTGCAGGCGGCCCGCTGGTTTGCCGCCGGGCCGAGCCTGTCCTTGTATTGCCAGGGCCTGAATCAGTCGAGTTGCGGCGTCGACAAGAACGCCGCGCTGATCAACCTGCATCTCGCCACAGGGCAGATCGGCAAGCCGGGCGCCGCACCGCTCTCGCTCACCGGCCAGCCCAACGCGATGGGCGGGCGCGAAGTGGGCGGACTGGCGAACCTGCTGTCGGCGCACCGCGACCTCACCAACCCCGAGCATCGTGCCGAAGTCGCACGGCTGTGGGGCGTGGACGCCGTGCCGGCGACGCCGGGCAGGACCGCGGTGGAAATGTTCGAGGCGGTGAAGCGCGGCGAAATCAAGGCGATCTGGATCGCCTGCACCAATCCTGCGCAGTCGCTGCCCGACCAGAATCTTGTCCACGAAGCGCTGCAGGCGGCCGAATGCGTGGTGCTGCAGGAGGCCTTTGCCGACACCGAAACTGCAGCCTACGCGGATGTGCTGCTGCCTGCTGCCAGCTGGGGTGAGCAGGACGGCACGATGACCAATTCCGAGCGCCGCATCGCGCGCGTCCACGCCGCCGTGCCGCCGCCGGGCGAGGCGCACGCCGACTGGGCCATCGTGACGGAGTTTGCGCGGCGGCTGATGCCGGGAAAAGGCGCGCGGATGTTCCCCTACGACGGTGCCGAGTCCGTGTTCAACGAACATCGCGAAACCACGCGCGGACGCGACCTCGACATCACCGGCCTCTCCTACGCGCTGCTCGATGCCGGCCCGCAGCAATGGCCCTTCCCCGAGGGTGCGATGGCGGGCAGGGCGCGCCTGTATGCCGACGGCGTCTATCCGACCGACAGCGGACGCGCGCGCTTCCACGCCGCCCCCTACCGCCCGGTGGCGGAAGCCATCGACGCGCGCTATCCGCTGCATCTCAACACCGGCCGCCTGCGCGACCAGTGGCATGCAATGAGCCGTACCGGACGCGTGGCGCGCCTGTTCGCACACGCCGACACGCCGGTTCTGTCGATGGCGCAGCGCGACCTGGAGTTGCGGCGGCTGAAGGAAGGCGACCTGGTGCGCGTGAAAAGCCGCCGCGGCGAGGTGGTCGTGGTGGCCGAGGCCAGCGACAGCCTGCGCCCCGGTCAGTGTTTTTTGCCGATGCACTGGGGCGCGCGCTTCATGGGCGGGCGCGGCATCAATGCGCTCACCCTGCCGGTGTTCGATGCGGTGTCGAAGCAGCCTGAGCTCAAGCATGCCGCGGTTCAGGTGGCGAAGGCTGAGCTGCCGTGGCGCATGGTTGCGCTGGCGGTGGGCGACGGCGCCAAGCTGCTCGACGCCGTGCAGCCGCTGCTGCGCGCCTGCGACTATGCCGCTGCCGGCCTGGCCGGGCGCGACCAGGATGTGCTGATGCTGCGCCTGGCGCACACGCAGCCGCTGCCGGAGACCCTGCTGGCCGAACTCGACGCTGTGCTGGGGCTGGATGACCCGCTCATGGTGATGCATTACCAGGACAGTCCGCGCGGCATTTCCAAGCGCGTGCGGGTCGACGGCGGCAAGGTGATCGCGGCGCGGCTCACCGGCGAGACTGCCGCCTTCGACTGGTTGCGCGACGTCATCGTCGAGGGCCTGGACGCGGCCTCGCTGCGTGCCTGGCTGGTGGCGCCGGTGGCGCGCCCGCCCGCTGGCGGGACAGGGCGCGGGCGCGTGGTGTGCAACTGCCTGAACGTGGCCGAGCCCGACATCATTGCGGCGATTGCAGCGGGCGCCGATCTGGCCACGCTGCAGGCCACGCTGAAATGCGGCACCGAATGCGGTTCGTGCGTGCCCGAACTGAAGCGGCTGATCGCCGGGAATCGGGTGGCGGCATGATGGTTGCCTCTTTTTTTCATCGCCGAAAAGTCGCGAAGAGGAATTCGATGGGCCGCTTGCTGCGGCACATTCATCGGACTTTGTCCTGCATTGGCAATGACCGCGCCCGGGGCGAAGTCGAACTGTGCCGGCTGTCGGGCCTGCCTTCGTGCTGTTTCACGCACTTCGCGGACAAACAGAAATGAGCTACGCAACGCTCATCCGCCAGATCGAATCCGGCGAAGGCCTCGGCTTTGTCGATGCACGCGCGCTGGGCGCAGCGCTGCTCGACGGCGGCGTGCCGGAACTGGAAACGGCGGCCTTCCTGGTCGCGTTCAACCAGCACGACCCAGGCGTGGATGCCTGGCTTGGCCTGCACGCGGCGCTGGCCGATCGGTTGCCCGGGTTTGCCGCGCCGTCCGGCCCTTTCCGCACGGTGGTGCTGCCAACCTATCACGGCGTGCGCGAGCATCCGCATCTCACCCCGCTGCTGGCATTGTTGCTGAAAAGCTTCGGCATCCCGGTGATGATCCATGGCGTGCTCGAAGGCGGCGGCGGCACGGCTGCGGCCTACGTGTTGCGCGAGCTCGGCATCATGCCGTGCAGCTCGGTGGCACAGGTCAATGCGCAGTTGCGGGAGGATGGCATCGCGTTTGCGCCCGTGGCGTTGCTGAGCCCCGGCCTGGCTTCATTGCTGGCCTTGCGGGCGCGGCTGGGAATCGACGGCTGGGTGACCCGGCTGGCGGCGCTGGCCGATGTGCTGGGCGATCGCTCGCTGCGGGTCACCCCGGTTGCGTCGGACAGGGACATTCATCCGACGCGTGAGGTTCTGGAGGCCTTGGGCGGGCATGCCTTGCTGCTGCAAGGCTGCGAAGGCGAGGCGTTTGCCGATCCGCTGCAGCGTCCGGAAATGGTGCTGGTGCAGGACGGCCAAAGCCAGCCGGTGTACGAGGCGCAATCGACAGTGTCCGTACAGGCGAATCTGTCAGGGACGGATGCGCGTGCAACCGGCGCGTGGATAAACGAGGTAATGCGCGAACAGCTGCCGCTGCCCCTGCCGATTCGCAATCAGCTCGCGGTCTGCCTGTATGCCGCGGGCTATACCGATGACCTCAACCAGGCGCGTGCCATCACCGCGATCAACGGGTTTGGCAGGGCGGCAGCGTAGGTTTCGGTGCACGCTGTGCGATCCGGCACCGTGATGGTGCGCAAGGCGCGAGCAGCATTCGGATGAGCTGACGTGAACGCCTGTAAAAACAAGGCAGTGGCACTGTACTGATCAGGTGGCATAGCGATTGCTAGATGTTGCTTGAAGCAGACCGAATGCAACGGCGTATCTCGGTCATCACTTTTGGTCTTTCGTTTGGAGTGGTGAAATGGATATGAGTACGCCCATGGGACAGGGTCCCAAGATGAAGCTCGTGATGGTCGGCAACGGCATGGCCGGGGTGCGCACGCTGGAAGAACTGCTGAAGCTGGCGCCCGATCTGTACGACATCACGGTGTTCGGCGCTGAGCCGCACCCCAACTACAACCGCATCCTGCTCTCCCCGGTGCTGGCAGGCGAGCAGACGGTCGACGACATCGTGCTGAACCCGCTCGACTGGTATCAGGACAACAACATCACCCTGCACCTGGGCAAGAAGGTGGTGAAGATCGATCGCAAGGCACGCGCGGTCGAAGCCGACGACGGCACCCGCGCCGGCTACGACCGCCTGCTGCTCGCCACCGGCTCCAATCCTTTCATCCTGCCGGTGCCGGGCGCCGATTTGGATGGCGTCATCAGCTTCCGCGACATTGCCGACGTCGACGCGATGATCCGTGCCGCCAGCCAGTATCGCCACGCGGTCGTCATCGGCGGCGGCCTGTTGGGGCTGGAGGCCGCCAACGGCCTGATGAAGCGCGGCATGGACGTGACCGTGGTGCACATCGGGCCGTGGCTGATGGAGCGCCAGCTCGACGAACCCGCCGCGCGCCTGCTGCAGAGGAGCCTGGAAGCGAAAGGCATGAAGTTCCTGCTGCAGAAGCAGACCGCCGAACTCGTCAAGGGCGAGTCCGGAAGAGTGGCCGCGATCAAATTCAAGGACGGCGACAGCGCGCCGGCCGATCTGGTCGTGATGGCCGTCGGCATCCGCCCCAATACCGAGCTCGCCGAATCGGCCGGCCTGCACTGCAACCGCGGCATCGTGGTCAACGACACGATGCAGACCTTCGACCCGCGCATCTACTCCATCGGCGAGTGCGCCGCGCATCGCGGCACCGCCTACGGCCTGGTCGCGCCGCTGTTCGAGCAGGCCAAGGTGTGCGCCAATCACCTGGCGCATTACGGCATCGGCCGCTACCAGGGCTCGGTCACCTCGACCAAGCTCAAGGTCACCGGCATCGACCTCTTTTCCGCCGGCGACTTCATCGGCGGCGAGGGCACCGAGGCCATCCTCTATTCCGACCCGATCGGCGGCGTCTACAAGAAGCTCGTCCTCAAGGATAACAAGCTGGTCGGCGGCGTGATGTACGGAGACACCGTCGACGGCGCCTGGTATTTCTCGCTGCTGCGCGACGGCAAGGACGTGTCCGAGCTGCGCGACCACCTGATGTTCGGCCAGGATCACTGCGGCAACCTCGGCCACCAGGGCATCAACAAGGCCGCGACCATGACCGACGACATGGAGGTGTGCGGCTGCAACGGCGTGTGCAAGGGCGACATCGTCAAGGCGATCCGCGAGAAGGGCCTGTTCACGCTGGAGGATGTGCGCAAGCACACCAAGGCATCCT
Organism: Pseudomonadota bacterium; assembly: GCA_021836225.1. Next base: position 6,143 of record JAKBJA010000023.1, on the reverse strand, counting down.
CCTCGTGCGGCTCCTGTACGGGTCTCGTCGAGCAGATCCTGGCGGTGACCGCGGGCGGCGACTATTCGGCTGCGCCGAAGACGAAATCGATGTGCGGCTGTACCGACCACACCCACGAAGCGGTGCGCGACGCGATCCGCCAGAACAAGCTGCTGACGATCCCGCAGGTGATGGACTTCATGGAATGGCGCACGCCAAACGGCTGCGCCAGCTGCCGTCCGGCGCTCAACTACTACCTGATCTCCACCTGGCCGGGCGAAGCCGAGGACGACCCGCAGTCGCGCTTCATCAACGAGCGCGCCCACGCCAACATCCAGCGCGACGGCACCTACTCGGTGATCCCGCGCATGTGGGGCGGGCAGACCACGCCGTCTGAATTGCGCCGCATCGCCGATGTCGCCGAGAAATACGCCATTCCCTCGGTCAAGGTCACCGGCGGCCAGCGCATCGATCTGCTCGGCGTGAAAAAGGAAGACCTGCCCAAGGTGTGGGCCGACCTCGACATGCCTTCGGGCCACGCCTACGGCAAGGCGCTGCGCACGGTGAAGACCTGCGTCGGTTCCGAATGGTGCCGCTTCGGCACCCAGGATTCGACCCAGATGGGCATCGACCTCGAGAAGGTGTTCTTCAAGATGTGGGCGCCGCACAAGGTCAAGCTCGCCGTGTCGGGCTGCCCGCGCAACTGCGCCGAAGTCGCGATCAAGGACGTCGGCATCATCGGCGTCGATTCCGGCTGGGAGATCTATGTCGGCGGCAACGGCGGCATCAAGACCGAGGTCGCGCAGTTCCTGGTCAAGGTGAAGACGCCCGACGAGGTGCTCGAATACTCCGGCGCCTTCCTGCAGCTGTACCGCGAAGAGGCACGGTACCTCGACCGCACCGTGCACTACCTCGAGCGCGTCGGCCTCGACTACGTGAAGAAGAAAATCCTCGACGACAACGAAGGCCGGCGCGCGCTGTACGAGCGCCTGCTGTTCGCGCTGTCGGTCGAGCGCGACCCGTGGGTCGAGCGCGCCAAGGAAGGCAAGCTCAAACATGAATTCGAAACCATCGCCGCGTAAGGAGCCGACATGAACCAATGGACCGACATCCTGGATGTGAACGACATCCCCAAACTCGGCGCCCGCGTGGTGCGCCACGGCACGCTCGATATCGCCGTGTTCCGCACCGCCGACGATGAAGTGCTCGCGCTGGAGGACCGCTGCCCGCACAAGGGGGGACCGCTGTCGCAGGGTATCGTGCACGGCAGGAAGGTGACCTGTCCGATGCACAACTGGAACATCGAGCTCGACTCCGGCTGCGCGGTGGCGCCGGATCACGGCTGTGCGCGCGAATTTCCCATCAAGGTCGAAGCGGGCCGCGTCTGGCTTGACCTGTCGATGGTCGAAGTCGTCGCTGCCTGATCCGCACGATTGATTCGTTCACGGACTCGCGCGCCTGACAGGTGCGCAGGCTCGAATGGCCGCGGCCAATAGCAGGCTGCCAGAGTGGCAGCGACGGATGACCGTTCCTCGGCTAAAGGCGACGCTGGTCCGAAGATCGCTGGCGATTTCCGCTTCGATGTCCTGGAAATATCCAATCGTCGCGTCGAACGGGTCTGCATCTCCCGAACTCTGAGCGAGCCAGAGCAGGAATACTAGATGCTTGGCCAGTACTTTTCGCGCCGGTGGTATGGCCGGGTCCCCTTGGCAGTGCTGCTCTGGCGAGACATGCTTGGTGTCGGCACTTTGGTCAATCTTATTGCAACCATCCTGGCCTTGGCCGCAATCATCCAAGGTGCTCATGCTGGGTTTGCTGTTGCCTTGCACTTGGCACCGATGCCCTACAATCTTTTCCTGTTCGCCGCACTTTGGCGTGCACCAGATCGAAACTTTCTCACTACTGTCATTGCTGCGGGCTGGCTCGTAGTCGTGACGTTCGTTTGAGTCGCTGTTATACGAGGTCAACAGGCGCTGTTGTGGGTCGGAATATTCCAATGCAATGCGCTGGCAATGGTTCGGGCTCAATGCCCATGGCGGTGATGGGTGTCCGGAAAATGGGGATGTTTGTGGGTTATGGCCGCATGCCTGTGCTGATGGCTGTGCGGCTCGGTGCCATCCCAGTCGAAATCGTGCTCGTGCTGGTGATGCGCGTCGTGAACGTGCGGATGGGTGTGTTCGAGCGGCTCATGCGTGTGTACATGCTCGTGACGCTCGGTCAGATGCAGCCAGACCCCAATCCCCATCAGGCAGGCGGCGACCCAGAACGGCGCAGGCGTCGGTTCGCCCAACAGCAGGATGGCGATGGCGGCACCGATGAAGGGTGCCGTGGAGAAATAAGCGCCGGTGCGGGCCGTGCCCAAATTCCGCAGCGCCTGCACAAAGAGAACCAGGCTCAGGCCATAGCCCAGCAGGCCCACGGCCATGGCTGCGCCCGCGGTGGACCAGGCGGGCAAGGATGCGCCCAATAACAAGGCGAGGCTGGTGTTGACGACGCCTGCCGTCCACCCCTTTGCCCCGGCGATAAACAGGGCATCCGAGCCGGAAACCCGGCGCGTCAGGTTGTTGTCGATGGCCCAGCACACGCAGGCGGCGGCGATGGCCAGGGGACCGATCCCGTTCGGGGACGCGCTGCCGGCGGCGGGCCAGGCGAGCACCGCGCCGCCCGCGACGATGAGCAGCATGCCGAGCACGATGCGGCTGTCGGCGTTTTCCTTGAAGATCACCCAGGCCAGCACGGCCGTGAAGACCGCTTCCAGGTTGAGCATGAGGGAGGCGGCACCCGCATCGGTATGGCTGAGCCCGAGCACCAGCAGGGTCGGCCCCAGCACACCGCCGAAGACGATGGCGCCGCCGAGCCAGCGCCATTCGCCCGGCGCGAGCCCGCTCGGTTTCCAGCCGCGATCCCGCAGCAGGCGGATCACAGCCAGCCCCAGTCCACTGCCCGTATAAAGCAGCCCGGCCAGCAGCAGGAACGGCAATTCGCCCACCAGCAGCTTGACCAGCGGCGTGCTGGCGCCGAACAGCGCGGCAGCGCCCAGGGCTGGCCAGATGGCCGAACGTGCATTGCTCATTTCATCCACGATAGGCCAGCAAACGCAAGGCGTTCACCACTACAACCACGGTCGATCCTTCGTGGATCAGCACCGCCACGCCGATCCCTGCCCAGCCAAGCAAAGTGGCGGGGATCAGCAAAGTCACCACGCCAAGCGAAACCCACAGGTTCTGCTGAATGATGCGTCGTGATGCGCGGCTCAAGGCCACGGCGAACGGCAGCTTGGAGAGATCGTCGGCCATCAGCGCCACGTCGGCGGCTTCCAAGGCCACGTCGGTACCGGCACCGCCCATGGCGATGCCGACTGTGGCGCGCGCCATGGCCGGGGCGTCGTTGACGCCGTCGCCAACCATCGCGACTTGGCCGTAGCGTTGCCCGAGTTCCTCCATGGCTTTGACCTTGTCTTCCGGCAACAGGCCCGCCTTCACTTCGTCGAGGCCCACCGCGTCGGCGATGGCCCGGCCCACGCGTTCGTTGTCGCCGGTGAGCATGATGGTCTTGCGGATGCCGGTGCGGTGCAGGCGTTCCAGCACCTGCTTGACCCCCTCGCGCGGGGTGTCGGCCAGGGCCACGACGCCGAGGAACTGCCCGTCCGCCTGAATCAGCATGATGGTTTTGCCTTCCGTCTGCAGGCGCTCTGCGTGCTGCTGAATCGCGTCGGGAATGGTTTCGCCGTCAAATAACTTGGCGTTGCCGATGGCAACTTTTTTTCCATCGAACTCGGCGCGCAATCCTTTCCCGGTCACGGCTTCAACCTCACCGGCTTCACCCCAACTTAAACCACGCTGCTTCGCCTCCGCCACTACCGCCTGCGCCAGCGGATGCGCGCTGCGGCTTTCCACGGCGGCGGCCACGATTAGCAGGCGGGCCTCGTCGCCGCTGACGGCGACGACGTCGGTCACCTTCGGCTTGCCGACGGTCAGGGTGCCGGTCTTGTCGAAGGCGATGGCCGTGAGCACGCCGAGATTTTCCAGGTGCGCGCCGCCCTTGATCAGCACGCCGCCGCGCGCGGCGCGCGCGATGCCGGACAGCACCGCCGAAGGCGTGGCGATGGCCAGTGCGCAGGGGGAGGCCGCCACCAGCACCGCCATGGCACGGTAGAAGGATTCGGCGAAGGGAAAGCCGAACAGCGGCGGCAGCACGATGAGTAGTGCGGCGCCGATTAGTACCGCAGGCACGAAGATCCGCTCGAAACGGTCGGTGAAGCGTTGGGTGGGGGACTTCTGCATCTGCGCCTCGGCCACCATTTCCACCATGCGCGAGAGCGTGCTTTCCCGCGCGAGGCGGGTAACCTCGACCAGCAGTGCGCCCTCGCCGTTGACCGTGCCGGCGAATACCTTGTCGCCCGGTTGCTTGTCCACCGGCATGGATTCGCCGGTGATGGGCGACTGATCCACCGCCGAGGCGCCAGAGGCGATCTGGCCGTCGGCGGGGATGCGCTGGCCGGGCTTGACCACCACCCGGTCGCCGCGCAGCAATTCTTCCGCACGCACCTCGATCTCCGCGCCATCCCGTTGCACCAGCGCGGTTTTGGGGGCGAGGTCGGCCAGCGCCTCGATCGCCTTGCGCGCCCGATCCATGGCCAAGTGCTCCAGCGCATGCCCCAGGCTGAACAGGAACAGCAGCAGCGCGCCTTCCTCCCAGGCGCCCAACGCCGCAGCGCCCGCCGCAGCGACGATCATCAGGCTGTCGATGTCGAAGCGGCGGTTTTTCAAGCTCTGCCAGGCGTCGCGCAGGGTGTAGAAACCGCCCGCCGCGTAGGCGCCCAGCAGCAGACCGAGCGAGAGTGCGCGTGGCGCGTCGGCGAGCCCAGCGAGCCAGCCTGTCAGCAACAGCAGGCCGGAAACGCCGCTCAGAATAAGCTCGCGATGCTCGGCGAACCATCCGGCCTCACGGCCTTCCTCCAGCACGGCATAACCGAGCGCACGGATGCGCTTAACAATCGCCGGTCGCTTGATTTTCTCGCTGTCGAATTCCAGGCGCAGGCGCTCAGCGGCGTAGCTTACCGAGGCTTCCAGCACTCCGTCGGTGCGTTGCAGGGCATGCTCGATCACGGTGGCACAGGTGCCGCAGTCCATGCCGTCGATGCGCAGGCTCTCGTGACGATAGCGGTTGCCGATTTTTGCCCCGGCCGCCTGTGCCAGCTCGCGCACCCGGCTCACGCTGAAGCGCTGCGGATCGTAATGCAGGCAGAGGCGGGCGCTGCCGTCCTCGCGGATGAGGTGGACCTTTTCCAGCCCTTCGGCCTGCAGCAGATCGGTCAGCCGCCCGACGCAGGCGTCGCGCTCGTCGGGGATTTCCGGCAGGACCAGGGACAAGTCCAGTTTGAGTTTTTCGGCCATGCGGTTATTCCTCCGTCGTTTTAATCAAACGCGGTATCCAGCGCACATAGACGAGCTCGCTGACGAGTTCGACCAGGGTTTGCGTCACCACCACCGCCGGGATGAGGGCGCCGCCACCGGGGACGGCGAATGCCAGCGGCAAGACCACCAGGGAATTGCGGGTGCCCGCGCTGAAGGCCAGGGCGCGCCCCGCGCCGACATCGAGTCGAAGAAGTTTGCCCACCGCATAGGCCACGAGCGGCATGGCGATCGCGAATGCCGCATAAATCGGCACCGTCCGGGCAACATCGGCCGAGGCGGCGCCGATGCGCGGCGCGACGGCCGCGAATACCAGCGCCAGCACCAGCGCCATCAGCGGGACCGGCAGCCATCCCATCGCCCCCTCGACCCGCCTGCCCGACGCGCGGCGGGCGACCCAGTACAGGGTTGCCCCGGCGAGCACAAGGGGGAGGGCAATCAGCCAGAAGAACGCGTGCAGGAAGGGGCTTGCCTGCACCAGATCCGCCGCCCCGGGTCCGAGAAACAGCCCGATATAAACGGGCAGCAGCACTATTTGCGCGATGAGCAAAATCGGCGTTGTCGCGAGGATGAGCTTCGCGTCTCCCCGCCCCAGGTGCGTAAATACGACGACGTAATCGATACAGGGCGCCAGCAATACCAGCAGCACGGCGAAGTGAAGGGCCGGATGGGCAGGAAGGAACTGGATCAGCCCGAGTACCACCAGCGGAACCGCAACGAAGTTGACGATCAGCAGCGCCGAGAGGAAGC
>JAKBJA010000156.1:3863-7824 GCA_021836225.1 Pseudomonadota bacterium | reverse complement strand
CGGTGGGCGCGCACGAATCGGGGCTGATCGGCGAAGACCCGCGCGGCATCCCCAACAACCTGATGCCGTATGTGGCGCAGGTGGCGGTGGGGCGCCGGCCGCATCTCAACGTGTTCGGCGGCGACTACCCGACGCCCGACGGCACTGGCGTGCGCGACTACATCCACGTGGTCGACCTGGCGCGGGGGCATGTGGCGGCATTGAACAAACTGCAGCAGTTGGGCGGGGTGCAGACCTGGAATCTGGGCACCGGTCGCGGGGTGAGCGTGCTCGACATGGTGCGCGTGTTCGAGGTGGTCAGCGGGCGCAAAGTGCCGTACCAGATCGTGGCGCGCCGTGCCGGCGATGTGGCGCAATGCTGGGCCGATCCGGCGCGGGCCGAGCGGGAATTGGGCTGGCGCGCGGAATACGATCTGCAGCGCATGTGCGCCGACGCCTGGCGTTGGCAGCAGGGCAATCCGGAGGGATTTGCCTAGACGAACAAGGATCCGGCTGCAGGAAAAATCAGCTGGCGGGTTCCCAGTGCTGTAGTTTCAGTTGCAGGCTTTGCTGGCCATTGAATTCGTTGGGCATCAGGGCGTAGACGGCGCGGATGCGGTCGGGCAGCGGGTCGGGGTGGAAGAAGCGCATGGCTTCAAACGCAGCGCCCTCACGCGCGAGCTTCAGTTTCAGATGTTTTTCGCCGACGACGCGCTGCGTCAGGACATCGAAGGTGGCGGTGAACAGGGGAGAGGGGAAGCCTTGCCCCCAGACTGCATGGTCGATTTCGATCGCAAGTTCGTAGCGGTGGTCGGCGGCATCGAGCTCACCATCGGTTTCAATCACGCCTTCGAGATCGGCGGGGTCGATCAATTCTCGCACTACGGCCTCGAACGCCTGGCTGAATTCATCATGGCTGCCGGCAGGGAGGCTAAGACCGGCTGCCATCGCATGGCCACCGAATTTGAGGATGAGGCCGGGATGGCGTTTGTCGACCAGATCGAGCGCGTCGCGCAAATGCAGGCCGGGGATGGAGCGCCCCGAACCCTTGAGTTCGCCGCTGTCGCTTCGTGCCAGCACGATGGTGGGGCGGTGGAACTTATCTTTCAGCCTTGAAGCGAGGATGCCAATGACGCCGATATGCCAGCCGGGCTGGTAGGCGGTGAGGCTGTGGTTGTCGCTGGGGTTGAACGTGGCGAGGATGGCGAGCGCTTCGTCCAGCATGTCGCCTTCGACGTCGCGCCGGGCGCGGTTGAGCGTGTCGAGCTGCTGCGCCAGCCGCTGCGCGGTGGCGGGGTCGTCGGCTAGAAGGCATTCGATGCCGAGCGCCATGTCGTCGATGCGGCCGGCGGCATTGAGCCGCGGGCCGAGCATGAAGCCGAGGTCGAACACGGTCGCGCGTGTAGGGTCACGTCCGGCGGCGCGGAACAGCGCGTTGATGCCGGCGCAGGCCTTGCCTGCGCGCATGCGTGCCAAGCCCTGGGCAACCAGCGTGCGGTTGTTGGCGTCGAGCCTGACCACGTCAGCGACGGTACCGAGCGCGACCAGATCGAGCAGGGCTCGTAAATCCGGCCCGGCCTGATCGGCATAAACCCCGCGCTGGCGCAGTTCGGCGCGCAGAGCCAGCAGCACGTAAAACATCACCCCAACCCCTGCCAGGTTCTTCGACGCGAAGCCGCAGCCAGGCTGGTTCGGGTTGACGATGCAGGCGGCGTCCGGCAACACATCGCCGGGTAGGTGATGATCAGTGACCAGCACTGGAATCCCGAGTGCGTTGGCCGTCGCCACGCCGTCGACCGCGGCGATGCCGTTGTCGACGGTGACGAGCAGATCGGGCTGTCGTTCCGCGGCGAGTTTGACGATGTCTGGGGTGAGGCCGTAGCCATGTTCGAGCCGGTTTGGAACGATGAAATCGACCTGCGCACCGTGCATGCGCAGACCGCGCACGCCGACCGCGCAGGCGGTGGCGCCGTCTGCATCGTAGTCGGCGATGATGAGCAGGCGCTTGTTTGCCGCAATGGCGTCAGCCAGCAATGCGGCGGCGCGCTCGATGTGCAGCAGGCCGGCGGGTGTCAGTAACTGCGGCAGGCGGTGCGCCACCTGCTCGGGATGGCTGACGCCGCGTGCGGCATACAGCCGGGCCCAGATCGGTGCAATGCCGGCCTGTTCGAGTGCGTTTTGGGCGTCGGCAGGGCAGGAGCGGGTGGTAATTGCAGGCATGGCGGGATTGTATTGGCAGAAGTGTGGGCTTGGTTGAATCAGGGATTCAGAATCTGATGAATTGCCGATTCTGTCTGTCAGGCGCCCGGAGTACCATGCCAGCATGAGCCATTTACTCCCGCTCTCCCGCGTGGCCAAGCTGGTCGGACAGCCACGCCATACGCTGCAGGAAATGATCCGCAACGGCACGCTGGCGACCTTCGACGGCATGGTCGAACTCGACGAGTTGCTGCGTGCGTTTCCCGAGGTGAAATGGGACGACGACGCGGAGTTCCGCCGGGTCACCGAAATCAAGGACAAGGCGTTTGCCAAGCGGGTGCTGGAGCGGGCGCTGCCGGACAAGGATGTCCTTGTGGCACGGCTGAATGAGCTGGGCGACGATTACGCGGCGGCCAAGGCCTTGCTGCTGCACTACGGCAATGTAATGACCTGGTTGGACGAAAAGATCGATGAACTCGGGGAAAATGCCAGCGTCGAAACCTACCATGCGTTGCATACGGTGCGGGCATTTCTGCTGCGGAATTTGGCTGAAACGCCCCCGGGCGCGGGGCTGGCGCAAGCGGTCCTTGCGCAGGAAAGGATACTTAAAATCATGTCAGCCCACGTCACCATCCAGCCCAGCGGCCACGAGTTCTTCGTTGAAGGCAACGACACCCTGCTGGAAGCGGCGCTGCGCAACGGCGTGTCCCTCAACTACGGCTGCAGCAATGGTAATTGCGGTGAGTGCAAGGCCCGCGTGGTGTCGGGCGAGGTGAAAAAAATCCACGCGCACGACTATGTGCTGAAGCAGGCGGAAAAGGACGCCGGCATGATCCTGCTGTGCGCGTACGCACCGGTGCATGATGTGGTGATCGAGGCCAATGTGGCTGAGGCGCGCGATATTCCGGTGCAGCATCTCACTGCCAGGGTGAAATCGATCGAAGTGTTCAATTCGCAGATGGCCGCGCTGCACATTCTTGCGCCGCGCAGTCAGCGTTTGCGCTTCCTCGGTGGACAGAGCATCCAGCTTGGCATCAATGGGGCGAGCGGGCGCTATGCGATTGCCAGCTGCCCGTGCGAGGACCGCCATATCGAGGTGCAGATTCCGCGCCGGCCCGGTGATGCCTTTGCCGAAACCCTTTTCACCACGCTGAAACCCAATGACACAGTGGAAGTGGAAGGGCCGTTCGGTGAATTCGTGCTGGACGAGGACTCGCCGCGGCCGGTGATCTTCCTCGCTTTCGGCGCCGGCTTCGCGCCGATCAAGAGCCTGATCCAGCACGCCATGTCGCTGGAAATCGCCGAGTCGATGGACCTGCACTGGCTGGCTGACGCAGCCGGGCACTACCAGGACAATCTCTGCCGCGCCTGGACCGATGCGCTGGACAATTTCAATTACGTGCCGCACGCGCCAACCGATGATCTGGATCCCCTGCTGGCAAGCATCGTTGTTGATTACCCGGACCTGCATCGCTTCGACATCTATGCGGCAGGAGCCGCGGCGCAACTGGAGCGGGCGCGTGGGCATTTTGTGCGCGCAGGCTTGCATGAGGCACGCTGGTTTGCGGATGCTTTCGACCGCTGATGTGGCGCTGGCTGCTTTATCTGTGGCCGTTGCCTGTGACGCTGCTGGGCATGCTGGTCGTGCTCATCTCACGCAGCAGCGGCGGGGTGGTGCAGCGGGTGGATGGCGTGCTTGAATCCGCCGGCGGCTGGCCGGCCCGGGTATTGCAGTGGGGGTTTCCCTTCAGCGGCGCGGTGGCGGCGATCACGCTGGGGCATG
>JAKBJA010000156.1:0-3601 GCA_021836225.1 Pseudomonadota bacterium | reverse complement strand
GATCGCCGGTTTCGGGGTCGATCCAGTCGGAAATTCCAATCTCTTCCTCAGCTTCTTCCACCGTTTCGCCGGGCTCGTAGTCACTGTCGGCGTTGTATTCCATGTCCTGTATGGCTTCCAGCAGACTTGCAAAGGGTCCATATTCCTCACCGGTTTCGGCATCGATCCAGTAACAGCCATCGGGCCGCTCGATGATGCGGGTGTGATCGTAGTCGGCGGGTGTTTCGGGTATGAGGTGTTTCATTTCGCGTCCTCCTCTTCAAACTATAGGGCGCGAAATCCGGTAGGGCAAGCGGTGCTCAGAGCGCGCGACCGAGGAAGGTCAGCCCCGATAGTGCGGTGATGATCAGCATCAGATGCACCCAACTCCATAGACGAAAATGCCGCACCAGTGCAGTGACCTCGCGGTTGGCGATTAGGAAGGGGCGGCCATGCGCAGGTTTGCGCATCAGGTGGATACCGTCCTTCAGGCGGATGTCGAGGTGGGCGCGGTCCACCTCGTCGGACGCGGCCTGACGCGCACACTCCCATTCATCAAGGCTGACTTCGCCGTCGCGGTCGGCGTCAAAGCGTGCCAGCAGGGTGGTCTTGTCGGTCTTCCATTCAGTTAGCAGCGTGGCGAGGTCCGCTTTCTTGTCGAGCACAGCGTTGGGCCCGCCCAGGGTGACGTGCTCACCGATGACGTAGATTGTTTCGCCCTCGATCAGGGTCCACTCGGTCTTGCGGTAGCCGCCTGCGCTTGAAACCTGCTTGTGCGAAGTCATGATTTCTGCGCCCTCGGGATCGATCAGCACATGGCCGCTGCCGTCAGTGATGCCGAAGGTGTCGTGCGATATCCCGGATTCGACGTATTCCCAGCGGTCGCCGTTCTTGCGTTCGACGCGGTAGCGGTACCACAGGCAGGGCAGCCCGCTAATCGGGCTGACCAGGCGGTCGCCAGGCGGCTGCTGGCCGCGCCCGACGAGTTCGACATAGCCCTGCGGCGCCGAGGAGATGCGTGAGGTCGGCGTGTCCGCCACCGTCCGGAAACGCTTGAGGTTGGCGTACCACGCCCAGAAGCTGGACAGCCCGACCAGCACAAAGCTGATCTGCCAGCCTATGCGCGACTGCAGCTTGAAGCCGAGCAGCAGGATCAGTAGGTTGCCGCCGCCCAGCGCGAGATTGGCGTAATCGTGCCGCCATTCGGCCGCCCAGCGTGCGGGAAACATCAGCTATTGAAAAGCTGCTTCAGATCGACGTCTTTCTTCTCTTCGGCGGCAAAGCGCAGCAGCGGAAACTGGCGGAAGCCGAACAGACGTGCGACGGCGGTATCGGGAAACTGCTCGACGCGCACGTTGTTGACGTTGACCGAATCGTTATAGAACTCGCGGCGATCGGCGATGGCATTTTCCAGCCCGGTGATGCGCGCCTGCAGGTGCTGGAAGGTCTCGTTGGTCTTCAGCTCGGGATAGGCCTCGGCGACCGCAAACAGATTGCCCAGCCCCAGCCGCAATGCGCCTTCGGCCTGCCCCAGGGCGGGGATGTCGTGCGAGGCGCGTGCGCTCGCCACCTGGCTGCGTGCCTGCATCACCTTCTCCAGCGTCTCCTGCTCGAACTGCATGTACTGCTTGCAGGTCTCGACCAGCTTGGGCAGTTCGTCGTGCCGCTGCTTGAGCAGGACATCGATATTGGACCAGGACTTGCCGACGTTGTGCTTCAGCGTCACCAGCTGGTTGAAGATGAAAATGACGAAGACGCCGATCAGGGCAAGCACGATAAAAAAAACCAGCAGGCCGGACATGGGGTGCTCCAGATAAGTTGAGTCGCAGAAATAGCGGACGGGTACCGCCTAACTTGAGCGAGCCGCCCTCAGAGGCGGGCCGAGAGGATGGCCGCGATTTCGCTGTCTTCGAGCACGACCGGGTTGGTTTTCATGCTGCTACCGCGGCTGTGGGCGACGATGCGCGGAATGTCGGCCGGCGTGACGCCATAATGCGCCAGCGTCGGCAACCCGAGGTCGCGCGTCCAGGCGTCCAGCGTATCGATCAGGACGGTGTGCGAGGTCGCCTGGTCCAGCTGCCCCAGGCGGCTGAGCAGGCGACCCACCTGCGCGTATTTTTCCAGCGCGGGATGCGCCGGTGCGCGCATGCGCAGCGTTTCGATATTGATACGCGTGGCGGTCGCCACCAGCGTGCCGCACGCGACGCCGTGGGGAATCGGAAAGAACGCTCCCAGCGGGGCGGCCAGTCCGTGCACCGAACCGAGCCCGACCTGCGCCAGCGTGATCCCCGATACCAGCGCCGCATACGCCATGCGTTCGCGCGCCGCCGCGTCGCCCGCGTCCGCATATAAAGCCAGCAGGCCGTCGCGCGCAGCCTTCATGCCGCCCCAGGCGAGCGAATCGGTCAGCGGCGCGGCGCGGCTGGACACATAGGATTCCAGCAACTGGGTGAGCGCATCCATGCCGTTGGCCGCAATCACCGCGGGTGGGCAGGTGGCCAGCAGATCCGGATCGACCAGCGCGACTTCGGCCACCAGTTTCTCGTCGCGGAAGGATTTCTTGAAGCCGTCCGCCCCCTGCACGCTCAACACCGCATTCTTGGTCGCCTCCGAACCGGTGCCTGCGGTGGTCGGCACCGCAACGAACGGCGTCGCCGGGCCGGCGTAGGGCAGTTCGGGCCCCACGCCTTCCAGGTGATCCATCACTGAATTGCCGGGCTTCAGCAGGCCGGCGATCGCCTTCGCGGCATCCAGCGCGCTGCCGCCGCCGATGCCGATCACCACGTCAACGGGTTCGGCGTGCAAGGCGCGAACGGCCTCGTCGACCATCTGCGGCGACGGCTCTCCCGGAATCGCGAGGTGCAGCCACGACATGCCCTGTGCCTTCAGTCCGCTGGTCACGGCAGGCCAGAAGGGCGACGCTTTCAAAGAGCCCGCGCCGGTCACCAGCAAGGCATGCGTGCCATAGCTGCGGGCGATGGCCGGCAGTCTGGCGAGCGCACCCGAGCCGAACTCGATGCGTGGCAGGCGCGAAAGAGAGAAGTCAGTGATGCGCACGGCGGGCTTTCATTCGATGGCGACGCTGAATGGTAGCGAGTTTGCCGGCGCGCTGTCTGCACAAAAAGTGTGCAGAATCACCGCGCTTTCCGCGCCGCCTGCGATGGGCGCCGCTTGCGTCGCGCGCACCTGATCTCTGCAGTCGACTGAAAACATTGGAAATATTGCTTCCGTGACGCGCTGGTCTGTTTGAGATGCCGGGTAAGTGTTGACGCGGTATGGAACGCTTTGCTATAGTTCCGCTTCTTGATTGACGCGGTTCATTGCGACAGGCGCGGGGTGGAGCAGTCTGGCAGCTCGTCGGGCTCATAACCCGAAGGTCGTAGGTTCAAATCCTGCCCCCGCAACCATTTCGAAATAAGTGTTGACGTTTTATGTGAACTACGTAGAATGCGCACCTCTCGAAACGGCAACGCAACGAAAGCGAAGTCAGTAAGAGATTGATCTTTAACAATTTACAGCCGATAGGTGTGGGTGTTGTTGCGGTAGTTGGACTGGTTTTGGCTGGTCTGACAACTAGCATAAATGCTCACACTTTAATGAAGTAATTCATTTGAGTTGAGCG